>CANMIP010000003.1 GCA_947497945.1 uncultured Tropicimonas sp. | reverse complement strand
TGGAAAAGCCCCTTGGCCTTCGAAGCTCAGGCCGCGTAAATGAGAACCCGGAGCGGCACAAAAGCGTGACAGGTCCAGTCATTCACACGACGGTCACAGCCCCCATTCCTATGCTCTGCCCCGAGGTTGCTTCGAGCCCACTGTTGTCAGCGGCATAATGCACCGGTATTGAAAGAAAAAAGGGCAGCTACGCGACGCCAACGAGAACTTCATGACGGGCATTATGACTCTCTGATGAGCATGGTAGTCCATACGGGCGACACGGCATGCACCTTGGTTAGGTTATCGCCACCTAATGCTATCCACATGTTTGTCGACGATTTGGAGGGGACCTTTGACTGCACAGTTTCCGGAGAGATTAACCTACAAGGCGGAAAAAATGTTAATGTACACTGAGCCTCTCCGTGAATACTTGGTTGAAAGCGGCGCTAAAATTCACTTTCGAGCAAACCTCTCAGCTTTGTGGCGTGGCTACATGGGCCATTGGGAGGTTGCTGGCGGTAAGCTATACTTGATCGGCTTGGAAGGAACGCTCGAAAACGGCTCCAAAGCTTCACTTTCGACAGTTTTTCCCAGTGCTTCCGATAGAGTGTTGGCCCATTGGTACTCCGGCCCCCTTCGGATTCCGAAAGGAAAGCAACTGAAGTACATTCACATGGGCTTCGGCAGCGTCTTTGAGTACGATCTGCTTATTGAAGTGTTACAAGGACATGTTGTGGCAACGCAGCTTCACCGCAACGAGGTCCCAGATCCACTTAATGATGACGAAATACCGTTTTGAATGAGTTCGGCGAACCTTTTGCCCCTCGCACTTCCATGAAACACCGACAAGGCCCGCGAGCATGAGATCGACAATGAGCGGTTACACGCGTTGGCATCTGGACCCGAAACCCCCTGTCGGCGCTGCAGCCCCTGTTATGACGCTGCGCAAAAATACTTGCACCTCCAGCGAGTTCTGCCAATTTCCGTTTGTAGCTATGCTTTCCTTTGGCGAGGTAGGCGCAGCATCTGACAGGGAAAGCAGTACAACTGATGAGTTATGATGCGGACGACATGGTTTGGGTGGGTGATCTGGACGGTTACGTCGATATCGGCGAGATCGACCGCGCGAACCAACTGGAAGCAGAGCAGTATGCACTGGAGGCCGATCTCGACGGCCTGGGTGATATCCGCCTGTTTTCAAATCAAACTATTTCGTCTCGAAAAATCCATTCGCGGGGAGTGAACCCTGAACAGTGGCGCTGGATGCTCCATCGCGCAGAGAAGTCTCTCGGGCAAATGGACACACAGAAGGAAATCGAAAAAGCCTTCCTCACCGCGACTATGTCTGCGGTGCGGCGTTACGCTGTGGCCAGATATGCGGGTTTTGAACGCCTCTCGTATTCCGACGCGATCACGGCAGTATTTCCCCATGGCATTCGAGCATTACTTTTCAGCTACATGGCAGGAGAGCATTCGCTGTCAAACAGCTATTACAGGAGGAAGATGCAACGGACCCTTCATCTTGCAGCTTCCACTCAAAATATTACGGCATATGATCGGGCTGGCATTGTTCGACGCGGTCTGCATGATCTGGCAAACGACGAAGCTAACACGAACGATTGCCCGAAGCTTGACAAATCTCGAATGCGAAACATTCTTTCTCTTCTACGACTTCATTTTTCAAACCGCGAATGCCAAGTGCAGTCTTCCGTCGAACTCCGTGAAATGCATATTCGATACGAGGCTGCGCGTGCAGCAGAAAGACAAGGCTTCGATACTACTCAGCTTGTCACCGGAAGGAAGATTCAAAACTGGAGGTTGAGATCTTTGCGGCCGCTGACGTTTTATTTCCCCTACTCTGTGCGGCACACCTTAAAGCGGTTGATGAATCAAGAACTGTCAAGCGGAGTTTCTATAGATTGCAAAGCTGCAACAAACGAGCTTGCCCTGATCTATTGCGAAATTGAGTTAATGCGGACCCGCGGAAAAGAAAGGCAAGGCTAATTGGCTAACACGTTCCGCTTTCACTCGCCGACTAAGATTACCCCAGATAGCACTGCGCGGCGACTGTTAAAACGCAGGCGAGAGAATCCTGTTGGTGCAATCGTGCTTGCAGCGGATCGCGTGTCTCTGAAAGACGCCCGAGGACGGTGGCCCATCGAATCTTACGCTGACTTTCCCAGGAAGTTATACGTGACGCTGACGTGTATAGAGGCAGATCTGATTGCTTTGGCTAACCCAGGCATCAAGCCACCGCTTGCTCTGGAACTGCTTCATCCTTGGCTCCCCCGACATAGATACACGGGGAGCGTAGATAAAAACTTCGAAGCAGCAAAGGCAATCGAAAAAAGGTATGGTCGTCATTTCGTGACGCCAGCGGCCTACTGTGATCAAAAGTGGAATTCCGTCTGCAATACAGTACGTTTGAAGACTGATATGGACGCTCGTTTTTATACCGCTTGGCATTTGCCGGTCCAAGATTGTTATATCTTGGAGGAAAATCGGCCCGATCGACGTGTTTTAGCGCTCGACTTCAACGCAATGTACCCGTCATGCATGCAGCAGGAGTTTCCAAAACCATCGAAGATTCGTCATGTGAAATACGACCGGGAAGTCGTGGCGGGCGAACACTTACCCATGGGTCTCTACCGCTGTACGCTTGAAGGGCCGAAATCAGACTTCATTACGAAATTCAACCCGTTTCGAGCGTTCTTTGCTGGTCGCCATTTGCGAGCTGCGCTAACGAAGGGCCTCTCTGTAGACCTCAACGAGTTCGAGATAGCATTCTACCATCGTCATTTTGACAGGATATTCGTCGTCGATGCGGTCGTTTCGGATCAGTTTATTTCACACCCGCTCGCACGTGAAGCGCGACGGTCATTTGCGCGTCGTGCTCATTTCGATTCTAACAACAATAAGGCGCTCGCAGATCGAGAAAAGTTCCTGTCGACGCTTTTGGCTTCGTGCACACATCGCCCTGACCGAATGGACCGAATGTTTGAAACACACGCTTTGGCCGAGGACTTTCTTCAAAGCCATTTTGGAATTTCTGCTGATGCAGATGATCCGGCTGGCCTGTCAGCGGCGTGGTTACAGGGGAGAAAGGCGTTCACCGTTACTGAAACGGAAGGAGGAGTTCGGTGTGAAACCCCTGATGCTACCAGTAGGCGTGCCTGCTTCATGTTCAATCAACGTATTGTTGCGCGTGGCAGAACTATTCTTCTTAAGATGATGGAGAAAATTCTGACAATCGCTCCGGATGTAGAATTGTGTTATGCGAACGTTGACTCGATCCATTTTTCATTTCCGGCGAATTTTCAGAGTGCAGTAATGGACAATCTAAGGACTGGATTGTCCGATAAGATGGGAGGCTACAAAATTGAGACTATGGCAAGCGGCGGTTTGTGGCTGGAGCCAGGCAGATATTGGCTTTACTCTGACGATATTATGAAGTTCCGAAACCGTTCGGTCCGCCACAGTGGTCACGTTTTCAAAGATCATTCATTCCATGTTGTAAGCCGAAAGATCGGCGATCTCCATGTCCCAATCAGATTTAGAATTGGGATGGCTCGTAGTATGACGGATACTCGCTCGATCGAATTTGACTCATCTACTGGCTTGGAGCGTCATCATCTTGCTGAAGTAGAAGACGGGGCATCGCCCACCGAAGTCCTTCGTGTATTGGAGCAAAACCGGAAGCATCACATTCCACGGCGCCTGCAAGCCTTTAGAAAGCTTGCTTTGTCTTTTTAAGATGTTGGGACTCGCTGCCTCGAGACCCAACACAATACCCGATATCAGGTGAGGAGCGGAGCGACCCCCGATAGGGGGCGTGTTCGGAGAACACTCGCCGCAGGAACGGACTGGCCGAGCAGATCCTGCCAGAGAACGCTACGAAAGCCTAACTGTGTAAGTCAATACAGTCGAGGTGTTGGGACTCGCTACCTCGAGACCCAACACAATACCCGATATCAGGTGAGGAGCGGAGCGACCCCCGATAGGGGGCGTGTTCGGAGAACATTCGCCGCAGGAACGGACTGGCCGAGCAGATCCTGCCAGAGGATGCTACGAAAGCCCGACTGTTCAAGTCAATAGAGTCGAAAGGCAGATGGGCGCCTCATGTAAGCGCAAGGCAGCAAGCGATAGTTTTTACATCCAATCCAAAGTCCAAAACGACCCGTTTTCAAGACGACCCGCTATATTGACTTTCAGTGTCCAAGAGCTTCGCCCCAACTGCGAAAGCCCGGTCAGGAACGCTGCGACGCGGCAACAGCGGCCGCAACCGAACGGCTGGAACGGGCCGTTTTTTCGGTCGCCACGAGGGAAGATTCTGCCGGTCCCGACGCCTGAGCAACCCACTGTAAGGGTGGGTTTGCCTGACACATTATGCGTGTAAGTTCACTGGACCACATTTCGTGCGGCAACGGGTATTGGATGCGTTAATTGGAGCCGAGACAGAACCACATGCACGAAATATCAAGTGGTTGTACAGAACTCACCTTCCTCATAACCTGAAGGTCGTAGGTTCAAATCCTACCCCCGCAACCAGAAATCCTACACGATATCAAAGACTTGAAGTCGGCTTCGGCCGATCAAGTTTTTGATGTCGCGTTTTACATCAACGCCACATCAACGTTTGACGAGTCCACTATGTGGAATAGCGGGAATCGTCGCCCAAGATGGGCCCATGTGCCGTTCCTGGCCACTTCGGGGGCCCACACGCCTACAGGCCAAACGATGGCAGGATGCTCGGCGCTCGACCCTCCAAATCGAGTTAAGACGACTCGAAGCGGACTTCGATGAGTACGGACCGCTCGCCCAATGGGTCGCATCGGCAACGAGTGACAGCGACCCATTGTGGACTTTTGAGTGACACGTCGAAAATGACGACTTTGGAGCTACAGACAACAAGCAATTTGTCCAACAATGCCGATGTGTGTCACTGCTCGGTTCATCACGCCGTACAGGCCTCGAATTTCTCGCTACAGATGGCGCGCCCGCCTTGGTGACTAATGCGTGGAAGGCACTGTGGGTATTGAACGAAACGGGCATTGCGCCGTTGGAACGCTGCCTTTGGCATCTGGAAAGAAGGTCAGACGGGCCTTAACGTGGCGCTACACTTCAAACACCGAGACTACGGACCAGGAATGAAACGCGAGATTCCAAAACACAGCGCGATCTGGGGACAGATCATTGTCGGTGAGTTGAAGAAAACAGGCCTTTCCGAACGCGAGATCCAAAAGGAGTTCGGGGTCTCAAGGGCGCAATTGGAAGACCCTGATGCGCGCTGGCCCTTCGACAAGACCGCGATGTTGTTCGAAAACGCGAGCGCTTTGACCGGGGACACCCTCCTCGGGTTCCGCGTGGCGCAATCTCCTGACCTGGTCAGGAAGGCCGGGTTGCTCGCCTATGTCGGCGTTTCGGCCCCTACCGTTGGCGGTTATCTTCGAAACATCACCCGTTTTCAGCGCGTGATCGGTGACGCGAGCAAGACGGCCATGGAAGAAGGCCCGGAAACCACCCGGCTGACCTGGCACTACGATGTGCCAGCAAGCATTCCGACCGGGCAATATGCCGAGTTTGGAGCCGTTGGCACGGTCTTCGCCCTGCGGGACTACTCCAATCGGCAAATCCGTCCGACAAAGGTTGAGTTTGCACATCAGCGGCTGACCGGCACCGAGGCCCTCGACCGGTTCTTTGGCTGCAATGTCCTGTTTGGTGCCTCGGAGAACAGAATTGCCTTCAAGAAGGCTGATATGGATCTGCCGCTGTTGACGGCCGACGACAACCTGCAGCGGACGCTTTCGGTCATTTGCGAGAACACGCTGGCTCAGATGCCGCAAACGCCGAACAGCATGGCCCGGTTGGTTGAAAGGCAGATCACGGCGCGCCTTGCAGCCGGCACGGCCCAGCAGGATGCGATTGCGGCTGAGCTTGGGATGAGCGCCCGAACGCTGGCCCGCCGACTGACCGACGAGGGCACGAGCTTCGCAACAGTCGTCGCCAACCTGCGAAGGGCTCTGGCCCGGGACTATCTGCTCAACAGCACGCTCCCGCTCACCGAGATCGCCTATCTTCTCGGATATAGCGACGCCAGTACCTTCAGCACGGCATTCCGAAGATGGTACGGACAGCCGCCCAGCGATTTCAGGGAGCGGCCGACGACGGAAATACCCCTGGCATTGGGCGAACAATCTGATTAGAGGCCGGACTGTTCGGATCATAGGCCCGCATTTGCGCGTCTCTCCGTCATCCTGAACCACCCTGACGCAACAAACCCGGCAGGCTTGATGCCTACCGGGTTTGAAGCAGATGCCGGATCTCTCCAGCGTCGGTTGGAAGGGGTTAACCGTTCCGGTTGTCTCGTTGCGGGATCAGCGCTTGTGCTTGTTGCCGCCCTTCTTGCGGTCGTCCTTGCGATCGTCGCGGTCCCGGTCTTCGGCGATCTTGCCGCCGAGTGCACCGGCCGCTGCGCCGAGGGCCAGGCCGTCCTTCGCGTCGCCGCCGGTGATTTCCGTCAGCACGGCGCCGGCCACAGCGCCCTTGAGGGCCTTTTCGCCGATGTCGCCGGCATTGGCGGCCATCGGGGCGACCAGGACGAGCAAAGCGGCAAGGGCGGCGAATACGGTGTTCTTGAGGGTGTTTGTCATCGGTTCCAACCTTTCTGACGGTGGCGACCGCCGTGGCCGCCTTCTGTGGAAAGATCTAAGCGAACCGCCATGCCACCGCTTGAGAGCATCCGACAGCTTCATTGGATTGCCTGACAGAAGCGCAACAAACCCGGCGAGCCTGGGCTCACCGGGTTTGAAGCAGATGCCAGGCAGTCCTGGCTTCGGTTGGAAGGGGTTAACCGTTCCGGTTATCTCGTTGCGGGATCAGAGGTTGCTTGCCGGGTCTTGTCTTTTCACGTCGCTGGATGCTGACGATTTGCGTCCGGGATTAGTCTCTCCGGTCCTGGCGATCTTCGACGCGATCCTCGACATTGTTCTTGTCGACGGCGCCGGCGGCCGCGCCGACAGCGGCACCGGTGGCCGCGCCCTGCGCGGCGTCTCCGCCCGAAACTTCCGCAACCACCGCCCCGGCCACAGCGCCCTTGACGGCCTTTTCGGCGACGTGGTTGGCCTGGGCTGCCATCGGGAGGGTCACGAGCATGGCGGTGGCAACGGCGGAGAAGAGAGCGGTCTTGAGGGTGTTTGTCATGGGTTCCAACCTTGTCTGACAGTGGCAACCTCCGTGGCTGCCTTCTGTCATTGAATTTAGGGAATCCCGCCTACATACGATTGCGTTTTGTGGCCGGCATATTGTCAATTGGGGCCAAGTCGGAAAATCGGCTCGGCACAGAACCGGGGCCAGCATTGCTCCGCCCCAACCAACAAACCCGGCGAGCCTGGAGCCCACCGGGTTTGAAGCAGATGCTGGATTTCTCCAGCGTCGGTTGGAAGGGGTGAACCGTTCCGGTTGTCTTGTTGCGGGATCAGCGCTTGTGCTTGTTGCCGCCCTTGTTGCCCTTCTTGGCGTCGCGTGCGCGGTCGCGGTTGTCATCGCGATCCCGGTCTTCGGCGATCTTGCCGCCGAGCGCGCCGGCCGCAGCGCCGAGCGCCAAGCCGTCCTTGGCGTCGCCGCCGGTGATTTCCGTCAGCACGGCGCCGGCCACAGCGCCCTTGAGGGCCTTCTCACCGATATCGCCGGCATTGGCGGCCATCGGGGCGGCAAGGGCGAGCGAAGCGGCAAGGGCGGCGAATACGGTGTTCTTGAGGGTGTTTGTCATCGGTTCCAACCTTTCTGACGGTGGCGACCTCCGTGGCCGCCTTCTGTTGAAAGATCTAAGCGAACCGCCATGCCCCCGCTTGAGAGCATCCGACAGCTTCATTGGAATGGCTGACAGAAGCGCAACAAACCCGGCGCGCGCGAAGCCCACCGGGTTTGAAGCAGATGCCAGAGGTCTCTGGCGTCGGTTGGAAAGGGTTATCCGTTGCGGCTGTCCTGCTTGCAGTCACGCTTGTCGGCGCCGACAGCGCCTTCAACAGCGCGGCAGTCCTGCCGGTCGCCGCGGTTGTCCTGGCGGCCATCCTGGCGGTCGTCGCGGCGATCCATGCCATTGGTCTGGGCGACCTCGAAGGAGCCGTCAGCGGATACGGTCTCGGCCTGGGCTGCCATCGGGAGAGTCACGAGCATGGCGGTGGCAACGGCGGAGAAGAGAGCGGTCTTGAGGGTGTTTGTCATGGGTTCCAACCTTTTCTGACAGTGGCAACCTCCGTGGCTGCCTTCTGTCATTGAATTTAGGGAAACCCGCCCACATACGATTGTGATTTGAGGCCGTAGTGTTGTCAATTGAGGCCAGAAATGCAGAGATGGATATGACCCCCGGCAACGAGTCATCGGAAGACCGGGCACTCCCGACCGTCGGTCGCAAATTGGACAGGGGGCAGACATGTCTGACATTACAATCCTGCGGTTGAAGCATCTTGTCTCCGAATTTGAGAACCAGGGGAGCAGCGCATTCGCCGCCCCGATCCTTCGGTCCTGCGGCGTCTCTTCGGCAACCATGAACGATCCCAAGGGACGGATCACGATCCGGCAGGAGGCGGAGTTCGTTCGCCGCGCCTGTGACGCATTGGACGATCCCTGCTTCGCCGCGCGTGCGGGATTGGAATACCGGGACGGGGTGACTCTCACGGCCTATGTCGCCCGAAGCTGTGAGACCTTGCAGCAGGCAATGGAGCTCGCGTCGCGCTTCCTCGCGCTCGCCGATTCCGACACGATGTTGGTTTTGGAAGAGCTTGAGGGAAAACCTTTCTTCGCGGTGCAGAGTCGAAGTGGAACGCTTGATCGGGATTACCGTCACCGGGAGTTTCTCGTCTTCGCGCTTGTGGCAAGACTGCGAAGAATTGCCGGGGCCGGGTTTACGCCGGCCGGGCTGACCTTTCGGCATGATATCCGTGCTCACCATTCTGCCTTGGAACGCCTTGCCGGGTGTTCGGTGCATGTCGAGCAGGAAAAAACCGGCCTATGGCTGACACCTGCCACACTCCAGTTGCCGATCTCCACCGCCGATCCGGAATTGCGTGCCTATCTGAGCCAGCATGGCGAAGGTCTCTTGAAGGCGCATTCGCAGGATGACCGACCATTGTCCGAACAGGTCGAAGCGGCACTCCTGGAGAGTTTGCCCGGACGCCTGCCTTCGGCCGAGGAAATCGCTGCCCGCGTGGGCGTGAGCCGCCGGACAATGACCCGCAAACTGACCGGATCCGGCGATCCATATCGGGCCATTCTGGACAGAGTCCGTCTCGGACTGGCAAAGGAATGGCTTCGCGACGAGTACTCCATCGCCGAGATCGCCTTCCTTCTGGACTATGCGGACCAGGCAGCCTTCACCACCGCCTTCCGGCGCTGGACCGGAACGACGCCAAATGCTTATAGGGCCGCACAAAGCGCGGTTCCCAGCTGCATTTGAGGCCGGCTCAGCCACGCTTCTGCGGTCGAATAGTGGCGGGAACACATGGCGACCCGGTCGAGCGGTTGCTCGCCGGGTCTTGCCTTTCACGTCTCCGGGCGCTGGCGCAGCGCTTCTGGGATCAGTTTCTCCGGTCCTGGCGATCTTCGACGCGATCCTCGACATTTTTCTTGTCAACGGCGCCTGCGACTGCGCCGACAGCGGCACCTGTAGCCGCGCCCTGCGCGGCGTCTCCGCCCGAGACCTCTGCAACCACCGCACCGGCCACAGCGCCCTTCACGGCCTTTTCGGCTACATGGTTTGCCTGGGCTGCCATCGGGAGGGTCACGAGCATGGCGGCGGCGACGGCGGAGAAGAGAGCGGTCTTGAGGGTGTTTGTCATGGGTTCCAACCTTGTCTGACTGTGACAACCTCCGTGGCTGCCTTCTGTCATTGAATCTAGGGAAACCTATCGACTTTCGATTGCGATTTGAGGCCGTTGTATTGTCAATTGAGGCCACGTGGAAAAATCGGCTCGGACCGGGGCCTGCCTTGCTTCGTCTCAACCAGCAAACCCGGCGCGCCTGGGGCCCACCGGGTTTGAAGCAGAAGCCAGAGGTCTCTGGCGTCGGTTGGAAGGGGTTAACCGTTCCGGTTGTCTCGTTGCGGGATCAGCGCTTGTGCTTGTTGCCACCCTTCTTGCGGTCGTCCTTGCGATCTTCGCGGTCCCGGTCTTCGGCGATCTTGCCGCCGAGCGCGCCGGCCGCCGCGCCGAGGGCCAGGCCGTCCTTCGCGTCGCCACCGGTGATTTCGGTCAAAACGGCGCCGGCCACAGCGCCCTTGAGGGCCTTCTCACCGATGTCACCGGCATTGGCGGCCATCGGGGCGGCAAGGGCGAGCGAAGCGGCAAGGGCGGCGAATACGGTGTTCTTGAGGGTGTTTGTCATCGGTTCCAACCTTTCTGACGGTGGCGACCTCCGTGGCCGCCTTCTGTGGAAAGATCTAAGGGAACCGCCATGCCCCCGCTTGAGAGCATCCGACAGCTTCATTGGATTGCCTGACAATTCGGGAAAACCGGCCAAATTCGACGGTTATTCTGCGGTCAAAGCTTCCGCCCTACGCAATGCCAATCATCCGAGGGATCGCGGCCCCGTGGTCAAGATGGTGCTCGGTCCGTTCAGGCGCAGGCACGACACTCCCAACCAGACGGCTTCCCATCCGGCCCCCGCGCAGTTCAAAGATTGATCCGCAGCCTCAGGCCGAACACGGTTGGATCCTGATCGTTGAAGCCCGGGTTGATCATGTGCTGGACGTCCGCCGTCAGGGCGACATTGTCCGACAGGTCCAACCGATAGAAGGCCTCCATTGTGGTCTGGGTGTCGAGCGTTTCATCCACCGGGTCCGCAACGGTCGCGCCAAACCCAAAGAGGTCGTCATAGAGGCCCGGCCGCCATAGAAGACCGGCATTGGCCGCGCGCCGGGCGATCGGTGCCTCGCCCTCCGACCAGCCGAGGCGCCCGTAGATCATGAGTTCCTCGTTGATCGTATGGTTGGCGGACAGGATCGCCCCGTGGCTCTCCGGCACGCCTGCCTCTGTGCGTTCGTCGACGTGAAAGACGCCGAGGTGCACGTTGGTCAAAAAGCGTTTCGAGCGTTCGGGTGTCCATCCGATCTCGGCGTATTTGTAAAACTCGGGTCCGCCGGGAAACCACTCGACATCGGTCATCGAGCCGTTTGCATCCGACAAGACACCGAGGGCATAGATCTGATCGGTCAGGAAACCGCCCCCCGCGATGCCGAAGCCGGGATCGGGGAGCGGGAGGACCGGGCTGAACAGGATCGAGAAATTGGAGAAGGTCGTGCGTGGGTTCACGTAGCCGAGAATGTCCGAATAGTCTCCCGGATCGATCCGTCCCGCCACGAAACCGGCACGCCCGCCGGCGAGCGTCTGGGACCAGTAGGCGACGGAGAGGGTTGTGTCGGTGTCACTGAAAGTCGTTGCGGTGACGCCCGTATAGCCGATCTGCCCGGCAAGCCCGCCGGGTGCGATTTCCGTGCCAAGCAGGTGGCGGTTCTCCAATGTGAAGACAAGTTGCCCAGGGTTCTCACCACCGCGGTTGAGCAGCGTCCACTGGCCGAGAATACGGGCTTGGCCCGAAGCGGCCTCGTCGATATCGGTAAGGCTCTCGGTCGCGGATTGATAATAGGCCTGGTAGTCGAAGGAGAGGTTGAGGCCGGTGCGTTCGGCAAAGCTCTGCCGTGACGCTTCCAAGGGGTCCAATGCGGCATCCAGCCCCGGCCAGCGAGAGTCCTGCAACCGTCGGATCCGGTCCTGCTCCAGTTGGGCCTGCGTGGAGGCCGGGCCACCCAGCGAGACTGCTGCGGCGGCCTCCAGGGCGGAGGGTGGCCGGCTTTCCTGCGCGATGGCTCCAGTTGAGACCCAGAAGCCAGCAACGATGACCGTACCGAGACGCCCTGCCTGTCCCATATGAGTCCTCTCGTCTTGCGTTTGGTTTTTCTTCGGCCTGCTCATGCAAATATCGCCAGAACCACATCCCGACCCGACCAGAGAACGAAGGCCGACAACGTGGCTGTGATGATGGCGGGCACGCCGTCTTTCCATGTGTCCCAGATCAGGTGGCAGCCGATTGCGCCAAGCGACGTGCCCAGAAGCGCCGCGGCCCCGAGCGGCCCGAGCAAGCTGCTCTGGAACCAGATCGCCACCGCCCCGAACAGCTCGACACCACCGACAAGCGCCATGATCTGACGGTTCAGCCTGTATTTGACGAACATCGCCAGTTGCGTCTCGAAGATGAGTTTCTGCCAACCAAGGATCTTGATCGAACTGGCGAACAGGAAGAAGGCGGACAGCAGGCCAATTGCGATCAAAAGAATTGAAATGGTTGATCCTCCAGGGTCAGAGAGCGTGGCGGCAGACTTGCCGCTCCATCGGGTCTCACTGCCCGGTCACTCCGGATTTCGTGCCGTTTTGAAAACCATCCGCGAGGCTTTTCGCCCAATCATTGGTTGCTGGAGCTACCGCTTTGTCCGACTGGCCGAATGTCTGCACCTCGTCGACATCCATCGAGAAGGTGGCGTTCATGGAAATAAACCCATCCACGACCATCATCTGCCGGTCCGACGGATCGATGTTGATCCGACCGGTCACCAGGATCGGTTCGTGGACTCTGGTCGGTGTCCATCCGTCAGACAGGCGCAGACGGATCATCTGGTTCGGCGGCGGCGGTGGGACGTGGCTGCACATGCCGCGCTCCGGCACGAGATAGGCCATCGCGGATCCATCTTCATCCGGTGGCGCCGGGATCGCGAAACCACCGAGTGAAATCGTTTCGCCATCAAGGGCCGCGTTTCCAGCGGCGCCGGCCAGTTCTCGCCGTTCCGCGACAATCCAACGTTGAGAGATCAGCCAGTCGGCATCGATCCCTTGTGCGGAAAGCTCCGCCTTGACCTCGTTCAGCTGCGTTCCGGTCTCCGGCGATGAATTTCCGCCGTCAATCTCCGCCTGGAGAGCAACGACCCGACGCAGATCATCGACCTGTTCGTAATCAAGGTCGAGGAATGGATCCTCGTAGGATTGGACGCTTTGGTCGATCAGGTCCGGCCAGTCGATGGGAGTTGGTTCTGCGTAGAGCGTGCTTGTTCCCACAACGAGGACCATTGCCGAAAAGGTGTGACGCATAGAAATCCCTTCAAACCAGTGTGTTCTTGAAAACGTCGGCATCCTATCGATACCTCCCAGCTACTTGAGATCGTCCTGCGCCTTGATCTCCGGCACCCGCGCAAGCGCCTCGGCCATGTCGGCGCTGCTCATCAATTCGATCATCTGGTAATCCTCCAGCAGTCCGTCGCCGAGGCGGCTGACATAGAAGGCCTGGATGAAGGTGGGGTCGTCCGGCAGGGCGACGGTGATGTAGTTTTTCCCGTTCCCAAGCCCCCAGTAGTAGCTCAGAAGCTCGCCACCGAGCGCCTCGATCCCACCTTTCACCGAAGCAGCGCGGTCCCCGGGATTGGCGATCTGCATCTCCCAGGCGGCGCTGTTGGATGCGCCGATGAACAGGAAAGTGCGCATGTCGGCGGCGTCATCGGCAGTCGCAACCGTCGCGGAGACGCAGAACGCTGTCGAAAGAAGGATTCTGTTCATCTCGTCGCCTTTTCGTATTTGTTCATTTTGGAGACTCTGTTGAGCAAATCGGCTGATGCCCGAGGTAATTCCCTCGCCGAATTTGTGCGGCAGATCCCATTGAAGCTTGAGATGTTCAATGAACCTGTTTCCCGTTCATCCAGGTCTGCTTCACCGAAATCTCGCCAATCTGGTCAGGGGTCACTTCACGCGGGTTGTCGGCCAGGACCACAAAATCGGCCAGTTTACCGACCTCGAGACTGCCGATCTCTTCCTCTGACAAGAGCTGAAACGCCGGAACGCTGGTTATTGCGCGGAGCGCCATATCCACCGACGCTCGTTCCTCTTCACCAAGAACGGTATCTGGGGACGTAAAGAGCGACCTCGTTACTGCGGCTTCGACCATTTCCAGCGGAGACAGAACCGAGACGGAATAATCCGTGTGCAGAGAATAGGGCACACCGGCTCTCTCAAAGCTGCCAGTACGATCCAGCTTCAACGCCTTTTCAGGGCCGAAGACTGTGTCCCGGAATGCCTCTCCCCAGTAAAGGACATGCGCAATCAGGAAAGAGCAGGAAATGTCCAACTCCTTGAGCTTGGCGATCTGGTCATCTTCGGTAATCGAGCAATGCTCAATTCGGGGGCGCACAACATCGACACCCGCTTCGCGGGCCTTCTGAACCGAAGATATGATGTTATCGATCGCTGCATTTCCGTTGCCGTGCATGGCCATTTGACCGCCACGCTTCGTTCCTTTGACAACCGCGCTGTCGATGGCTTCTTGGCTCATATAGGCAAGGCCAAGGTTATCCGAGTTCAGGTAAGGTTCACGCTGCAAACCCGTAAAGGCCTGGTTGGAACCGTCGGCGCTGATTTTCCAACCGACGATGCGAGACTTGTCGTCGCCTTGTCCGGGGGCCACACCAGCTTGATCCCACATCACCAGGGCGCCCCATTGGAGGTAGCTACGGGTCCGCAAGGGAAAGTCATCCCGCGCCGACAGTTCCGTCAGCACGTCCCAGTCTTTCGGAGATGCTACGCCTGCGACCCCAAGAGTTGTGAGCCCCTGTGCATTCCATTCCTTGGCCAGAGCTACTGAACCCTCGATCCGGTCGTAGCTGTTGTAGGGCTCGATAACGCCGAGTGCGCCAAACAGGAGGGCAGCGCCTGACAAATTGCCATCTGGTCGACCATCTTCAAAACGCCCAAACTGGGCACCTGCGGGATCCGGTGTGTCGTCGGAAACCCCCATCAAATCCAACATGACAGAATTGACCGTCATCTTGTGACCGCCAGCCTGCCAAATCACCATGGGAGTGTCCGGCGCTATTTCATCCAGATGCTCTCTCGTAACCAGTCCGTCCTCAAAGGATTGAGTCGCAAGATCAAGGTTTACAAATAGAGCCCAATCGAGGGGGCCTTGACCTCCAGTTTCTTCCTTCATGTATTCGAGCGCTTCTTCGACCGTGGAGAAGCGGTCAATTCCGACATTGTCAAAGACTGAGGACGCACCGCCGCCGACCGGATGGGTATGCGCGTCAATAAAGCCCGGAAGCACCGTTCCCCCGGCCAAATTGACAATGGATACTTCTTCTTCTCCTGCCTCCGAGCTCACTTGTACTTCGGTCCCCACAGACAGAATGCGGTTGCCTCGAACAGCCATTGCCTGAGCCACGGAGAAATCGGCATCCATGGTCAGTATGTCGGCATTGATGAAGACGGTTGTCCCCTCGGCGAACGCCATCGAGCCGCAGAGGGCCATGAGAGAACCAAGGGCGAGATGTTTCAAAGTCTGTCCTTTCCGGGATGATTGCGTCGGATGAAAACGCGGGGCGGACGAGGGAGACCGCCCCGCGTCCTCGTCAGTCCAGCGTGTTCTTGTAGATCACGCCGTCCTTCATGATCAGGTCGAAGTTGTTCTCGTAGTCGGTCATGATCATCGCGTCCTCGACCGGGTTGCCATCGACCAGCAGAATGTCGGCATAGGCGCCTTCCGCGATCACGCCGAGCGGCCCTTCGGGATAGGGATTCAGCTTGCCTGACAGGGCGAGCAACTCACCGGCCTTGGAGGTCGCCTGCAAGAGCACTTCATAGGAGGACCATTCCTCCAGGCGATACTTGAACTCGTCGTTCTGCTTCGTGAGCGCCGCAGGATCGCCGATGATGTCGGTTGAAAAGACGACCTTTTCGATCCCGAACTCCTTCAGGAGCTTCATCTGGTTTCGAGCCCCGGCCTGCACCTCAAGGAATTTCGGGGCGGAGAGCGGGCCGAGAACCTTGATGACGGTCTCCTCGTCCAAGCCCAGAAGGGAGTAGTATGGCACGACCCAGACATCCGCGTCCTTGATCGCCTGCGCGGACACCTCGGTCATCAATTGCGCATGGTCGATGCTCAGGACGCCGGCTTCGATGGACCGCAGGATGCTCTCGTCATTGTAGACATGGACCAGAACGTAGGTGCCATAATCCGCTGCCGCTTTGACCGCCGCTTCCAGCTCTTCAGGCAGGTACTGCACGGTGTGGAGCGGGTCCACGCTGGAGGACACGCCACCGCCGGCCATCACCTTGATCTGCGACGCACCCAGCCGCAGGGCTTCCCGCGTCGCGCGCAGAACTTCCGGGACGCCATCGGCCAGGAACTCGAGATGCTGGTTGAAGAATGAGGGCGAGGCGCCTTCGAAATTCGGATGCGGTTCCGTGTAGTGCCTGTGCTCGCCGTGCCCGGACGTCTGCGAGATCACCGGGCCGGACGGATAGATACGCGGACCCACGGCCTTGCCCCGGTCGATGGCTTTCTGAAGCCCCATCGCCGGGCCACCCGCATCGCGCACGCTGGTAAAGCCGCGCAACAGCATCTTTTCCGCCTCGACCGTGGAGGTTGCGCCCCAGTACATCCAGTCGAAATTGTCCCTGAGGTCCGCAATCGGCTCGGTGATCGCCATGTGAACATGGGCGTCGATCAGCCCGGGCATGAGCGTGCGCCCGCCGCCGTCGATGATCCGGGCATTGGCCACCGCGAGGGGCTCGGCTGAGACCTCGACGATCAGGTTGTCCTGAACCAGGACATTCGCGTTTTCGATGCGCTGCTCGTTCACGCCGTCGAAGATATGCACATTGGTAAAGAGGATCGGGAAGCTCTCGTCCTGGGCAAGCGCGAGAGAGCTGCCGGCCAGCCACAAGGCGGCTGCGAGTGCGTGTTTCATTTTGGCTCCATTCGTGAGTGTGGTGGATCAGGGTGGAACGCGGGGCGGACGAGGGAGACCGCCCCGCGCTCCCTTCAGTCCAGCGTGTTCTTGTAGAACTTGCCGTCCTTCATGATGACGCGGAGCGTTTCGAAACCTTCTTCGCGCGGTTCCGCGTCGAACCATTTCGGTTGAGCCCCCAAGACGGACAAATCTTCCAGCGGATTGCCGTCCACGATCAGGATATCGGCATAGGCCCCGGCTTCAATCACGCCCAGTTTCTCAGGATAAGGATTGCGTTGTCCGGTCAGTTGCGCCAGTTCGCCCCCCGTCGATGTGGCCGAGACCAGCATCGCATGATTTCCGAACCAGTCGGAAAACTGGTACTTTTCGAAATCCCGATGGGCGCGCCCCTGATCGAGCGTTGACAGGACTGTATCAACGTTGTGGACGATTTTAGGTTTGTGTTTCTTGACCAGTTCAACGAGGTCTTTGGATTGTTCGTGCGCGACCGCCAGCTTCGCACCCGAGGGAGTGCCCGGGGCAAAGTTTGGATGTTCGAAAAGGATCGGCGAGAACCCGGCAGTGTTGAGCGACCAGATAATGCCTTCATCGACCATGCGCTTCACGGTTTCTTCCGTGACCAACTGGCCATGATCGATGACCTTCACACCGGCATCCAGAGCCAGTTGGACAGTCTCGTCTGTGTAGGCGTGTACGAACACATATGTGTCAAAAAAGGCGGCAACATCCACTGCGGCCTTGATCTCGTCCACGCTGTAACCGACGGACCAGAGGGGGTCCAATTCCGAGGAGACGCCACCACCGACTGTCAGTTTGATTTGTGTGGCCCCGTAGCTGAGGTTTCTGCGCGCGGCTGCTCTGATTTCGTCTACGCCGTCTGCAACGACGGCGAGATTGAGTTCCTCAACTTGTGAGACAGGGCCACCTTCGGCGCGGGCACGCGGGCTGCGCCAGTCCGTGTGACCCGATTGCGGCCCGATGCAGGCCCCGCTTGGGTAAATCCGAGGCCCGACGATGACATCCTGATCAATCAGTTTCTTCATCGCATCGCCTTGGCCACAGGCATCGCGAACTGTCGTGTACCCATCCATAAGGTAGTCACGCGCGTTCGCAGCCGCCATTGCGCCAATGCCGTCCCATTGGGCATACTCCGCTCCCCCGAAGGATGTGAACAGGCCAGTCAGGTTCAGGTGAACGTGGCTGTCGATCAGCCCCGGCATCAGGGTCCGGCCCCCACCATCGATCATGGTTGCGTTTGGCGCATCAATGGACTCGGTCGAGACTTCCTTGATCAGGTTGCCTTCGACCAGAACGCTGGCATTCTCGATCCGGGCTTCATTGAGGCCGTCAAAGACATGAACGTTGGTGAACAGGGTCTGCGGCAACGCATCGTCCTGTGCGATCGCCATGGTAGAGAACGATACTGCGGCAAATGCGGCCGGCAGCAACGCCTTCAGGTTGAGTGGTGTCATTCGGTGCCCTCCCAGGAGTGGATAGAATCGATCTTTCTGTCGACCGGTCATCCCACTATGCACGCTTGCACTGAGATCCTTTTGACCCGTCAGTCCCTCGAGTCATTTTTTTGACCCGGTTCGGTCAATTGCGATCATTTTTCTCTTGGTCGTCTGGCGTACGCCCTCATAGCGTGACGGAAAGCGAAAGGGTGATGCCTATGCCGCAAGGTGAACAGAAAGACGGCTTGCCCCTCGTGCGCGCCACGGTGCTCGGCCCTGTCGTGGAGATGATGCGGCGGCTCGATGCGGACCCCGCCTTCGCGCTTGGGTTGCATGGCCTGAGCGAAGAACAAGTCCTGAACCCTGCCGCCTTCATCCCGCATGACACGGTTTATGCGGCGCTGGCCTCCATCGCCGATGTCACCCGGCCTGATATCTGCGCCTTGGCTGGGCAACAGACAGACCTGTTGAATTTCCTGCCGCGTGGCGCACTCCTCGGACAGTCGGTGACCCTTGGCGATTTCTTCACCCGATTCACCCAGATCGTCTCGAAGGAAAGCAACGCGGTATCTTTCCGGCTCCTGATTGAGGGTGAGCACGCGTATTTCACCACCAGCCGCAATTTCGAACCCGAGGTGTCGCCGGGCCATTCGGACGCCTTTCTCGTCGGGATCTGGATCTCCCTGTTGCACCGCGTTCTCGATTTCAGATGGGATCCAACCCAGGTCGTTCTGCGCCTGTGTGACCCGACCCTGCTGCCGGAGCAGTTTCATGGCGTGCGGGGCATCAAGTCGAACAACAGGGGCTTCTCGATCCGCTTTCCGGCGGCCTGGTTGTCGCTTCCAATCAACCCTGAGGTCCTCGCGAACCACGACAATGATATCGAAGAACCTGTTCAGGTCGATGTGCCCCTCGACTACCTCGAAGGCTTCGAAACTCTCGTGCGATCAAGGCTGTCCGATCCGGCGCTGACGGTGAGCGAGGCCGCCCGGATGTGCAGCATCACCACCAAGGTGCTCAACAAGCGCTTGTCCTCCTACGAGACAACGGCGTCCAAGGTGATCAACCGGCTCCGGATGGAAAAGGCCTCGGAGTTGCTTGCCGGGTCCGACCACTCAATCCGGGAGATTGCCCAACTGGTTGGCCTGTCCGAAACATCCGCCCTAACCCGTGCCTTCACGCGGAATTTCGGCATGTCCCCGAAAGACTGGCGCAAGAAAGAGGCGCAAGAGGCCCAAGAAGACAACTCGACCGAGAAATAGGCTGAAATCGCTGCGACCTATTCATTAAGTGCCGCAGTCTATTGGGGCTCAACCGCCCTCATCAGTGCCGAATTGACGCACGGACTGGCGTGCGTTTCGCCGGGGGCATCGATGGGCGAGGGGACCTCCATGCTATCTGCAGCGAGCTTCCGTTCTCCGCCCTTCATTCCGGCCCTTGGATAACTCGACGCCTGCTTGATGCATCTGCAGCGAATGGCGGGAACTGGGATTCGCTGCCATATGCCTCTACCCGAAATTCGACGCTGCCGCCGATGCGCATCATCTGAAATGGCCTATCTTATCTTGCCAACATCGGGTTGGTGCTGAGGAGGGTAGCGGCGGTTGTGAGGAAACGTCATGCAAAACGTGAACCTTCCCGCCATCCGCGCGTGTCGGCCGCCTTGGAACAAGGGGCGGATTGTCGGCCAGAAGAAACCGCTTTTGCCGAAGCACGTCTGGGCCATTCGTGTCAGGCTCGAACTCGCTGAACGGCACCGCGACTTGGCGCTCTTCAACCTGGCGATCGACAGCAAGCTGCGCGGATGCGATCTCGTGAAACTGAAGGTCGCCGATGTCTTCGCCGCTGGCATCGTCAAGGAACGGGCTTCGGTCATCCAGAGCAAAACCAACAAACCCGTTCGGTTCGAAATCTCCGAGGGAACCCGGAAGTCGATTGCGACTTGGCTGGACGATCCTTTGATGATCGGATCCGAGCACCTCTGGCCCGGGCGGTTTCACGAGAGACTGCATATCTCGACTCGCCAGTACGCCCGACTTGTTCGTGAATGGGTGAAATCGATCGGCCTGGATCCGACGTCGTATGGCACCCATTCGATGCGACGAACCAAGGTTGCCTACATCTATCGCAAGACGGGCAACCTGCGAGCAGTACAGTTGCTGCTCGGGCATACCAAGATGGACAGCACGGTGCGTTACCTCGGCGTAGAGATGGAGGATGCGCTTACAATTGCCGAAGCCATTGAGATCTGAAAACTGGGGCCGGTCGAGTAGATCGGCCCCACAGTTTGTCGTCGTTTGACGGCGTCCGTAACGCTGCACTTGCAAGACCTCCAGGCGCGGCCTCGTCCCGATCGGCCCGAAGCTGACCTTCGCCTTCTCGTTTGGTTCGCGACTGGAGGCTCCCCGAACCTGCCGTTCATGCCTTTTGCAGAAATCTGAAACAGGGCCTCGGATTTTTTTGGACGAAACAGTGCCCAAGGGCGCCGTGTCGCCGGTTGCTCGTTCGGCTCATGGTCTTGCCAGCGCATCGAGGGGTGAGACCACCTTGTCGTCCAGCAGATTTATTTGCCACCGGCTTATATTGGACCTACCTGCGCGGACCGCCTCCTCGGGCGCCTCCGCCAGGTCTGCTGCCTGATGAACGGTTGGCGGAAGGTCGAGCTCGCTGCGGACTTGCAGTTCTTGGCGCCGACCTCTGCATAGTTCTCTGATTGGCTTTCTGGCGGGCCTGGCTGTCGCGCTGCACATTTGACGGCGCGCGCTGTTGGGTTTGTGACCGGGTCTGTTGCGTGCGGGCTGGTGCGGTCTTCGCCGGCGTCGTGGACGGCCTGCTTGCACTTGGTCGGTTGGCCGGCACTTGTGACGGCGTTTTCTCGGCGGCTGGACGGTTCGCACCCGCTGCCGGTTGGGCGGGCCGCGATCCAGCGGGCCGGTTCTGCAATGCTCCTGCGGCCACACCTGCTCCGACACCAGCAGCTCCGACTGCCCCGGTACGGTCCTGCAAGGCGGATGCCCGGTCCGCCCCACGGACATCGCTCCGTTCGGGGGGCGACACACCAGCCCAGCCGTCACCGTCCCACTTCTGCCAGTCATCCCCAGATTTGCGGTAGACGCTGCCGTCATTTCCGGCGAGTACATTGCCACGTCGTCCCGACACCGCAAAGCCGGTTCCCTTTGTGCTGTCCCATTTCACGCCACGGCCGTTTCCTGTGGATCCTCCAGAGAACCTCGCGCCGTCCGGCCCCTTTCGAACCACCGCAGAGCCCCAGCTTCCATAGGGCCCGCTTCCACCCTTTGCGACGGCCCCGGCCCTGTTGGAGGGCGACACCGCCGCCACGAAGCCACGCTGGACATCACCACCCCAGGCCTTTGCACCACGCGCGTAGTTCCCGTTGCTCGGGTTGTAGACCGATGCCACGGACAGGCCACGATAGGGCCCGTAGCCGTAGCCATATCGACCAAAGGCACCCCGAGCAGGGTTATAGTAGGCACGGGACCCGTAGGTGATCGGACGCGGGTAGTAGACCGGAACGCGATAGTAGCGGTTGTAGGGTCGGTACCGCCAGCCAGTTCCGTAGACCAGCACGCCCCAGGCCAGGAACGACCACCAGTAGCCGGGTCGATATCTGTAGTAGATGCGGGTCGGGTTGCTCTCGTAGATCCGCACATAGGTCGTGTTATAGGCCGAAGAGGTCGGCGGGATCTCGTAGATTTCCTCCGGAACGCTTTCGGCAATCTCCCACGGACCATCCGGCGAGGACGCGGTGAACCAGACACCATCAAGGATCAGGAAATAGGCGTTGCCTACCTGGATCACCTGACTTTCAGTATTTGATGCGAGGTGCAGGTCCGTCCCTTCGATGGGTTCGAAGACCGGATCGCCATCATAAACGACGGTCGGCATCTCGACCATATCGCGGCTCACCTCGATCACTTCGGGGATCGAGGCGCGGAGCCTTGCCTCTTTCGCTTCAGAGGTTTCCGGAACCGATGCGCGGACCGAGTAGTAGGGCACATCGTCCGGGATGGCGCGAAAGTCCGCCGGCAAGTCATCCGTCGCGAAAGTCCATGGCCCGTCGATGGAAGAAGCGCTGAACCAGCGCCCGGAGACGAGGTAGTAGAAGACGCCGGTGGACTTGAGGCGGAACATATCCGATTCTGAATTCGACAGCCATTCAAGATCCCCGCCGGGCACGTCCTCAAAGGCTGGTGGACCGTCCGTGTTGATCATCTCGGCGGGAGAATCCGAATAAAAGATCTCGGGAGTGCCCTCCTCGTAGGTTGCGCCGGGGATGGCGGCTTTCGCGTCTTCCCAGGACCCGTCTTCGGGCAGTGAACTCAAGCTCTCAGGCAGTTCCGTCGTGGCAGACCACGGACCTTCGATCTCCGTCGCCGAGAGCCAATGCGTTTCGTCGCGGAGGTACAGTTGCTCTTCGGTGCGGAACAGATCCCAATTGGTGTTAACCACGAACTCCGCCGTCGAAGTTCCTCCGACCGGTGCGAAGACCGGCTCCCCGTCGGTCATCAGCAGTCGGGCCGGGCCGTCGGCCACGAAGATCGTCGGCGCATCATACGCCAGCCCGTCAACGTCGGATTGTTCGCCGATGTCGGCCAGTTTCGCCGCAACGCGTTCCGTTGGAACGAGGATCTCCCCTGTCGGCAGGAGGTCTCCCACATCCACCGAAAGCGCGGTGACCGCGTCACGCCCCAATGTGCCGAAATCCATCCGGGAAATCGTCGGGTCGGTCATGGACACGGTGTCCGGATTGTCGGTCCGGCGAAGCTTGACGGCGAGCCCGATCACACCGAACACAGGTTCAGCCTCGGCCGCGCGATAGTATTCCGCCGCGATCAGGGCTTCGAGATTCTCGACGTTGTCCCACTCCGAGTATTGTGGTTCGTGGAGGACAATAAACCCGCTGCCGGACAGTTCGAAGGCGCGCGGCCACCCCATGTCGCCTTCGGGCTCAGCCAACTCAAGGTATTTCCCGCTGGCGAATCCGGACTGGCCGTTGAATTCGATAGCGCACCAACTTCCCGATTCATTGCAATCCGAGAGATCAACGCTCTCCCCTTCGGCAATGGTTCCCAACGTGCTGTAGCTCGTACTGGGCCCACTCCGGAAGTTGACATTCGCGGTCGTGAAAGCAGGTTGAGACAGCACCGTCGTTGTCGAAAGTACGACGATCATTCCGGAAGCAATTAGTTTCTGCACAACGCGTCCTTCCCCGTCTTGGCCAGCCGGCAGTGTTCGCTGAAAGTCTGTCGTAGTGGCCCAAGCTCCGCAGCCGAATTTTCCGGCATGGTTGAACATATACTACAAACTGGGAGCAACTCGAACATCCATCCAGAGATTTTGTCGTTTGAATCGCAAGGTAAATCTGCGGAGGGGCTTCCGCTTAGACGATGCCCAATACTGTCTGGACTGACCTAGGGCGCTATAGAGTGTCGGTGGAATCTACCACGCCGGTTCAGTCCTTCGCGGAATTGTCGCAAGGTTCGCGCAGACCCGGCAAGAACGGTGAGCCTACCGGTAGTTCGAAGATGTGTATGCTCCCAAGCTGCCAATCTTGCCGGAAATGAAGGAATGGACAAGAATGAAGGGATCGAACTCGCGCAGGATTGGAGAGTCCGCCGGTCGCGTGGGGCGAAGGACAAGCTTTTTGCCAATGTCGATTGCAATGTAGGTGACGCGCTGCTCGACTGAGGGGGACGGCTGATTGAATCAGTTTTCCTAAACCCCAGATCGCACTGGAACAGATGTCGAAGCAGGCACTTTTCCTGTTGTGGTGATTGACTTGGTCGTCCCCAATGCGGCCGCCAGAGCAAATCGCGGCGAAGGTCAGGTCTCCGCCCTTTTTGCAGACGTCGTACAAGTGTAAGCTGAGATTTCGCGAGCATATCGAAGCTCCGGAAGGTCGGCAAAGCAGCCGCCCTTGGAGCAAGCTGAATGGGACCTGATCCTAAGCCTTAAAGCGGAACCCGCCCGCCTCGAGCCGAGGCGGTTTCCGCCATCCTGTTTCCAGCAACTCGCGCCGAACGGCATCCGCCGTTGCGCTTTCCAAGCCGAAGTGACTCATAATCGCGCTTGGTTCATCACTCAGCCAAAATATCCGCCCAAGCGCACGGGTATCGGAGTCCAGCGCGGAGGTTGCGTCCACGAGGTGGAGCCGAAGTTTCGTCAACCACAGGGCGGCTTCGGGGCTGTAATACGATATTCACGGTAGCCGCATCCCATTTAAGGGAATTAATTCAAAAGGTTAGAGTCATATTCCGCTTCCTGGAATCCCGATTTTGGTCCAGTATGGCTTCACACCGATGAAACGCCCGACCTGGGCAAGTGGGAGCCGATATGCCGAAGAAGAAAGCCCAAACCGAACCGCAGCTCCCGCCCATCGATCGAGACCCCAGCGAAGTCATCTACTATTCGGCGCAGCCGACGCCGGCCGCTCCCACGATCCAGACGCCCGAACCGCGCCCCTCGCAGATCGTCGAAGCCCCGCCGCAAGGCACGATCATCGAACCCGCGAACCCCGCAACGCCCCATCTCTGGCCTGTCGTCACGGGCGCGCCGGACACCATCGCGACCTTCATGGGCCAGCCGATTGGACGGGTGAACGCGGCCGGCATCCTCGAAGTGATCCAGACGACCAGCGCAGGGCGAGACGCGCATGCGCTGATCTGCGCAGGGCTGTTGACCCGGATCGGCGAGACCGGCGCACTGGAATGACATTGACCGTCAAATCCGCAGCCGATGCTTTCCGGCGGGTACATGGTTCCAGCCACCTGACCCGCAAGCGGTTGAGCCATGCGTCCCGCGAGGAAGAAGCTGGTACGGCCGGCGCGGCGGAGGAACGGCAGCGGATCTCGGCACAGTTTGCCCGCGACCTCGACGACGCGGCCCGCCTCTTGTCCGATACCGAACTCGCCGAGCGCGACTTCCGACTTGCCGCATCCATCTTGCGCGACAGGGTCCGCTCGATCGATACCCCGCAGCCGCTCTCAGCCGTCGCTGTGCGCCTTGTACGGCTTGGACCGCCCTCTGCCGCCCTCGACGACCTTGCGACCCGTTGCGAGGCCGCTGCACAGGCCGCAGGAGCCGCCGCGGAGCGCACGAAGGCGGCACAGGACGGCTACGCCTACAACCTCGACGTGACGGCCAGCCTGATCGCTCTGAGCGCCACCCTCGCGGCGCGCGGGTTCAACCCTGATCACCATGCAGTGAAGACGCAGCGCGGCGAGTATCAGGCCGCAGCCAAGCGGCTCCGCGACCACCGGAGGAAAACCGAGAAATGACCAATCCCTTTACATCCGGCACCGGCGGCAACGTTTATGATCGACCGGCGGTCCTCGGCAAAGACGGCCAGCCGGTTGCGCCCGCCAGTGGAGGACAGACCGAACATTCCGTTCTGTTCGATCCCGCCGCCAAGACGGCCAGCCCCGCCGGGGTTGCGTTTCTCGGCCATATCTTCGCCGAGGTGAAGCGCCTGGTTAAAGCCGACCGGAAAGACCAATCCAGTCAGATCATGCGAGGTCTCACCACCACCTTGGCGGAGGAAGTCCTGCGCCCGGTGGCGGAAATGCAGGCGAAGATCGCACGGCTCGAAGAAGCCCTCGACGTGAAAACGAAAGCGACCGAAGCCGAGATCCGCGATGCGCTTTCCAGCTTCCTCGGCGAAGCGCCGGAAGACGGCCCCGAGCCGTCGCTGGAAGAACTCAACCGCATGGCCGAAGCCCATCACAAGAGCATGGCCGCCCGCACAGGAGAATCCGAATGAACCGACCCCTTGTCAGCGGCGACCTCAACTCGCCGAGCATGGAAGCGAAAGCCGCGAAAGAGCTTCAGCGCACCGCTTATGAGCGCGCCTTCGAAGCGGCACAGGCAGATATCAACGCCGCGCCGCAACTGGCCCGTGAAGTGAAATCCTTGCGCGGCCAGATCGACGGTATCGAAAAGGCACTTGCCAGGCCGATTTCTGTCACCATGCCGACGCCCGCACAGCCGAAGCTGAAACAGGTTCCGATTCCCGCCACCAAACACATCGCAGCCGTGGCAATTGCCGAAGCCCGCCGCAAGCTGGGCCAGACGCCTGTCGCGGATACGTTGAAGACCCTGTTTCCCGCCAAGCATCATGATCTCGCCCGCGACCGCATCGCGCGGCTCTGGTCCAAGGCGGCAACCGAATCCGCCTCGACGACCCACGCAGGATGGGCGGCGGAACTGGTCCGCTCCGATGTTCTGGCATTCTGGAAAGCTCTTGCCGAGCGCTCCGCCGCCGCGCAGATCGAAGGCATGTGCCGCTCGTTGATTTTCGGCGACAACAACTCGCTGACCATCCCGCACCGTGGGGCCAGCGAGGGAAGCCTGCGCCCCTCCTGGGTGCAGGAAGACGCGACGATTCCTGTCGCGCAGGCAACGTTCGGCTCGACGACTCTCCACCGCTTCAAGCTGGGCATCATCTCGACGATGACCCGCGAGTTAGTATCCGTCTCGAACGCCATCGACGTCATCGAAAGCCTGATTCTCGACGACCTCGCCGCTGGCCTCGACGCCGACATGCTCGATCCGACAAGCGGGCTGATCACCGCCACGCGGCCGGCCGCGATCAACGCAGGCGCACCGAACCAGGCGAGCGCGGGCGCAGACCTCGCCAGCGTCGTCGCCGACTTCAAGTACCTGCGGACGCAGCTGGCCTGCGCTCGCCGTCCTGTCGTCGCGATGAACACGCAGCACCGACAGGCGCTCGAAATGATGGTCACGCCCGAAGGGGCTTTCCCGCTCGCCGCGATGGTCGCCAGTGGCTCGCTCCGGGGCATGCGGATCGTCGATGGTCCGAACGTTCCGCTTGGCATCGTCTCGGGCCTCGACGCTGCCTCGTTGTATCTCGGAATCGATCTGCCGATGGTCGATATCTCGACCTCCGCGTTGGTCGCGATGGCCAGTGCCACCGCTCCCGATCCGCAGATGCGCGCCGAGAATATGACCGAGCATGGCGTCGATGTTGCCGGATCGATCAAGGTTTCGGATGCCGCAGGCACCACGCCTCCGACGGAACTGCACTCGACGTTCCAGCACAACGCGGTGGCGCTCCGCGTTGTGCAGCCTGCCTCGTGGAAGATTCTGCCTAGCTCCTGCATCTACATCACTGGCGTGAACTGGGGGTAACATGACACAGCCGACCATCGTCCGCGCAGCGCCCGTTCTGGCGCATGTCAGCGCCGTCTACGATCGAGAGGGCGGCGTCAGCCTCTCCGTCGATCAGCGGCCCGCACAGCGGCTGTCAGGGCCACATGCAGAGACCGCCTTGGGTTTGGCCCTGATCGCCCTCGGGCTTCCCGACCGGCATTCGGTCTGGGTCCGCAAACCCGGCTCCGGCGATGATGTAGTCGCGGCCTGCTATTTGACGTCGAAGGCCGAGCGTTACATCCAGACCAACGGTAAGGCAGCAGCCGCGAAGCTGCTCAAGGAGGCAATCGATGCCGCTTGATGCACCGAGACCAGGTCGGCTTCCCGAACGCGAGGACCGCGAGGAACTCACCCGACAGCTGGAAGAACAGGTCCTGTCCGAACTCGACCATATCCATGTCCCGGTCCACCTGCAAATCCAGCTGAGCGCTCTGATCCGTGCCCAAGTGGAGGAACAGCTCGGCTGAACGAGATCCGGGCCGGCTCTGAACGGTCACCGCCCGGTACGCCTCGCCGCGTTCCCTCAAGGCGCGGCGGGCCACCTGAAACGAAGACGGGCGGGGATTCTCCAACATCCGCCGCCCGATAAGGCCGAGGCAATCACGGTGCCCCAGACACGCAGCAACATAATCGACTTCCGAGAATCCCGCCATGCTCTTCGTCGCCGCGCCAGAGCCGACCGTCTGGCAATTATGATCCTGCACTTCCCCTGTCTGGACGTGGACCGGATGCTCTGGTGCGACGACCGCGAGTTTTCACAATGGTTCGCATTCTGTATGCAGGCCGTTACCCGCGCTGTGCGGATTTAGCCAGTGCGACGAATCCCATGCGGAAAAGGTTGCCTGGAAGTTGCCTAGGGCCGAAATCGCCCCAGAGAAGTCAACTGTTCTTGAGGGCTTTGTAGCTGAAATCCTTAGGATTTATGGCTCCGGCGGTAGGGATCGAACCTACGACCAATTGATTAACAGTCAACTGCTCTACCGCTGAGCTACGCCGGAACACCGGGGCGATATAGCAACAGCGTCTTGGGGCGTCCAGAGGGATTTTATGATTTTGTCATTTTCTTTTAGGGGGCATAATCATTGGACGGAAGTGTAAGGTCTCCATCTGAAAATCCCTCGTGCGATACGAGGTTTTTTCTTGAAAGATCAATGATATGTGCGAGTGTGTTGCGTTCGGCCGCGGGAAGGAGCGAGGCGGGTATGTCGTGATAGATCCGCGCGGTCAATTCCCGCAGGGTGATCGGGCCTTCCGCGATCAGTGACAGGATTTGCGCTTCGCGCTCTCGTCGGTGGGCAATCAGCCAGGCGAGCCGGTCCGCGGGGCTCTCGACCGGGTCGCCATGGCCGGGGTAGAAGACTCGATCCGTCCGTTTCGACAGTCGTTCGCACGAGCGCATGAAGGCCGCCAGGTCACCATCGGGCGGCGAAATCAGAGATGACGCCCAGCCCATGACATGGTCTCCCGTGAACACGGCATCTTCCCAGGCAAAACAGACATGGTTGGCGATGTGACCGGGCGTCCAAAGGACCTCCAGGCGCCAGCTCTCGCCCTCTACGATGGTGCCATCGGCAAGTTTCTGGTCGGGCTGAAAAGCCATGTCGATGCCTTCGCCCCCACCAAGGTCTCCGCGCCTGGCGAACTCCATCATTTCCTCCGATCGTCCGTCTTCATGCGTGCCGAAGGCGAGAACAGGCGCTCCGGTTGCGTCAGAGAGGGAGCGCGAGAGCGGTGAGTGATCGAGATGGGAATGGGTGACGAGGATATGGCTCACCCGTTCGCCCGGATCGAGCGCGGTGAGAATCGCGTCGAGATGCGGCTGCAAGGCCGGCCCGGGATCGATCACGGCCACCGCGCCTTCGCCGAGAATATAGGTGTTCGTTCCGTGAAAGGTCATTGGCGAAGGATTCGGTGCCAGAACGCGGCGCAGGCCGGGTTCCGGGCGGGACAAGGGAGAGATCCCGGGGCCATGCATTTTGCCATTCCTCTTGCCGTGCTGCGACGTTAGCCTTGTGCCATGAATCTCGACTGGCTCAAACGCTATATGCCACGCGGTCTTTTCGGACGGGCGGCGCTTATCCTCATCGTACCCATTGCCGTGCTCGTGTTCATGGTCTCGCTGATCTTCATTCAACGGCATTTTGAAGACGTTACGCGGCAGTTGACCCATGGCGTCGTTCTTGAAATGCGCGAGGTGATCGAACAGATCGAGGCGGAGCCGAGCCTGTCCGCGGGGTTGGCTGCCAGCCTGTCTCTGACCCAGACGCTTGCGATCTCCGTCCAGCCGGCTGCAACTCCCCGGAGCGGCGATAGCAGAGCCTTCTTCGACCTCTCCGGGCGCGAGGTTATTGATACGCTGCGCGACGGGTTGGAGGGGGTGCGCGCCGTCGATCTGCGAAGCTCGAGCCGACGGGTCCGGGTACAGGTCGCAACCGAACGCGGGCTGATCGATGTGAGCTTTCGCCGCCAGCGCGCCTCGGCCTCGAACCCGCATCAGTTCATTGTCCTGATGGCGGCTATCGGCGTCGTCATGACCGGGATCGCCTTCGTCTACCTGCGCAACCAGTTGCGACCGATCACACGTCTGGCGGATGCATCGGAGGCTTTCGGCAAGGGGAGGGTGGTCCATTACAAGCCGTCGGGCGCGCTGGAAGTCCGCGCCGCCGGGCGCGCGTTCCTCGACATGCGCGGGCGTATTCTGCGTCAGATCGAGCAACGTACGCTGATGCTATCGGGGGTAAGCCATGACCTGCGTACCCCGCTGACGCGAATGAAACTGACGCTGGAAATGCTTTCGGACGAGGCGGAGGCAGAAGATCTGCGCCGGGATGTCCTGGAGATGGAACAACTGATCGATGCCTTTCTCGAATTCGCGCGTTCGGACCAACTCGACGATCCGGAACCGGTCGAACCCGTTGCCCTGGCACAGGAAGTGGTGGAGAAGGCAGCGCGACTCGATGGTGATGTCACCTTCTGGCATGCGCAGGAAGAGGTCGAGACAGTGATCCTGCGACGCGCGGCGGTGGAACGGGCGCTTGGCAATCTCGTTGGCAATGCGCAGCGCTACGCGGAGCGGGCGCTGGTTTCGGTCGAGTTGAGAGAGCGGCAGGTCATCTTTTGCGTGGAAGATGACGGGCCGGGCATCCCGGAAGACCTGCGCGAAGAGGCGATGAAGCCGTTCTCGCGGCTCGATCCGGCGCGCAACCAGGATCGTGGATCCGGCGTCGGGCTGGGATTGGCCATTGCGCATGACATCGCTCGGCGTCATGGCGGCAGCTTGCGGCTCGGCGAAAGCCAGGAGATGGGTGGATTGAAGGCGGAACTGGTACTGGCGCGCTGATCCTGTCTTTGGCCTTGTCTCGATATTGCCGTGTTCTGCTTGCGTTTGGCGAGCGGTCGCAAACGATTCTTCCGATCGTGCCTCCGGCGGGGATATTTACCGAAAGGGGAAGACGCCAAGGGCGTCCTGTATGCCTTTTTCGATAGTATCCCGGTTTTTTTGGGGGGGCTCCAAAGAAACGGAACCAATCGTGGCCTTAGATCTTCGTTCCGTTGCGCGATCGGCTTTCTCAGCTCCGGTTGCACCATCGTTCCCCGAAGACCAAATCCTCGAGCGGCAACCGCTCCTGCCAGCCGATGCTTTCCAGTTCCGGGCGCTGATGCAATTCCGGTACATGGCCGAGGCAGAGATCGGCCACGGGAACGACGTTTTCCGGCAGTCCTAGGATCTCGCGCAAGGCGTCTTTCTCGATGATGCTCACCCAGCCAACGCCGATCCCTTCGGCTCGCGCTGCCAGCCACAGGTTCTGAACCGCCCAGACCGAGGAATGGAGATCCATCTTCATATCATGTGTCCGCCCGAGCACCACTGGGCCGCCTCGGGAGCGATCGCAGGTGATGCAGAGATTGACCAGGGCCTCGACGATCCCCTGCAATTTGAACGTCGAATAGAGGTCGTGTTTCTGTTCGGAAACATTTCCCGCGCCGCTGCATTCGCGGTCTCGAATCCGGTCCGGAATTTTGCTTTAACCCAGTCCGACCGGACTACAATGAATTTCCAGGGCTCCATGAAACCGACGGAGGGCGCACGATGGGCTGCCGACAGAAGGCGCTCGAGCATGGTCGTCTCTATCGGTTCTTGCGTGAACTGGCTGCGGACATCGCGGCGCGTATGGATCGCCCGAAAAACGACGGCGCGTTCGGCGTCGGAAAAGGGCTCGGCGGGGCGGAGGGTGGACTCTTGCTGCACCACAAATCCCCTGTCGCGGCAAATTGGCGAACCGCCCGCCGTCCGCGCGGAGTGGATCCATCTCGCATGGCCGGTCTTCTGATTCGGTTTCCTCCGGGACGGCGCCTTACCGGTGCGCGCCAGTGGCCTTAGCCGCCCGGTTTACCTCAAAGCGTTGGGCACGTGACAGAGTTGCGCCGTCTTCCCGATTCTCCCGGGAGATCCCGGGCACCAGAAAGGACGGACTGTTGAAGGACGGCAGGGGGACAGGCAAACGGGCGGGCTGTCCCACCCCGGACTTCAGCCGAGCATTGCCAGCGACGGGAATGTCTCCAGCAGCCAATAGGAGAACTGGCTGAAGCCGCCGGTGAGCATCAGCAGGCCGATAGTCCAGAGCAGCAGCCCCATGATCCGTTCGATCTGTGCCATGTGCCGCTTCATCCAGCCCATCAGCCCGCTCAGCGAAGGAAAGAAGGCGGCGACCAGCAGGAAGGGGATGCCAAGCCCGGCCGCATAGACCGCCAACAGCAGCGTGCCGCGGGCGATGCTCGCTTCGGAGGCGGCCAGAGACAGGATCGCTCCGAGTTGCGGGCCGATACAGGGTGTCCAGCCGAAGGCGAAGGCCAGCCCAAGGATATAGGCCCCGAAGGCCGAGCCGCCCCGGTCGCCGGCATCGAGCCGCGCCTCGCGCTCCAGGAATGGAATGCGGAAGATACCGAGGAAATGCAGCCCGAACACCATCACAAGAACGCCGGCCAAGGTGTTGAAAACCTGCTGGTTCTGCAGGAAAAAGGCTCCGAAGGCCGAAGCCGTGAATCCCAGGAACAGGAACACCGTCGACAAGCCCATGACGAAAAACAGCGCTGTCAGGATCACCCGCTTCCGTCCGCTCCCGCCTTCGGACATATCCGTCATCGAGATCCCGCCCATATAGGCCAGGTAAGGCGGCACGATCGGCAGCACGCACGGGCTCAGAAACGAGATCAAGCCGGCAAACAGCGCGATGGCCATGGCCGGCAGAAGTGCGGCGTCGATTATTTCAAATCCGAACATTGGCTCTCCTCTCCGACCCGCTCTAACGGCTTGCGGCGCGCGCGTCACGGGGGCGCCGGGTCACATTGGCGTGGCCGTTGCCGAGATGTCCTGTGGACCTCGCGCAAATCTGCGCCTAGAGATCGGGACATGACCGATCCGACCCAGCTCGACGCACGCGGCCTGCTCTGCCCGCTGCCCGTTCTCAAGGCCCGCAAGGCGTTGAAACCCTTGCCGGAGGGGGCCGAGCTTTTGCTCCTGGCCGACGACCCGGCGGCCGTGATCGACGTTCCGCATTTCTGCACCGAGGCCGGCCACACCCTGCTGGAACAGGCGGAAGCCGGGGCGCATCTGGAATTCCGCATACGCAAGGGCGGCTGATCCGCCCGGGAGGAGACATCCATGAAACTTTGTCGCATTCGCACCGCTTCGGGCATCGTCCCGGCCATGATCGACGCCGAGGGCTGCCCGCGTAGCCTCGACGGCAAGCTTGACGACCTGACGGCCGCCAGCCTCGCCGATCTCGACACGCTCGCCGCGCTGGACCCCACCACGCTGCCAGCGCTCGAAAGCCCGGACTACGCCCCGATCCTCGGTGACATCCGCCGCATCTTCTGCATCGGGCTGAATTACTCCGACCACGCCGCCGAGGCCGGGCTCGACGCCCCCGAACAGCCGATCCTCTTCATGAAGGTCTGCCCGCCCACGGGTGCCAACGACCCCGTGACCCTGCCCAAGGGCTCCCAGAAATCCGACTGGGAGGTCGAACTGGGCGTGGTGATCGGCAAGACGACCCAACATGTTTCCGTGGATGACGCGCTCGACAGCGTCGCCGGCTACTGCGTCGTCAACGACATCTCCGAGCGCGCCTTCCAGATCGAGCGCGGCGGGCAATGGGTCAAGGGCAAGTCCTGCGACGGTTTCGGCCCGGTCGGCCCCTGGCTTGTTACTGCCGACGAGGTGCCGGACCCGCAGGCATTGGACATGTTCCTCGACCTGAATGGCGAGCGCTGCCAGAGCGGCAACACCGCGACGATGATCTTCTCCGTGGCCGAGATCATCAGCCACCTGAGCGAGTTCATCACGCTCCAGCCGGGCGACGTGATCTCCACCGGCACGCCCCCGGGCGTCGGCATGGGCATGAAGCCGCAGCGTTTCCTGCGGGATGGCGACGAAATGCATCTCGGCATAACCGGCCTCGGAGCGCAAAGGCAGAAGGTGCGGGCATGGGGCGCCTGACCCCGGCTTCCCCTTTCTACAAATATCCTCGCCGAAGGCAGGCCGCATCTGCGGCCTTCACCTCAAAACGGAAGTAACACCCATGAAGACAATCGCAGGTTTCGACCGTATCGGCGAAGAGAACGCCTTCGCCGTCCTGGCACGGGCCGGGGAACTGGCCGCCCAGGGCAAGGACATCATCAATCTCGGCATCGGCCAGCCGGATTTCCCGACCCCGCCCAATATCGTCGAGGCCGCGATCAAGGCCCTGCGCGACGGCCAGCACGGCTACACGCCGGCCACCGGCATTCCGCCTCTGCGCGAAGCCGTCGCCGCCGACCTGCACCGCCGCTTCAACGCCGAGGTCAACCCGGACAATGTCATCGTCGTTCCGGGCGGCAAGGTGACGATGTTCTCCGCCATCCTGATGTTCGGCGAGCCCGGCGCGGATATCCTCTATCCCGATCCCGGCTTCCCGATCTATCGTTCGATGATCGAGTTCACCGGCGCCCGTCCCGTCCCGGTGCCGATCCGCGAGGAGAACGGCTTCGGCTTCTCGGCCGAGGAAACCCTCTCGCTGATCACCCCGCAAACCCGCCTGCTGATCGTCAACTCGCCGGCCAATCCCTGTGGCGGCGTCACGCCGAAGGCGGAGGTGGACAAGCTCGTGGCCGGGCTTGCCGCGTATCCGGACGTTGCGATCCTCTCCGACGAGATCTACGACCAGATGCTCTATGACGGCGAAAAGCACGTCACGCTGCTGGACTACCCGGAGATCCGTGACCGGCTCATCCTGCTCAATGGCTGGTCCAAGACCTATGCGATGACCGGCTGGCGGCTGGGCTACTCGGTCTGGCCGGACGGGCTCTATGACAAGGTGCGCAAGCTGGCGGTCAATGCCTGGTCCTGCGTCAACGCACCAGCGCAGTTCGCGGCGCTCGAGGCGCTGACCGGCCCGCAGGACGCGGTGGGTGAGATGCTGGCCGAGTTCGACATCCGCCGCCGCCTTGTCGTCGACGGGCTGAACGCGCTGCCCGGGGTGAGCTGCATTACCCCAAAAGGTGCCTTCTATGCTTTCCCGAATGTCAGCGAAACAGGCTGGAAGGCAAAGCCACTCGCCTCGGCTCTGTTGGAAGAGATGGGCGTGGCCACAATCGGCGGCCCGGATTTCGGGATTCTCGGCGAGGGCTATATCCGGCTCAGCTATGCCAACTCGGCCGAGAACATCTCGCGTGCGCTGGAACGGATGGACGGCTTCCTGTCGCGCAACGGCTGAATCGGAAAGACCGTGATGCCGGTGCTTCGGTCGAAAGTCCGCCCCGGAGACGGCAAGAAGTTCACATGAAGACGCCGCGCCAAGCTATTGGCGCGGCGTCTTTTATTCTACGTTGAGGCGGTTCATGGAAGACCGGCCCCACCTGACCCTGTCCCGGATCAGGACGCGGCCTTGGCCAGGTTGCGCAACACGTAATGCAGCACGCCGCCATTCTCGACATATTCGATCTCGACCGCGGTATCGATCCGGCACTTGAGCAGGATCTCCGTCACCGAACCGTCTGCGGAGGTGATGGTGCAGGGCACCTCCTGCAACGGCTGGATGCTGTCCAGCCCGGAGATCGAGACCGTCTCGTCGCCGGTCAGGCCCAGCGTCTTGCGGGTGTCGCCGCCGGTGAACTCGAAGGGAATGACCCCCATACCTACAAGGTTGGAGCGGTGGATCCGCTCGAAGCTCTCAGCGATCACCGCCTTGACGCCAAGCAGGTTGGTGCCCTTGGCCGCCCAGTCGCGCGAAGAACCGGCGCCATATTGTTCGCCCCCGAAGATCACCAGCGGAATGCCGGCTTCCTGGTAGGCCATGGAGGCGTCGAATATGGAAGTCTGCTTGCCATCCGGTCCCTTGGTGTAGCCGCCTTCGACACCGTCCAGCATCTCGTTCTTGATGCGGATATTGGCGAAGGTGCCGCGCATCATGACCTCGTGATTGCCACGGCGGGAGCCATATGAGTTGAACTCGCGCGGCGCGACCTGTCGCTCGGTGAGGTACCTGCCGGCCGGAGTGTCCTGCTTGAACGCGCCGGCGGGGGAGATGTGGTCGGTCGTGATCATGTCCCCGAGCACGGCCAGAACACGGGCATTCTCGATATTGGTGATCACGCCCGGTTCCATCCCCATGCCCTGGAAATAGGGCGGGTTCTGGATATAGGTCGAGCTGGCGGGCCAGTCATAGGTCTCGGCCTCGGTGATCTCCACGCCCTGCCATTTCTCGTCGCCCTTGAAGACGTCTGAGTATTTCTTGAGGAAGGCTTCGCGGGTGACGGTTTGGTGAACCAGATCGGCGATTTCCTTGTTGCTGGGCCAGATATCCTTGAGGAAGACGTCCTTGCCATCCTTGTCCTGTCCAAGCGGTTCGGTGGTCAGGTCGATATTCATGTCGCCGGCCAGCGCATAGGCGACAACCAGCGGCGGCGAAGCGAGGTAATTCGCGCGCACGTCCGGGCTGATGCGGCCCTCGAAGTTCCGGTTGCCCGAGAGCACCGCGGTGGCCACGAGGTCGCCCTCGCTGATCGCCTTCGAGATCTCCGGCTGGAGCGGACCCGAGTTGCCGATACAGGTGGTGCAGCCATAGCCGACGAGGTTGAATCCGACCGCGTCGAGATCCTCCTGCAGGCCGGCGGCCTCCAGGTACTCGGTCACGACCTGCGAGCCCGGCGCCAGCGAGGTCTTCACCCAGGGCTTGCGGTTCAGGCCGAGCGCGCGTGCCTTTCGGGCGACGAGACCGGCGCCGATCATCACATAGGGGTTCGAGGTGTTGGTGCAGGAGGTGATCGAGGCGATCACGACCTTGCCCGAGGAGAGGGTGTAGTCCTCGCCCTCGACGGCCATGTCCGTGTTCATCGGACGCTTGAAGGTCCTGGCCATTTCCATGGCAAAAGCGTCCTTGGCATTGGTCAGCGGCAAGTAATCCTGCGGGCGCTTCGGACCGGAGATCGCCGGAATGATGGTGCCCATGTCGAGTTCGAGACTGTCGGTATAGATCGGCGCATAATCGGCGCCGCGCCACATGCCGTTCTCCTTGGCATAGGCCTCGACCAGCGCGATGCGGTCCTCGTCGCGGCCCGTCTGGCGCAGGTAGCGCAGGGTCTCGCCGTCAACGGGGAAGAAGCCGCAGGTGGCGCCGTATTCGGGAGCCATGTTGGCGATAGTCGCGCGGTCGGCCAGCGGCAGGTGATCGAGCCCCTCGCCGTAGAATTCCACGAACTTGCCTACCACGCCCTTGGCGCGCAGCATCTGGACAACCTTCAGCACGAGGTCCGTGCCAGTGGTGCCCTCGACCATCGCGCCCGTCAGCTTGAAGCCGATGACCTCGGGGATCAGCATCGAGATCGGCTGGCCGAGCATCGCGGCTTCTGCCTCGATGCCGCCCACGCCCCAGCCAAGAACGGCTGCGCCGTTGACCATGGTGGTGTGGCTGTCGGTGCCGACCAGAGTGTCGGGATAGGCGACGTCCTTGCCGTCCTGGTCGGTATCGGTCCAGACCGTCTGGGAGAGGTATTCGAGGTTCACCTGGTGGCAGATGCCCGTTCCCGGCGGAACGACACGGAAATTATTGAACGCGTTCTGGCCCCATTTGAGGAAGGTGTAGCGCTCCAGGTTCCGCTCGTATTCACGGTCCACATTCATCTGGAAGGCACGCGGATTGCCAAATTCGTCGATCATGACGGAGTGGTCGATCACGAGGTCGACCGGGTTGAGCGGGTTGATCTGCTGTGCGTCGCCGCCGAGACCGACGATGCCATCCCGCATCGCGGCGAGATCGACAACGGCGGGAACGCCGGTGAAATCCTGCATCAGCACGCGGGCCGGGCGATAGGCGATCTCGCGCGGGTTCCGGCCGCCATTGGCGCCCCATTCGGCAAAGGCCTTGATGTCGTCGACAGAGACCGTGAAGCCTCCATCCTCGAAGCGCAGCAGGTTCTCCAGAACGACCTTCAGAGCAGCCGGCAGCCTGGAGAAATCGCCCAGGCCGGCGCGCTGTGCAGCGGGAATGGAGTAGATGGAATAGGTTTGTCCGCCGATGGCAAGATCCTTGCGGGTCCTGGCGGTGTCACTGCCTACTTTGATCGGCATGTCTTGGCCTCCCTTTCAGGGTCAGGGGTTCGCTATTTCGCCATATCAAGACCAAAGCACCGCAGGGACAGGAAGATCAATGGGGCGTGCGCCGGCGCAAGCCGATCTTTGCCGGCACCGGGGCGCGCTCGCGGTTGCATGTTTCGCCGGGGTGGCGTTGGTGACGATTTCTCGTTGCGGCACATGATTTTCCACCGGTGGGGTGGAAGGGATTGCGCCGCCGGCCATGCTGTCACAAAAAGACGGGGACTGCGGCAGGCGGCAATGGCCCCGGGTGAGTCGCATGCAGGACGGGAGGACAGGATGGCGGAACAGGCGGGCGACGAATCCACGCTTCAGGCGCAGCTCGACAGGATCGAACAGAAGCTCGACCGGATGCTCGGGCTTTACGACGCGCTTGGCGATATCGCGGCCGGGCTGCCGCCGCGGCTGGTCGCGGCGCTGCACGGGATGTCGCCGGCCGAGCATGTCGCGCTGCAGATGCTGCTGGACAACCGCTCCAACCACGAGATCTCGGTCTGCCTCGACGTCGACGAGACCCGCGTGGCGGCCTGGGTCGATTCGGTCATGTCCAAGCTGGGGGTCAGCCGGCGTGCCGAGATCCGCAAGCTGGTCGCGCCGCTGATGGCTGCCATTCCCGCCGACAGCTATGCCCGCGCCTCGGGGGGAATTCCCAAGGACTGGAACGACAAATACGGCGTCGGCGGCATCCCCGACCCGTATCGGCATATCTACCATCCCGAGCCGGACTGATCCGTTTCCAGGGTCGGGCTTACTGTTACGGAGCGCCCACGGGTTCTTGATTGGCTGTTGAAAGCTACGGCGGTTAAGTGTTTCGTCAGCGAGGCGAAAAGAGGCGCGGATGAGTGTTAAGAGCGTAATTGCGGGAATTGTGACGGCTGGGGCGCTGCTGGGCCAGGTGCTGTCGGCACAGGCCGAGGGGACTGGTCCGATCGTGGTGGAGCTGTTCACCTCGCAAGGCTGTTCCTCCTGTCCGCCGGCCGACGCGCTGTTGGACCGGCTGGCCGAGCGCGCCGATATTCTCCCGCTCGCGCTGCATGTCGATTACTGGGACTATATTGGTTGGGCTGACGGGTTTGCGCGCCCTGAACATACCAAGCGACAGAAATCCTACGCCCATGTCGCCGGGTCCCGTACGATCTACACGCCGCAGATGGTCGTCGCCGGGACCGAGCAGATCGTCGGAACGCGGCCGATGGAACTGGCCGATGCGTTGATGCGACACCAGAGTGCCGGCCAACCCGTCCGGCTCACGGCGCGCCGGGACGGCGAGACCGTGGAGGTGACCGCGCCGGCGCTGGCCGATGCCGGGCGCTACCGGATCGATCTCGTGCGCTTCGTCAAGGAGCGGGAAGTGGCGATCACGCGCGGCGAAAACGCCGGCAAGACATTGCGCTACACGAACATCGTCACCGACTGGGAAACCCTGGGCGCCTGGACCGGCGCCGAGCCGCTCGCGCTGGACCTGCAGCTTTCCGGACCGGAAGAGGCGGCGGTTATTGTCCAGCATGACGGGTTCGGCCCGATTGTCGGGGCCGCGCAACTGCCTTGATCTCAGCGGGATTTCTGGCGCGGAAGCTCTGCCGGGTGCAGGCCGGGCACCATGCCGGCGCCGCCCTGCCACTTGCGTTTCCAGCGACGATGCAGCCAGAACCATTGGCCGGGATCCTCGGAAATCCGCGCTTCGATGGAGCGGTTGAACGCAGCGGTCATCGTTTCCGCATCGGCTGCCGGGATCGGCGCTTCAAGGACAGTCCGGAAGCTCAGCCCGTCTGGTTGGCGGATGCCGTAGAAGGGGATCAGGTCGGCCTTCATGCGAAGAGCGAGTTCGGCCGTCGAGAGCGCCGTGCGTGCCGGACGCCCGAGAAAATCCATCTCGATCCCGCCGCCGACATAGAGATCGTTGAGGATCATCGCCGCACCGCCGGATTTGAGATGCCGCAGAAGCAGCCCCATGCCGTTGCGGCCCTGCGCGAAGAGCGGCCCGCCGCCGAGGGATGCGATGGCCTCGACATAATGTCGGTTCACATATTGGTTCTTCATCGGCCGATAGAGGCCGCCGAGATTTATACCGTTTGAAATCAGACAGCTTCGGGCCGCTTCATAGTTTCCGTAATGGCCCGTTATCAGAACGACAGGCCGTCCCGCGGATTGCGATTGCCGCAATACGTTCCAGCCAGGACCCTCTGGCTGCACCGAAGCCAGGCGGCTCGCGAGTTCCTGCATCGAGTAGTGTTCGATCGTGGCACGCCCGGTATTGTCCGCTGCCGCGCGCGCGATGGCCCTTTTTTCCTGGAGAGTCTTTTCAGGCCAGACATGGTCGAGATTGTCGAGCATTCGTTGGCGAATGGCAGTGTGCGGACCGGCTGCCGCGCGGGCCAGGGCGCCGAACATCGGGATACGCCGCTCATAGGGCAGGCGTCGCGCCACCCAGAGCGCGGACCGAAAGGCACGGTCCTGCAGCCATTGCGACCTGGTTCCGGTCGGCTCTGTAGGGGATGTGGAAGTCGCTGCCATTTGGTCCTCTCGCGACGAGAAGACATAGGCAAGCCAGCGCCCGATCTCAAGCCCGCCTTTGTCCGCTGCAAGGCCAGACACGCGCAGCGCTGCACGCGACGGCCGGGGTCGCGATGACGCGGGACGGAACCGACATGCGATCGGTCGCGCCGAAAGGCGCCGTTCTGGTTTTGCCTGACGGTGATCCTGCCCTGCAGGCTCGTGGTCGGATGACCGGATGACTGTCTCGAAGAACGGGTTTTTTCCGGTGCTCCAATGGCTTGATCAATTGAGTCCTCGCCGAACGGCCGCCGCGTCTTCCGGTCCCTGCGGCTGCCCCCCGGGGGAGAGCTGCGGAAAAGGTCGGAATTGTGCGGTCCCTGGTGCTTGGCGCGCGTTGCGACCGGCTTCGGCGTCAGCCATCCTCCGCCACGAGCAGGAGTTCACCTTCCTCGACCAGTCGACGGATCTCTCCGACAATGGCGTTCATGGCCTCCTCGCCATCGGCAGCGGGGACCTTGCCGGCCTCGCCCATCTCCTCGCGCAAGGCCTCGGCCATGCGCTTGGACATGTTCTCGAGAATGAAATCCCGGGCTTTCTCCATGCCTGCATCGCCCTCGCAAAAGCCAAGCGCCTTGACGAGAACGGCCTGATCGATCCCGCGCACGATGCGGGGGATGTCGCGCTCGGTGATCCGGCCGGGGATATTGGCGAAGGTAAAGATCGCACGCCGGACCTCGGCGGCGAATTCCGCGTCCGTCTCGTCCAGCCCTTCGAGCACGTCGTCGCGCGTGGCCGCGCGGCTGTAGTTGAGAATCGCCCCGACGCGCTGCACCGGCCCGTCTGCGAAGGCGCTGACGGGCTCGGCGTCGAGCTGGGCAGCGAGGGACAGGCCGATTCGTTGTACCGTCTCCGGCTGGACATGTCCGGTTCGCGAGATCGCGTAGGAGAGCTCGCGCGCCCGGTGGCCCGGCAACATGCTCAGAAGCGTTGCCGATTGCGACACCGAGAGCTTCGACAGCATGACCGCGCCGACCTCCGTGCTCTCTTCCTCAAGAACCTTGACCAGCCGCTCGGCGGCAAGGCCGGAGATTCGTTCCCACGGGTCGCCCCGCGCAGCCACACCGGCCTCGCGCCGCAAACGCGCAGAGGTCGACGGGCTCATGTGGTTCTCGAGAAGTCCGAGCGCGCCTTCGATCCCGCCCGGGAAGGTCAGGCCGATTCCGTCCATCTCGCTGACGAATTCCTCGACCACCGATTGCAGGGTGTCCCTGTCGATGGTTCGCATTCCGCCCAGGATCTTCGTGATTTCGGCCTGGATGTCTTCAGGCAGGTCCGCCAGCGGCAGTTCTGCGCCCTCGGAGGCCAGAAGATGCACGATCACGGCCGCTTTCTGCTGCCGTGACAGCTGAATGCGGGCCTTCGCGGGGGGGCGGTCCGGGGAGGACGGGACCACAGAACCCAAGGCCATCGGCGTGGCCATGGGAATTGCTACGGGAATCGGGGTCAGGTCGCTGGCCAAATCCATCTCCTGCACGTCTGTCTCGACGGCAGATTAGGCGCATCAGGCTTAAGGCTGAGTTACCGGGGACCTGTCCTGATCAGCTTGTCGTCTGCTTCACGCAGGCGCCGGTGGTGGCATCCTGCATATGGCCCTCGGGGCACTGGCTCACGCTCTGGTCGCGATGCTCCCAGGAACAGCCTTCGGCCAGCGCGGCGGCGGGCAGAAGGGTGAGCAGGAGGGCGGCGGCAATGGCAGTCGGTCGCATGGAATGTCTCCCTGTTCGTGCGTGACGTAACGGTAGCACGGAACAGGCGCAGGTCAAAACGCAGCGCTTTCCCGGCATGGGGAGAGCTGTGCCTCGTCGTCGGCGGCAGAGGCGATTCCGGGCACCGTCTCAAGCTCGATGCCGTCGCCGCAAAGGCGCTCGAACGCGTTCGTTTCCGCCTTGGTGACGGCCCCTGGCAGCAGGCGGACGACGCTGCGGCCACGGCGGGCTTCGGCCACGATACGGGTGTCCAAGCAGCCGGCGGGCCAGGGGAGTGCCGCGCCCTGCGCAGTTTCCGTGACCCGCTCGGCGTCGCGACGGGCGAGTTCCAGAACGGCGGGGTCAACGCCCGGCGCAGTGAAGATGACATCCGCCTCCTGCAGGCGTTGCACGGCGCGCAGGGTGAGCAGGTCGGCGGCTCCCGGCCCGGCGCCGATCAGGCAGATGGCGCCGCCGTCGCGGGCATCGGGCGCGCCACCGGCAGCGATGGCGGATTTCAGCAGTCGGGCAGCGCGGTGGTCGGAGCCGCGGGCGTGGAGCTGGCGGGGTTCGGCGCCAAACATCCAGCGCCAGAAGCCGCGCCGACCCTCGGCGGGCACATGGGCGGCGACCGAGTCGCGCAACCGGCCGGCGAGACGGGCCAGGTCGCCGAGGCGGGGCTCCAGCATCTCTTCGACCTGTGTCTTCAGCATGCGCCCGAGCACTGGCGCGGTGCCCTCCGTGCCGATGGCGACGACAACCGGGTCGCGGTCGACGATGGACGGGGTGTAGGCGTCGCAGAGATCGGGCTGGTCGACCACGTTGACCACAGCGCCGGCCTCGCGGGCGAGCGTCTGCAGGGCGCTGTCGAGCCCGACGCAGCCGGTGGCGATGAAGACAAGCGCCGCGCCGGCAAAGCTGTCGACGGTGGGGGCGGCGGTCTCCTGGCGAGCACGCCCGGCGGCGACCAGATCGGTCAGCTCCTCGTCAAGCTCGGGCGCGAGCAGGACGATCTCGGCCTCGGTCTTGAGGATCAGGCGGGCCTTCTGTGCAGCCTGTTCGCCGCCGCCGGCAATGACGACGCGGCGGCCCTGCATCTTGAGGAACATCGGGAATGTCTTCATCGGGCAATCCTTTATGTGCTGCGTGCGGCCCAGAGGCGGCTGGCTTCGGCATCGGCTTGCGCGGCGGTCGCGGCGCGCCCCGCGGTCAAGAGGGCGAGGGCGGCGGTGCCGGTGACGATGGCTTCGGCGAAGCTGTCCCGGGCCGCGCCCGACCAGAGCGCGGCGAGCGCCTCCGGTGCGGCGGGCAGCTCCGGACCATCGGCGAGCCGGGCATGGGTCTCGCCGAGCAGGGCCGGGGCGGTGTCGTCGCGCAGCGCGCCGGCCACGATGCCGGAGAGCGGCACCGCCTTGCCCGGGTTGCGCTCGAATTCGCCGCCACCGCCCTTGATGACGCAGGAGCTCTCAAGCCCGAGCAGCAGCGCGGCCTCAGATTGCAGCGCCAGGTAGGGCGGGTGGAAGACGCCCTGAACAGCGGCCGGGGCGCCGGCCGGGTTGGTCAGGCGCAGGACGGTGTTCATCGCCGAGCGCAGGCCGAGCACATCGCGCAGCTTGAGCAGGTCCAGCCCGCGCGGGGCGTAATCGGCCAGCGAGATATAGGCGATGCCGCGCTCGGCGACCCGTGTTGCGGCTTCATCGAGACTGCAGGCCCGGGCGATGCCGGCATGGGGCAGGGCGGCGGTGACAGAGGCGGCCACGCCCTGGTGCGAGTTCCAGCCATGCAGCAGGACCGGCATCCCGGCCTCGGCCAGCAAGCGGGCGGAGAGCAGGAACCAGGGCAGGCCGCGCGTGCGCCCGGCGGCGAAGCTCGGCCAGTCCAGCGCCGGGGCCGGGCCGCGCCAGGCCGGCAGGGAGGCGCGCAGGGCGAGGGTGAAGCCTGCGAGTTCCTCCGGGGTCTCGCCGCGATAGCGCATGAGCATCAGGAGCGCGCCGACCGCCTCGGGCGCGGCCGTGCCGGCAAGGATCTGCGCCATTGCGTCCTGCGCTTCCGCCTGTGTCAGCGAACGGCCACGGCTGGGGCCGCGTCCCATGGCGCGGACATATTCCTTGAGGCTCATCTTGCGGTCTCCGGCTCTGCTCTGTCTGTACGGGTGACAGCGATCATACCGGATCCGGCCGCAACATGTGGAACGGAAACCTCGATAGGGAACGGGCCGAACGAGAGGCCCGGCGACAGGCCCGGCCGCGCCTGCGATGCCGGCGCCGCAGCGGTCTCGCGCGTGCGAAGCAGACGCCGCGCCCAGGCCGGAAACAGAACGGATGGCAGTCGGGTCATTCGGCGGCGACCGGGGTCGTGGCGGCGTCAAGCAGGGCCTGAAGCTCAGGCTTGCAGGAGCCGCAATTGGAGCCAGCCTGCAGGGCGGCGCCGATCTGTTCGACAGAGGCGAGCTTCCGGGCGCGGATCGCCTCCAGGATCGTGTTCTGGCCGACATCGAAACAGGCGCAGACAGTGGCCCCCGGATCGGGACGCTCCGCGCCGGGCAGGCCGGAGAGAATCGCGCCATCGGTCTCGGCGCCGACCTGCCCGGCCAGGAAGTTGCGCGCAACGCCAACCGGGGCGGGCCCGGCGAAGAGCGCAGCGACAAGCCGGCCTTCTTCGAGGAAGGCGAGGCGGGCGGCGCCGCGCCCGGGATCGATCATGGTGAGCGCCTGGGCCCCGGCACCGAGGTCGAAAAGCGCGCGGGCCTCGTCTTCCCAATCGTCGGGCAGGCGGGCGCAGGCCAGTTCCGCGCGCCAGCCATCGCGGGTCCGGGCGCGGGCCCAGTAATCGGTCTCGGGGGTGAAATCCCGGGTGGAGACGGCGAAGCCGTACCAGGCCGCGTCCATCGGGCGGATGGCAACCACGCTGGCCTTGCTCTCGGGCTGGCCGGAGAAAGGATCGGTATTTGGCGCGACAAGCGCATCGATGCGGCCGCAAGGGGCGGTCTGCCCGGTCCAGTGCATCGGTGCGAAGACCTGTCCGGGGCGGATGCGGGGGCTGGTCAGCACGCGCAGCAGGGCGCGGCCATGCGGGCTCGTCACCTCGGCAACGGAGGCGGGCGCAAGGCCGAGCGCCGTTGCGTCCTGCGGGTGGATCTCGAGGAAGGGCTCGGCGATATGCTGGCTCAGGCGCGCGGATTTCGCCGTGCGGGTCATGGTGTGCCAGTGGTCGCGGACGCGGCCGGTATTGAGGCGGAACGGGTAGGTTTCGCTCGGCACGGAAGCCGGGGCGCGGTGCGAGACGGCGAACATCTTCGCCTTGCCATCGGCATGGTAGAACCCGCCTTGGGCGAAGAAACGGCCGCCCTGGCGGTCCCCGGCACGGGGCCAGTGGAAAGGCTCCAGCTCGTCGAAATCATGGTCGTTGAGGTCGCTCAGGTCCGAGATGTCAAAGTCGCGGCCGAGCTTGCCGGCGACACCGGAAAGCGCGGCATATTCGCGGAAGATCTCGGCCGGGGAGGCGAAGTCGAACGCGGCGCCGTGGCCCATGCGCTCGGCGACATCGCAGATGATCTGCCAGTCGTGACGCGCCGATCCGGGCGGCGGCAGGATGGCGCGCTGGCGCGAAATGCAACGTTCGGAATTGGTCACCGTGCCGTCCTTCTCGGCCCAGCCGGTGGCGGGCAGGAGCACATCGGCGAGGCGCGCGGTGTCGGTCTCGGCGGTCAGGTCGGAGACGACGGTGAAGTCGCAATTCTCGATGGCGGCGGCGACCCGATCGGCGTCCGGCATGGAGACAGCCGGGTTGGTGCACATGATCCAGAGCGCCTTGATCTCGCCCGCCTCGACGGCGCGGAACATGTCCACCGCCTTGAGGCCGGGACCGTCCGGCATTTGCGGCGCGTCCCAGAATTCCTTCACTGCGGCGCGGTGCTCGGCATTCTCGATATCGAGATGGCAGGCAAGCATATTGGCCAGCCCCCCGACCTCGCGCCCGCCCATGGCGTTGGGCTGGCCGGTGACCGAGAAGGGACCCATGCCGGGCTTGCCGATGCGGCCGGTCGCCAGGTGGCAATTGAGGATCGCGTTCACCTTGTCCGTGCCGGCGGAGGACTGGTTGACGCCTTGCGAATAGATCGTGACGGTCTTTTCGGTGCCGGCCCAGAGGGCGAGGAAACCGGCGATCTCTTCGTCCGTCAGGCCGGAGGCGGCGGGATCGTCGGCGCGGGCGGCGGCCAGCGCCTCCTCGAAGCCGTTCACATTGGCGCTGACATATCCCGTGTCGAGCCGGTTCGTGTCCGCGAGATAGGCCAGAAGCGCGTTGAACAGCGCCACGTCACCGCCCGGGGCGATGGCGAGGTGGAGATCAGCGAGTTCGGAGGTCGCGGTGCGGCGGGGGTCGATATTGACCACCTTGAGCTTCGGGTTGGCCTTCTTGGCGGCCACGAGGCGTTGGAAGAGGACCGGGTGGCACCAGGCGAGGTTGGAACCGGTGAGGACGACGAGTTCGGCCTGGTCGAAATCCTCGTAGAGGCCGGGCACGGTGTCTGTGCCGAAGGCGCGACGGTGGCCGGCCACGGAGGACGCCATGCAGAGGCGCGAATTGGTGTCGATATTGGCCGAGCCGATGAAACCTTTCATCAGCTTGTTGGCGACGTAGTAATCCTCGGTCAGGAGCTGGCCGGAGACGTAGAAGGCGACGGAATCCGGTCCGTGCTGTTCGATCGCCTTGCGGAATTTCGTCGCCACGAGGTCCAGAGCGTCGGACCAGCCCGCCTCACGCCCGTGCACTTGCGGCGCGAGCAGGCGGTCGTCTAGCGAGGTGGTCTCGCCAAGGGCCGTGCCCTTGGAGCAGAGCCGGCCCTGATTTGCGGGGTGAGTCCTGTCGGCGGAAATTGTGAGCCCGCCCAGACCGTCCGGGACCGCATTGACGCCACAGCCGACGCCGCAATAGGGGCAGGTCGTGCAGGCGGTGAGGCGACCCTCGACCTGAAGCAGCTTTGCGGGGCTTGTGGCGCCATCCATCATCACGCGGCGCTCCGGCGCTCGAGGCGGGCGGCGTCGAGCAGGATGCGTCCCTGTTCGACGCGGGCGGGATAGGTCGGGACGGAGCCCTCATCGGCGCCTTGTGCGAGGCCGGTGTCGAGGCTGAAGACCCAGTTATGCAGTGGGCAGGTGACCGAGGCGCCGTGGACGATGCCTTCGGAGAGCGGGCCGCCCTTGTGGGGGCAGCGATCTTCGAGGGCGTAGACCTCATCCTCGCCGGTACGGAAGATGGCCACACAGCCGAGGGCGGTCTTCACCACGCGGGCGCCGCGGGTGGGAATGTCTTCGAGCGCGCCAATGTCGATCCAGTTGGTCATGGGGCGGTTCCTGTGTTGAGGCGGGGAGGGGGGCTGTCTGCCCCCCGCGCGGCGAGCCGCGCTCCCCCCGAGGATATTTCCGGAAAAAGGATGCCTATTCGGCGGCCTGAGGGACGAGATCGGCGAGCGGCTGGTAGGTTTCGGCGCGCTCTTCGGCATGCTCGGCCCAGGGGTCCTTCTGGTAGACGGTCTGGGAAAGCTCGAAACGCTCGATCAGGGCCTTGCGGTTGTCGAGATCGTCGATGACGCGCTCCTTGACCCAGTCCAGCCCGACCTTGGCGATCCATTTATAGGGGCGGTCGAGATATTTCGCGTGCTCGCGGTAGAGCTGGTAGAAGGCGACGGTGACGTCGATGGCTTCCTGCTCGGTGGGGACTTGTGCCAGCAGGTCGGTCTCGCGCAGATCCATTCCGGCCGCGCCGCCGACGCCGACCTGGTAGCCGCTATCGACGCAGACGACACCGAGATCCTTGCAGGTGGCCTCGGCGCAATTGCGCGGGCAGCCAGAGACGGCGAGCTTGAACTTGTGCGGCGACCAGGCGCCCCAGAGCTTCTGTTCGAGCTTGATGCCGAGCCCGGTGCTGTCCTGCGTACCGAAGCGGCAGTGATTGGTGCCAACACAGGTCTTCACCGTGCGCAGGCCCTTGGAATAGGCGTGGCCCGAGACCAGCCCGGCCTTGTTCAGATCGGCCCAGATGGCGGGCAGGTCTTCGCCCTTCACGCCCAGCAGGTCGATGCGCTGGCCGCCGGTCACGTGCACTGTGGGGACGTCGTATTTGTCCGCCGCATCGGCGATGGCGCGCAGTTCGTCCGGCGTGGTCATGCCGCCGAACATGCGTGGCACGACGGAGAAGGTGCCGTCCTTCTGGATGTTGGCGTGCTTGCGCTCGTTGATGAAGCGGCTCTGCGGGTCGTCCTGATATTGGATCGGCCAGTCGGCGAGCAGGTAATAGTTCACCGCCGGGCGGCAGACATGGCAGCCATCTTTCGACTTCCAGCCGAGTTCCTGCCAGACGGCGGCCTGGCTTTTCAGCTCCTGGGACTTGATCAGGCGGCGGACATCTTCATGGCTGTGCTCGGTGCAGCCACAGATGCTCTGCGCGGCTGGGATGACGAAAGCGTCGCCCAGCGTGACACCGAGAACTTGCTCGACCAACCCGGTGCAGGTGCCGCAGGAGCCGGACGCCTTGGTCGTCGCGCGCACGGCGGCGAGGTCGGTCGCCCCACCTTCGATGGCGGCGACAATGTCGCCCTTGGAAACGCCGTTGCAACCACAGATTTCTGCGTCAGCCGGCAAGGCTGCAACGGCCGCCATAGGGTCCAGCGGGTCACCCCCCTGGTAGGCGGGGCCAAAGATGAGCGTCTCGCGCATCTCCGAGATGTCCTCCTCGTCCTTCATCAACCCGAAGAACCAGGAGCTGTCGGCGGTGTCGCCATACATGACGGCGCCGATGATCTTGTTCTCCTTGAGGATCAGGCGCTTGTAGACGCCGCGGGCGGGGTCGCGGAAGACGATGTCCTCGCGGTCGTCGCCATCGGCGAAATCGCCCGCCGAGAAGAGGTCGCAGCCAGTAACCTTGAGCTTTGTCGAGACCTCTTTCGGGACGAAATGCGCCTTTTCGCCAAGCAGCGTCTGGGCGACGACTTTCGCCTGGTCATAGAGCGGGGCGACGAGGCCGAAAACCGCGCCGTTATGTTCGACGCATTCGCCGACGGCGAGGATGTCCTCATCAGAAGTGACCATGTGATGGTCGACATGGATGCCGCGACCGGTGGCGAGACCGGCCTCTTGCCCGAGCGCCGTGTTCGGGCGGATGCCGACGGCCATGACGAGGATATCGCAGGGAAGCTCGGTGCCGTCTTCAAGCAGGAGCGCTTTAACTTTGCCGTCTTCACCTTTGATTTCCTTCGAATTTGCCGAGCACATCACGTTGATGTCCCGATCCACCAGCGCCTTGCGGAGCAGGTAACCGGCGGCCTCGTCGAGCTGGCGCTCCATGAGGTGACCCATCAGGTGGACGACCGTCACGTCCATGCCGCGCAGCTTGAGGCCGGCGGCCGCCTCCAGTCCGAGCAGGCCACCGCCGATCACCACCGCCTTGCTGCCGGGAATGGCGGCGGCGTCGATCATTGTGTTGGTGTCTTCGAGATCGCGATAGGCGATGACGCCGTCGAGATCATGGCCCGGCAGCGGGATGATGAAAGGGTTGGAGCCGGTGGCGACCAGAAGCTTGTCATAGGCAAGCGGCGCGCCGCTCTCGCCGGTGACGGTTTTTGCGTCCCGGTCGATCTTGGTGATTTTCTCGCCAAATCGGCAGGTTACGCCATGTTCTTCATACCATGCATCATCATGGGTGACGATCTCGGGAAATTCCTTTTCGCCCGACAGGACCGGCGAGAGCATGATGCGATTATAGTTACCGCGCGGTTCGGCGTTGAAGAGGGTCACGTCCCAACCGTCGGGATCTGCGTCGAAGAGCTGTTCCAGCGCTCGGCCGGAGGCCATGCCGGCGCCGATGACGACGAGTTTCTGCTTGGTCATTCTGTGTCTCCTTGGGCGGAAGCCGCGTCGATCATCACGTTGGACAGGATCTCGTAGGCGGCGACCCAGGCTTCGCGGGTCTCAAGGGTGAAATCCTCGCCGAGCCCGGTTTCGAGCGTGGCGATCAGGGCGGCGCCGACGGGGGCGTAATGGGCAGGCTCGACGCCGAAACCGGCATGCTCGACCGCCATCCGCTGAGCGACGGGGACGATCTTGTCGAGGTCACGCAGCCCGTTGACGACCGTTCCGAGCATGGTCATCAGCTTGCCGGCCTGTTCGGTCACATCCGCCTTGAAGAGCGGGCGCACCTCGGGGGCGATCTCGAAGAGCTTCGCGTAGAAGATTTCGCCGGCCTGCTGCTTGATCGGGACGACCTTGGCGAAGCTTTCCTGGATCAGGGTGATCTGGGTCTCGTTCATCTCGCGTCCTCTCAGAAATACCAGGCGGCGATCTGGACCACCTTGCCATCCGCGAGGATCGGCAGGGCGACGATGGAATTGCCGGCGGTGGAGGCCATCTCGACCGCAGCGGGAATGGCCGTGGCCGCGACCGTGCCGAGCACGCCGGCACCGGTCTCGAAACGCGGCGGATCGGCGGGCGCGGGCAGGGGCTTGCCGTGTTCGTCGGCGCCGCTGATGCGGGTGAAGCCGGTCTCGGCGCTGCCTTCCCAGATCTCGAAACGCCGGGCGATGGGGGTGTCCAGCGCGGAGAGGAGCGTGACGACATGGGGCTGCGTGTTCGGTGCGGCGACAGGAAGGCCGAGGCCGGCGGTCATCCCTGCCTTGGCCGCGCTTTCGGCGCGCAGGAACTTGTGCGAGGCGCCGAGATCTTCGAAGAGGACCGCGCGTCCGGAGGCCCAGGTCTGGCCCGGCAGGCCCTGGCCATGCGGGAACTCGGTATGGCGGGAGATCCAACCGAAATGCTCGGCCGTGCCGAAATAGCCGTCATCGAGTTTCAGCGGGTCGGTATGGTCGCCGGGGCTGGCCCAGACTTCCACCGCGCCGACATGCTCAGCGTCGTCGCCGAAGAAGAAGGTCATGACGCCACGCAGCTCGTTTCCGGCAAAGACCGGGAGCGCGATGCCAGCGGTCAGGCCGGCCGCTTCCGCGGCGGCGGCGCGTTTGAAATAGGTGCCGCTGAGACCGTTCAGCACCACCGGGCGCTTCTCGGCCCAGGCCTTGCCGGGCAGGCCCTCGCCGAAGGCGAAGCTCTCGGCGCGGGAGGTTTCGGCGAAGCCGTCGAGGGCGCCGTAGAGGCCGTCCTTGAGGACCAGTCTGGTGCCGTCCTCATTCGGGACCCAGACTTCCGTCACGCGGATGAAGGTCGGCGCGGCGGATTGGCTGGAGGGGGAGAGGGTTTGCGCGTCGGACATCAGGCCGCCTCGCTCTTCTCTTCAGCCTTGGGGGCTTCCGGCTTGGGCTTCGGCGTGGCGCCGTGCTCGTATTCCTCGAGGAAGGAGAGGACCTGCTCGCGGTAGAGATAGTAATCCGGGTGCTCCAGCAGCGCCTTGCGGGTACGAGGGCGGGGCAGGTCGACGTCGACGATGCGGCCGATGGTGGCTTGCGGGCCGTTGGTCATCATGACGACGCGGTCGGCCAACAGGATCGCCTCGTCCACGTCATGGGTGACGCAGATCGCGGTGACCTTGGTGCGGGACCAGACTTCCATGAGGACTTCCTGCAACTCCCAGCGGGTCAGGCTGTCGAGCATGCCGAAGGGTTCATCGAGCAGCAGCAGCTTGGGGCTGAGGGCGAAGGCACGGGCGATGCCGACGCGCTGCTTCATGCCGTTGGAGAGATCCACGGCCGCCTTGTCCATGCTGTCGCCGAGGCCAACGCGTTCGAGGTAATACTCGATGATGTCCTGCCGCTCGGCACGCGAGGCGCGGGGATAGACCTTTTCCACGCCGACGGCGACGTTTTCCTTGGCGGTGAGCCAGGGGAAGAGCGAGGGGGACTGGAAGACCACCGCGCGCTCCGGATCGGCGCCGACAACGCCGCGGCCGTCGAGATTGATGACGCCCTTGGAGATGTCGTTGAGGCCGGCGGCCATGGTCAGGACCGTGGACTTGCCGCAGCCGGAATGGCCGATCAGGGAGATGAACTCGCCCTTGTTCATCTTGAGATTGAAATCCTCGACGACGGTGAGCGGGCCTTTCGGCGTGGGGTAGATCTTGTGGAGCTGGGAAAACTCCAGGTATTTGTCGATCCTGCCGCCGGCCTGGGCCGCTTTCAGCGCGGCAGGGGGCAGCTCGTTATGGATGGCGGTGACATTGGGAAGCTCGCGGGTTTCCTCGGCCTTGGCCTCGATGCCGGCATCCATCAGGTATTTGGTGACGACACCGCGCAGGCGCTTGAACTCCTCGTCATGGTTCATCTCGCCACGGTCGCGCGGGCGGGGGATGTTGACGCGGAACTCCTCGCCCAGCGTCCCGTCCGGGTTCAGGGCGATGATGCGGTCGGCGAGGATGATGGCCTCGTCGACGTCATTGGTGATCAGGACACAGGTCTTCTTGTCCGCTTCCCAGATATGCTCGATCTCGTCGGCGAGATTGGCGCGGGTCAGCGCGTCCAGTGCGGAGAGCGGCTCGTCGAGCAGCAGCAGCTCCGGGGACATGGCCAGCGCACGGGCCACGTTCACCCGCTGGCGCATGCCGCCGGACAGCTCGGCGGGGCGGCGGGCGGCGGCGTGGGAGAGGCCGACCATACGCACGTATTTGTCGACGAGGGCCTCTTTCTCGGCGCCCGGCATCTTGGGGAAGACGGTGTCCACGGCGAGCTTGACGTTTCCGGCAACCGTGAGCCAGGGCATCAGCGAGTAGTTCTGGAAGATCACGCCACGCTCGCGGCCGGGGCCGGTGATGGGAGCGCCCTTGAAGGTGACCGCGCCCTTGGTCGGGAACTCGAGCCCGGCCATGAGGTTGATCAGCGTGGTCTTGCCGGTGCCGGAGAAGCCAAGGAGGACGAGGAACTCGCCTTCCGCGACATCGAGATTGATATTCTTGAGAATATCGGTTTTCGCCGTGCCTTCACCGAAGCTCTTGGAAACGTTTTCGAACTTGAGGATGCTCATCTGGGTCACCGATTGTTCGAGAAGGTGAAGAGGGATTGCAGCGCGAACATCAGGCGGTCGAGCAGGAAGCCGATAATGCCGATGGTGAAGACCGCGACCATGATCTTGGCGAGCGATTGGCTGGAGCCGTTCTGGAACTCGTCCCAGACGAATTTGCCGAGACCCGGGTTCTGGGCCAGCATTTCGGCGGCGATCAGGACCATCCAGCCGACACCGAGCGAGAGACGCAGGCCGGTGAAGATCAGCGGCAGGGCGGAGGGCAGCACCAGCTTGGTGATCTTGGTCCAGGTGTTCATCTTCAGGACCTTGGAGACGTTGACGAGATCCTTGTCGATGGAGGCAACGCCGAGCGAGGTGTTGATCAGCGTCGGCCAGAGCGAGCAGAGCGTCACGGTGATGGCCGAGATCAGGAAGGACTTGGTGAACATGCCGTCATTGGTCGTGTAGGTGGCCGAGACGATCATGGTTACGATGGGCAGCCAGGCCAGCGGCGAGACCGGCTTGAAGATCTGGATGACCGGGTTGAGGGCCGCTTCGCCGGCGCGCGAGAGGCCGGCGACGATGCCGAGCGGGATGGCGATGGCGGAGGCCAGCAGGAAGCCGAAGAACACCGTCTGGATCGAGGTCCAGATCTGGTCGTAATAGGTCGGCTTGCCGGTATACTGGCGGTGCTTGATCTTGTCGGATTTGCCAGCAGCCTCCAGCTTGGCGTTGCGCTCATCCTGGCGCTGGTAGAAATCCGCTTCCTTCTGATTTTCGCGCTTGGCGTCCTCGTTGAGGTTGATCACCTGTTCCCAGACCTGGGCCGGGCCGGGGACGGCGCCAAGCGATGTCTGAACTTTCGGAGCGAGATTGGCCCACAGGGCCAGGAAGCAGCAGATGGCGAGGACAGGGACGCCGAGCAGCAGCCAGATTTCCTTCAACTGGGCTTTCGGGTTGTCCCCGGCGGCGGCCTTCAGGAGCGGGGTCACAAAGGACAGGCCGAGCACCTTGAACCAGGAATCGGCCTTGTTGATGCGGGTGAAGAGCTTTGCCTTGCGGGCTTCGCGGGCCTCGTCGGCGCTCAGGGTATCTGGGTCGATGGCGGTCATCTTGCGGGTCCTCGGTCTGGCGGGGAGCTGGCGTCTGGCCGTGGGGGCGACGGGCGGGCTCGGGAATGGCTTGGCTTTGATCTGTCTGCGGTCGGGATGGCGGGTCGGACGCTGGTTCCTGCGGAACATCGCCCCGCCCGCCATCCCGGATCCGGCCCCTGGGAGTCGTGGGGCCGGGGATGGTCAGGCGGGGGTTAGCCCTCGACGGCGTTGCCGACGACTTTCTGCTCGCCTTTCAGGCCGATCGGCAGGCTGTCGAGATAGGCGTTCGGGGCCTTGCCGTCATAACCGATGCCGTCGATGACATCCTCGGCAGGGGTCGGGGCCTTGTAGCCATCGGTGTCGAAGTCGAACATGTCCTTGGTGGCAAGGCCGTCATCGATGAGGCTTTCCGCGGCGGCGAGGTAGATTTCCGGCTTGTAGACCGACTTGGCGACCTCGTCGTACCAGTTATCCGGCTTGGCTTCGGCGATCTGGCCCCAGCGGCGCATCTGGGTCAGGTACCAGATGGCGTCGGAATAGTAGGGGTAGGTCGCGTTGTAGCGGAAGAACACGTTGAAATCGGGGACTTCGCGCTTGTCGCCTTTTTCGTACTCAAACGTGCCGGTCATGGAGTTGGCGATCACGTCATAATCGGCGCCGACATATTCGGAGCGGGAGAGGATCTCCACGGCTTCCGGACGGTTGGCGTTGTCGTTCTCGTCGAGCCACATGGCGGCGCGGATCAGCGCCTTTGTCACGGCGATGGTCGTCTGCGGGTTCTCTTCCTGGAAGGCAGCCGAGATGCCGAAGACCTTCTCCGGGTTGTTCTTCCAGAGCTCGTAATCGGTGATGACCGGAACGCCGATGCCCTTGAACACGGCCTGCTGGTTCCACGGCTCGCCGACGCAGTAGCCGTAGATCGTGCCGGCTTCCATCGTGGCGGGCATCTGCGGCGGCGGGGTGACGGAGAGCAGAACCTCGGCGTCGATCTGACCGGTCACGTCCTCGGGGGAGTAGTAGCCCGGCTTGATGCCGCCAGCGGCGAGCCAGTAGCGCAGCTCGTAATTGTGGGTGGAGACCGGGAAGACCATGCCCATGTTGAACGGTTTGCCCTCATCGGCGAAGGCTTCGACGACCGGCTTCAGCGCCGTGGCCGGGATCGGGTGGACCGGCTTGCCGTCGGCATCATGCTCGACATGTTCCTTCATCAACGCCCAAATCTCGTTGGAGACGGTGATGCCGTTGCCGTTGAGGTCCATGGAGAAGGGGGTGATGATATGCGCCTCGGTGCCGAAGCCGATCGTGGCGGCGAGCGGCTGTCCGGCGAGCATATGGGCGCCGTCGAGCTGGCCGCCGATCACGCCGTCGAGCAGCACTTTCCAGTTGGCCTGGGCTTCGAGCGTCACGAAGAGGCCTTCATCCTCGAAATAGCCCTTCTCATAGGCCACGGCGAGTGGGGCCATGTCGGTCAGCTTGATGAAACCGAAGGTCAGCTCGTCCTTCTCCACATCCAGCATCTCGGCGAAGGTCGGGGCGGTCAGGGCCGTGGATGTGGCGAGAGCCAGGGCAAGTGTCTTTTTCATGTCTACCTCAGTGTTCGGTGGCGCGTTTCGGGAGGTGAGGGCGCCGAGAAAACCAAAAAGCCGCGTGAGATTCACGTTGCACGGGAGGAGGATGCGCAACTGGAAGCTCAAGCGGCTTTGCTCTGATTGCCCCGGATCATCGGGACGATGTCTCTGGTGGGACGCCCTTGCCCCGGAGACAGGTATATTTGGGCGGGTCGGGCCGGACGGGTCAATGCTGCGCTGCGGCTAGCGGGTTTTTTCCCGGTGATTTCGGTGCGGATTTGTCGGCTGCTCAATTTGCGGGCGGCATTTTGCGGTCGGGTTGAAAATCTGCTCATCGATGGGGCGGCGGGCGTGAAGAATCGGTTGGTGGCAGGCGGCCGGGTTTCGCAGTCGGGTGCGGGGCATGCTGGTTGGAAAGCTGAGCCGTCTGCGAACTGTCTGGATCCGGACAGCAATTCCGAGCGTGTAGCGGTCATTTGAGGGCGCGCATTTAGTGGCACGGCTTGCATCGCGCTTGCTTGCACATGCAGCGAGGGGCCGTTCCGTCCACAACTTGTGGATCGGGAAAGAGACGAAGCCGGGGACGGCCCGAGAAACGATAGGGCGTAACGGCAAATCATTCTGGACGCGATGTCCGGACGCAAACTGGCGCTATGGTGCGGCGGGGTCGAAGATCTGTCCGTCGAAGAAACGGTCGGGCTGGAGAACCAGGGAGCCGGATTGGGTCGTGACCTCTGTCGGCGCGTCAAGCGCGCCTTCGAGTTTCTCCGAGGCGCCGGGCAGGGGCGCCGCCGTACTGGCGAGCGCATCGCGGTAGAGATCGGAGCGAAAGACCTGCTTGGCGGCGCGCTGGGCGGCGTCGCGATCCAGCCCTGTACGCGCGGCGAGACGAGCGGCGATCCAGCCGGCCTGGCTGCGCCAGGGGAAGGTCGCCGCGCCCGCGTGGAAATGAAGAAAACCCGGTGTCATGCGCTGGTCGCCACGGGGAGAGATCACCAATGCGCCGGAAAGCGAACGTTCGAGCATCTCGGCAGGCAGGTTGAGATAGTCCGGGCGGGCGAGAATTTCGGAGGCGGTCATTCGGTTCGAGGGCTCGGCGAGCCAGCGACAGGCGCGCCACATGGTGCGGATCAGCCGGGCGGCGAGATCGGGTTCGCTCTCGGCCCAGTCATGGCGGGTGGCCAGCACCTTTTCCGGCGCGAAGGACCAGATGGCGGAGGTCGGCAACAGCAGCTCACCGGAGCCGTTCTCGACCGCGATGGAACCCCAGGGCGCGCCAACGCAGAAGGCGTCGATATCGCCGGCGGCGAGCGCTTCGGCCATCAGCGGCGGCGGCAGGGTGCGCACGTCGAGCGCCTGCGGGGCTTCGAGCCCGAGCGCGCCGAGCCAGTAATAGAGCAGCTCGGCATGCATCGAGAAAGGGAAGGGGACGCCGATCCGCAGGGTCTGGCCGGCGGCGGCGATCAGGGAGGTGCCGGCGGCGGTGGCATCCGCGAAGTCGAAGCCGTGACCTGCCTTGCGCATCTGGTCGGCCAGTGCGGTCGAGACGCCGACCGTGTTGCCGCCCACGGAGAGGACGCAGAGCGCGTCGAGCCGTGTTGGCAGTCCGCCGAGGCCGAGCGCCGTGGCGACGGGCACGGGCGCCAGCATATGCGCGCCCTCGATCTGGCCGAGCGCCACGAGGTCGCGCAGGGTCGACCAGGAGGGCGCCGCGCGTAGGGAGAGCGCCAGCCCTTCCTGCTCTGCGAAGCCAAGTTCGCGGGCGATGATCAGCGGGGCGGCGTCGACGAGCGGGATATAGCCGAGGGTCAGCGGTGTCAGGCTCATGAAAGCAGCCCCGCGGCCGTAACCAGCGCTTCGGCGACATCGACCATCTTCTTGCCCTGGTCCATCGCCGTCTTGCGCAGCAGTGCGTAGGCCTCGTCCTCGGAGAGACCACGCGCCTTCATCAGCACGCCCTTGGCGCGGTCGATGATCTTGCGTTCCTCCAGCGCGCGCTTGGTGGCGGCAAGCTCGGCGCGCATGGACTGGAACATGTGGAACCGGGTGATGGCGGCGTCGAGCACCGGCTTGATGCGGCCCGGCGCCATTCCATCGACCACATAGGCCGAGACGCCGGCCTCGATGGCGGCGCGGGTGAGGCTGTCGGAGGATTGATCGACGAACATCGCGACGGGGCGGTCAAGCGGCGAGGAGGCGAGGGTCAGCTCTTCCAGCATGTCGCGCGAGGGCGAGGCGATATCGACCAGCACGACATCCGGGTTGCGCTCGGAGATCAGCCGGGCGAGCCCGTGACGCTCCGAGATGACATGGATCTCGTGATCCCCCGAGGCGCGCAGGGAATCCACGATCAGGAGCGCGCGTTCGCGATCCTGTTCGACGACAACGATTGAGAGGCGATCTGGCATGGTATTCCGGCTGATTTGATCCCTCGCTCTGCCAGTGGGCAGCCGCTTTCAACCGGAGCGCGGGGTCAGGAGCGGCATTGCCCCGGCTGGCGGGTCGGCTGCCGGTTTCTTGTGCGCTGCTGCTGGATTATTGGGCGGAACTTGCGTCTTCGAGGCACCAGTTCCGAAGCGCCTCCGTCTCGCACGGTATTTCCTGCGACAACTCTCCGGCGAACTCCTGGAAAGCCGACAATTTCGCAGGGGCGACCCCGACCACGACCGGAACACCTTCGGCCAGCGCGGCGCCGATCAGGTCGCGAAAGCCGCGCCCCTCGGCTTCATGGGCGCCGAACTTGTTGACAATCAGCAGGTCCGCGCCGCTGGCGAGCCGGCGGCTGCAGATGCCGACCGCCGTCTCCAGCTGGGCGGGATCGAGGCGGCAGCCGCTCGATCCGGGGCCAAGCCGCTGGGAGATGCGGATGACCTCTCCGTCCGGGAGCAGCTCCAGGTCCATGTCGATGGGCGCATCCTCTGCCGCAGCAGCGGTGTTGACCTGCACCGCGCCGACGACCCGCGCCCCGCCATCGGACATCGTACGGGCCAGTGCGCGCAGGGTTGCGTTCATCTCGCCGGGCGTCTCGGATTGAATATGGGCCAGTCGCATGGGCTCCGCCGCTTGTCTTGGATCTCGACAAGACCTAGCACGAATGGCGGGGCCGGCAGAAGGCCGGGTTTGAAGCAATCGCGATCGGGGGAGCAATGCGGATCATTCTTGTACATGGCGCCTGGGGGCAGGCGGCTGGATGGGGCATCGTGCCGGCGATGCTTTCGGCGGCGGGACATGATGTCGAGGCGGTCGATCTGCCGGGGCATGGCGCCGACCCGACCCCGCCCGGCGAGGTCACGCTGAGCCACTATGCCGAGGCGCTGGCCGCGCGGCTGCGCCCCGGGCCGCCGGCGGCGCTGGTCGGTCATTCGATGGGCGGGATGGCGATTTCCGCAGCGGCCGAACGGGCGCCGGAAAAGGTTTCGCACCTGATCTATGTCGCGGCGTTCCTGCCGCGCGATGGCGAGAGCCTGCTCTCGCTCAAGCGCCAGGAGCCGGAGACGATCGGCCCGGCGGTTCGGCCGGGCGCCCAGAAGGGCACAACCATGCTCGACCCGGAGATCGCGCGCGACATCCTGTTCCAGGACCTCGCCCCGGCCCGGCAGGCGGCGGCGCTGGCGCTTCTTGGGCCACAGGCGAATGCGGCCCAGACCGAACCCGTCCGGCTGAGCGATGGCCGGTTTGGCCGGATCCTGCGGGACTATATCCTGTGTCGCGCGGATCGAACGGTGACGCCGGAGCTTCAGCGCATGATGAGCGAGCAATCCCGCTGCCGGCGGGTGCTCGAGCTGGACAGCGGACATTTCCCGCAGCTCTCCGTACCGGACCAGCTCGTGGCGCAGATCCTGGACTGCCTGGCCTGACCTGCGCCGGACCGGTTGGTCCCGGCATGGCCGGCGCGCTCAGCCACCGCTCAGGGCGCTGAGCAATTGCAGCCTTTGCGCCCGGAAACGGTCGGCCAGGTGCGGCAGCCAACGTTGATACAGGCGGTAGCCGAGCTCGGGATGCGCGTTGCAGAGCGCGCGCACGCCGACCGCGTCCAACGCGACGGCCCGGACATCGCTCAGGGCGATCGCGTCGGACATGCGCCGGAAGGGCGGCATCAGCCATGCCCAGCCGAGGATGTCGCCATCGCTCAGGGTCTCGATCCGGACCGGATCACGTCCGGGGAGGGTGTTCTGCACCGCGACCTCGCCGCTCAGCAGCAGGATCACCTCCTCGGCCTCGTCTTCCTCCTGGAAGATCGTGCTGCCGGCGGGGAAACTCTCCACCCGGGCATGCCGGGCCAGTTTCGCGCGCTCCGAATCGTCGAAAGCATGGAAGTCGGGATGATCGGCGAGCAGTTCTTCAATCCGGTTCATGGTGGCTCCAGGTCTTGGCGATACACCGTGCGGCACGCTGGGTTGGATGAGGGACACGCATGGCTGCAACCGATCCTAGCGACTGGTTCGATGCGCGGGGCATGATCCATGTCAACCTGTGACACAGGGGCGCTGAAATGCCGGTGTGACTTAAGCGAAAATTCACGCCTCGGCGCAATTGTGGGCGGAAATCACGTGCGGTCTCGCATTTTCGGGGCCGCAGGGCCCGTCCGGCTCCGGATCGGGCAAATCGAGTTTGGAGGCCAGGGGACATGCGCGTGATCAAGACTCGTAGGCGACCGGTGTCGCAGCCTCTGTGGACGGCAATTGTGGGCGCGGACGCGCGTGTGGCACCGGCGGTCCGGGCCGCGTCGGAGATGGGGGCGCTATTGATCGGGTATGCCGAAACCCGGCCTGACCCGGCAACCGCAATTGCCGGAGCGGCGGATTTCCCGGGGGAGGACGGGCAAGGGCGGAGCGTCCTTTCCGCCGCAAGGGCGGCCGGTGCCTGTGCGGGGCTCTGTACCGGGTGTTTGTCGGTCTGGAACTGCAATCGCGCAGGGAGAATCGAACCGGGCGCGCGCTGGGATACCCGTTTGAATGGTGCGCTCGATCCCCCGGTTCCGCAAGCGGATCGAAGGGATCAGGACGGGCGGATGGCGGCATGATTTGCCTGGCTCCGAAGCAGGATTGGTAGAGCAAGGATATTCGAAAGATGACAAAGAAAAGCGTGGTGGTCGTAGACGATTCTGCAGTGATGAGAGCGCTTGTCCGAAAACACTTGCTGGATGATGGTCGTTTCACGGTCGTTGGTGAGGCTGCGGATCCTTACGAGGCGCGCGACGTCATCAAGCGGACAAACCCGGATGTTCTCACGCTTGATGTCGAGATGCCTCGAATGGACGGGCTGTCCTTTCTTGAGAAGATCATGCGCCTCAGGCCTCTTCCGGTCGTTATGTTCTCCACCGAGACCCACAAGGGCAGCGTCGCTGCGATCGAGGCGCTGTCGATTGGAGCGATCGACTGTATTGGAAAGCCGACGGCGACGTCTCCGGATACGATCCTGTCCCTCGCCGAACGCGTCTATGTCGCGTCCAACGCGCGTGTGCCTGGCGGGAATGGGCCAGTTTCCAAGCCGCCTTCGGAGTTTCAGTGGAATGGCCGCGTGGTTCTGATCGGGGCCTCAACGGGGGGGGTCGACGCGCTGGAACGTCTGCTGGCCGGATACCCGGCAAACTGCCCGCCGACCCTAATCACACAACATATGCCCGAGACATTCCTGGAGAGCTTTTCCGACCGGCTTGCAAAGCGCGTGGAGCCGGATGTCGCCCTGGCGCGGGATGGCGAAGTGTTGCTTCAGGGGATGGTTCGGATCGCGCCCGGCGGAGATTGCCATCTGGGGATCGTCAAGCGAAGCGATCGCCTGTCCAGCAGGCTGACGCCAGGAAAAAAGGTTTCCGGGCACCGTCCGTCCGTTGACATGCTATATCGGTCTGCGGCGGGTTTCGCAGGCCAATGCGTTGCAGTCCAGTTGACCGGGATGGGCCGCGACGGGGCGCACGGGATGCTGGATCTGCGCAAGGCAGGGGCGCATACCATCGCTCAGGACGAGAGCAGTTCTGTTGTCTATGGAATGCCGAGGGTGGCTGCAGAAATCGGAGGGGTCGAACAGGTCCTCCCATTGGACAAGATCGCAGCTGCAATTCTGGAAAAATCGAGCAATCGAAAGAACAATCCATCCGGAGTGAAGAGATCGTGAAAAGAGGACGGGTGTTGCATATCACTCAAGGCGAATATGCGGTTTCTGATTGCCCAGAGACCATGATCACAACGGTTCTTGGATCCTGCGTGGCGTCATGTTTCTGGGATCCGGTCTCCGGTCTGGGAGGAATGAACCATATCCTTCTGCCGGATGGGCGTGGTGGCGATCTGATCTCCAAATCGCATGGAACGAACGCAATGGAGCTCCTGATCAACGCCCTTCTGCGCCGCGGCGCCGAGCGGGAGAGGTTGAAAGCCAAGCTGTTTGGCGGCGCGCGGATGATTGCCGGATTGAGTGATATTGGCGAGGCCAACTCCGTATTCGTCGAGGAGTTCTGTCACCGCGAAAACATCCCCTGTGTCGCGTCAAGCCTGAGGGGAGATGCGGGACGGCGCATTCAGTTCTGGCCGGTGACCGGCAAGGCCCGGCAGCAGACATTGATGAACGTCTCCGAGATTCCAGAGGTAGCTCCTCCCCCAGTGGAGACGAAGACTTCCGGCTCGGAAGTGGAACTGTTCTGACAGCAGGAGACCCCCGAGACCTCGAAGCGGGAGAAACCGTGGCAATCATGACGGTCTTCCAGTTCCATGGAGAAGTCGAATTTCTGGGACAATACGGCGCGAAGTGATGTCTCTTTTCCGTCCAATGGTCTCGTGCCCGGGGTTTCGGAACCTTTTGCGCGGTCCTTGGTGAGGGCGACCTTCGGTTTGCTTTCTGTCTTGCAATGATGGTCGTCGGAGCCGGTGGCCGATAGTCTCAAGGACCTTGTGGCCCTGAGGGAATTCTCCAGCCTCGACGAAGGAAGATGTCGATCACGCCGAATTGCAGGTCGAGACCGGACGCAACTCGACCTGCGGCCCAAGAGAAGGCCTGGTCCTCGGAGGTGCCTAAAACCGGTTGCCGTCTCTGCGCCCGGATAGTGGCCGACCGGTCCTGCCAATCCCCGCCTTTGCCTGGAACCATCCGATCCGCCCACCCTCGGGCCCCGGGGGAAGGTCGGTTGGATTTGGTGTCCTGTCACATGGGGTTTCGCCACTGTCGGCCAGAAACCTTTGGCGCATCGGGGCGTTTCAACGATCCGGGTCATCTTCGCCCCTCTGCGGTGGCGAACGAGAGGTCTGATCCACCGGGCCCGTCTGGCCGCCCGCTTCGGTCTGCGTGCTGGTGCTTTCGTCCGGCATCGGCTAAAGGCTGCCGCAAAAGAAACGGAGCACGCCACGCATGCCGCGCATTCTCATCACTTCGGCCATCCCCTATATCAACGGGATCAAGCATCTCGGGAACCTTGTCGGAAGCCAGCTTCCCGCAGACCTTTTCGCCCGTTACATGCGCGCGCGCGGCAACGAGGTGCTCTTTCTGTGCGCCACGGACGAGCACGGCACCCCGGCCGAACTCGCCGCGGCCAAGGCAGACATGCCAGTGGATGAGTATTGCACCCAGATGCACCGTACCCAAGCCAAGCTGGCCGCCGGTTTCCGGCTCAGTTTCGATCATTTCGGTCGGTCTTCCTCTGCGCAGAACCACCGGCTGACCCAGTATTTCGCAGGCAAGCTTGCGGAGAATGGCCTTATCGAGGAAGTGTCCGAAAAGCAGGTCTATTCCCATGCCGATGGCCGCTTCCTGCCGGACCGCTATATCGAAGGCACTTGCCCGAATTGCGGATATGACAAGGCCCGTGGCGACCAGTGCGAGAACTGCACCAAGCAGCTCGACCCGACCGACCTGATCGATCCGCGCTCGGCCATTTCCGGCTCGACCGATCTGGAAGTCCGCGAGACCAAGCATCTCTACCTGCGCCAATCGGCGCTCAAGGACGATCTTGACGCCTGGATCGACAGCAAGGCCGACTGGCCGATCCTGACCACGTCCATCGCCAAGAAATGGCTGCATGACGGCGACGGCCTTCAGGATCGCGGCATCACGCGGGATCTCAACTGGGGCATCCCGGTGAAGAAGGGCGACGAGGACTGGCCGGGCATGGAGGGCAAGGTCTTCTATGTCTGGTTTGACGCGCCGATCGAATATATCGCCTGCGCGGCCGAATGGGCCGAGGCGCAAGGGCTGGAAGAGGCTGACTGGTGGCGCTGGTGGCGGACCGATTCCGGCGCCGAGGACGTGCGTTATGTCCAGTTCATGGGCAAGGACAACGTGCCTTTCCACACGCTCTCCTTCCCGGCGACGATCATGGGCAGCCAGGAGCCGTGGAAGCTGGTCGATTATATCAAGAGCTTCAACTACCTGAACTATGATGGCGGGCAGTTCTCGACCAGCCAGGGGCGTGGGGTCTTCATGGACCAGGCGCTGGAGATCCTTCCGGCCGATTACTGGCGCTGGTGGCTGCTCTCCAATGCGCCGGAGACCTCGGATAGCGAGTTCACCTGGGAGAAATTCCAGGGCGGGGTGAACAAGGATCTCGCGGATGTTCTGGGTAATTTCGTCTCGCGCGTGACCAAGTTCTGCCGATCGAAATTCGGTGAGGAAATCCCGGCCGGCGGCACGTTGACGGACGAGGGGCAACGGTTGGTGGAAGAGCTCGACCAGCGGCTGAAGAGCTATACCGCCCATATGGACGCGATCGACGTGCGCAAGGCGGCGGCCGAATTGCGGGCGATCTGGGCGGCGGGAAACGAATTCCTGCAAGGGGCTGCGCCCTGGACCTCCTTCAAGACCGATCCGGATCGGGCGGCGGCCGACATCCGTCTCGCGCTCAACCTGATCCGCGTCTATGCGGTCATCTCGGCGCCCTTCCTGCCGGATGCGTCCGCCACCTTGCTCGAAGCGATGCGCACGGATGCGACCGACTGGCCCGAGGACATGGCCACCGCTGTTGCGATCCTGCCGGCGGGGCATGGATTCGTCGTACCGGAGACGCTTTTCGCCAAGATCGGCGACGAGGAACGGGCCGACTGGGCCGAGCGGTTTTCCGGCATCCGGAGTTGACGACGAGACGGAAACCGGCGCTTTCAGGTGCTGGTCTTCCGTCTTGCGACCCCATGGCGCAAATGTCCGTAAGGGGGCGGCGAACAGTCGAGGACTGCGCCATCGGTCTGTGCGCCGGAGACGGAACACACCAGGAGCCTTGCAAGCGTCGGACCGTGGGCTGGCGCCGCAACATCTGTACAGCGCGTTTTATCCAGACCAGGCCCGAAGAAGACCGGAGCGTTGCACAAGGCTGGCAAAGCGCCAGACCGCCGGGACGGTCCGGTGCTGGCACGGCGCCTCCGGCTCGACTCCGTGCCCATCAAGGCTTCGCCCGGTTTCCTCCACGGCCAAAAGCCGAGCGTCCAGCGCAGCGAAGAGATCGAAGACGCGGCGCGTTGCGCGAAAAATTCCAATTCCGGCAAAAAAAACACGTGCATCCTGAGCGATCTGCGGCATTCTGGCCGTCATTGCCTGCCAAAGCCGGGAGGGGAGGCCCGACATGACAGACACAACCGGGATCCAGGCGTCACCGCGCCCGGATATCGCGGAGCTCGACCGTTCCGACATTCTCTACGCGCTCGACATGGGCTGGAAGGATTTTCGCCGCGCACCCGGCTTTGGCCTGGTTTTCAGCGGTGTCTACGTGCTGGGCGGGTTGATCCTGCTCTTCGTCTCGGGCGGCTTCGTTTCCCAGACGCTGATCCTGGCGCTCGGCTTTCCGCTGCTCGCGCCCTTCGCCGCTGTCGGGCTCTACGAGACGAGCCGGCGTATCGAGCTTGGCAAGCCGCTGGATCTCTACCAGATCTTCGGCGTGATCTGGAAAGAGAAGGACCGCCAGATCCCCTGGATCGGCGCGATCATCGTGATCTATTTCCTGTTCTATTCCTTCCTCGCCCACATGATCTTCGCGCTCTTCATGGGGCTTTCGGTCATGACCAACGTGACGTCGTCGTTCGAGGTCTTCCTGACCGCGAACGGGCTGACAATGATCGCGGTGGAGATGGCCGTGGGCGGCGTGTTGGGCTTCATCCTCTTCGGCCTGACGGCCTTTTCGCTGCCGCTGCTTGTCGACAAGGAAATTGACTTCATGACAGCCATGCTGCTGAGCTTCGAGGCGGTAAGGGAGAATTTCGCCGTCATGTTCCTCTGGGCGATCATCATCGCGGTCTACGTGGTGCTGGCGATGATCCCGGCCTTTCTCGGCCTCTTCATTGCCCTGCCGGTTCTCGGACATGCGACCTGGCATCTCTACCGACGCGCGTTGATCCACCCGGAGTGAAGGTCACGGGTCCGCGCCGGGGCGATCCGCTCGGGGCCCGCCACGGGGGGGAGACCGTGTCGCCTTCAGAAACCAAGCGGGTCGAGGCCGAGGATGCGTTCGGCTTCGGTCAGCGTGGTCACGACATGCACCTGCAGGTTCGCGCCGTCCCGTTCGGCAAGGCTCTGGAACATGCGGGCCATTCCATAGCGCAGACTGCTATCGGCGACGAGCAGGAGCGACTTGCGCGTCTTGCTGCGCTCATTCAACGCCACGACCGCATTTGCATGGGCCAGCATCTGGGGGAAGCGGAGATCGATCTCCTCGGTCTGGCGCAGGTCACCGATCTCGTTCATCGACGGATGATAGGCCGGGTCGCCGAATGTCCGGGCCATTTCTGCGCGGATCTCGTCAAGGAGCACTGTCCCGGAATATCGTGCATAGACAAGATTGGCCTTCGGAAGGATCTTCGCGACAACAGGCAAGGGGGGCTCCTTTCAACCTCCGGCACCGGAACACAGGGCCACGCTGAGGTTCTTCCACCGCAAGGCGAGGTCCGTCACCTGTCGTTCTGATTACACAACACAATGCGTCTCGGGGAGGGGCGATCTTTCGAGCACAGAAACATGACGCATTTGCGCAATCAAGTCGCGAACGGACCAGACCCGGGGCCGGCAAGACGCCACCCCGAAGCGACCCCAAGCCGAATCTCCCAATGCGCCTGCTCATCTCCTTCGCTGCCCTCTTCCTGTCTGTCCTCCTGATGCAACTCTCGTCGGGGGGCGTCGGCCCGCTGGATGCGTTGTCGGGCCTGCAACTCGGTTTCAGCACCGCCCAGATCGGCCTGCTTGGCTCGGCCCATTTTATCGGCTTCTTCATCGGCTGCTGGTGGGCGCCGCGGCTGATTGGGTCGGTCGGCCATTCCCGCGCCTTTGCCGCCTTCACCGCAACCGGCGCCATCGGCCTGCTCGCGCATATGATGCTGGTCCACCCGCTTGCCTGGGCTGGGATGCGGATCGCCACCGGCCTCTGCGTTGCCGGCGCCTACACTGTCATCGAAGCCTGGCTGCAATCGAAGCTGCGCAATGCCAATCGTGGCCGCGTCATGGGGATCTATCGCGTGGTCGACACGATGGGAAACCTGGGGGCGCAGCTGCTCATCGGCGTGCTCGCCCCGGCGGCCTATCTCTCCTACAACCTGCTGGCGCTGATCTGTTGCGCGGCGATCTTCCCGATCACCCTGTCCACCGTGCGTCAGCCCAGCACGCCGACGGCGCCGCGCCTGCGCCCCGGGCTTGCCTTGCGCCTCTCGCCGCTCTCGGCGGCCGGCGTCGTGGTTGCTGCCGTTTCCTCGGCCTCCTTCCGGATGATCGGGCCGGTCTACGGGCAGGAGGTCGGTCTGCTGCCGAGCCAGATCGCCTGGTTCCTCGCGGCCTGGGTGCTCGGCGGCGCGCTGGCGCAGTTCCCCGTCGGATGGCTCGCCGACAAGTTCGACCGACGCTGGGTCCTGATCGGGCTCTCGGTCGCCGCCATCGGCTCCTGTTTCGCGACCGTCTCCATCGGCACCGCCTCCGATGCGGTCATCTTCGGCAATGCCTTCGTCTTCGGGCTGGTCTCCTTCCCGATCTTTTCGGTCTCCGCCGCCCACGCGCATGACTTCGCCGAGAGCCACCAGCGGGTCGAGCTCTCTGCCGCGCTGATGTTCTTCTTCGCCCTTGGTGCGATCGGCGCGCCGCTTCTCTCCTCGACCCTCATCGCGGCCTACGGTCCGGCCGCGCTCTTCGTCATGATCGCAATCGCCCATGCGACGCTGGTCGTTTTCGGCCTTGCCCGGATGCGCGCGCGTCCGACCGTCGAGGAGCGGACGCCCTATGTCTATGCGCCGCGCACCTCCTTCACCATCGGCCGCCTGATGCGCCGCCATCGCGACCGGCGGGAGTGAATGACGCATGAAGCGTGAATTCCTGCACCGGTCGCGTTTTGAGCAGGAATTATCCCATAGGTTGAGCGCGTGGCGCGAAACCGCTCCGAATTACCTGATAACGCGAAAGGAATCGGCGAAAACTTGCCGATTCGCGGCAGCACCCCGGGTGCGACAATAGAAAAGCTTCAAATTTCTTGCACGAATTCTGCACAGGTCCTAAGCCCCTGTAAGCAGGTTGCCGATGGGGACGGCGTGAACCGGCTGACAAAAAAACAAGAGATCCAGGGGACGGGACGGGCCTTTGCGTACGCGACCGAGTGACCGAATTCACAGCTTTTTCGAACGATGGTTTCCGGAGCAGCGACTATTCCTGCGTTCGGAAAGCGAACAGACGCGCTTTATCCGGCTGCGGCCAGGCACGCAGGCACTGGTCCTGTTCGGCTCTGCGGCGACGATCGCCTGGGCCATCCTGGCCTCTTCCGTCCTGCTGATGGAGAGCATCGGCGCGGGCAATGCGCGCGAGCAGGCACAGCGCGACCAGGCGCTCTACGAGGAGCGGCTCAACGCGTTGTCGCTGGCCCGGGAATCGGCCGAGGTCGAGGCGCTGGCCGCGCATGAGCGTTTCAACGCCGCGCTGAACCAGATCTCCGACATGCAGTCGCAATTGCTGACATCCGAGGATCGCCGCCGCGAACTGGAAACCGGCATCGGCGTGATCCAGAGCACCCTGCGCCGGACCATGAAAGAACGCGACGGCGCGCGCGGCGAGGTCGAGCAGGCGGTGGCTATCCTTGAAGGACGCGCCGAGGCGGAGGCCGAGCGGAATTCGCTGGCCGAGGTCGACACGACGGTCGCCTTCCTCAACGAGGCGCTGGAGCGCACCGCCGAGGAGCGCGACAGCATGTTCGCACGGGCCGAGCTGGCGCTGGAGGAGGCCGAGGAGGCCAGGTTCGAGCGCGACATGATCCTCGATCGCAACGACAGGATCTTTACCCAGCTCGAAGAGGCGCTGACCGTTTCCGTCGCGCCGCTCGAGAAGATGTTCACCAAGGCCGGCCTGCCGCCCTCGCGGCTGCTGGACACGGTCAAGCGCGGCTATTCCGGCCAGGGCGGCCCGCTGACACCGATCACCTTCTCTACCAAGGGCATGGAGCCGACGGCGGACGAGTCCCGCGCCAACTCCCTTCTGAAGGGGCTGGACCGGATGAACCTGTACCGAATCGCCGCCGAGAAGGCGCCTTTCGCGATGCCGCTGAAGAGCAGCTTCCGCTTTACATCGGGCTTCGGGCCGCGTTGGGGGCGGATGCATAACGGCACCGATTTCGCGGCCGGCCACGGCACGCCGATCTATTCGACTGCGGATGGTGTTGTTGTGAAAGCGGGTTGGCACTCCGGCTTCGGCCGCATGGTCAAGATCCGGCACGAGTTCGGGATCGAAACCTGGTATGCCCATATGTCCAAGCTGCGGGTGTCGGAAGGTCAAAGGGTCTCGAAAGGCCAGCGGATAGGTGATATGGGGAACACCGGACGGTCGACCGGCACGCATCTGCACTACGAAGTGCGCGTGAACGGAACGGCTGTGAACCCGATGAACTTTATCAAGGCAGCCAAAGATGTTTTCTAAGAGCCGAATCAACGAGCCCGGCCCGGCAAAGGAACCCGAAACCTCCAAGGTGCCCGAGGCCGCCAAGAAGCCGGCTGTGCCGGGTCTGGACACGAAGCCGAGCATGCCCAAGGCGAAACCGCCGGCATCCGTGCTTTCCTCGGACCTGACCATTGTCGGCAATCTCAAGACCTCTGGAGACATCCAGGTCGAGGGAACGGTCGAGGGCGATATCCGCGCTCATCTGCTGACGATCGGCGAGAATGCGACGATCCGGGGCGAATGCGTCGCGGATGACGTGGTGATCAACGGTCATATCGCCGGTCGCGTGCGGGGCCTGAAGGTCCGCCTGACCTCGACGGCCAAGGTCGAGGGCGACATCATCCACAAGACCATCGCCATCGAGAGCGGCGCGCATTTCGAAGGCTCCGTGCAGCGCCAGGACGATCCGCTGAGCGGCGCTGGCAGCAAGGCGCTTCCCAAGCCGATCGTGCCTGAGGCGACTCCGGACGCCGAGACGTGATCTTTCCGCCTGCGCTGCAGGCGACGGGTTTGTAAATCAGTTTGAATGGGCGGTGCCGATGGCGCCGCCCGGTTTCGTTCCGGGGGCGAAGCCCTTGCGAGGCGATGGCTTTTCAGCGCGGGGCCGGCTGGAGGCGGCGCCGACCGTCCCGGTCCGGCGGGCCTTCCTGTATCTGCCAGCGCGCCGGGGGGGCGATGCGGCTGCGTAGGCGGTCCAGGGTCCAGGCGGATCGGCCGGGGGCATGGGCGGGCGCAAATGACCAGCGGCTTTCGATCCCCGGCGCGCCACCCTCTCCCGGGGTCAGCAGCAGGCCGATCGGGGCGGGCAGGCCGGTCCCGGAATCGGCACCGGTCTCGGCCGCGAGATGCAGCCGGCGCACCGGCGTCAGTGCCGGAGGGACGGGCAGTTCGGCCACGACCAGCGGCACCGCCCCGCTGCGCAGCGCTTCCTCCATGGTCCAGAGCAGATCCTCGGCGCGTTGCGCGCGCAGTATCAGAAGCCGGCCGGGATCGACCCGTTCGCAGAGCCCCTCGCCATTGAGCCATTCCGCGCCCCAGCCCGGCACGATCCAGAGAACCGGGCCTGTGCGTGCAGCGGCCACCTCCAGCGCCAGGCTCCGCCGCGCCGCGCCGCAGAGCTCGTGCACCCGCGCCAGCGTCAGGGACATCTCGCCCAGGATGGGCAGGGCGGGGCGACCGGAATGCGGTGCGCGGGAGAGCAGGGCGGCATGGCTGGACATGGGGGGAGTATAGTGCGTTCATGTTTTGTTCTCAATGTCGGATGCAACACCGGCAGTGGGGGCGCCCTCGATCTGCGCAGGAAATCGGCGGTCTTGCGGACGGAACGGGGGACCGCTGCCTGTGCCGGGAAAGGACTTGGCAGCCGCGCCCCGTGGCAACGTGTTCGGCAACATCAACCGGGGGGCGCTTGCGTCAACAGGGCGCTGGTCCGCCGCGACGGGCCGAAGAGCGCGGGCTGGGGCCGAGAGAGGGCAGCCTTCGGTCTCGATTCCATGCCAAGGCCATGCCGCTTCTAGGCTTCGGGCCGGTTCATCGCTATTCCGGGGCTGCAAACCGCTGAACGCGCTCCGGTCGGCGGTTCACCCGTCCTTCAGCAGGCGCGCAACGCGCGGTGCGAAATAGGTCAGGATGCCGTCGCAGCCGGCCCGCTTGAAGGCCATCAGGCTCTCCAGCATCGCCTTCTCGCCATCGAGCCAGCCATTGGCCGCGGCCGCCTCGATCATCGCGTATTCGCCCGAGACCTGGTAGGCGAAGGTCGGCGCGCCGAAGCTTTCCTTCACGCGGCGGCAGATGTCGAGATAGGGCATCCCCGGCTTGACCATGACCATATCCGCGCCCTCGCTCAGGTCCCGTTCGATCAGGCGCAGCGCCTCGTCGGTATTGGCCGGATCCATCTGGTAGGTCTTCTTGTCGCCCTTGAGCGCGCCCGAGGCGCCAACCGCGTCGCGGAACGGGCCATAGAAGGCAGAGGCATATTTGGCCGCGTAGGACATGATCGTCACATTGCGGTGCCCGGCGGCCTCCAGCGCGGCCCGCATGGCGCCGATCCGGCCATCCATCATGTCCGAGGGGCCGAGAATGTCCGCCCCGGCATCGGCCTGGGCCAGCGCCATCTTCACCAGCGCCTCGACCGTCTCGTCATTGACGATCTCGCCATCGACGACATAGCCGTCATGGCCGTTGATATTATAGGGATCGAGCGCGATATCGGTCATCACGGCGATGCCGGGCACCTCGGCCTTGATCGCCCGAATGGCGCGGTTGGAGAGGTTCTCCGGGTTCCAGGCCTCGGCGCAATCCTCGGTCTTGAGCGCAGGATCGGTATAGGGGAAGAGGCAGATCGCCGGGATGCCAAGCTCCGCCGCCTCCGCCGCGGCCTCCACCGTCAGGTCCACCGAGCGGCGCAGGACGCCGGGCATCGAGGGGACTTCCTCGCGCACGCCCTCGCCATCGCGGACAAAGACAGGCCAGATCAGGTCGTCCTGCGTCAGGACATTCTCCCGCACCAGCGCGCGCAGCGGTGCTGTGCTGCGCAAGCGGCGGTGACGGGTGGCGGGGAAGGGGGCTTGGCTGGGGCGCATCTGCTGGCCTCCGTTCTGGGATCTTGCTGTGGTTTTTCGGTCGCAGTCTGGGTCAGGTTGCACGGATCGGCTTCTATCTCAAGGGTTCCCAAGCGCGCGGTGGCCGGGCTGGCTTGCGCCGCTTCGCAAGGAAAGCTAGGTCAGGCTACGCGCAGGCGGAAAGGGTCCGGCGGGTCGCGGTATCGACAGGAGCTATCCGGTGCAGGACTGGTATCAGACGGCGTTCGAACTGATCGACATGCGGTCCTTCTCGAACCTGTGGTACTGGATTGCGCTGGCTGTTCTCTGGTCGACCTCCAGCCATTGGGTCATCGGCGTCCCCTTCGACATGATCACACGCGCCCGGCGTTTCGGTGGCGAAGCGGAGGCGGATCTGCACGATATCGTGCGGGTCAATGTCAATCGCATTCTCTATATCATGGACACGGCGGGGATCTGGATCATCGCGATCGGCTGTTTCGGCCTGACGGTGCTGGCGCTGCTCGGCTTTGCCTATGGTGTCGAATTCGCCCAGGCCGTGTTCTTTCTGACAGCGCCGATGGGGCTGCTGACCTGGCTGTCGGTGCGCACCGCGAAGAAGATTCGCGACGCCGATGGCGCGGGGCTCCACCAGAAACTCCAGATGCATCGCTTCCTGACCCAGGTGCTTGGCATGGTCTCGATCTTCGTGACCGCCTTCTGGGGGATGTGGCAGAACATGACATTGGGTGTGCTCTGAGCCGGTGACCGGCGGCATTCGCGGTTTTTCAGGATTTCACGAGAGAGGGACGATGCGGGCAGTTCTCGACGAAAGGCAGCTCGAAGCGCTACTGGCGGAGATATTTCCCCAGGTGGCCGGGGATTTCGACGTCGAGCGGCTGACGGAGGATGGGATCGTCCTGCGGCTGCGGATCGGGGAGAAACATCTTCGTCCGGGCGGGACGGTCTCCGGGCCGTCGATCTTCACGCTGGCCGATTGCGCGATGTATCTCGCGGTGATGAGCCGGATTGGCGCAGAGGCGCTGACGGTGACGACCAATTGCGCCATCGACTTCATGCGCAAGCCGGCGGCGGGGCGCGACCTGCTCTGCGAGCTGCGCCTGCTCAAGCTGGGGCGCGTTCTGGCGGTTGGTGACGGGCTCGTGTTTTCGGCAGGCGAGCCGGCCCCGGTCGCGCGGGCCTCGCTGACCTATTCGATCCCGCCGAAGCAATAGGCTTCGGAGCGAGATCGCGAGGCTGTCAGGGCTCCCCTTGGCGCAGTCCGCATTCGCAGGAATTCCGGTAGTGTCAGGAAGCCCTTGGGGTCAGCCTTCGTCGGCCTTTTCTCCCGAGCCGAACAATCCGGCCAGCGCACGCTTGATGATGCGCGAGACGGACGGCTTTTGCGCTCTGTGGAAGGGTAGCGGCCGGCAGACCTCGATGGCGGCCACGCCCACGCGGGCCGTCAGCGCGCCATTCACGACGCCTTCGCCGAAGCGCCGCGACAGCTTGCTGAGCAGCCCGCCGCCGGCCATCGAGGAGATCAGGTCGTCCCCCACGGCAACAGCGCCGGTGGCAACGAGATGGGTCAGCACCGAGCGCGTCAGGCGCAGGCTGCCAAGCGTGCCCGCGCGTCCGCCATAGATTTCCCCGACCCGCCGGATCATGCGCGTGGTCGACAGGAGCGCGGTCACGACATCGGCCAGCGCCAGCGGCACGATGGCGGTCACCGTGGCGACCTGGCGGGCCGCGGTTTCGACCTCGCGCCGCGCCGCCTCGTCCAGCGGCGCCAGCAATTCTGTCTCTGCGAGGCCCAGCAGCGCATCGGCGTCGAACTGCTCGCTCGCCCGGGTCTTGAAACGCTCGCGTGCAAGGTCCAGCTCGCGGCGTCCCGCATATAGACCGTCCAGCCGCTCCGCCACGCTGCGCGCCGCCGCGAGATCGTCGGTGGTCAAGGCGGCATTGGCGTCGCGATGGATCTTGTCGAGCCGCGTCAGGCGGAAAAACCCCGCCGCCTCGCGCAGCGCCATCAGCAGGAGACTCAGCAGCACCGCGCCGAACAGTCCGAGCGCCAGCGTGCCGAGGGCCGAATTGCGACCGAACATCGAGGTGACGAAATCCCAGGCTGCGACCGAGGCGGCGAAGGTCACGAAACTCAGCGCTGCGGCCCAGAAGAACCGACCGATCCGCGAGGGGCGGCGGCTGGCGAGGGTGATCGCCTGTTGCATCGCCACGCCTTGCGGCAGCTCCACCGCGTCGGGCACAGGCGGCGCGTCGGCCGGGCCGGGAATCGGTGTGGACTCAGGTGTGTCCTGCGCGTCGATCTCGATCAGGACCGGACCTTTCGGTGTCTCGCTCATGCGCGGCTTCCTTCCTGCCGGCCGTCCGGCGATGTCTCGTCTAAAGGCGCGGCGCAACTCATCGCAGCTTGTCCCCGATCAGGAACTCCGCCGCCCGGTCGAGCCGGATATGCGGCGGGCCCTCGCCGGGTTTCAGCGTCGAGGCGGCGGGGCCGAATTTCATCACCGAATAGTCGCCATCGAGCCAGCGTTCAGCGCCTTGCTGCGCGGGCACGAGCAGGCGGGACGGATCGTCGGGCAACGTGCCGGGATAGAGCACAGCCTCGCGCCCGTCCTCCAGCCGCCCGCGCACCATGCCAAGCTCTGCGCCATTGACCTGCCGCGTCTCCTCGACGCTGGCGCGCAGCGAGGCGATGGCCATGGCGCGGGTCTTGGCGCCGGCGAAGTCGGCGCGGTCGCGGGCCTGGCGCAGCATCGCCTCCATGATCGCGGTCATCTGCCCGTGCTGGCTGTGGTGGATATGGTCGGCCTTGGTGGCAGCAAAGAGGATACGCTCGACACGCTTCTGGCCCAGAAGCCGGGTCAGCCAGGCATTTCGACCGGGGCGGAAGGCGCCAAGGATGTCGTTCATCGAGCGGCCGAGATCCTCGACTGCCGCCGGCCCGGCATGGATGGCGCCGAGCAGGTCAACAAGGACAACCTGGCGGTCGATCCGGGCGAAGTGGTCACGGAAGAAGGGTTTGACGACGCGGGATTTATAGGCCTCGTAGCGGCGTTCCATCTCGCGCCGCAGCGCGCCGCGCGGGCTGCGCGTTTCCGGCCGGGGCAGGGGGGCGAAGGTCAGTGCAGGCGAACCGGCCATCTCGCCGGGCATCAGGAAACGGCCCGGCGTGCAGTCGGAGAACCCGTCGGCGCGGGCGGCGCGGAGATAGCCGGTATAGGCTTCGGCCAGCGCCTGACCAGCGGTTTCGGTGAACTCGGCGCTGCTGTCGGTCTCGCGCAGCGTTTCCAGGAATGGCGCGGCCGCGCTGCGAGGTTCGGCGCGGGCGAGGATCTCGGCGGACCATTCGTCATAGCTCTGGTCCATCAGTTCGAGATCCAGCAGCCACTCGCCGGGATAGTCGATAATGTCGAGATGGATTGTACGCGGGCCGGACAGCGCGCCGAGCATGCCGCGCGGTTGCACCTTGAGCGAGAGGCGCAGCTCCGAGACCGCGCTTGTCGGTTCGGGCCAATGCGGCGCGGGACCGGTCAGCGCGGCGAGATGCTGCTCGAAAGCGAAGCGGGGGACGGTGTCGTCGGGTTGCGGCTGCAGCCAGGCCCCGGAAATCGCGCCTTCGGCCGCGGCGGCGAGGCCGGGCATACGGCCGCGATCCATCAGGTTGGCGACCAGCGAGGTGATGAAGACGGTCTTGCCCGCCCGCGCGAAGCCGGTCACGCCGACGCGGATCACCGGCTCGAACAACGCCTCCGACAGCGCGGCGCCTGCATCCTCGACGCCTTGAACCAATCCGTCCGCCAATCTACCGATAACCACAGGACCCTCTTTCGCTGCCCGGCCAACACATATGGCCCCGAAGCCCCGCTGCCTAGGGGCGCGCCCGGGCCAAAGCCGCGGCTGCGACAGCTTTTATCTGGACTTTGAATTCCGGAATCGGAATATGTGCGCAAAGGGAGGATGTTTCATGTATCAGATTTCGCGCCTTGTGCTGACGCTTGCCGCCGTGCCGCTTTCGGCCGCGGCCAGCGAGGATATCGCAGACCAGTACCCGCAGAGCCCGCTTTATTCGAAGCCGGTCGAGGTGATCCCCGGCGTGTTCTCGGCGATCGGGGCGACGGCGCCGCCGACCTATGAAAATACCGGGCATAACAACAACCTGAGCTTCATCGTGACCTCCGAGGGCGTGGTCGTCGTCAATGGTGGCGCGGCGGCGATCCTGGCCGAGGCGCTGCACGAGGAGATCAAGGCGGTGACCGATCTGCCGGTGAAGCTGGTGATCAACGAGAACGGGCAGGGGCATGCCGTGCTCGGCAATTCCTACTGGGCCGAACAGGGCGTGCCGATTCTCGGTCATGTCGATGCCGCCCATGAGGTCGAGGAATATGGCCAGCAGATCCTCGACAACATGATCCGCTACAACAAGGACAAGGCCGAGGGGACGGAGATCCAGGGGCCGACCCTGACCTTCGAGGACAGCTATGACGCCTCGCTTGGGGACACGAAGATCGAGGTGCTGCATCTCGGCCCGGCCCATGGTCCCGGTGACACGCAGGTCTGGCTGCCCGAGAAAGGGCTGGTGATTGCCGGCGACATCGCCTTTCATGAGCGCATGTTGCCGATCTTCGCGGACACGGTCACCTCGGAATGGATCGAGACCTGGGAAAACGAGTTCGAGCCGCTTGGGGCGATCTACGTGATCCCGGGACACGGCCATCCGACCAATATGGACCAGGTGCGGCGCTACACGCATGGGTACCTGACGCATCTGCGCGAGAAGATCGGCGAACATCTCGAGAATGGCGGTGACCTGGCCGAGGCCTATTACGTCGACCAGGAGGCGTACCGGACCCTCGATACGTTCGAGGAACTGGCGACGAAGAATGCGGGTCGGGTCTATGAGGAGATGGAATTCGAGTAGTCTGCGGCTGGTTTTGGGCCAGGGTGCAGGAGGCACCGGGCCCGAAAGCGGGGCTCTCGGATACCGCTAAGAGCCGTTTACGGACATTGGGGCTGCGCGCCTATTGGCATGGAAACAAGGCGAAGCCGCCATGCCAGCGCCTGCCCGTCCCGGCGGGCTGGCGTTTTGTCATCCGCGCACAACGGATTGAACTTCTCCGGGTTTGGCCGGGATAAAGTGCAGACCACGGGTGTTGTAACGCCACCCCACGGGCAGGCACTGGCATGGCTACCGTTCCCATTTTTTGCATGTGCAAAGAACGTCCGCATCTCTCTCATTGACCGCCCCGGGAAAAACCGGTCCCTTGCTCCAAGGATTTCCTTTTCGCGCCCGTCAGACAGGGTGACATGCGCATGACAACCGATGACGATGCCCTGGCAAGGGCCGCCGGAAGCGGCGACCGGGACGCCTTCGCCGCGCTCCTGGCGCGGCATTACGACAGGCTGTTCGCCTTCGCCATGCGCCTGACCGGGCTGCGGGCCGAGGCCGAGGACCTGACGCAGGATATCTGCCTCGCCCTGCCGGCAAAGCTGAAGAGCTTCCGCAGCGAGGCCCGTTTCACGACCTGGCTCTACCGTGTCGCCGTCAATGCCGCGCATGACCGCCGCCGCCGGGCCGCGACCCATGCGAAGGCGGCGGATGGCTGGGGCGACTGGGAAATCGCGCGCCGCGCAAGCGATGCGGAGACCTGCGACGCGCTTGGCTGGCTCGAACAGGCGATGGGGCGGCTCAAGCCGGACCTGCGGGACACCGCCGTGTTGATCCTCGCGGAGGAGCTGACGCAGGCCGAGGCCGCCACGGTGCTCGGCCTGTCGGAAGGGACGGTTGCCTGGCGCATGTCCGAAGTGAAGAAAGCCCTGCGCACCCTGGCGGAGGAAGAGCAATGACAGACGATCTCGAGCGGCTCCGGGCCGCCCTGAAATCCCTCCCGCAGGCGGCCGAGCCGACCCGCAGGGAAAGCGACCTCGCCGCCGCAATCTCGGCGTTCGACTCGGCATTCGAGGAGACTCCGGAAATTTCAGACGCCGCCCAAGGATCGCCGGCCGAGCCGCGTCCCTCCAACAGCCGCCCCGCCTTGGGGCGCCTGATTGATGGAGGAATTTCGATGATCCACGCCCTCACGACCCGCGCCGGCCTCGCCGCCACCACTGGCCTCGTTACCGCCGGCCTCGCACTCCTGATCGTCCTGCCGCAGGACACCGCCTTCGGCCCCGGCCCGGATGGCGCCCTCGACCTGGACATCGACAGCGCGCCCGAGGCGCCTGTCCTGCTGGACGAACCGGTCCTCGCCGAAGCCGAGCTGGCGATGGACTTGTCTTCGGCCGCGCCGCCGTCACCCCTGGTGGACCAGTCCCTGACGGTCGAGCGCCGCCTTGAGCTGTCTCGCGCCGCGCCGAAGACCAGCGTGGTCTCCCGCGCGCTCACGGCCGACAGCGATGCCCGCCCCGCGCCGGTCGATGCCGATACCGAAGCATTCGCAAATGAAGACCCCTCCGGCGTGACCGCCGTCTCCGAGCAGCCGGTCTCGACCTTCTCCGTCGATGTCGACACCGCGTCCTGGTCGGTTATCCGTTCCTCGCTGATGAATGGCAGCCTGCCGCCCGCCGGGGCCGTGCGAATCGAGGAGATGGTGAACTACTTCCCCTATGCCTATCCGGCCCCCGAACCGGACGACGCGCCGTTCGAGACCACGTTCGGCGTCAGCCCCACGCCGTGGAACCCGGACACGCAGATCCTGCATATCGGCCTGCAAGGCGCGCTTCCGGCGCTGGCGGATCGTCCGCCGCTCAACCTCGTCTTCCTGATCGACACCTCCGGCTCGATGCAGACCCCCGACAAGCTCCCGCTCCTGAAGCAGTCGCTGCGGCTGATGTTGGGCGAGCTGCGCGCCGAGGACGAGGTCGCCATCGTCACCTATGCCGGCAGCGCCGGGCAGGTTCTGGAGCCGACACCGGCCGGCGAGAGAGGCAAGATCCTCGCCGCACTCGACCGGCTGGACGCGGGCGGCGCGACTGCGGGGCAAGCAGGGCTGGAACAGGCCTATTCGGTGGCCGAGAACATGGCGGGCGAGGGCGAGATCTCACGCATCCTGCTGGCCACCGATGGCGATTTCAATGTCGGCATCCATGACCCGGCAGCGCTCGAAGATTTCATCGCACGCAAGCGCGACAGCGGCGCCTTCCTCTCCGTGTTCGGCTTCGGGCGCGGCAATCTCGATGACGCGACCATGCAGGCGCTGGCACAGGCCGGCAACGGCCAGGCCGCCTATATCGACACCATCGCCGAGGCGCAGAAGGTGCTGGTCGACCAGCTGACCGGGCAACTTTTCCCCATCGCGCAGGACGTGAAGATCCAGGTCGAGTTCAACCCGGCCGAGATCGCCGAATACCGGCTCATCGGTTACGAGACCCGCGCGCTCCGGCGCGAGGATTTCGCCAATGACACGGTCGATGCCGGTGAGATCGGCGCCGGGCATCAGGTCACCGCGCTCTACGAGGTCACGCCCATTGGCTCGCCCGCAGTGCTGAACGAACCGCTGCGCTACCAGCCTGCCGCTGCGCCCGAGGGAGACAGCGGGGAGCTCGGTTTTCTGCGCCTGCGTTACAAGGAACCGGGCGGCAGCGAGAGCCGGCTGATCGAGACGCCGATCCCCTCTGAGGTCTCGGAGGCCTCGGTCGAGACCCGTTTCGCCATGGCGATTGCCGGCTTCGGCGAGCTCCTGCGCGGCTCGGTCTACCTGGGCGCGTGGGACTACGCAGCGGCGGCCGCGCTGGCCGGCGAGGCGCGCGGCGACGACCCGTTCGGCTATCGCGCGGAGGCCGTTCGGCTGATCCGGCTGGCCGAAACGCTGTCGCGCTAAAGGGCCTTCTGGGACCGGGGGCTGCCGGATGGTGGCGCCCGGTTGAACTGCCCAAGAAGACCGGCACAGTCGGGGCGATCTTCGATTGGCGAGCATTGTCCCATGTTGCTTTCCCTGCTTCTGCTTGCCGGTCTCGCGGGCGCGCCTGGCACTGACAGCGGACGAAATCGAGACGGCCTTGCGGCTGCGGGATCGGTCCGCGGAGCGGCTTTTGACGGAGCTGATCGAGACCAAGGACCGGGATAGAACCGGCACCCTGTCGACCGCAGAGACTGGCTTGTATGTGGTCGATCACGTTCTGGCCGAAAACGCCCGGAAAATGAACCCGACCTGGCTCGACGTTCCGGCCTAGGACAGGGATCAGGATGGACGGGTGACGGGAACCGAGGTTCGCCAGGGGATTGACCGGCTGCCGGCGGCGTATCTCGCGGCGCGGGCAGGCACGGAGCCGCCGTCGGAGAGCCGGAACTGCCACATGCCCTATCCGGGACAGGAGAGCGAGTTCCTCCTGCTGTCGGTCCGGGAGGACGAATTGACCCGCAGCTATCGCGCCAAGGAGGGAGCGGCGGTCGTGCCCTCGCTCGGATCAGGCTCGGATGCATATTTCCGGCCGATTGTCTCCTGCGGGATATCGGCCGAGTCCCTTCCGGCCGTAACGCTCCAATCCGGCCGTTCCGAACCGGGAAGGCCGTGATGGGATGGCGATTTCGCCGAAACCGGCAATCCGTGCTCAATCGCCTCCGGGTCCGTCCCGGGCGAGGGGGCCTGGCGTTGTCCCGTCAGCCGCACGAATACAGAATACATGGGTTATCCTTCAACCAGCGCATCTTGGCGTCAGCCAACTGACCCGAAACAGGTTAAGAAACGCTTTCCGGCACAGGAGAAAACAGCGTCAGGCGGTCGGCAGGACAGGTGCCGCCGCCAGCAGCTCGCGCGTATAGACAGCCGCCGGCGCAGTGAAGACGGCCTCCGTCTCCCCGGCTTCGACGATCTGCCCCCCGCGCATGACCAGCACCCGATCCGTCACCGAGCGCACAACACTCAGGTCATGTGCGATGAACAGGTAGGACAGGCCGAACCGCGCCTGCAGATCTGCCAGCAGGTCGAGCACCTGTGCCCGGACCGAGACATCCAGCGCCGAGACCGCCTCGTCCAGCACGATCAGCTCGGGCCGGGCGATCAACGCTCGCGCAATGGCGATCCGCTGCCGCTGGCCGCCGGAAAACTCATGCGGGAACTTGTCGGCATCCGTCGCCTGCAGCCCGACATTCTCCAGCGCCTCGGCAACCCGTGCCTCCATATCCGCCGGTCGCCCGGTCAGGTGGAACGGCTCGGCGAGCAGTTTGGAGACCTTGTGGCGCGGGTTGAAGGAGCCGTAGGGGTCCTGGAACACCACCTGCATGCGGCGGCGCAGATCGGCCGGCATCGCAGGCGAGACCGCTTCGCCGTCGAGCCGGATCGCCCCTCTCTGGAGCGGCTCAAGGCCAAGGATCGCCCGCGTAAGGGTCGACTTGCCGCAGCCGGATTCACCAACGAGACCAAGGCTTTCGCCCCGCCGCAGCTCGAAGCTCACGCCATCCACGGCGCGAAAATACTCCCGGCGTCCGAACAGCCCCTGCCGCTTGAGCGGGTAGTCCCGCAGGGCGTTCTCGACCTCCAGCAGCGGTGCGTCCTGAACGATCGGGGCCCGGTCCGGGCAATGCCGCGAGGCGTCGAACAGCGCCCGCGTGTAAGGGTGGCGCATCTCGCGCAGCAATGCGCCTGTCGGCCCCTGTTCCACCACAGCGCCGGCCTTCATCACCGCGATCTCGTCCGCCATCTCGGCGACAACGGCGAGGTCATGGGTGATGAAAAGGCAACTCATCCCTTCCTCGCGCACCAGCTCGCGCAGCAGTTCGAGGATCTGCGCCTGGGTGGTTACGTCGAGCGCCGTGGTCGGCTCGTCGGCGATCAGCAGCTTGGGCCGCAGCGCGATGGCCAGCGCGATGCAGACCCGCTGCCGCTGGCCGCCCGAAAGCTCATGCGGATAGCGGTCGAGCGGGAAGCGCTCCGGCGCCAGCCCGACCCGCGCCAGCCGCTCCTTTGCAATCTCCCGCGCCTCCGAGCGCCGCGCCGCGCCATGGACCAGCAACGTCTCGGCGACCTGGTCGCCGATGGTCTGGACCGGGTTCAGCGCCGTCATCGGTTCCTGGAAGATCATCCCGATCTGGCCGCCGCGCACCGCGCACATCTTGCGCTCCGTCAGGTCGGTCAGCGGGCGGCCTTCCAACAGCACCCGCCCGGAGAGCTTCGCCCCGTCCGGCAACAGCCGCATCACCGAGAGCGCCGTCATCGACTTGCCGGAGCCGCTCTCGCCGACCAGCCCGAGCGTCTGCCCCGGCGGGATGCGCAGGGAGACGTCGCGCAGCACGGGAATGCCCGAGAGCAGCAGCGAGATATTCTCCAGCGCGATCATCGGACGGTTCTCCGAAGGCGCGGGTCTAGAAGATCGCGCAGCCCGTCGCCCATGAGGTTCAGCCCCAGCACGGTCAGCACGATGGCGAGGCCGGGCAGGATCGCGAGGCGGGGATAGGCGTAGAAGAAGGTCTGGGCATCGGCCAGCATGCGTCCCCAGGAGGGTGTGGGCGGCTGCGCGCCGAGGCCGACATAGGAGAGGCCGGCTTCGGCGAGGATGCCCATGGAGAACTGGATCGTGCCCTGCACCACCAGCAGGTTGGCGATATTGGGCAGGATATGTTCGGCCGAGATCCGCGCCGAATGCTTGCCGGCGACGCGGGCGGCGAGGATGAACTCGCGCGGCCAGATGGTCAGCGCCGCCCCGCGCGAGACACGGGCGAAGACGGGGATGTTGAAGATGCCGATGGCGAGGATGGCGTTGATGGCCGAGGGGCCGAAGACGGCGGTGATCAGGATGGCGATGACGAGGCTCGGGAAGGCGAAGATCAGGTCATTGCCGCGCATGATGATCTCGTCAAGCAGCGAGCCGCGCCGGGCGGCGGCGGCGAGGCCGAGCGGGACGCCGAGCGTTATGCCGATGCCGACGGCGAGCAGGGCGACGGCGATGGAGGTCCGCGCCCCGGCCATGAGCATGGCGGTCATGTCGCGCCCGAGATGATCGGTGCCGAGCCAATGCGCGGCGGAGGGGGCGGCGAGCTTGTGAGCGATGTCGAGCTCGGTGACGTCGAACGGTGTCCAGACGAGCGAGAGCAAGGCGGCCGCGAGGAAGAGGCCGAACAGCACCGTGCCGAGAACGAGTTGGACCGGGAGCCTCATCGCGTATGCCTCAGGCGGGGGTCGACCAGCGCATAGGCGAGATCGACAAGGAAGGTGACGAGGATCACCGCGAAGACCAGTAGCATGACAACGGATTCGACCACCACGAGGTCCCGCTGCGTGATGCCCTGGAAGATCAGCAGGCCTAGGCCGGGCAGGAAGAAGACCTTCTCGATGATGATCGCGCCGGCCAGTAGGAAGGAGAATTGCAGGCCGACAATGGTCAGCACCGGGATCATCGCGTTGCGCATCCCGTGATTGCGGATCGCCTGTCCCTCGGTCAACCCCTTGGCGCGGGCGGTGCGGATATAATCCTGCCCCAGCGTCTCGATCAGGGCCGAGCGCATGACGCGGGCAAGGATGGAGGCCTGCGGCAGCGCCAGCGCCACGGCCGGCAGGGTCAGCGCCTTGAGCGCGGGCCAGGCGCCGTTCTCCCAGCCGGGAAAGCCGCCGGCGGGAAAGATCGGCCAGGTGATGGCGAACAGCACCACGAGCAGCATGGCGAACCAGAAATTCGGCACGGCAATGCCGAGCTGCGTCAGCCCCATGATGCCGTAATCGGTGGCCCGTCCGCGCCGGGCGGCGGCCAGCATGCCGATCGGCAGGGCCAGCAGGGTGGAGAGCGCGAGCGCGTAGAGCGCGAGTGGCAGCGAGACCCAGAGCCGGGCCGCGATGAGCTCGGAAACCGGGACGCGGTACGTATAGGAGGTGCCGAAATCGCCGCCGAGCATGCCGGTCACCCAGCCGAGATAGCGCGCGGGCAGCGAGCCTGTGAGGCCGAGCTCGTCACGCAGGGCGGCGACGGTCTCCTCCGAGGCGTTCATGCCGAGCATGAAGGCGGCGGGGTCTCCCGGGATCACCTCGACCACCGCGAAGATCACCAGGCTCGCCGCCATGAGCGACAAGCCAAGCGAAATCAGTCGGGTGGCAGCATATCGAACCATGCCGCGACCCTAGCGACGGTCTTGGCGAGGCGCCAGCGCGAAGGCGAGGGTGCGACGGATGCGACCAGCAGAGCGCCTGAAAGAGGCGGAAGGCGGCGGTGCTGCGGCACATCCGGGCAGGGGAGGCATGATCGCTGGTCGCCACGCCTGCGCCGGGCCAGCGCCGCGTGCCGGCGCAGTTCGACACGGTTCCGGAGACCGGGTCCGGCGCGGTTGTGGAGGGATCGATCCTGCCGCTCGGGTCGTGCGGCGTCATCCTCCCGGTCCACTTCTGGTATGGGGCCGCACCGGTCTCACGTCTGCCCAGGGAAGGCAACTTTGCGCGAGACCGTCCAACTCGGGCTTGCGGATCTGTTGCGACAGGGTATTTGGAACACAGGGACAGAAACGGGACGCCTCATGCCAAAGATGTCACTTGTGAAATGGGTGGATGTCCCCCCAACCTGGCTGCTGCTCTTTCTGGGGCTGACCTGGATCCAGGCCACGCGGCTGCCGGTCGGGCGGATCGATCATCCGCTCGCGGACCTGGTCGCGGGACTGCTGATCGGCGGCGGGCTGCTGCTGATGCTGGTTGCCGTGGTGCAGATGCGCCAGAACCACACGACCTTCGTGCCACATCAGCATGCCCGTTTCCTAGTGACCAACGGCGCCTTTGCCCGCTCGCGCAACCCGATCTATCTCGGCGACGCGATGGTTCTGCTGGGCTTTGTCCTGCACTGGTCTGCCTGGCCGAGCCTGGTCCTGGTCCCGCTCTTCATGTGGGTGATCACGGATCGGTTCATTTCCGAGGAAGAGGCCTGGCTCCGGGAGGATTTCGGCCCGCAATTCGAGCAATGGGCGAAGGTGACGCGGCGTTGGATCTGAGCATAACGCCGCGCTCTATCGATTTAGCTGGAAAAGCCGCATTCGGGGTGCGAAACACTGCCTCGGAGAACGCCATGTTGTGGCGCGCTAGCTCGCGCCACATCCGAACGAAAGGGACGGAGACGTGAAGATAGGTTCCCCGCGGGAGGTATTCCCGGGCGAGTCACGTGTCGCTATGACACCAGACTCTGCCGTACAGCTTCAGAAGCTCGGGTATGAATGTGTGATCGAGAGCGGAGCGGGCTTGCTCGCCGGTTTCTCGGACGCGCTTTACGCAGAGGCTGGTGTCGAGGTCGTTGGCAGTGCGGAGGAGCTGTTTGCCACCAGCGACATCATCGCCAAGGTGCGGCCGCCGGAAGATGCAGAGATCGAACTGCTGACGCCGGAGAAGACACTGATTTCCTTCTTCTATCCTGCCTCGAACGAGGCGCTGATGGAAGCGGCGAAGTCCAAGGGCGCAAGCGTCATTGCCATGGACATGGTGCCGCGGATCTCCCGCGCCCAGAAGATGGATGCGCTGAGCTCGATGGCCAATATCGCCGGCTATCGCGCGGTGATCGAAGCGGGCAACAATTTCGGCCGCTTCTTTACCGGCCAGGTAACGGCCGCGGGCAAGGTCCCGCCGGCAAAGGTGCTGGTCGTCGGCGCCGGTGTGGCCGGTCTGGCCGCCATCGGCACGTCCACCTCGCTGGGCGCCATCACCTATGCGTTCGACGTTCGCCCCGAAGTGGCGGAGCAGATCGAATCCATGGGCGCCGAGTTCGTCTACCTCGAATTCGACGAAGAGCAGACGGACGGGGCCGCCACGGGTGGTTACGCCGCACCGTCCAGCCCTGAGTTCCGCGACGCGCAGCTGGCCAAGTTCCGCGAGCTTGCCCCGGAGATGGACATCGTCATCACCACCGCGCTGATCCCGAACCGGGATGCGCCGGTGCTCTGGACCAAGGACATGGTCGAGCTGATGAAGCCCGGCTCCGTCATCGTCGACCTCGCCGCCGAGCGGGGCGGCAACTGCGAGCTGACCGTCAAGGACGAGAAGATCGTCTCCGAGAACGGCGTGACCATTGTCGGCTACACGGACTTCCCCTCCCGGATGGCCGCGCAGAGCTCGACGCTCTATGCGACCAATATCCGCCACATGATGACCGACCTGACGCCCGAGAAGGACGGCGCGGTCAATCATGACATGGAAGATGACGTCATCCGTGGCGCCACCATCACCCATGAGGGTGAGATCACCTTCCCGCCACCGCCGCCAAAGATCCAGGCGATTGCGGCACAGAAGCCCGCGGAGAAGCCGAAAGAGCTGACGCGCGAAGAGAAGCTGGCAATCGAAAAGGCCGAGTTCCGTGCCCAGACGAAGAGCCAGGTGACGCTTCTGGCCGTTGGTGGCCTGCTGCTGCTGCTGGTCGGTGCCTACGCGCCCGCAAGCTTCATGCAGCACTTCATCGTCTTCGTGCTGGCCGTCTTCGTCGGCTTCCAGGTCATCTGGGGTGTTGCGCACAGCCTGCACACGCCGCTCATGGCGGTCACGAACGCGATCTCCTCGATCATCATCCTCGGCGCGCTGATGCAGATCGGCTCGGGCTCGTGGTTGGTCATCCTTCTCGCCGCGCTCTCGATCTTCATGGCCGGGATCAACATCTTCGGCGGTTTCCTCGTCACCCGGCGCATGCTCGCCATGTTCCAGAAATCCTAAGGAGGGCGAGACAATGGAAGGCTTTACCACTGCCGCCTATATCGTCGCGGCTGTCCTCTTCATCCTCTCGCTGGGGGGACTTTCTGGCCAGGAAAGCGCAAAACGCGCCGTCTGGTATGGCATCTTCGGCATGGCGCTCGCGGTCTTCGCGACGCTGATCGGACCGGGCTCCGGTTTCTGGCTCCTGAGCCTGATCCTGATTGCCGGTGGCGGCGCCATCGGTGTCGTGGTCGCCAAGCGCGTCCAGATGACCGAGATGCCGCAGCTTGTTGCTGCCATGCACAGCCTCGTGGGTCTTGCCGCCGTCTTCGTCGGCTTCAACGCCCATTTCGAGCTGGGCCGCGTGCTGGCGATGGACGAAAGCGCACGTCAAGCGCTTGAGGGCTTCGCTGCCGTGCTGGCGCACAAGACGCCGGTCGAGGTCAACATCCTGAAGGTCGAACTGTTCCTCGGCGTCTTCATCGGTGCGATCACCTTCACCGGCTCCGTCGTCGCTTTCGGCAAGCTTGCCGGGTCCGTGGACGGCAAGCCCAAGCAGCTGCCCGGCGGTCACATGCTGAACGCGGCTGCCGCTGCGTTGTCGCTTGTCTGCTTGATCTGGTACTTCAACACGGGCGGCTTCTTCCCGCTCTTCCTGATGACGCTGGCGGCGCTCTTCATCGGCTACCACCTCATCATGGGGATCGGCGGCGCCGACATGCCCGTCGTGGTGTCGATGCTGAACAGCTACTCGGGCTGGGCCGCGGCGGCTATCGGCTTCTCGCTCGGCAACGACCTGCTGATCGTGGTCGGCGCGCTGGTCGGGTCCTCCGGTGCGATCCTCAGCTACATCATGTGCAAGGCGATGAACCGGCAATTTGTCTCGGTGATCCTTGGCGGCTTCGGCGGCTCGGGCGAACCGGCGGCTGAAGTGACCGGTGAGCAGGTTGCCATCGACGCCGATGGTGTTGCTGCCGCTCTGGAAGATGCCGACTCGGTTGTCATCATCCCGGGCTACGGCCTCGCCGTGGCGCAGGCCCAGCAATCCGTTGCCGAGCTGACCCGCCGTCTGCGTGCCAAGGGCAAGGAGGTTCGCTTCGCGATCCACCCCGTTGCCGGCCGCCTGCCGGGCCACATGAACGTGCTGCTGGCCGAAGCCAAGGTGCCTTACGACATCGTGCTGGAGATGGATGAGATCAACGAAGACTTCCCGGAAACGGATGTCTCGATCGTCATCGGCTCCAACGACATCGTCAACCCGGCTGCCCAGGATGATCCCAACTCGCCCATCGCCGGCATGCCGGTTCTGGAATGCTGGAAGTCCAAGGTCGTCTTCGTCTCGAAGCGCGGCCAGGGCACGGGCTATTCGGGCATCGAGAACCCGCTCTTCTACAAGGAGAACACGCGGATGTTCTTTGGCGATGCCAAGAAGAGCCTCGATGACCTGCTGTCCCGCATCGACTAGGCAACTCCCGATCCTTGGAAAGGGCTCGCTTCGGCGGGCCCTTTTCTTTTTTGGCCGAGGGCCAGTGGTGACAATCAGCGGACGGATCGGTCCTTCGCAGAAGTTGCAACGTAAGCCGTGCCCGCGCCGGACCGTGGTCTGGCGCCGCAACAGTTGTGGTCTGCACTTGATCCCTGCCAAGTCCGAAAACGTTCAATCCGTTGCGCGAGGATGCAGAAGCGCCAGACCGCCGGGACGGTCCGGCGCGGGCACGGCGGCCTTCGGCCTTGATTCCGTGCCCCTCAGCGCGCAAACCCAATGACCGCAATCCGCTCATGATGGAGCTCCGGCCACGTTGCCGTGATTCCCGGGGTCGATCATGCAGGGCCGGAAACAACCGGGGTCCGGGACGCTCGCCTGTTGGCCCGCCACGCGATATATGCAACCTAAGGTATTAAGAAAGAAATGAAACAGAGAGGTTTCCATGGCCGATTCCCAAACAGCCGAAGGCGCCGTGCATCTGCCGATGTACGTGACCCCGCCGGGACAGACGGATGTGCTTTTCGTCGTTGTCGTGATCTTCGTCCTGCTTCTGGTACTCGGGTTGGGGATCTTTTACTTCAAGCTGCACGCCTTGCCCGAGCAGATGGCGCATTCCAAGAGCCCGGCGCAGTATCAGCTGGTGGCGATCATGGCCTTGATCGGCCTGCTGACCCATAACAACGCGTTCTGGATCCTGGCGCTGCTTCTGGCGGCGGTTTCGATACCGGATTTCCTCACGCCACTGAGATCCATCGCCATGTCCCTGCAGAAGATGTCAGGCTCGGAAATGCCCGAACCGGAGCAGCAGGCGGAAGTTTCGCGCCGGAATCGTGCATCGCGGGACGATTATGTCGATCTCGACTCCTGGGAAGGCCGCAACGAGGAGGGCGAGAAAGATGCTTGAGCTTCTCTTCTGTGCGACATTCACGCTGTTGCCCGATTACCTCTACCGGCGATTCAAGCAAGGCAAACGCCTTGGCAAGGAGATCACGCTGTTCTCGGTCTGGTACGAGCTTCGGATCGGTCTGACGACCTGTCTGATGCTGACGATCGCGCTGATCACCGTCGTGTTCTATTACCATCCCTCGACGACCAACGTGACGTCCTTCTTCCGCACGGTGTCGATCCTTCCGGAAGGCAATGGCCGGGTGAAGGAGATCTTCGTGACGACCAACAGCCAGGTGAAGACAGGCGATGTTCTGTTCACGCTCGACGACAGGACGCAGAAGGCGGCCGTCGAGAGCGCCAGCAAGCGGGTCACCGAGGTCGAGGCCCAGTTTGCGCTGGCGGAGGCGGACAAGGCTGTCGCAAAGGGCGGCGTGGATCAGGCCATGGGCGCCTTGCAGCAGGCGATCGACGAGTACGAGGTGCGCAAGCAGCTGCTCGACGAGGGCTCCGCGGCTGTCAGTCCACGCGATGTGGAGAAGCTGCAGAACACGGTGGACTCGCGCGAAGGCGCGCTTGAGGCCGCGGAGGCGCAGCTCTTCGCTGTTCAGACCAGGATCGATGTCAGCCTGCCGGCACAGCTCGAGACGGCAAAGGCAAGTCTTGTCGAGGCCGAAACGGCGCTCTCGAAGATGACGGTCTATGCCGGGGTTGACGGCGTGGTGCAGCAATTTGCCCTGCAGGTTGGCGATATCGTCAATCCGTTCATGCGTCCAGCCGGCCTGCTGGTTCCGCCGGAGTTCAGCGACGGCTTCTTCCAGGCCGGTTTCAACCAGCTCAACTCGCAGGTCATCAAGGAAGGCATGATCGGCGAGATGACCTGCCTCTCGCTGCCATTCGTGATCCTGCCGATGCGGGTTCAGGCGGTGCCGCCGGTGCTGGCCGCCGGTCAGTTCCGTCCCACCGACCAGTTGCTCGATGTGCAGGACAGGGCCCGTCCGGCCACCGTTCCGGTGCTTGTGGAGGAGGTTTTCGAGGGGTCGACCGACCGGATCGCGCCCGGTTCGAAATGTATCCTGAACCTCTACACCGACAATCACGACAAGCTGGCCAATGAAGATGTCGGGTTCTGGGAGGGGCTTTATCTGCACATGGTCGATACGGTTGGCCTTGTGCATGCGCTCATCCTGCGCATCCAGACGATGATGCTTCCGATCAACGGGCTGGTGCTGACCGGGCATTGACGCGAAGCCCCTTGCCGGGTCCCGGACTGGTCTATCGACGCTGGAAACGCCCTGATGTGAAGTGCATCGGGGCGTTCTTCCGTCCAAGCGGGCGGCGAGTTCGATCTGTGTTGAAGAGAGCGAACAGGCGCGCGCCGGCACCGCCTTCTGCCTCGGACGTCCGCCGCCTGTATCGTTTCGTCGCCTATCCATGGACAGCGCTGGCCCGAGCGGCTAAGGCGCCGTATATGCCACGTTATGCCCTCAAGATCGAATATGACGGTGCGCCCTTTGCCGGCTGGCAGCGCCAGAAGGACCACCCTTCCGTGCAGCAGGCTGTGGAGGCGGCGCTCGGCCGGCTCCAGCGCGAGGTCCCGACCATTGCCGCCGCCGGACGGACAGATGCCGGCGTCCATGCGCTCGGACAGGTTGCCCATGCCGACATGGCGCGGGACTGGGAGCCGTTCCGTCTCTCCGAAGCGGTGAACTACCACCTCAAGCCTCTGCCGGTGGCGATTGTCGACGTGGCGCCGGTGGCGGAAGACTGGCATGCGCGCTTCTCGGCCGGGGAGCGGCGATACCTGTTCCGCTTGCTCAACCGTCGGGCGCCGGCGGCCCTGGCGGCTGGGAAGGTCTGGCGCGTAGGCCATCCGCTGGAGGTCGCGCGGATGCAGGCAGGGGCGGATTTCCTGCTCGGGCGGCATGACTTCACCACCTTCCGCGCTTCCGAATGCCAGGCCGACAGCCCGGTGCGGACGCTGGACCAGCTGGATGTGCGTAGCGTCGAGACGCCGCTCGGCCCGGAGATCCATTTCCATGTCCGCGCGCGCTCTTTCCTGCACAACCAGGTCCGCAGTTTTGTCGGCACGCTGGAGCGTGTGGGCGCCGGGGCCTGGGAGCCGGAGGAGGTGCGGGCTGCGCTGGAGGCGCGGGACCGATCGGCTTGCGGGCCGGTCTGTCCGCCGCAGGGCCTCTATCTCGCCGGTGTCAGCTACGCGGACGATCCGTTCTCCTGAAGGCTCAGGAGGCGGGGGCCTTGCGCGCGCGTTCCGGCAGGGCCTGTTGCACGATACCGGCCCCGAGCAGGTAGAGGCTGGAAACGAAAAGCCCGACTCGCGCCCAGCTCTGCGGGTCGAAGGAAACCCAGGCGGCCCAGGCCGCGCAGATGGTCCAGATCAGGATCATCGGCAGGGAGATGGCCCGCCAGCGCGCCGTCCGGACCGGGTGAATGAAGCGCAGCGAGGTGAACATTGCGGCGGCGAGCACGGCGATCAAGATCATGCAAAGCCAGACCGGCGGCTTCAGCGCGAAGAGCACGAGCACGACCATGTTCCAGCAGCCGGGGAAGCCGGAGAAGGAATTGTCGGTCGTCTTCATGCCTGTGTAGGCGAAATAGAGTGCCGAGGTGAAGGTGATGCCGATCAGCGCGGCCCAACCGGTCCAGCCCGGCAGGAGGCCGGAGGCGTAGAGGGCGAAGGCAGGGATGAAGACATAGGTGAGATAGTCGACAATCAGGTCCAGCAACGCGCCATCGACCTGTGGGGCGTTGGCAAGCACATCGTAGCGGCGCGCCAGAGGTCCGTCGATGCCATCCACCGCGAAGGCGGCGACAAGCCAGACAAACATCATCGGCCAATTGTAATTCACTGCCGCGAGAAGAGCGAGCATGGCGAGGACGGCGCCGGTTGCGGTGAGCAGATGGACGGAAAAGGCGCGGTGTTCTGGCGTCATGAGGGCTTTCTGGCGAAGGTCGGTCGGGACATCGGCACGGGTTCGAGATCTTATGGTGGGCGTGGGGCGGGTTGCAACCGAAGACACGCGCCGAAGGCGCGCCCGGCCCCAATGGAGGGAGATGCCGAAGGCATTGAGCACCGAGGGGGAGCTTGCGCTGCGGTTCCTTCCTGCCGGTTGTTCGGTGGCGGCGCGTGCCGCGCCATTCTCTTTGCCTCGCCCCTTGCGGGGCTCAGGCGGGGCGAGCGGGGGAGGCCTACCTTGCGTCCGAATGCGGGTGCGCCTGTTCGTAGATCTCCATCAGGCGGGCGGTGTCGACCGCCGTGTACGCCTGGGTGGTAGCCAGCGATGCGTGGCCGAGCAATTCCTGGATTGCACGCAGATCGCCGCCTGCAGAGAGAAGGTGCGTTGCGAAGCTGTGGCGCAATGCGTGCGGCGTGGCCGAGGCGGGCAGGCCGAGCTGGAAGCGGGTGCGCTCCATGACTTTCGAAATCAGGCGCGGGTTGAGTGCGCCGCCGCGTTTGCCGCGAAAGAGCGGCGCGCCGGGCTCGACTGGCCAGGGCGAGAGGGCGAGGTAGCGGGTGACGGCCTCGCTTGCAGCGGGGAGGAGCGGGACGATCCGCTCCTTGTTGCCCTTGCCGAGAATGCGCAGGCTTTCGCCAAGTGGCAGGGCATCGGTCGTCAAGCCGAGCGCTTCGGAGATACGCAACCCGCAGCCATAGAGCAGCGTCACCACGGCAACGTCGCGGGCTGCGATCCAGTCCTCCTCGGACTGCAATTCGACGGTTTCCAGCACCGCCCTTGCCGCGTCTTCGGCCAGTGGGCGGGGCAGCTTGCGGCGGTATTTCGGGGCGCGGGCAGCCAGGATCGCGGTGGCGTCGAACCCGTCGCGCTCGGCCATCCAGCCGGCGAAGTTCTTCACCGCGGAAAGCTCACGCGCCAGCGAACGGGCCGAGATCCCGCGGCCGCGTTCATGCGCCATCCAGGCGCGCATGTCGGAGATGGTCAGACGGGCGAGCGGGGCCTGGCCGAGGCTGTCGCCATGATGCTGCGTCAGGAAGGCGAGAAAACCGAGGAGGTCGCGCTGATAGGCGGTGATGGTGTTCTCGGCCACGCCGTCAATGGCGCGCAGATGGTCCAGCCAGCGGGACATCGCGTCCCGCAGCCCGTCCGAGATATGGATCAGCTCAGCCAACGGCGCATCTGCCGTTCGAAGACACCGGCAAAGAAGGCCAGCAGGTCGGTCGCCTGGTTGGGGCGGAACTGGTGCGGATCCTCGGAGCCGAGCGCCAGCATGCCGGGCAGGGTGCCGGCGCCGAAATCGAGTTTCAGCAGCGCTTCGGAATTGATCCAGCCGGCGGCCTCACCGTAGAGGAACTCGCTCTCGGGGCGGAGCTGGCGCAGGGTGACCGGACGGGTCGGGATGCCCTCGCGGCCCTGGGTCAGGTAGTCTTCGATAAATCCGGGCTGGACCACGTTGAGCACATCGCCGAGCCGGCGCACGGCGATCTCGCCGTCCGAATTGGCGTTGCTTTCCAGCACCAGCTTGATGCAGTCCACACGCAGGATCGCCGCCACTTCGCCGCCGAGCCCCTTGAGGAACTCTTCGAACGCGACCGGGTCGAGCAGGGTCAGGATGGCGCGGTGGATCTGGTTGGTGCCGGCGAGATTGTCATAGGCCGCGGCGATAACGGAGCGGTGGGTGTCTTCCAGCCGGTCCAGCCGGCTTTCCAGCCGCTCCATCGCGATTCCGCGCAAGTCAATGATATTGCCGCCGAGCGATTTCTCATTGGCCGAAATCAGGGCACGCATGATGTCGCGATCGTCGAGGATCACGTCCGGTTCCGAAATGATCTTGTCTTTCAGTTCTTCCAGATCCACCGCGATATCGCTCATGCCTGCCCCGTCCGGTCCACTTCAACTTCGCCCGGCAAGTCGATCACCGGTCAGAGAATTTTCTGACCTGTTTTTGCCCAATCCTTCATGAAGGCGTCCAGTCCCTTGTCGGTCAGGACGTGGTTCGCCATCGATTTGATCACGTTGGGTGGCGCGGTTGCCACATCGGCGCCGATCAGGGCAACCTCTTTCATGTGGTTGGCCGAGCGGATCGAGGCGGCGAGGATGTTGGTCTCGAAGCCGTAATTGTCATAGATCGTGCGGATATCGGCGATCAGATCCGTGCCTTCGAGGTTCAGGTCATCGAGCCGGCCGAGGAAGGGCGAGATGAAGGTGGCGCCGGCTTTCGCGGCCAGAAGGGCCTGGTTGGGCGAGAAGCAGAGCGTCACGTTGACCATGCGACCCTCGCCGGAGAGCACGTTGCAGGCCTTGAGCCCGGCCCAGGTCAGCGGCACCTTGATGGCGATGTTTTCGGCGATCTTCGCGAGTTCGCGGCCTTCCTCGATCATGCCGTCCGCATCGAGCGCAACGGTTTCAGCGGAGACAGGGCCGGAGACCATGTCGCAGATTTCCTTCGTGACTTCCTTGATGTCACGGCCCGATTTCATGATGATCGACGGGTTGGTGGTCACACCATCGACCATGCCGAGATCGTTCAACTCGGCGATGGCTTCGACATCGGCCGTATCGACAAAGAATTTCATGGGTTTCCTCCTCAAAAGGGGTATGGAGCCGGGGCGCGGCATGGCGCCCGTACAAGCTGGCGGCGGGTGGTATACCACCCGGGGAATGAGATGACGGAAAAAGGCTGGTTTGCCAAGGATGAATTGGTCGCGGTGCTGACGACTCAGCCGTTGGATCGCTGCCTGGATTACCGTGCGCCCGAGGAGGGCTGCGCGCCCGGCACGCTGGTCGAAGTGCCCTTGGGGCCGCGCAAGGTGCTTGGCGTGGTCTGGGGCGAGGGTGCGGGCGACTATGACCGCTCGAAAATCCGCGCTGTGGACCGGGTTCTGGACGTGCCACCCCTGCGCGAGGAGATGCGCGAGTTCCTGCGCCGCTGCGGCGATTACACGCTGACGCCGGTGGCGTCGATGTTGCGCATGGGGCTGCGCGCGCCGGGGCTGGGCGATCCGCCCTCCATGCGCCAAGTCTATCGACGCGGCGAGGGGATGCCGACGCGGATGACGGATGCGCGCCGCCGCGTTCTCGAGGTGCTGGAAGACTATGGCGGGCTGGCCTTCACCATGGGGGAGCTGTCCTCGGCCGCCGGGGTGACAAACAGCGTTGTCAAAGGGTTGGTCAAGCATGGCGCGGTGCGGGAAGAGGCGACGCCGCGCGACCTTCCATTCCCGCGTCTCGAGACTGGCAAGGCGGGCGTGCCGCTGAGCGAAGCCCAGGCGGCGGCGGCGGCGGCGCTGCGCGCCGCCGTGAAGCGCGGTGCCTACGGCACCACGCTTTTGCGGGGTGTGACGGGGTCGGGCAAGACGGAAGTCTACCTGGAGGCGGTGGCCGAGTGCCTGGCCGCCGGGCGGCAGGCGCTGGTGCTCCTGCCGGAAATTGCGCTGACCGGGGAGTTTCTTGCGCGCGTCGAGGCGCGGTTCGGGGCGCGGCCGGCGGAGTGGCATTCCGGGGTGACGATGACCGAGCGGCGGCGGACCTGGAAGATGATCGCGGAAGGGGGCGCAGAACTGGTTGTGGGCGCGCGGTCGGCGCTCTTCCTGCCCTTCCGGGATCTCGGGCTGATCGTCGTCGACGAGGAACATGACAGCTCCTACAAGCAGGAGGATATCGTCTTCTACAATGCCCGCGACATGTCGGTGCTGCGGGCCTCGCTCTGCGATGCGCAGGTCATACTGGCCTCGGCCACGCCTTCGCTGGAGAGCTGGGCCAATGCGGAGGCAGGGAAATACGACCGGCTGGAGCTTGGCGCGCGGTTCGGCGATGCGCAGATGCCCGAGATGCGGGCCATCGACCTTCGGGCGGAGAAGCTGCCCTCCGGGCGGTGGATTTCCGAAACGCTGGAGGCAGCGGTCAATGCGCGGATCCAGGCAGGGGAGCAGTCGCTGCTGTTCCTGAACCGGCGGGGCTATGCGCCGGTGACGGTCTGCCGGGCCTGCGGGCACCAGATCGGCTGCGATTTCTGCGATGCGCGGATGGTGGAGCATCGGTTCCAGAAGCGGCTCATCTGTCATCAATGCGGCGAGAGCAAGCCGATGCCGGAGGCCTGTCCGAGCTGCGAGGTCGAGGGGCGGCTGGCGCCGGTGGGGCCTGGTGTCGAGCGCCTGGCCGAGGAGGTGGTAGCGCGCTTCCCGGAGGCGCGGGTGGCGGTGCTGTCTTCTGACCTTTTCGGCTCGGCGCGGGCGCTGAAGGCGAAGATCGAGGAGATTGCCGGCGGTGCGGCGGATATCGTTATCGGCACGCAGCTTGTCGCCAAGGGGCACAACTTTCCGTTGCTGACGCTGGTGGGGGTGATCGATGCCGATCTCGGGCTGCAAGGAACGGATTTGCGCGCGGCGGAGCGGACCTTCCAGCTCGTCCGGCAGGTCGCCGGGCGGGCCGGGCGCGTGGCCGGGCGGCAGGGCGTGGCGCTGCTACAGAGCCACCAGCCCGAGCATCCGGTGATCCGGGCGATCCTGTCTGGAGACGAGGAGGGTTTCTGGAAGACCGAAGCCGAGCAGCGCCAGGCGGTCGGGATGCCGCCCTATGGGCGGCTGGCGGGGGTCATCCTGTCGTCGCAGGATATCCAGGAGGTCTTCGATCTCGGCGCCGAGCTGGCCCGGCAGGACGGGCCGCTGCGGGCGGTGGGGGCGCAGGTTTTCGGGCCGGCGCCGGCCCCCATCGCACGGGTGCGGGGGCGGCACCGCGTGCGGCTGCTGGTCAAGGCCGCCAAGGGGGCGCCGCTGCAGGGGGCGCTGACGCGTTGGCTGGCACAGGTGAAGCTGCCGCCAAATTTCCGGTTGAGCGTGGATATCGACCCGCAGAGCTTCTGGTAACGGAAGACGGAGAGGCTGGAAGGGAGTTGGAGGCCGCTCGCTGCGGATACCATTTTCCACAACGGGAGCCGTGCCGGCGCCTGTCCGTGGGCTGGCGCAGCAACAGCTGAGATCTGCTATTTATCCTACCAGATCCGGAAAAGGTCAGAGCATTGCGCGCGGATGAAAAAGCGCCATCTCGCCGGGAGGCGGGGCATTGCAGTGCAATCCCCGATAAGACGGCGGCCTTCGGCCTTGAGTCCCTGCCGGATGCGCCGCGCTCCACTGGAGGCTGCCGGCGTCGCCCGGACCCGGCGCAAAAGAAAAGGGCCGCTTGCGAGAAGCGGCCCTTCAACATTCCCTATCGGGAAAGATCAGTCTTCGATCGGCTCATGCGTCGCGTCGTCATCGGCGGCGCCACGCGGATCGTCGTCGTCCTCGGCAGCGGAGCCGATATCGTCGAACAGCTCGGCGATCTCGAACTCGTTCTGCGCTTCCTCTTCGGCGGCCAGTTCCTGGATGGACTTGCCGGAGGCCTGAAGTTCGGCCTCTTCCTGGGAGCGGGCGACATTCATGATGATCGTCACCTGGACCTCGGGGTGCAGGGTGACGTTCATCTCGTGCAGACCGAGCTCCTTGATCGGCTTCGGCGTGGTGACCTGCTTCTTGTCGACCGAGAAACCACCGGCGGTGGCTGCTTCGGCGGCGTCGCGCGGGGTCACCGAGCCGTAGAGGGCGCCGGCGTCGGAGGCGGAGCGAATCACGATAAACTGCTGACCCTCGAGGGTCTCGGCAAGCGTCTCGGCTTCTTTCTTCGACTCCAGGTTGCGGGCTTCCAGCTGGGCCTTCTCGGCCTCGAAACGGGCCTTGTTGGCCTCCGAGGCGCGCAGGGCCTTGCCTTGCGGCAGCAGGAAGTTGCGGGCATAGCCGTCCTTGACGGAAACGACTTCGCCCATCTGGCCAAGCTTGGCCACACGTTCCAGAAGGATAACGTCCATTGCGTCGGTCTCCTTATTTCACGGCGTAGGGCAGCAGGGCGAGGAAGCGGGCGCGCTTGATGGCGCGGGCCAGCTCGCGCTGCTTCTTGGCCGAGACGGCGGTGATACGGGAGGGCACGATCTTGCCGCGCTCGGAAACGTAGCGCTGGAGAAGACGGGTGTCCTTGTAGTCGATCTTGGGCGCGTTCTCACCGGAGAACGGGCAGACCTTCCGGCGGCGGAAAAACGGTTTTGCAGCCATGGTTTATGCTCCTTTTCTCTGGGTTCGACTCAACGGCGCTCGCGACGGCGATCGTCGCGTTCGTCGCGTTTCTGCATCTGGATCGACGGGCCTTCGACATGCTCGTCCACCTTGATGGTGAGCACGCGCATCACGTCGTCATGCAGGCGCATCAGGCGCTCCATTTCCTGCACGGCCGGCGCCGGGGCGTCGGTCTTGAGGAAGGCGTAGTGGCCCTTGCGGTTCTTGTTGATCTTGTAGGCCATGGTCTTGACGCCCCAGTATTCCTGGTCGACGACCTGACCGCCATTGTCGGCGAGGACGGTCGAGAAGTGCTCGATGAGCCCTTCGGCCTGCGCGTTGGACAAGTCCTGACGCGAGATGAAAACATGCTCGTAAAGCGGCATGCGAACTCCTGTCATTTCTAAAGCGGCCTTCATAGGGCGGGCGATGGTCTCCGCTGCCCGTCCACGAGAGGCGCCGCTGGTCACATCACTTAGCGGAGATGGGCGCGTTTACGTCAGATGAGGGGGCAATGCAAGTGGAACCGGCGGCGGAAAGCGGGTCTGAGCAACGAAAGAAACGCGACCTGCGGACCTATGGGGCGCAGGACAATCGTCCGACATGGTTGGACCTGCGGGCGTTGCCGGAGGACAGGTCCCTGCGAAACCGCACAAGCTGGAACTGGTCGCCGCCACGATGATAGGTCCGGATGGTTATTTCCTTCGCGGCGTCGATCTTGTGGCGTATGACAAGGTGCCGCCCCTCGATCATCAATGGCAGGGGAAAGCTGTGTTCGCCCAGCCTTTGCTCGACGGTCGGCGTGGCATCGCGCTTTTCCTCGAGCGTGGGGTCGGCGAACCCACCCTTGAGCCCCCACACTCTGAGCGTGCAATCCTCCTTGGCGTCGCTATCGGGAGGGCACGCGTTCGAAGCCACATGATCGACAATTGTGCTTGGGTGGTGCGTCTGAACCGGGTACCGCTTTCGATGCTCTTCGGACATGCCAGCCGGGTGGAAGCTCGTGTCATCAAGGGTCCGGTCGATGCGGTACCGAACGATAGCATCCGCTTCCTGAGAGCTGGTTTGAGACAGGTCCGCGGTCAGGGCCGTTGGCACGATGACACCGACGCATCTGAAGAGGAGACACCGGAACATAGGCACGCATTATGAAAGGTTTACCGAGGCAAGCCCTGGTGCTGACGCTGGGTGCCGTCAACAAATGTGGTTCTTTGGTTGGTCGCTTGTGGCTTCGAGCGCAGAGGAGTAGAGGGTTCCGTAACGGAAAAATCACAAATGTAATGGAAGGGACAGCAAGATGAGCCGGGCATTCGTTTTTCCAGGGCAGGGCGCGCAGGCGATCGGGATGGGCAAGGCACTTGCCGATGCGTATCCGGCGGCGAAAGCGGTCTTTGACGAGGTTGACGAGGCGCTTGGGCAGAGCCTGTCCTCGCTGATCTGGGAAGGCGAGATCGAGACGCTGACCCTGACCGAGAATGCCCAGCCTGCGCTGATGGCGACCTCGATTGCAGCGCTGCGGGCGCTGGAGGCCGAGGGGATCGCGCTGGAGAGCGCGGCCTATGTCGCCGGCCATTCGCTGGGCGAGTATTCGGCGCTGGCCGCGGCCGGCGCGCTGAGCGTCTCGGATACGGCGCGGCTGCTGCGCACGCGCGGGCAGGCGATGCAGAAGGCGGTTCCCGTGGGCGTCGGTGCGATGGCGGCGATCCTCGGGCTGGATTATGCGGCCGTGAGTGCGGTGGCCGAAGAGGCCGGGCTGGGCGATGTCTGTGCCGCGGCCAATGACAACGACCCGGCGCAGGTCGTCGTCTCCGGCACCAAGGCGGCGGTCGAACGGGCGGTCGAGATCGCCAAGGGCAAGGGCGCCAAGCGCGCGGTCCTGCTGCCGGTCTCCGCGCCCTTCCATTGCGCGCTGATGGCGCCGGCCGCGGATGTGATGGCCGAGGCGCTGGCAGCGGTCGAGATCAAGGCGCCGAAAGTGCCGGTCGTGGCCAATGTGCGGGCCGAGGCGGTGAGCGATGCGGACGAGATCCGCAAGCTTCTGGTCGAGCAGGTCACCTCCGCCGTGCGCTGGCGCGAGTCCGTGGCCTGGATGGCCGGGCAGGGCGTTGACGAGATCTGGGAGATCGGCGCGGGCAAGGCGCTGGTCGGAATGGTCCGGCGGATCGATCGGTCGGTTGCGATCCGGAATGTCGGCACCCCCGAAGATGTTGCCAAGGCGAAAGAGGCCGTCGCGGGCTGACCCGTCCCGCCAGACCTTTGGCAGAACACTCCGTTTGACCGCCCGCCAGGAAACCGGCGGGCGGTTTTCGTATGGCTGCGGCGAACGGCTCGGAGCCGGGTGTCAGATCTGGGGCCACCCGGTCCAGCTTCCGGACGAGCCGGTCGGACGGGCGCGCGGGACAGATCCGAGCTCGCCTTTGTGGTTTCGTCTCCGGATCGTTATGGAAAGAGACAACGGCAGATTGCGGCCGCCCAAATCCCAAAAGTCACCATTGAACTCGAACAGGACAAAAAATGACAGCCACTAAGCCTCGCGTTGGTTCCAAAGTCGATGAACTCCGCTTTCCGGTTGCCGATGGCGACGGATCAATCTCGGTCGGTCTGCCCAAGGAGCGCTGGACAATGCTGTTTGTCTATCGTGGCCGGCACTGCCCGCGCTGCAAGCGTTTCCTGAACAAGCTGAACGATGCCCTGGCGGACTGGACCGAGATTGCCGATGTCGTCGTGGTCTCGGCAGATATCCGGGAGAAGGCCGTGGCCGACAAGGCTGAGTTCGGCTGGGATTTCGACCTGTGTTACGGGATGACCGTGGCACAGATGCGCGCGCTTGGCCTCTATGTTTCTGAGCCACTTTCCGAGGCGGAGACGACCGAGATGTTTTCCGAACCGGGAAGCTTTGCAATCCGTCCGGATGGGACATTGATGCTTGCGGATATTTCCAACGGTCCGGCCGCGCGTCCGGATCTGGAGGAGCTGCTGGACGGAATGAAATTCAACATCACCAACAATCGCCCGGTTCGCGGAACCGCCTGAGAGCGGCGACGTCGCCGCGATGCAGGTCGAAGGGAGCCGACTCCTTCGGGCAGACTCCTTCGGGCCGGCTCCCTTGCCGGAATGCAGCGCTTCCCGGATGGCCCTTTTGGCCGAGTTTCCGGCCATTCTCTGTCTCGCAGCGTCCCGGCCTGATCTCGTCTGGACACCGATTGCACAGACAAGACCGGATGTTCATCGTGGGCCCCGTCATGGTCCGGTCCGCGGACTGAACCGGCATTCGCTGGATCAGGCCGATCGTCACCTTGTCGAAGGTCATGATGCCGACGTTATTGATGCCCCCGGCGCGTGACATTTACGCGACGACCGGCCAAGTTCGGTTCGCGAACGATCCACAAGGGGGCAAGGTCATGAACTGGGACGAGTTTGCAAAATGGAGCAAGGAGATCGCCGATTGGGGCGCGCGGTATCACAAGACCCTGAGAGACAGACCCGTTCGAGCCCAGACCAAGCCCGGAGACATCGCGGCCCAACTCTCCAGGACACCGCCAAAAGAACCGGAAGACATGGCGACGATCCTGAGTGATTTCGATGCCATCGTCATGCCGGGAATGACGCATTGGCAGCACCCGAGGTTCTTTGCGTATTTCCCGGCCAATGCTACGCCACCGTCGATATTGGCCGAGCAACTTGTCAACACGGTCGCCGCGCAATGCATGCTTTGGCAGACCTCGCCAGCGGCGACAGAGATGGAAGGGGTCATGATCGACTGGCTGCGCCAGGCCCTTGGGCTGCCGGATGGGATGACCGGCGTCATCCAGGACAGTGCTTCGTCAGCCACGCTCTCGGCCGTCCTGACAATGCGCGAGAGGGCCACCGGGTTCACGAGTAACCGGACGGGCCTTTCCGGGCAAGGCCAGCTGCGCATCTACTGTTCCGACCAGGTCCACTCCTCGATCGACCGGGCCTGTTGGGTTTCCGGAATTGGTCAGGACAACCTCGTCAAGATCAAGGGCACCGGGCCTCGATTCGGGATGGACGCCAGGACGCTGGATGCTGCGATCCGGTCGGATCTGGCCAATGGGCATATCCCGGCCGGGATCATCGCCATCTCGGGGGGAACCGGCGTGGGAGGTTCTGACGACCTCGCCCCAATTCTTGCGGTTGCCCGCGCCCATGATCTTTATACCCATGTCGATGCTGCCTGGGCGGGCGCCGCCATGATCTGTCCTGAATTTCGGGACCGCTACTGGCACGGAATAGCCGGGTTCGACAGCATCGTCTTTAACCCGCACAAGTGGCTTGGTGCGCAATTCGATTGTTCGGTCCAATTCCTGCGGGACCCGACGCCGCAGCTCAACACTCTCAAGATCGAGCCGGAATATCTGAAAACCACAGGAGAATCCGTAACCAACTACTCGGAATGGACAATCCCGCTTGGCCGCCGTTTCCGCGCGCTCAAACTCTGGTTCCTGATCCGGTCCTATGGGCTGGAGGGACTGCAAACGCGCATTCGCAATCATGTAATGTGGGCCGAAGAACTGGCAGAAAAAATTCGCGCACTCAGTGGATTCGAGATCGTGACAGAACCCATGCTCAGCCTGTTCTCCTTCCGCTGTCCCGGCGATGATGCGGATCAACAAAGGCTGGTAGACGCGATCAACGACGATGGACGCATTTATCTTACCCAGGGAGCTTTTGAGGGACGGAAGGTAATTCGCGTCCAGGTCGGGCAGTTCGAAACCACGCGCCAGGATGTCCTGATGGTGCGAACCGTAGTTGAAGAAATCTGGCGAGCACTCAAGTAATCGGCTTTTGTCGCTGGGCAAGGAAGGCGTAATTGCGGACAATCGTCGTATTGCAGCATTCACCCGGTATTGTCGCCCAGCTTCCGGTTCGCAAACCGGGACCGGCTGTCCGGGGCGGCGCTTGCCAGGTTCAGTTGAACGACGGAACCATCTTCATCGGGCGGTACAGGATCTCGATACGCCCCAACAAGCGATTCCACACAGGCTGTCGCGCCGCCGCTTCTTGAATGCCAGCCGGCCGGAGCTTTCCCCGGCCGGGGTGATCTCCTCGGTTTGCCGCGTGGAAAGGAAGCAGGAGGAGCCGGCGGACCGGCTCCCCGCTTGGGCGTTCGACCCGTTTGGCCGGATTAATTTTCCACTTCCGCGTTGCCGGAGTTCTTGCCGGACCAGATCCGCACGACCTCGGCGCGAGTCATGCTTCCGCACTCCTGTTTGTCGATCCCGGCGCCCAGTTCGAGCTGGGTGCACGGGCGGTCCAGCGGATCGAGCACGATGGCCCGAGAGACCTGCGGGTAGTACGATTGCGCAAAGGAAGAGGTCGCCACGAAGATTGCGCCCACGATCAGGGTTGCTTTACGAATATCCATTTTTTTACCTCGATTTATGCCGGGACGTTGTCTCCCGCCCTCCGCCCGGCTGAAACGTGAATTGGCGGGAATACCCAGAAGTCTCCGGTTTTTGGGTATTGCAGCGCGAGTCGTGCGGTAATCGTGCGTGAAAAATCCGTTAAAAATGCTTTCGAGGCGTTTCTAAAACAAGAAAAACCTAGAAAAAGCAGTGACGGTTGTCTTTGCTGCAAGTGTTTCTACATGGATTTTGCGCCGATTCTGGGTTACCTTGCGTCAAGTCTATTTGTGAGGATCGCGTGTTTCCTGTCGCCGGATTACCTGCATCGCCGGCCTAGATTGCATTTGGAGTCACAAGGAGGGTTCACCTTGACGTCTGTCGCCACGGTACACTTCTGTCTTTGCGGAAATTTCAGTCTCGACGTATGTGGAACGCGCGTTGAAATCCAGGGTGGGCGTCAACGCGCAATACTGGCCCTGTTGGCGACGGCCGCGGGACACAAGAAGGCCCGCGAGTTCCTCACGGCCATGCTCTGGCCGCGCAGCCCCGAGGCCCAGGCGGCCGGCAGCCTTCGGACGGCGCTGACCACCATCCGGCGCCAACTTGGACCGGTCGCGGAGCTGCTGGCGGCGGATCGCACCTATGTCTGGCTCGATCACACGGATATCTCGGTAACGTTGCCGGTCGCCCGGGAAACCTTCTTCGAGGACGCCCCCACGAAGATCGGAACAGAGTTCGACCACTGGCTGCAGACCGAGCGGTCGCGGCTCGCCGATCCGATACAGCCGCCTGTGCCGGAACGGGTTCGGGACAGGGTATTGCGACCGGGAGTCGGGATTCTTCCGATCAGAGTGTACGGCAACGATCCGCGGTGTTCGACACTGGCTGCAACAATCCTCGAGATCGTCACCGAGGCGCTGCGCGCCTACGAAGTCGCCGACATCTTCGATTTCCGGCATATTCTTGTGGATGGCAATGGCGCGGATTCAACCGGAATTGCGGATCCGGAAATGCTGATCGAACTCACTGCGGTCGGGGCGGGGGATGTCGCCCAGATCGGTTTCGGTGTCGTCTCGACAGCGGGGCGGCAGGTCTTGTGGAACCGCAGTTTGACCACCGACCTGTCGCGGCTCACGGCCTTTCCCGCCGATGACGCCGTTGAGTTTGCAAACATGGCGGTTGATGCCGTTCTCTCGGTGCTCTTTCGGCGGCGCGAGTTGTGTCAGGGACTGCATGTGGGCGGCCCTTCTTCGATGATCGGCGTGCTGCACAAGTTGTTCAGCATGTCGGCAAGGGCCCAACACGAGGTTCGAACCTTCCTGTCGCAGCAACCCGAACTGATGGACTCGGCGGTTGCGAACGCCGCTTATGCCCTGTCCATCGCCAACACGCTTGGAGAAGAGAACGCATTGGCGGCAGATCTGGAGAAGGCACGCGAACATGCCATCCGGTCCCGCGAGATTGATCCACAAAACCCGCTCGTGCTGGCCCTGGCCGGGCATGTGCACGGCTTTGCCTTGCGCGAAATGGAACTGGGAGACGAGATGGAGGCGCTCGCCCGCAAGGTGGCGCCCAATATGGCGATCTGCTGGGACTTCTCGGCAATGAATGCGGTGTATCGTGGCGACTTCGAACACGCGCTGGATTACAGTCGCGTCGCGCTGAAGCTGGGGCAATTCAGCGCCTATCGTCCGTTGTTCCAGTCCTCGCTTGCGATTGCTTCGACACTCTCGGGAGATCACGAATGCGCGGTGCGCATGTCGCAATCAATCCTGACCCAGATTCCGGATTTCCTTGCGGTGATGCGTCACTGCTCCGTCAGTCTCGCGCGCCTTGGTCGCCATGAGGAAGCCCTGCAGATGATCCGTCATATCCGGGAGAACGACGAGCAATTCGAATCCCGCGGCATCCTTGAGCCGAATTATCCGCTGCCAAGCTCGGCCAGCCGGGAGGCGATTTCCGCAGCATTCCGAACACTGGGCGTTGCCGCCTAGAAACCCGAAATAGATTACACTGATTGAAGGGGAAGCGATCATGCAGCTTAACCGACGCGAATTTCTTGCAACCACGGCGAGTTCTGCCCTGCTGACCGGTGCGCCGAAGGTGTTGGCCGCCGAGCAATGCCTTGCCCTGCCTCCGGCCTCGGAGCAGAGCCTCGCCGACACCTTGCGCGACGTGATCCGGAGGGCCAAGCCCCCCCGCGTTCCCAAAGTTTTCAACACTTGCTACAAGAGTTCCTCCACCAAACCCCTGAACCTGGCTGAACTCTACTTCGGCAGAACCGCGACCTACGTTGTCAAGCGCGACAATGGCGACGGCGCGCCCGGCTTCACGACGCAGTTCGTTCTTGGGGACCCGCCCGACAATCTTCTGGTCGATACGCCCCTTTCGACATGCCTTAGCGAGCCGGGATCATTTCCCCCAAGTCTTTTCGCCGTAGGCGACGCCAAGGGCACCGGTCGTGGACGGGGCAGGGGCAGAGGTCGTGGCCGCGGGCGTGGGCGTGGGCGTGGGCGTGGGAGAGGTCGCAACGCCTTCAACAAACAGGAAACGGACAGGCAGTTGCGCCTGGATACCATGTTCGAGGAGGAGCGCGCTCACTACCGGCAACGCCTTTCTTCCGTCCTGCCTTCAATCGTGGAGTTGCTGCGAACGGAACAGGCCACGGCTCCATTCTACCTGCCGGATCCGCTCTATGTTGGTCCTCAGCCCATGCGTGAGATCGAAATCCTGCTGGACATGCAGGACGCTGAGGAGCGGAAGGAGCGTTTGCCCGAGATCTATTCCGAGGTCGAAGACATCGCGACGCCCTTCCTTCGCGCCGTGGCCGACCTTGCTGGGCCGCCAGGGGCTGTATTGCGACTCCTCAATCTCATGGACATGGCGGGTTACGTGATCGCTTACTATTTCAAGCGGCTCTTTGGCCGCCCGCGTCCGAATGTGTTCGACCCGAGGATAAAGCCGGCCATCGACGTGCCGACGCATTCCTCCTACCCCAGTGCCCATTCGGTGCAAACGCATCTGATCGCCCACGGGCTTGCCGAGGTTTACGAGAACTCCGCCCTCGTCGGGCAATTCTTTGATATAGCAGAGAGAATCAGCATCAATCGAGAATACGCGGGCGTGCATTACGCCTCCGACACCGACGCCGGCGTCATAATCGCTCGGGCTGCCTTTCCGATTTTGCGGTTGGTTTTCGACGAGGTCATCGTGGATGCCATCGCCGAGTTGAACACCTCTGCGGACAGCAATTGCCACCTCCTCGGACAGTTGGCAGATCTGAGGTCAGCGGAGGCGCGGGGGGCACTGCCGGAAGAAGAGCTGTCCTGGAACCTGAGAACACTCGGCCTTGATAGCGTCGATCCGGCCATTCGCGGCGCCGGATCGGTGGTTGGAATGTTCGATACTGCTGTCGACGTAACGCACCCGGCGATCTCGACCGCCATCCGGGATGGCGACAGCGATTTCGACTTCGTCAACCTCGATTACCCGATGCCGCTCAATGATACCTGGGCGATGTCGTCCAAGGGGATCGGCCACGGTACGGCAATGGCCGGTCTGATCGCGGGCGAACTCGACGGCCGTCGGTTCGGCGTTGCCCCGGATGCCAAGATCTTGCCGGTACGGGCGGCCAACCATGCCCGTGACGACGATGACGACCGTTTCGACCTCGGTGTGCAACTCCTGTCCGTCGCACTTGCGGGCCACAGGAAAGATCCCTCGGGCGATTGCGCCCCGGGCAGGGATGTCGGCGCGCGGGTTGCCGCTGTGCTTCTGTCGCTCGACTTCCCTCGGCCCGATAAGGACCTGAACGGCTACCTCACGATAGAGGAACTCGACACGGCCCGGGCTGGCTGCGCTTGCGGCGCTGACGAACAACGCCGCCGCGTGCGGGCGTTCCATGCCCGCGCGGCTGCAGAGGGGCGCCCGATTTGCGATCCCTTCATTCTGGCGATCCTGATCGCCCAGACGGCGGTCCCCATCGTTATCCCATCGGGGAACCGGGGTGGCGACCGATTGGCCTATCCCGGAGGGTTCGAAGACTACCTGCCGGTGCTGAAACTGCTCAAGGATACGGATGGCCGCGACCTCGTGCTGGATCTTGTGACGGAGATGATTGGCCAGATCGACTCAAGCGTCACACGGGCCTCGCTGAGCAAGGCGTTTGACAGCTTTGCCGATGGGCCTGCCGACAGCCTGCTGCTGTCGGGTCAAGCCGCGATCGAGAGCAACGAGCCGCTCAGGGATCCGTTTCTCGGGACGGGTATCGTCGTCGTCGGAAGTGCGACCTACCGCATGACCGATGCCACGGACGAACAAGGACAGCCACCCATTGACCGCGCGGCCTATCATCGGGCGCAATACAGCCAGTTTGGCCCCGGTCTCTGTGTTCTTGCACCCTCGGACAGCATCGATAACCCTCCCTATCGGTGCGGCGATCTCAATCCCGGTTTCGCGAGCTACGCCTCTGGGCAGAACCGTCGGCCCGTCGCAACCGCGGACATCGCAGGCCCTGGCGGATTTGCAACCGATGCCGCCGCGAATTTCAGCCACCCGGGCCAGCCCTACGGCTTCGGCGGGACCTCTGCCGCCGCGGCCCAGGTCGCCGGTGTCCTGGCACTGCTGGCGGGACGCCAGAACGGGTTTCCGGACCCGATCGCACTGAGATCCGAACTCATCGGGCTGTGCACCTCGCCGGTCACGGAATCGGAGCAAGGACGAACACTCCCCGGAACGTCACCACATCAGGTCGGCCATGGCGCGATCGATCTGACAAAACTCTAGGAGAGACAGATGACCCGAGTTGGAAAAACCGCCCTGGGCCTGCTTCTCGGCCTGACGATGCCGCTCTGTGCGCAGGTTGATGACACGCAAGTTCTGTATGTCACGCCGTTCATCAAGGAGTCGCTGCAGACCCAGAAGGCCGCTGCGAATTGGGGCAGCCCCGGCATCCTCGAGAGCCAGGGCAACCTGCATTGGTTCGAAGACTTCTCCCCAATGCAAGTCGATCCGAACGCACATGTCACGCGATCGATCCGGCAAGACACTGGATTGCTGCGCGTGTTGTCGGACCACGACTGGTCAACCGTTAAAGATCTCGTCACGACCCGGGGGGCGCCGGCCACGATCAGGTTCCGCAGCGGATCGGAGTTCATGGTCCGTGCTGGCGGAGAGGTCCTGATCGTCGAGCCTTCCGGGTCGGTGCTCGATCCCGGTGCGGGCTTCGACACGGTGTCAGACGCGGCGATCACGTCCCACGCTATCGTTTTCTCCGATACGCTGAAGAATGCGGCGTCGACGGTAGGTGGATTGACCTTCGACCACCAGAAAGGGTCGGACATCGGTTGGGCGAGCAAGGTCGGGACGGAGACGAATGATCTGTTCATGCAATACGACGCGTTCACCCGGCTGCCGGAAGTCTCAGGATTTGACGCCTATGCGAAGTTGATCGCCCGGCGTGACAACGAGTATCGGTCTTACAACCTGGGAGACCCAAGCGGAGGGTTGCCGGAAGAGTACAAGGGTTTCCTGGCCGGCGAACTGGACAGACTCGCGAAGTCGCTCGGCGAGCTGACCGGAGAGATTCCGCCCGAACTGGAACAGCAACTGCGTAACATCGATTTCAATCTCGGCAACGAGCCGGGGAGCATTCCGCCCGGCAAAGTCCTGGACATCCTGAAGAATCTCGGGGTGGAACCGGGAGTCATTCCGCCTGAGGGACTCGAAGGAATCGGCAGGCAAGCGATCGAGGACCTGCTTGCACTGGGATCCGGCCAGGGTACGGTCAATGGCGTCTGCTCTATCGCAAACGGACTGGGTTTCACGCATTGCTCGTTCTACGCAACGCGTCTGATTTCGAGTGGTCATACGTTCTGCACCGGAACCCTGATCTCGGATCGGCATATCCTGACCGCGGCGCATTGCGTCTGCGACAAGATCGTGAATGGGAGCCTCTCATCCGATATCCGCGCTTCGGTCGGCGTGCAGGATGTCTACGCCGGCATGGCGCTGGATCCGGATGGCGTTCGCGTTTTCGACAGGACCGGATCAACCTACTGCGCCGATGCAGGTGTTCCGGACGCAGCCCGTCGGCAGCATGGTGACCTCGCGATCCTGACGCTCGCGGATGGCGCACTGGAGCAAGCCAAGAACAAGCTCGTCAACAAGGGAATCCTGCCTGCACTTGCAGAGCGCATCCGCGCAACGCTTCCCGATCCGGAAATGGGCGAGGAGATCTGGAGCCTCGAGGCGACCACCCACAATATCTTCAGGGTGGTCGGGTTCGGTGACGGTCCGAACGGAGCCGATGGTCTGAAGAGAACGATGGACTACTCGATGACGGAACATCTGGACTGCCTCCATGAGACCGAGCCAGGTGCTGCGACGTGTACCGGCATTCAGAACATGCTTTTCCATGATCCCAAGAAGGGCCTTTGTGCGGCCGACAGCGGCTCCGGTGTGTTCAAGTGGGCCCAGAACCCGCCCGAGGGCTACGGAAATTGGGTATTGATGGCTGTCGTTTCCGGCGACACCGATCTGAACAATTGCAACATCGACGGGAGCCGGGAGCTGATGGAAGTGCAATACCCTCGCAACGTCCTGCGGATCGATACGCCGATGGTCCGGGAATGGATTCTGGACGTCGTCGGGGCGGACATCATCGAGACCGCGCTCGCCCTCGCATATCCGCCGTTTCAGGATTGAGCGCGGGGTCTTCCGGGACAATCAGGGGACGTCCTCGGCCAGGGTGATTGCCATCCCAAGGAGGTCGCAGCCCGCCTGCACCCGGTCGGGCAGGTCCGGTCGGACAGGGCCTGATGCGGGCCTCACCTTCGTCGCGGCATCGGCTTGACGTCTTGGCCGCGCCCGCTTCGTCCCTGGTCGTCCGCGAAGGCAGCGCAAGCGAAGCTTTGCAATGACACGGTTCCTGGTCGCGGAAGCGGACATTGCCGCCGTTGGCGTGAGGAGGCCGGGCGTCGGCTTGCTGCGCGTGCCTGTCGTTGAGCCGTAGAGCCTGTTTCGAATACGCAGCATTCGAGCAAGTCAACTGGCGTCCCAGGATCGGACGCTCGTAGAGAATACAGAGAACGGTGACAGCTGTACTTTGTAAAACCATGGTGACTTGACGCGAACGGCTGGCGCTGCGCGAATGACTCTGAAATCAGCGCTCGTCAGGTTCTCCATATGCTCATTCTCCGGACTATAGCCCTCTCAGCTTCGCTATTCGCATTTGCGGTAGCGGTGAACGCGCAGTCTTTCCGCGACAAGCTCCTGCAGGGCGTCGAAAAGGTTCAGGAGGGCGCCGACCTTGTGAAGGAGGGAGCCTCGATTGCGGGCGACGCCGCCATCGAAGGCGCGGGCCGGATCGCTGGCCAGGTTGAAGACAGCATCGAGTCTTCAATCGATCTGCTGACGAACGAAGCGACCCCGGAGGCAACTCGAGCAGAACTCGACGAGATGGCCAGGGCCACGTTTGAACGCCTGCTCACGGAACAGCCCGAAACGGCGTCCTTGATTGAACGAAGTGCTGGCGTTGCCGTGTTTGACACACGGAAGCTGGTGATTGGCGGTGTGGCTGCGGGGACCGGTCGCGGTGTCGCCGTGTCTCGAGACGAACGTCTGCCGATCTACATGATCATGGGATCAGCCGGTGTCGGATTGTCACTGGGTGTTGGTGGATTTGAAACCAAGGTTGTCATCCTCTTTGAGCGTCAGGACGATTTCGACGCCTTCGTTACCACCGGGTATGACGCCACGGCCGACGCCGGAACGATGTTCGGAGATGAGAAGACGAGCTTGAACAAGACTTTTGTCGATGGGCGGGCGATCTTCTACATCACGGATCAGGGCTGGAAAGCCTCGGCCACTGCCGCAGGAACAAAATACTGGGTCGATCCCACTCTGAACTGAGTGGGCCGATGGGCTTCTCGACGAACCGAATAGAGGTGGCGTCGCCGCCTCGTCCGACTGAATCCTCTTTGAGTGTTCTGGACTGACATGCGCCTTGAGATGCTGGCGGATCCAGTGCAACTTTTGCGTGTAGGCGTCTCGATTGTGAATCGCCTCGATGGGGAGATAATCATGTTGAAATTCAGTTTCTTGGCGCCTGCCGCCGTTGCCACCGTATTTGCAGCGCAAGCTTTCGCTGCGTCGGACGTTCTACCGTCGAAGGATTCTACCTTTACTTCATGGGGTGAAGAATCGGGTTGGACGATCTACGTGGATGAAGGCCGCGGCGCCTGCCTGATCGAGCGAATGGACGAAAATGCCAACGTCGTGCAAATGGGCCTGACCAAGGATCACGATTTTGGCTATCTTGGAGTGTTCACACAGAACGCCGAGGTGAAGAACCGGAAGAAACCCATTGTCCTGTCTTTGGATGGCAACCTCTACAGCGCCGAGGCAATGCCGAAAACCAAGAACCTCGCCGATGGTTATGTTGGGGGGTACTTCCTGACCAACAACCCGCAATTCGTCGAAGACGTCATGAAGAAATATGAAATGATCGTCTTCCCGGAAGATTCCTATGCGTTCTCCGTCAGCCTGGACGGAACGCTGAAGGCCATTGAAGCTGCCCGCAAGTGCAACATGGAACAGAACGGTTAACCGTTTTATCGAGCAACGTCCGGCGGCCTTGAACAGGGCGCCGGACAGTCGAACTCACTTCGAAGCCACTGTGTTTTCCGGTTGTTGTGCCAGTCTCAGACAGGCTCACACCCTTGGTGCAACTGTGGTTTTGGGCGACCGGTTCTGTCCTTCGCGATACAAAGCGCGCTTGTGGCAAGCTGACGCCAACGGCTCGATGCCGGGAACGCTTCGACAATGAAGAGAGTTCATTCCTACGTCATGCTGTTCGTCTTCCTCGCAGGTTGCGCTTCGGGACATCACAAGTCGGAAGAGGAAATTGCCAGAGCCAGTGTGAAAGCACTTTGCCCTGTTGATCTGTCCGAGGGGGAGCGCGCGAGGCTTCCAGCGTGCAACTTTCCGTAAAGGTCCGCGTATACCCGGAAGCAAGAAATCCGACTGATTTTGTTGGTTGGGCGCAAGGTCGGCATGGCAGCCGCGCCGTCGTTCCAGAGAACGGGAAGTCTGGACTGTGAACTTCCATTCGCTGCGCCCATCGCGAAGTCGGCAGGGCCATCACGGGTGCAACCAGAAGCTTCGGGCAAGAAGGGCTCTGCACTGCCCGTCGCCGCGCCGGCGAATAAGGGGGGCTTCAGGATCAAACGGGGATGCTTCGCCAGTAAAGCCCTCTTGCGGCGTGCGTGTCGACAAAAGCACAGACAGTCTCCGCGCGTCGTCGCAGAGATCTTTCAAGGCGATCCTTTCCAAATCCGATCCGCACGCCCGCCAGACGCCCCGAGACATATGAAAACACCCAGCCAGGAGGACTGGCTGGGTGTTCTGTTCTCGGTGCCTTGCGCATCGGTCGGTGGCCAAAGCGCACCGCCGGTCCGTTTCGGCGTCAGCCGGTCGGCTCAGACCATGACCGCGCCGGAGCTGCCGATGGCGTCCTTGGTCGAGGCCTCACCGAGCAGCATGGAATTATGCGGCTCGCCCGACGGGATCATCGGGAAGCAGTTTTCGTGCTTCTCGACCAGGCAATCGAAGATCACCGGCCCGTCATAGGCGATCATCTCCATGATCGCGTCGTCGAGATCGGCTGGGTCGGAGACCTGGAAACCCTTGCCGCCAAAGGCTTCGGCGAGCTTGACGAAATCGGGCAGTGCCTCGGACCAGCTGTGGGAATAGCGCTCACCATGCAGCAGCTCCTGCCACTGGCGGACCATGCCCAGACGCTCGTTGTTCAGGATGAACTGCTTGACCGGCAGGTTGAATTGCCGCGCCGTACCCATCTCCTGGATGTTCATCATGAAGGAAGCATCGCCGGCCACGTTGATGACGAGGCTGTCCGGGTGGGCCACCTGCGCGCCGATGGAGGCGGGCAGGCCGTAGCCCATCGTGCCCAGCCCCCCGGAGGTCATCCAGCGATTGGGATCCTCGAAGCCCATGAACTGCGCCGCCCACATCTGGTGCTGCCCCACTTCGGTGCAGATATAGCGGTCATATTTCTTGGTCAGCGCTTCCAGCCGCTGCAGCGCGTGCTGCGGCTTGATGATCTTGTCGGAATTCTTGAAGGTCAGGCAGCGAACCTCCTTCCATTCCTCGATCTGCGCCCACCACTTGGCCAGCCCTTCCTTGTTCACCTTGCGCCCGCGCGCCTTCCAGATGCGCAGCGCATCTTCGAGCACATGGGCGACGTCGCCGATGATCGGCAGGTCGGTGCGGATGACCTTGTTGATCGAGCTGGGGTCGATATCGATATGCGCCTTGATCGAGTTCGGCGAGAAATCGGCGATCCGGCCGGTGATCCGGTCGTCGAACCGCGCGCCGACATTGATCATCAGGTCGCAGCCATGCATCGCCAGGTTGGCCTCGTAGAGACCATGCATGCCAAGCATGCCCAGCCAGTGCTGGCCGGAGGCCGGATACGCGCCGAGCCCCATCAGCGTCGAGGTGATCGGGAAGCCCGTGGCCTCGACAAATTCGCGCAGCAGCTGGCTGGCGATATTGCCGGAATTGATCACGCCGCCGCCGGTATAGAAGACAGGGCGTTCCGCCGTCTCCATCGCCGCGACCAGTTCGGTGATCATCTCGGTGTCGCCCTTGACCTTGGGGCGGTAATGGCCCTGCTGGATCTCGTTCGGAGCCAGATAGGTGCCGTTGGCGAACTGGACATCCTTGGGCACGTCGATCAGCACCGGGCCGGGACGGCCGGAGGTGGCAACATGGAAGGCCTGGTGGATCGTGGCGGCGAGATCGTCCGTGTCCTTGACCAGCCAGTTATGCTTGGTGCAGGGCCGCGTGATGCCAACCGTGTCGGCCTCCTGGAAGGCGTCCGAGCCGATCATGAAGGTCGGGACCTGGCCCGACAGCACAACCATCGGGATCGAATCCATCAGCGCGTCGGTGATGCCGGTGACAGCATTGGTCGCGCCCGGGCCGGAGGTGACCAGGACAACGCCGGGCTTGCCGGTCGAGCGGGCATAGCCCTCGGCGGCATGGGCGGCGCCCTGTTCGTGGCGAACGAGGATGTGCTTGATACCCTGGTCCTGGAAGATCTCGTCATAAATGGGTAGCACGGCACCGCCGGGATAGCCGAACACGACGTCCACGCCCTGGTCCTTCAGGGCCTGAACCACCATTCTTGCTCCGGTCATTTGCTGCGCCATCTTGCTTCTCCATCTAGGTCTGGCGTTGCGGCAATAAAAAACCCCCGTCGATGACGAGGGCGCATGGGGTACCGTTATGGTCAACCGTTACCGGCCCATGCGCCTTTCCTCTACGAGTACAAGAATGAGTGCCATTCTCTGGGGTTCCCTTGCGTTTGTGCGGGAGACCATAGGTGGGGGCGGAAGGGTCGTCAACGGCAATTTTGGATATAGTGTCGCAGCCGTTCTGCGCCGCGAAACAATATTTCGTGGCTGTGCTCTGAGGGAGCTGCCTGCGATAGCCGGGGCGTCGGTCTGTGCGGGCATGCATGTCCGGACGGGTGCCGGTTTCGGCCGGGGATTATTGCCCTCCGAAGGGCGCCGCGCGGGCGGGCGCACCGTCGATCTGGCCGATTGCCAGGGGGGGAAGTCTTTTCGGGCCGGCCGGATCGGGATAGCGAGGGGAAAACGCCGGAGGTTTTCATGTCCCGCCCATCCCTGCTCGTCATCGGAAAATACCCGGACTGGGATCTTGGACCCATGCGTGCGGCGTACCGGACGACGGAACTGCCGGGGCCGGGAGAGATCGCCGGGCTCGAAGAGGCGCTGCGCCGGTCCGTTCGGGCAATCGCCTACAGGAGCCAGGTGTCTCTGGGCGGGGCGGAGATGGATCTCCTGCCGGCGCTCGGGCTGGTGGCGAAGTTCGGCACCGGCTTCGAGGCGGTCGATGTCGCCGCGGCCAGCGCGCGCGGGGTTCGGGTAACCAACACACCGGAGGTGTTGACCGATGACGTCGCCGATCTCGCCGTGGCGATGCTGATCGCGCAGGCGCGGCGGATGGTGCCTGCGGCGCGGTATCTGCAGGCCGGTCGCTGGGCGACAGAGGGCCCGGTGCCGTTGGCCCGGGGGGTGAGCGGGGGCAGGGTCGGGATTGTCGGCCTCGGCCGGATCGGACGCGAGATTGCCAACCGTCTGGCCGCCTTCAAGATGGAGATCCATTACCATTCCCGCGCGCCCAAGCCGGTGCCGGAAGGCTGGCGCTATCATGCCGATCCAGTCCTGCTCGCGGGGGCGGTGGATTTCATGGTCGTCGCCATTGTCGGCGGGCCGGAGACCGAGGGCTACATTTCCGCCGAGGTGCTGGAGGCACTCGGGCCGGAGGGGATCCTTGTCAACATCTCGCGCGGCACGACGATCGACGAGGCGGCCATGATCGCGGCGCTCGAGGACGGGCGGCTCGGGGGAGCGGCGCTGGACGTGTTCCGGGGCGAGCCGGAGATCGATCCGCGGTTTCGGGAGCTGGAGAATGTCCTGGCCTTGCCGCATATCGGCTCGGCGACGATCTCGACCCGGAAGGCGATGGGCGCGCTGCAACGCGCCAATATCGCGGCCTTCCATGACAGCGTGGCGCTGCTCTCGCCGGTGAACTGAGGGGGTGACCTGAGAATGGCCCACCGATTGCGGCCGCGCTCTCCGGGATCTCCGCGGGGCGGGGGGCACCGGCGGAAGGGGCTTCGTCCCGTTTCAGGTCGACAGGGGCTCCGGGTCCCCGAACTGCAAACGGGCGGCACAAGGCCGCCCGTTTCGATCCTGTCGGAAATGTGCCGCGTCTCAGGCCGGCGGCGATTTCCTGTAGGCATACAGCGCCGCGCAGGCGCAGGAGACCAGGCGGGCCTTCTCGTCATCGGCACGGCTGGTCAGGATGACCGGGCATTTGGCTCCGATGACAACGCCGCCCGCTTCCGCATGGGCGATGAAGGTCAGCTCCTTGGCCAGCATGTTGGCGCTTTCCAGGTTCGGCGCGATCAGGATCTCGGCCTGACCCGCAACCATGGAGCGAATGCCCTTCGTGCGCGCTGCCTCGATATCGATCGCGTTGTCCATCGCCAGCGGACCGTCGACCAGCGCGCCGCGGATCTGGCCGCGTTCGGCCATCTTGGAGAGCGCGGCGGCATCCAGCGTGGACGGGATCTTCGGCGTCACCGTCTCGACAGCGGAAAGAATGCCGACTTTCGGTTCGGCAAGCCCGAGCGCATGTCCGAGATCGATGGCGTTCTGAGTGATGTCGACCTTGGTCTCCAGATCCGGCGCAATATTGATTGCCGCGTCCGAGATCAGCAGAAGGTGGGTCAGGCCGGGAACGTCCATCACGAAGACATGGCTGAGACGGCGCCCGACGCGCAGCCCGCCGTCACGCTTGACGATCTGGCCGAGCAGCTCGTCGGTATGCAGGTTGCCCTTCATGACCGATTGCGCCTTGCCCTCATGCACCAGGCGGACGCCGATGGCAGCGGCCAGCTTGTGATTGGGCTCGTGGATCAGCTGGAACCCGGAGATGTCCCGGCCGATCGCCTTGGCCGCGGCGTGGATCTTTGCTTCGTCGCCGATAAGGATCGGATCGATAATGGTGTGGTCCGCTGCCAGAAGCGGGCCGAGCAGCGAATCTTCCGTCTCTGGCGCGACAACCGACGTCTTCAGCGGCGGAAGCGGTTCGGCCTCGGCGAGCATCTTGTCGAAATGCACGTGCTTCTGGACGATCATCCCCGGGATGTCCCCGGCATCGTAATCCATCGCCTCCAGCGGTGCATAGACCTCGACCGTCCCGTCCATGAGGTGTTTGCCCTCGGTGGTATCGATCTGGCAGTCGAAGCGGGCGACATTGTCGTCCAGCTTGTCCGTCAGGCGGACCTTGACGATCAACTCGTCCCCGTCATGGGCCCGCTCGTGAAACTCGACATTATGCGATTTGTAGAGCGTGCCCGGCCCCGGCAGCTTGTTTCCAAGCGCAGAGGATACGAGCGTCGATACCCACATCGCCGGCGCCACCGGCTCATGCAGCCCGGCCTCTCCCTCGATTTCCTTCATCCGCGGGAAGTGCTTCGGATTCATGTTGCCGGTAATATTCGCGAAAACGAAGAAATCGTCGGCGCGGCAGATGCGGCGAACCTCCGCTTCCATGCCGATCTCAAGCTTGTCCCAAGGCGTATTCGTTAGTTTGGTCATAATCCAATCCTGTTTCCGGATCGCGGGAACCGTTCTCATGACAGATGGGATCCGGATGACCACTCCGTCGGCTCGCTCTCCCCGCTGTCCGTTTTGCACGACAAAAAGATGAAGGAAACCCTTTCTGGGGGTTGAAAACGCTTCGATCCGCAACGTCCGGGCAGTCTCGGGCGGAAATGCCGCACCGCGGCACGTCCTCGAGGGGGCCGAAGCGAGGGTTTGCGCCGTTCCGGGAGCGTGCTAGCACTCGTCTCACGGATTGAATTGCCGAAGAAAAGGGCGCTCCCGATGAACAAGACCAAAGCCTTTGCACTGGCCGCTGCGGCGGCCGCGAGTATTGCTGCCTCTCCGGGCCTGGCCCAGGAGGCCGGCTTCGCATTGGAGTTGAACAGCCTCAGGCCAGCGGAAATGGGGTGCCGGCTGACCTATGTGGCGCTGAACGAGACCGGGGCAGACCTCTCGGCAGCGGCCTTCGAGGTCGCGGTGTTCGACGGCGAAGGCACGGTCAACAAGCTGCTGATCCTCGATTTCGGCGCGCTCAAGAATGGCAAGACGAAGGTGGTGCAGTTCGACATCGCCGGCCAGGACTGCGGCGATATCTCGAGATTGCTGGTCAATGACGCGGCCGAGTGCGCGGTGACGGACGGTGAGGCCCCTGACTGCCTCGAAATGCTGGAACCGAGCAGCCGGACGAACGTGAAGTTCGGCCTCTGAACACGCCGTTCCGGGGCAGGGGAGGCCCGTCCCCGGAACACGCCTGCCATCAAGGCGCCGCGCCCGCCGCGAGCCGTCTGCCAGATCTGTCGCAAGGCGGGGCGATCTTCGCCTTGCCGGGCATAGAAGGAGCAACGACGCGTTGCGAAGGACTCGGACGCCAAGCCAGCGGACAGGGCGGACCTTCACTGGCTTGCAAAGATGAATAACGAGAGCCGCGCAAGCGCCGACAGACGGCGCGTTCGGCTTGACTCCGTGACCGGAGGCGCTCCGCCGCTGAGCCCGGGACCTGCTCATTGTCGCGGTGTATGACGGGGGATGCGGTTGTCTTGAAACCCTGCCGGGAGGCTTTCGCTTGCTGGCCCCGGTGCCAATCATTCGAGGCACCGCACCGAGCGGCGTGTCGCATGTGGTCGATCGCTCCGATTGACCTGCCCTTTCGAGAGGCAGATAAGGCGCACAAGCGGGGCTGACGCGCAGGCGCGGCCTGTCTGGATCCGGCAATGGAAGGGTTTTCCCATGAAGATGAGGCAACTGGGCGCGGCAGGGTTCGAGGTCAGCGAAGTGGGACTGGGCTGCTGGCAGATCGGTGGCAATTGGGGCGAGGGTGTCAATCGCGAGATCGCGCTGGAGATCCTGGCCACGGCGGCCGGCAACGGGGTGCGGTTCTTCGATACGGCCGATGTCTATGGCGATGGGCGCAGCGAGGATCTGATCGGGCAGTTCTTCAAGCATTATGACGGGCCCGAGATCCGGGTGGCGACGAAATTCGGCCGAGCGGCCGGCATCTACCCGGATGGCTATACCGAGGATGCGCTGCGCCGCGGGATCGACGGCTCGCGTGAGCGGCTCGGGGTCGAGGCGCTGGACCTGGTGCAACTGCACTGCATCCCGACCGAGGTGATGCGGCAGGGCGAGATCTTCGACTGGCTGCGGAAGCTGCAGGCGGAGGGCGCGATCCGGCATTTCGGCGCTTCTGTCGAGACCGTCGAGGAGGGCCTCATCTGCCTGGAGCAGGAGGGGCTGTTGTCTTTGCAGGTGATCTTCAACCTGTTCCGCCAGAAACTGGTGAGCGAGCTGTTGCCACAGGCGCAGGCGAAAGGCGTCGGCATCATCGTGCGGCTGCCGCTGGCAAGCGGGTTGCTGAGCGGCCGCTATTCGGCGCAGACGGTCTTTGCCGAAAGCGACCACCGGAACTTCAACCGTGATGGCGCGGCGTTCAACGTGGGCGAGACCTTTGCCGGGCTGCCCTTCGAGACCGGTGTGGCGCTGGTGGAGAAGCTCAAGGGGATGTTGCCGGAAGGCATGACGGTGGCCAAGCTGGCGCAGCGCTGGATTCTCGACCACCCGGCCGTCTCGACGATCATCCCGGGGGCGTCCGCGCCGGACCAGATCGTTCGAAACGCGGCGGCCTCCGGGTTCGAACCGCTTCCGAAAGCGCTGCATGCCGAGTTGGCGGCCTTCTACGAGGACGAGGTCAAGGCCCATATCCGCGGCGCTTATTGAGGCCGTCATCGCGCGGCCCCGGCGGTCTCGTTCGTCGGTGCCGCGCGATGCCTGCGACCTGTAACCCTGCGTGCGCCCGTACCGGGCGGGAAGTCCTTGATCCGACTCGGCGGCTGGCGTTCACTTCCGGCAGGTCCAATCGACTGGAGGCTGCCTTGTTCAAGAAATTCCCGGCTCTTCTGCTGTCCGCCGCCCTCCTTCCCGCACCGCTTGCCGCCCAGGAGGGGCCGACGCTGCTTGATGTGCTCACGCCGGAAAGGCTGGTCCAGCATCTCGTGCAATCGGCGATCCTGGCGCTGCGCACCCAGGTCGACCTGAAGTATTCCGACATGTCCGTCTGGCTGGGCGGGCAGCGCTATGCGCTCAATGATGTCCGTCTCTGGCCGTTGCCGGAATGGGACGAGGACAGCGATTGCGAGATCGCCATCGACCGCCTGGTGCTGCGCGGCACCGCGTTGGACATTGCCGACCGGTTCGAGTTTCAACTGACCGGCTATGGCGCCAGGGCGCCGATGATCTGCCTGCCGCCGGACATGCGCGCCTCGCTGGAGGCGGTCGGGATCAAGGACCTGTCGCTGCCCGAGGTCTCGCTGCGGATGACCTATGACATCCCGAGCGGCGCGGCGTCGCTCTCGCTGACCGCCACCGCCGAGGATCTCGCCGGGATCGATCTGGTCGCCGAGTTCCCGTATCTCTGGTTCGACGCCCGTTTCTCGCCCGAGGAACCGTTGCCGGTCGTCTTCCTGTCGCGGGCCAGCCTCTCGGTCGAAAATCTCGGTCTCTGGGACAAGGTCGCGCCGCTTGTCCCGCCTCCCTTCGCTGATCCGAACGGATCGCCGTTGGCCATCGAGGGGCTTGTCGGCACCGGTCTGCTCGAGATGAACCGGTCCCCGTCGGAGGGCGGGGCGGTCAGCCTCAACGATCCGCAACGCGCCTTCCTGGCCACGGTCAAGGAGAGCTGGCCGGCCTTCCTTGCCGATCCGACGCGGCTGGTGCTGGAGAGCGATATCGACATTCCGGACGGGGTCTTCATCGATTTCGAGTATTACGAGGATGATCCCTCCGCGATCTTCGAGGACCTGCAACCGCGCCTGACGCTCGCCCCGGCCAGCGCGGCGGACCTTATCGACCTGTCGCTGCTATCGGCGTTGCTGGCCGGCGATCTGCCCGATCTTGCCCTCCCCGAGCGTCGCAGGCTCGGCCTGGCGCTGCTCGAAGGCGTGGGAGCGCCGCGCAATGTCGCCGCCGGCACGCGCATCCTGCGTGACCTCGCGCTTGGCGGCGATGGCGCGGCGGCGCTGGCTCTGGCAGAGACATTGCGGGACCGTGCGCCCGACCAGGCCTATGGCTTCGCCCTGGCGGCGGGGCAGGGCAGCCAGCCCGGCGCGGCTGCGCTGCTTGACCGGCTCGAACAGGCGCTGCCCTTCGACACGATCCTTCAAATGCAGGCAGGGGCGTCAGGCGCCGCCGTGGTTTCGGAGATGTCCGGAGCGCTTTCACTGTCGCAGATCCGGGCCAAGGCGCGCGCGCACATCACCGGGATCGGGGCGGCGCGCTCCTATGCGACGGGCGCATTCTGGGCCATGCTCGCCGCGGCGGCTGGCGACGCGGAAGGGGCGGCACTGCTCTCGGAACTGGATGAGCGCGCGCGGCTGGCCTCGGAGGCTGGCGCCGCGCTCTGGGAGAGCCAGCTTGCCGAGGCGTCGCAGCAGGCCATGGCGCTTTGGGTCGAAACGGACATGCCGTCACAGCTCGGCCTGAAATAGCGGACGATCGCGGGCCGAGCGGGGCCATTGCCGTCGCAGCCGGACCGTGGACTGGTGCTTGAGAAAGTTACAGAGCGCTGGAACGCGAACTTCGGATTCGACGATTTCGCGATATCAGGCGGCGGCCGCGCCAAGCTGCACGATCCTGTTGGCGTTCTGCTGCTCCGATCACAGGGGCAGGATGCCCGTGTGATCGGAGTGCATTGTGAGCCTGCGCCGGCCGTCCGCTTGCGCCGGCAGGGGGCAGGGTCATTGTACCACCTCATTCCGCCGCCGAATGCCCTGCTGCGCCGTCACGACGCGGTTGAGGTCGGAGGGTCGGAAACAGTGGGACGGTCCACCGGGGAACTCGGCAAGACCCGGGTGAGATCTGGTGGGGGAACCGTGCCCGCCAGTGACGGGAGGCGGAGCCGAGACGGCCCCACAGGGCCATGCGCGGATGGCATAGCCGGATTTCCAAAATGGACCGAAACCGCGTTTTGTAGCCGCGAAACGCCGTTTCAAGGCGCTCACACTGCGACTTGGCGTCCACTTTCGGCAATCTTGCTTGCACGAACCCGTCCGCTTTCTTACGTCGCTCATGAAATCCACAAGCAATAGGGATCGATTCCATGAAAGCCACACGTGCCGTTCAAAAGATTCTCGCGAATTACGAAGGCGAGACGCCCGGCGTGAAGGCCAATCTCTGCCGGATGCTGATGACCGGCAAGCTCGGCGGAACCGGCAAGATGATCGTCCTGCCCGTTGACCAGGGCTTCGAGCACGGCGCGCTGCGCTCTTTCGGCCCGAACCCCGCTGGCTACGACCCGCATTACCACTACCAGCTGGCAATCGATGCCGGCCTGAACGCCTATGCCGCGCCGCTGGCCTCGCTGGAAGCCGGCTCGGACACTTTCGCCGGTCAGATCCCGACGATCTGCAAGATGAACTCCGCGAACTCGCTGATGTCCGACACCGCCGCCAAGGACCAGGCCGTGACGGCTTCCGTGGATGATGCGCTGCGCATCGGCGCCGCCGCGATCGGTTTCACGATCTACCCGGGCTCCGACGCCATGTTCGACATGTATGAAGAGATCGTCGAACTGCGCAAGGAAGCGGCCTCCAAGGGCCTGCCGACCGTTCTGTGGTCCTACCCGCGTGGCGAAGGCATCACCAAGGAAGGTGAGACCGCGATCGACGTCGATAGCTACGCCGCCCATATGGCCTGCCTGCTCGGCGCACATATCGTCAAGATCAAGTTGCCCTCCGACCACATCATGCAGGCCGAGGCCCGCAAGGTTATCGAAGAGACCGGCGTCGACATCTCGACCCAGGCTGCCCGCGTCAAGCATTGCGTCGACGCCTGCTTCGCCGGCAAGCGCATCGTGATCTTCTCCGGCGGTGCCGCGAAGGGCTCCGACGCCGTCTATGACGATGCTCGCGCCATCCGCGACGGCGGCGGCAACGGTTCGATCCTCGGCCGGAACGCCTTCCAGCGTCCGCGCGAAGATGCGCTCAAGCTCTTTGCCGACCTGATCGACATCTACAAGGGCAAGGCCTGATCCTTTCCCGCCGGGCGGCATCGCGCCGCCCGATGCAGAGATTGGCCCCGTGCGCTCGACCGCGCGCGGGGCTTTCCTGTTTTGGCATCCGATTGGCGAAGGACGGTTTCTTGGGGGGCAGGGTGGTCCGGGGAGCATCCGTCATCCGCCTTGCCTGCCTGACGCGCTGGAACGATCCTGCGGATCGTGCCTCCGGCGGGGATATTTTCCTGAAAAAGGAAGCTGGTTGGCCTTTGCCGACTTGTCCTTGCCGCGGTCCTTGCGTGGGGCGGGGGCAGAGCCCTCAAAGCCCGCGATCGGCCCTTTTGCGCGCCGCTCCTTACAGTGGCTATTTCCGCGCAAGGAGGAGGTCCCTGTTCCTTGGCCTTGCCTTTTGTCGTGCCGGTATCAGGCCGCAGACGGGAACAACCCTGCGCCAAGCCCCTTGACCGCCGCCGTGGTGCGGTCATTGACCTCGAGTTTGCGGAAAATCCGGCGGACATGGGTATCGACCGTATGCACGGAAATGCCGAGGATGTCTGCGATGACCGAATTGGACTTGCCGCGTGCGATCCATTCCAGCACTTCGCGTTCGCGCTCGGTCATCGTCGCCGCGCCATGGGCCGGCGGGATGTAATCCGGCGTCATGCGGATGAAGGCAAGATGGCTGAGCTGCCCGGCCAGTTGCAACTCCTTGAGCACACGCATGTCGAGATCGGGCCGGGTCTTGCCGAAGCCGACATTGAAGATGCCATTGCGGGCCATCGGGCCGAAGACCTGAATCGCCAGCCCGTCCCCGATCTTCATCTCCGCCAGCACGTCGAGAAAGGCTTCTTCCTCGTCGACAAGCTCCGTCATGGAGGGAATGTCGGACCAGAAGAAGGGATCGGCGGTCCGGCTGGCAAGTTCCGGTATCGGATTTACGAGGATCAGCCGCTCGTCGAAGAGCCGGTCGATGAAATCTTGCGGAAACCCTTCTGACACGAACATCATCTGCTCGCGGGGTTCCTGTTCGGGCCGTCCAATGAAATGCCGATAGGCGATCATCCGGGCGCCATGCGAGTAATAGAAGTCGCGTGTCACTTCCCAGAGCATGTCGGTCTGCGTGATCGGTTTCACACGGGCAATATGCTCTTGCAGGGTAATCGTCATGAACGCTCTCCAAATACGTCGCCGCATCGTAGCACGGAAAAGTGTTCTGGCCAGCCCGCCCACCCGTGCGTTGTGGCGGCTCGACAAGCCGCGGGGCTGGACGTAGATTGCGCGCAAACGAGGGAGACTCCTTTATGATCAAGCCATATTTCGTATCGGCCCGTTTCGCGGCCCCGTTGCTGGCGGGCGCGCTCGCGCTCACGTCCTCTATGGCCCTGGCGCAGGTTGTCGACAGCAAGGCCGCCAAGAAGATGTTGTTTGGCAAGGCATCGACGGCCCAGATGGCGGATGTCGAATGGACCGATGCCGATGCCGGTGCCGGCGTCAGCAAGGCAATCAAGGGCATCGCCAGCCAAATCCCCTATTACGGCGCCATTGCCCTTTCGCCGGGCGAACCAACCTCTTCCATGTTGATGCCGACCATATCGAACATGCATTCGGTCGAAGCCGCGACCAAGGCGGCGTTGGCGGAGTGCAACGCGCGCCGGACGGTCGGTGAGGCCTGCATCATCGTTGCCACGATCGTACCGAAGAAATACAAGCCCCGTTCGCTGACACTCTCTGCCGAGGCGACGCAGGCCTTCGGCAAGCAGTATCGCAAGCTCAAGGCGCCCAAGGCGATGGCTGCCTCTCCCACCACCGGCATTTTCGGGATCGATCGGGGCGATGGCGGCAGGGCGCTTTCGGCCTGCAACGCCAAGGCCGGCGCCAAGGGTAGCGCAGATTGCAGGATTGTCATCGCAGACTGATCCGTGCATAAAACATATTCAAGTTACGGAAAGTGAGCGGCAATTTGCGCCATGTCAAAGTGCAAACCGCTCGTTACTGTGATTTGATTAGTATCAAAGCGCGAACAACGACTAACAGACCGAGGTTATCCCAGGTGACGAACAAAGCCCGCTACAGCGCCGCTATCGACTCCGCGATCAACAAATTGCACGAGGAGGGGCGGTATCGCACCTTCATCGATATCGAGCGACGCAAGGGGAGCTTTCCGCATGCGGTCTGGACCAAGCCGGACGGTTCGGAGAAGGAAATCACCGTCTGGTGCGGGAATGACTATCTCGGTATGGGGCAGCACCCGGTCGTGCTCGCGGCGATGGAGGAGGCCCTTGCGGCGACCGGCGCCGGCTCCGGCGGGACGCGCAACATCTCGGGCACCACGGTCTATCATAAGCGGCTTGAGGCCGAACTGGCCGACCTGCACCGCAAGGAAGCGGCGCTGATCTTCACCTCGGCCTATATCGCCAATGATGCGACACTTTCGACGCTGCCGAAGCTGCTGCCCGGCCTGATCATCTATTCCGACGCGTTCAACCATGCCTCGATGATCGAGGGCGTGCGCCGCAATGGCGGGGCCAAGCGGATCTTCCGCCACAATGATGTCGAGCATCTGCGCGAATTGCTGGAAGCCGACGATCCGGACGCGCCGAAGCTGATTGCCTTCGAGTCGATCTACTCGATGGATGGCGATTTCGGCCCGATCGAGGCGATTTGCGACCTCGCCGACGAGTTCGATGCGCTGACCTATATCGACGAGGTCCATGCGGTCGGCATGTACGGTCCGCGCGGGGCAGGGGTTGCCGAGCGGGATGGTCTGATGGGGCGGCTCGACATCATCAACGGCACGCTCGCAAAGGCCTATGGCGTGATGGGTGGATATATCGCTGCCAGCGCAAAAATGTGCGATGCGATAAGATCTTACGCGCCGGGCTTCATCTTCACCACCTCGCTGCCGCCGGCGGTTGCGGCCGGTGCCGCGGCGTCGGTGAAACATCTCAAGACGGACCAGGCGCTGCGCGACACGCAGCAGCTCCATGCGAAGATCCTGAAGACCCGACTGAAGTCCATGGGGCTGCCGATCATCGACCATGGCAGCCATATCGTGCCGGTCATGGTGGGGGATCCGGTCCACTGCAAGCAGCTCTCCGACATGCTGCTCGAAGATTTTGGTATCTATGTGCAGCCGATCAACTTCCCGACCGTGGCCCGCGGCACCGAGCGTCTGCGCTTCACGCCGTCGCCGGTCCATTCGCCGGACATGCTGGATGGTTTGGTGCGCGCGATGGACAGCCTTTGGGCACAATGCGCGCTAAATCGCCAAGAGATGTCCGCCTGACCTATCAGCAAGTGCAAGGTTAACCTTGCTGTGTTAATTTGCCGGTAACGTCGGGTGAGTCGTCGAATCATCCGGATGTGGGGACAACAATTGACGCGTATGGGGACGGGCAGATGATTGGGCGCACCGAGCCGCCCAAGGTGGAGGAAGGGCAAGCTCCGCCGAAGGGCTTTGACGACTTCGATCTTCGCCTTGGCGATGTAATGCGCGGCGAGCGCGCGACGATGGGCAAATCGCTCCTCGACGTTCAGCGTGAACTCAAGATCAAAGCCTCCTTTATTGCAGCAATCGAAAATGCCGACCCGACGGCCTTCGAAACCCCCGGTTTCGTTGCCGGCTACGTGCGGTCTTATTCCCGTTATCTCGGTCTCGACCCGGAATGGGCCTTCGAGACCTTCTGCCGCGAATCGAATTTCGTCGCCCATTCCACGGCCGACAAGCTGTCGGCGCCGGGCTCGGCCAAGCCGGTCTATCGCAAAACCCCCGGAAGTAATTCGGAGGGATATGATCCCTTCAAGGATCCCCGCGTCTCCTTTGCCCCCAAACCTGCGAGCCCGCTGGCCAATCTCGAGCCGCGGGCCATCGGTTCGACGCTGGTGCTGTTGGCACTGATCGGCGCTGTATCTTATGGCGGCTGGTCCGTTCTTCAAGAAATCCAGCGCGTCAACGTGACCCCGGTCGAGCGCGCGCCTGCCGCTGTCGCCGTCGTGGATCCTCTGGCCAACGTCAAGCGTCCTGGTGAGGCCGAGACCGATGCGGTCGATGTGGCATCAGGGGCTCCTTTGGATTCGCTGGACAGGTTGTACCGTCCGCAGGCGCTGGATAGCCCGGTCATGATCGCCCGCGATGGCCCGATCGCGGCACTGGATCCGCGCGATGTCGGCGCTCTGGCTGGCATGGCCTCGGTTGGCATCCGCGGCGAGGATGCCACTCGAACCGCGGCCGCGCTGCCCGGTGAGACTGGCCTGAGGCCGGATCCCGCATTTGGTGGGGCCATTGATGCCGCGCTGGCGGAAGCCGTGTCGGATGGCTCGGTGACGCCGCGGGTGACGGTCGATGTTCCGGAAGTTGTCCTGGTTGCGGTGCGCCCGGCCTGGGTGCGGGTGCGGGCAGGCGACGGGTCGACGCTCCTGGAAAAGATACTCAACCCGGGCGACACCTATGTCGTGCCCCAGACCGAAGAACCGCCGACCCTGCGCACTGGTGCGGCAGGGGCTGTCTATTTCGCTGTCAATGGCGTGACCTACGGCCCGGCGGGCTCCAATGGCGCCGTGGTCGACAAGATCGCGCTGAACTCCGCCTCCCTGACCGAGAGCTATTCGCTAGCCGAGGCAAGCGACGGGTCCGATGCCGAGAAGGCCGTGGCCTTCGCCGAGGCGATGCTTCTGCCCGCGCCAGGTTCCGTGGAGTCCGATCTGCAGGAGTAGGGTCGCGACCGCACCCTGTCTTCCCTGTCAAACCATCCCGTGAAATGCTGAACCTGTCCGTGCTCGGTCGTCAATTGCGGTCCTGCCAATCCTTTGCGGACGGTCTCTGAAGCGCCATCAGCCCAAGGCCGGCGCTGCCGGTGACGCGAGGAAGACAGGCGCGAAGCGGGTTGCCGGGCAGACTGCGGATTGGCATTCCCGCGGTCCGTTTTGAGGCAAACACCCCCGTCTCCCGTTCAACGCTCCTCCGGCGCGCTCGCCTCCATCTCCGCCTGCAGGTCCTGCACGGATGGCGGGACCCAACCTCGATTGGCGCGGTTGGAGAAGTGCCGCATCTTGCCAGAGAGTTCCCCGCGCTCTTCTTCCTGGGCCTGTCGGCTGCGGGCAACATAGGCTTCGTTGAGATGTGCGGGGATGTCCGGATCGTAGAGCCCCGCGAGATCGGCAAGCCGCTTGCGGTCGCTCTGGGTAAAGCTCTTGGCGCGCAGTTCGGCTTCGAACGGGTGCAGGCCGAGCGCTTCAAGCGCGGAGCGCGCCGCCCGCACGGAGGAGTCGAAGGTTTCGCGAATGATGTCGCGACAGCCCGCGGCATAGAGTTCGTACACATGGTGGCGGTCGATCGCGCGGGCAATCACGTGAACCTGCGGGTAGTGCTTGTGCATGTAATGAACGAGGCCGGTGATCTGTTCCTTGTCGTCGATGGCGATGATGAAGAGCGTCGCCTCTTCGATCCCGGCAGCATGAAGCAGGTCCGGGCGGGTTGCGTCTCCGAAGAAGACCTTGTTTCCGAAGGAGCGCAGGATCTCGAGCTGTTCGGAGCTGAAATCGAGCACCACCGTCTCGAATCCATTCGCGCGCAGCATCCGGTTGATGACACCTCCGACGCGGCCATATCCGGCGATGATGACCTTCGCATCATCGTCGATCTCGTCGGCATCGCGACTCTGCGCCTCGACATTGCGGGGCGCGAAGACGCGCTCGTAGAGGATGAAGAGCCCCGGCGTGAACAGCATGGAGAGCGCCACCACGAGCAGGAGCCGGTCTGCCAGCGCCTCCGGCAGCACGTTGTTGGCGACGGTGAAGGAGAGCAGGACGAAGCCGAACTCGCCAGCCTGGGCGAGGCCGAGCGAGAACAGGCTGCGATCCGCGCCTCTCAGGCGGAAGACAAGGGCCAGCGTGAAGAGTACGGCGGCCTTCAGCAGCATGACCCCGAAGGTCATGCCGAGAATGGTTCCGAACTGGCTGAAGAGCAGGTCGAAATCGATCAACGCGCCGACCGTCATGAAGAAGACGCCGAGCAGGAGGCCGCGGAACGGGTCGATATCGCTTTCTAGCTCGTGGCGGTATTCGCTGTTGGCCAGCACCACGCCGGCGAGGAAGGTTCCGAGGGCGGGGGAGAGGCCGACCATGGTCATCAGCAGCGCGATGCCGATGACCAGCATCAGCGCGGCGCCGACGAAAAGCTCGCGCAAGTTGGCCATGGCGATGAAACGGAAGAGCGGACGGGTGAGCCAGGAGCCGATGCCGATCACGGCGGCGATGGCGGCGAGTGTGACCAGCGCCGTGGCCCAGCCGGGCAGGCCCTCGGTGATGTTCAGGCTGATGCCATGGGTGTCGCCATGCCCGTCGCTAGCATGCTGCGCGGCTTCGGCGGCATGCCCGGTCATCTCGGGCATGGCCAGCAGCGGGATCAGGGCCAGCATCGGGATGACGGCAATGTCCTGGAACAGCAGGACGGAGAAGCTGGCCTGCCCGCCGCCGCTTTTCATGAGGCCTTTTTCACTTAGCGTTTGCAGGACGATAGCGGTCGAACTTAAAGCGAGAACAAGGCCGACAGCCAAGGCAATAGTCCAGGGTTGGCCGAAATAGAGCGCGGCCCCCATGATCAGCCCCGCCGTGCCGGCGACCTGAAGCCCGCCGAGGCCGAGCAACCGTCCGCGCATCTGCCAGAGCAGGCGCGGCTCCAGCTCCAGCCCGACAAGGAAGAGCATCATGACCACGCCGAACTCGGCGAAATGCTGCAGTCCGACGACATCGACTCCCAGCGTCGACAGGACCGGTCCGAGCACGATCCCCGCGATCAGGTATCCCAGCACCGAGCCCAGTCCGAGGCGGGTGGCAATGGGAACGGCAATCGCGCCGGCGGCGAGGAAGAGGAAGGCGGTCAGAAGGAAGGAATCCATGGCTCAGCTCTCCGCTCGAATGGGCAGGGTGTCATGGCTGACATGGGCCAGGCTGTCGGCGGCCTCGAAATCGTAGCTGTCGTCGCGCAGCGCTTCGAGCAGCCGGACATAGCCCGCGACATGGGCATCCAGCGTGCGGTCCTCCGGCGCCTGCAGCGCGTGGAAGAGCGCGTAAGGCGGCAGGAAGGGCATCTTGCAGAGATTGGCCGTCTGTTCCATCGGCGACAGGAAGCTGCGCAGCGGGAAGTTCTGGTAGCCCTCGGGAGAGTAGGCAGTCTCGGGGCCGGCGGCGGAGACGGCCAGCATCATCTTCTTGCCGGCAAGCCGGGTGCCCTCATGGCCATAGGCGAAGCCGTGTTCCAGCACCAGGTCCAGCCATTCCTTGATCAGGGAGGGCGAGGAATACCAGAAGATCGGATATTGGAAGACGAGGATGTCATGCGCCAGCAACTGGGCCTGTTCGTCGTCGATGCGGATATCGAAGCGGGGATAGCGGGCGTAGAGGTCGATAGCGGTGATCCCGTCGACCTCACGCGCTGCGCGGAACAACGCGCGGTTCACGCGGCTGTGGCGATGTCCGGGATGGGCATAGAGGAGCAGAACGCGGGCCATATCATTTTCCTGTCGCTGGTCTCTCGTGCGTAGCCGCTGCACCTGAAGCTGTCGAGAAATGGCTGATGCTGGATTGCCAGCAGAACGCGAAAAGACTTTCAGCAAAAACGAGGCGGGGCGTGTGTCTTCGCGCTCGCTGTCTGGTTCTGCCCGCTTGCAGCCTGGTATGCGGTCCATGCATTTCTGTCACAAACCGGGCTTTTGTCCCGTTCCACGATTGCCAGGGAGCATCGTTGGGGGAATTCTGCTCGCGAAAAGCAACGGCGCATCAGACGCCGCCGCCGATAGAGCGGATCGAGGCAGATTGGACGAACCCGGGCATGGAAAACGTCCCCAGGAGAGCTTTCGGGCGGTCTCGCCCCATCAACGCGCCGCGTCGGCAGCCGCGTCCTTATCTCTTGAGCCATGACGAGCGGAGCGACATTCCGCAAATGCCGGTGGTGGCCGGGGCCTGGTTGCAGACCGCACTTTCGGCCGAAGCCCGGGTCATGACCCCGCGCGGCCCGCGCGCGGCCGGGCTGTTGGCGCCGGGCGACCTGGTCCTCACGGTGGATCACGGCGCCCTGCCGCTGCAATGGGTCGGCCGTCGCGCTCTCAGCACGCGCCAGATGGTCGAACAACCCGCCCTCGCTCCGATCCTGGTGCCGCGCAACGCCTTTTCGGGTGGCAATCCTCGCCTCGATTTGCGCCTCTCGCCGCTGGCCGGGATCCTGTTGAACCTGCCGGGGGGACCGCCGGAAGGCGTGCTGATCGAAGCGCGCGAGATGGTCGGCTTGAAGGGAATCCAGCTCGCTCCGGCCCGCCCGGTCACCTATGTCCAGCTCCTGCTGGAGCGCCACGCGATCCTCGCCGCCGACGGGTTGGCCATCGAGAGCTTCCACCCCAATGTGCTGCAGCCGGAACCGGCCAATAGCAGCCAACGCGCGGAGATCCTTGCCTGTTTTCCGGGGCTCGAACATGATCTCGACCTGTTTGGCCCGGAAGCGCGGCTGCGCGCGGAGCGGGCGCGGTGAGCCGTCCGGTCAAGCATTCGCTGACATTGTCCGGGCATCGGACCTCGGTTTCGCTGGAAGATGAATTCTGGCGCGCCTTTCGCGCCATCGCGGCCCGTCAGGGCCAGACGATCAATGCGCTGGCCGCCCGGATCGACCGTGATCGCGGGTTGGAAATGGGGCTGGCCTCGGCGATCCGTCTCTTCGTGCTGAAAGATTATCAGCAGCGGTTAGGAGAGGATTAACCGCTTTGCCGCAAGCTGGGGCCATGCGAACCATGCCTGCGAATCTGACGCCGGAGCAAGGATTGCTCCGCTTGCTGAATGCAAAACCGACCCGACAGGGCGGCGTGATCCGCCGTGTCCCCGGAGAGCTCGGTCAGTCAGCCACCCATGCAACCTTCGATCGGGCGATGCGGCACTGCGCTGCGGAGTCACGCGGCGAGGCCAGGGGGGTCCTGGCGATCTGCAACAGCGCAATGATCCGCACCTGGCGCTGACGGCGCGCCGATCCCGTCAGACAGGGTGGTTCCTCAAGGCGCTGTTTTGCCTGACAGGGGCCGTGTCGGGCTCGACGCCTCCGGCGAGGGAAATTCTCACAAGCAGGAGAAGATACCCACAAAGGGGCTTGCTCCGGCCAAACTCGCCACGGCAAGTGCAATCGAACGCTCTGCCCCCGAGAGGTCGAGCCTTGTCTCAGCGCGGTTGAAGCTCCAGCCAGATCCCGTCCTTGGACCGCACCGTCAGATGCGCCACCGGCACCGGCTCGCGCCCCGCGACCGGGGTGATGCGGAAAGAGCGCGCGAGCATGCCCAGCAGCAACACCCCCTCGAGCATGGCGAACCCGGCCCCGGTGCAGACGCGCGGTCCGGCCGAGAAGGGGATATAGGCGTCCCGCTGGCAACTCTTGCCGTTCTCCGTCTTCCAGCGGGCGGGATCGAACGCGTCGGGATTGTCCCAGAGGCGCGGCTGGCGATGCAGGTGCCAGGGCGAGAGCACGACCTGGCTGCCCTCCGGTGCGTCCCGATCGCGGAAACGTTCCGCCCGCGTGGTCTCGCGCACCATCATCGGCACAGGCGGATAGAGCCGCAACGCCTCGCGGAACACATCCCGCGTATAGCCCATTTTCGAGACCATGGAGAAACGTGGCTGCGCGGGATCGATCGCATCGCGCGCCTCGTCGGCCACCCGTTCCTGCACCTCCGGATACAAGGCAAGCAGGTAGAGCGCCCAAGCCAGCGCCGAGGCGGAGGTCTCATGGCCGGCGAGGAAGAAGATCGCCACCTGGTCGACCATCTCGGCGGCCTCGAAGATTTCGCCGGTCACCGGGTCGCGCGTTGTCATGATCTTGGTCGCGAGATCGTCGGGCGCGGTTCCGTCTGCGATCTCGACCGTTCGGTCCGCGGTCAGCTGCGCGATCAGCCCTCGGATCCGCGCCGCGCTCGCGCGGGTGGCGCGCTTGTGAAAGCGGGGGAACCAGCGCGGGATGGGCAGGAAGGCGGCGATGTTGACCAGCGGCTGTGTGCGTTGATAGGCGCGGAACTCCTCGAAGACCTCGGCCGCGACCTCGTGATCGATGGGGATCGAGAAGAGCGTGCGGAAGATGACATCGGCCGCCGCATGGCTGGTCTCGGCCTCGATCTCGATCGGCCCCTTGCCGGCCCGTTCGGCGAGCCGCGCCACGGCGGCCTCGGTTGCTTCCCACATCGCCGGGAATGTCTCGCGCAGCCGCCCGCCCTCGAAGGCCGGGTCGATGATGCGCCGCTGCCGCTTCCAGGTCTCGCCATTGGTGATGAAGACCGAGTTGCCGAGCAGCGGCGACAGCCCTTCGCGGATCCGGTCCGATTTCGGGAAATCCTCCGGGCGCTCGTTGAGTACGCGTTTCACCAGCTCGGGCTGGTTGATCATGAAAGACCGGAAAAAGGGGGTGCGGAATTCGGCCATCCAGGCGCGGTAGAGCTTTTCGGGCTGGGCGGAGAGGATGTCGCGCCGAAAGAGCCGAACATGGTTCAGCAGCGAGACCTTCTCGGCGCGCGCCGGCGGTTTGGGCGGCAGGAGGTCAGACATCGCGAAGCTCCATTGTCCTTTGCTTCGACACCGCGTCGCGCTTGGCGCTCGGGCTCGGCTTGCGGTGGCCCAGCCGTTGGGCCAGCGTTTTCGGGCCGGCGGTGATGCGGAAATAGTCGTAATCGTTCGGCCGGTCGAAGGCGCAGAGATACTGGAAATGCAGACGGAAGAAGCGCCAGCGCAGCTCTTTCCAGCGTTCCGGGCTCAGGGTCTGGGTGAAGGCTCCGGAGAGGATGAGCGGCCAGCGCTGGTTTTCCGGCGCGACGCCCGAGACGGCAACCGGATCGCTCAGCGCGAAGGCGCAGCCATCGCCGGGGGCGGTCACGTCGATCCAGGTCAGCCGGTCGGAGGCAGAGAGATAGTTCAGGTCCGCGCGCAGCCTTGCGGCCGTCGGCAGCAGCGAGACCATCGGGATCACCTGTCCGACCGTGAGCAGCGACAGCACCGGACCGCCTTCGGGCGCGCGCCCGCCGCGGATCAGGTCCGAGAGCATGGAGACGGCGATATGGGCGCCGGAGGAATGGGCAACGACCAGCACCTCGTCGAAATCGCCGGTCATCGCCTCGGCCAGCACCTCCTCGAACTCGGTGATGCGGGCTTCCAGCGCGGGCGGGTTGGCGCCGCCGATCTCGGAGGAAAACGCATAATTGTGAAGCAGGTAGCGGGCGAGGATAAGATTGTCATGCCGTGCGAACCAGGCGAGGATCGGCCGCACGACGGCCAGTGCTGCCAGACCGGCCCACCAGGGCGCAACAAGCGAGAGCGCCCAGCCGAGCCCCCAGGCGACCAGAAGCGCCGCGATCAATTGCAATGTCAGGAAGGTCGCCGGGTAGAGAGCAGCGATCCCGGGCCCCTTGCTCAGCCGCATCACCGCGCGCAAGGCACCGGAGCGCCCATAGACCCACAGCGTCCGCACCGCCTGCATATAGGTCTGGAAAAGCCCGCGCTCCATCGATCCCTTGACGATATCGGACCAGGCCAGGAGCGAGATATCCGCCTCGACCCGCGCGCCCTCCATCTCGCCGGTCACATGCCAGGAATACTGGTCGCGGCCTTTCTGGCCTTCGACCTCGATGGAATAGCCTGAGATGGCGGCCTGTGCGCGGGCTTCTGTCCGGTAGAGTTCGCGATAGCGCCGGGCGTGGAACGGATCATAGCCCGGCACGTAGATCACCCGGCGGTGGCGCACGGGCCCCGCGGCGATGTCATCGGCGGGCAGTGTCTGGTTCATGGCCTCTTCTAGTCATGCTGGGGAGCGGATTTGAAGAGGGGTTCGCGCGATGGCGACAATGATGCAGGCCGGCGTCGAATTGGTTCACCCCGACAGCCGGAAATCCGGCGTCAAACCGTGTATCGGCGCAGGGATTGGATGGGCAGAGAGCCGGCAGGCCTGGCTTTGGCCGAGCGCAGCAGCGGCGCTGAAACTGCCTCCCCCTGGTCTTCAGATGCAAAGAGGCCGGGCAAAACGCCCGGCCTCCTTCATTTTTTTCATTGAGTATCAGCCAAGAGCGGCAACGCCGGGCAATTCCTTACCTTCCATCCATTCGAGGAAGGCGCCCCCGGCGGTGGAAATATAGGTGAAGTTCTCGGCAGCGCCGGACTTGTTGAGCGCGGAAACCGTGTCGCCGCCACCGGCAACCGTCTTCAGCTTGCCCTCGGCAGTCAGCGCGGCGGCGGCCAGGGCGGCCTCGTAGGTGCCCTTGTGGAAGGGCTCGATCTCGAAGGCGCCGAGCGGGCCGTTCCAGATCAGCGTCTTGCATTCGGCAAAGACGCCCTTGAGTGCTTCGACCGTGGCCGGGCCAGCGTCGAGGATCATCTTGTCGGCCGGGCATTGATCGACCGGCAGGGTCTCGTTGGCGGCCCCGGCGGCGAACTCGCCGGCAACGACGATATCGATCGGCAGGTGGATGGTGCAGCCGGTGGTCTCGGATTTCTCCAGGATCGCGCGGGCGGTGTCCGCCATGTCGCGCTCGGCCAGCGAGGTGCCGATCTCGACGCCCTTGGCGACGAGGAAGGTATTGGCCATGCCGCCACCGATGACGAGGTGGTCGACCTTTTCGATCAGGTTGGAAAGCAGGTCCAGCTTGGTCGAGACCTTGGCGCCGCCGACCACGGCGACCACGGGACGCTCGGGTGTGCCGAGAGCGGCTTCCAGTGCCGAGAGCTCGGCGGCCATCAGGCGGCCGGCGGCGGCAGGCAGGGCGCGGGCCATGGCTTCGGTCGTGGCGTGGGCACGGTGGGCGCAAGAGAAGGCGTCATTGACATAGATGTCGCCGAGCTTCGCGATCTTGGCGGCAAATTCGGGGTCGTTCTTGGTCTCTTCGGGGAAGAAACGCACGTTTTCGAGCAGCAGGATCTCGCCATCCTTGAGATCGGCGGCGGCGGCTTCGAAATTGTCGGCGGCGAACTTGACCGGCTGACCGAAGGCGGCTTCCAGCGCCGGGACGATCTGGCCGAGGCTCATTTCCGGGACGACCTGGCCCTTGGGACGGCCGAAATGCGCCATCAGAACCGGCTTGCCGCCGGCGGCCAGCACGTCCTTGACGGTGGGCACGATGCGGTCGATGCGGGTCGTGTCGGTGACGACGCCATCCTTGACGGGAACGTTGATGTCGACGCGGACCAGCACTGTCTTGCCGGCCATGTCCATGTCGTCGAGGGTCTTCCAGCTCATGAGAATGCTCCTTGGATGAAGTTGCCGTTGCAATACCGCAAGCGCTAACGCGCAGCTATGGGGTTTCGGTTTCCGCTAACGCGGTTTAGGGTCGCGCCGACAGCGCGGGAGGCATACCCGCTATGCGAGCCAAGGAAGGAACGAAACATGGCCGAGATCAAGGATCCGGAGAACACTGTCATCATCGAGCTGAAGGATGGCAACGTGGTCATCGAATTGCTGGCGGACGTGGCGCCGAAGCATTCGGAGCGTATGAAGGAACTGGCCCGGTCCGGAGCCTATGACGGCGTGGTCTTCCACCGCGTGATCGACGGCTTCATGGCGCAGACGGGCGATGTGCAGTTCGGCAAGTCGACCGGCGATGTTCGCATGGCTGGCCGCGGCGGCTCCGAGCTTTCGGACCTGCCGGCGGAATTCTCCAAGCTGCCCCATGCGCGCGGCTCGCTGGGGGCGGCCCGCTCGCAGGACCCGAACTCGGCCAATTCCCAGTTCTTCATCAACTTCTCCGACAATGATTTCCTCAACGGCCAGTACACGGTCTATGGCCGGGTCATCGAGGGCATGGAGCATGTAGACGCGATCACCCGTGGCGAGCCGCCTGCGAACCCCGACAAGATGATCTCCGTGAAGGTGGCTGCCGATGTCGCGTGATCGCTGGATCGCCGGCGGGATCTTTGCTGCCGGGGTTGCCCTCGTGCTGGGCTATGCCGCGGTCGAGCTTGGCGCCGTTTCGCCGGCGATGGCCGCCGAGGACGGGCCGGGCCCGAACCTGGTGCTGGAGATTGCCGGCGAGGCCAACGGGACGGTCGTGATCGACCTGCTGCCCGAGGTCGCCGCGAAACATGCCGACCGGCTGGTGTCGCTCGCCGAGGGCGGGGAATATGACGAGGTGGTCTTCCACCGCGTGATCGACGGTTTCATGGCGCAGACCGGCGACGTGCAGTTCGGCAAGGCCGGGGGCGATACGCGCCGGGCCGGGACGGGCGGCTCCGCGCAGCCCGACCTGCCGGCGGAGTTTTCCGATGTGAACTTCGATCGCGGCGTGGTCGGCATGGCCCGCTCGCAGAATCCGAACTCGGCCAACAGCCAGTTCTTCATCATGTTCGCGCCCGCGCCGCATCTGAACGGCCAGTACACGGTTGTCGGGCGCGTCATCGACGGCATGGACGTGGTCGATTCCATCAAGAAGGGCAGCTCGGCGGCCAATGGCGCGGTGAAGAACCCGGACCGGATCGTGAAGGTCACGGTCGAGCGCTGACGGCGCATTTACAGTTCAGGACGGCCGGCGATCCCAGCGAGGGCGCCGGCCGTTTTTCTTGACCCGGGGCGGCTTCACGCCCGGGGCCGGGAGATGAAATCGAGCGCCTTCGGATCGCGTTCGAGGATCTCGCAATAGAGCGACAGCATCTCCTTGAAGCGCGTGCGCATCACCGAACAGTTCCGACGCCGTTTTCGGGCTGAGAACCCGTCGCCGAGCTGGCATGGGCGAAGCAGATCCGGCACTGCCGGAGATTGAAACAGCTGCGGCAATGCTCGAAAGCCATGCCGTTGAACCGGTCATGGATCTCGCGGCCCTTCGCGGGGTCGATGCCGGTTTCGAGATCGCCCAGCGTCATCAGTGCGCAGCCATCGGTCTTTTCGCAGGTCTCGAAGTCGCCCCGCGCGTTGACAAAGACCCGCTCGACGCCCGGAACGCAATTTCCGAAACTCGCCAGCTCCTCCGGGAAACCCGCCATGGGCACGCGGTGTCGCAGGCGCTGCATGTCGCGAATGAACAGGTAATAGACGAAATTATAGCCCTCTCTCTTGAAGCTCGGCCGGTCGAAGACGCGCTCCAGGCAGCCCTTGAGGAATTTCTCCCGCATCTGCGGCCAACCGACCGCTTCGATGGGCGCCGGTCCGGCCCCGGCAAAGCCCCGCGGCTCGACCGAGGAGATCGACACCTGGATGGGAAAACGGGAAAAGAAGCGGTCCAGCGCAACAAGGTCCAGGGGCGCCGTCGCCACCGCGTTCAGGCTGACCCTGGTCAGGAAATAGTCGGGGTGGCGCTGCTGCAACCGCTCCAGGTTCGCCATGACACGATCGAAGGTGCCGTCCTGCTTCGGCCCGACACGGTTGCGATCATGCACCTCGCGCGGCCCGTCGAGGCTGACCACGAGGTCGACCTCGTACTCGGCCAGGAAGTCCAGGATCTCCTCGGTCCAGAGCAGCGCAATGCTGGTCATGCGGAACGGGTATTCGGCCCGCGCCGAATGTGCCGCGAGATGGTCTATCGCCCGACGGGCGGTCTGCGGCGACATCCGCGCATTGTTGTGCTTGCGCTTGCCGTCATAAGCGCCGCCATAGACGCAATTGCTGCAGCGGATATTGCAGGCTTCGGTGACACTGAGCAGGTGCGAAAACAGCTTCTGCCCATCATCGGCATCCGCCGGACGCCGGGCAACGAACCGGTCCGGCTGTTGTGGCACCAGGATCCCGGCCTCGTCCTGCAGGCTGCGAAACAGGCGGAGCGCGGCGTCCACCTCGTCGGGCGCGATCTCCAGCGCGTCGGGATCGGGCGCGGCGCCCTGCATCAGCGCGGGCAATGCCCGCAAGAGCGCCTCGGGCACGCGCAGGATGGCGTTGGTCGCGGCATCGAAGACATCGCTATGCCGGCTGGTCCGGAAACGGGCCACGGGATACCGGCCGGCCGCGTGGCTTGCCTGCCGGGGCGCGCCAGTCCTGGCTTGCCCGCCTGTTTCAGCTGCCGTAGCTATATCCGCCAATGCCGGCCGCCTGCATGATCTCGAGTTCGATATAGCAGTCGCAATTCTCGTTGCAGGCATGCGCGCGGGTGGTCCCGCTGTCGGCTTCAAGCCCCTTGCCCGGTTTCTTGAAATTGCGTGCGAAGGTCAGCGCTTCCGCAAGTTCCTCCTCGGTTGCGCCCTTCAGAATGCCCTTGCTCATTCTTCCTCTCCTCTGCGCGGGGGGGATGGCGATCGGGACATGGGCGCTGCGACAATTGCGCCAAGACGTGGGCCAAGTCGCGCCATGCGGGAATGCGCTCGGCGCCAGGATCGCCTTGACGGATCGCACCCCTTCCGCGTTCCATCTCGGCCTGGCCACGCCGTCCGCGCTACCGCAAATGCCCGAAATCCGGGCGCGGGATCGGGTAGGGGCCCGCCTGCGGCGGCAACATGCGGACCGGGCAGCCGATTCCGGCGGGCCCGGCCTTTCCAAGACCAGTCCGGACGGGCTAGACCCGTCTCCATGACAGACCCCGCTCGCATTTCCATCGACACGCCGATCAACTGCGCCGATCCACTGCCCGAGGCCGTCGATACGGTGATTATCGGGGCCGGGGTCATCGGTGTCTTCACCGCGCTCTATCTTGCCGAAGCCGGGCAGTCCGTCCTCTTGTGCGAGAAGGGGCGGGTGGCTGGCGAGCAAAGCTCGCGCAACTGGGGGTGGATTCGTCAACAGGGGCGCGACGAGGCCGAATTGCCGCTGATGATCGACGCTCTGCGGCTCTGGAAAGAGGTCGACGCGCGGCTGGGCGGGGCCTGCGGGGTGAAGACGGTCGGGGTGAGCTACCTGACCACGCGCGAAGACGAAATGGCGCGGTTCGAGGCCTGGATCGAGACGGCGCGACGGCACGGGGTGCAGTCGCATATGCTGGATGCCGGGGCGGCGGCCGCGCTCTTTTCCGGCCGCTCGGACGGGCGCTGGATCGGCGGGGTGACAACGCCCTCGGACGCGCGCGGCGAGCCCTGGACAGCGGTTCCGGCCGTGGCCCGGCTGGCGCGGGACGCCGGTGCCCGGATTATCGAGAATTGCGCTGTGCGCCGGCTGGAACTGGAGGCCGGGCGGCTGCGTGCTGTCCGGACCGAGTTGGGGTCCGTGGCCTGTGATCAGGTCGTGCTGGCGGGCGGTGCCTGGTCCTCGCTGTTCCTGCGCGGCCACGGGCTGGACCTTCCGCAGCTTGCCGTGCGCGCCAGCGTGGTCCAGACCCATCCGATGGCGGGGTTCGCGCCCGGAAACGCGGTCGATGGCGAGCTGGCGATGCGCCGGCGGGAGGATGGCGGCTACTCGCTGGCGCTCGGCGACCGGCATGGGTTCTTCCTGGGACCGGATGCCCTGCGCCACCTGCATCGCTACATGCCGCTGATCCGGGACAGTTTTGCCCATACCGACCTGGAGATGGGCGCGCCGGCGGGCTTCCCCGATGGCTGGCGGACGCCGCGTGGCTGGAGCGCCGAAGAGGTCACGCCCTTCGAACGGGTCCGGGTGCTGGAGCCAGAGCCGGTGGGGGACCATGTCGGGCTGATGCTGTCGCGTTTCGCCGAGCGTTTCCCGGCGCTCGGCACGCCCGTCATCCGCGACAGCTGGGCTGGCATGATCGACACCATGCCCGATGTCGTTCCGGTGATCGACCGGGCGCCGGGATTGCCGGGGCTGATCGTGGCGACGGGGATGAGCGGCCACGGGTTTGGCATTGGTCCGGGCGTTGGCCGGGCATTGGCGCGGATGGTGACGGGGCAGGGGCCGGAGCATGGTCTCGCGCGCTTCCGCTATGCGCGCTTCACCGATGGGACGCGGCTTCAGCGCGGCCCGTCGCTCTGACGGCGGCTCTTCACGCGAAAACGCATTCTGTGAACCCTGCGTGAGCGGGGCTGTGCAGCGCGGCCTGGCGCTGGCAGGCTGGTGAGACCGAACAGGAAGGACACCCCATGCGTCTCGCCCCGTTGCTCTTCGCCGCCGCGCTTGCCGTTGCGCCGCTTGCCGCCGCCGCCGATCCCGAGTTCTGGAAACATGAATGGCCGCGGACCGATTTTTCGAGGACCAGCATCGGGAACTGGGTCGAGATCATCTCCGGCGGGCCGCCCAAGGACGGCATCCCGGCGCTCTCGGCGCCGCGTTTCATGGAGGCGGATCAGGAAAGCCGGATCGGCGGGCGCGAGCCCGTGATCACGGTCGAGATCGAAGGCGCCCGGCCGCGCGCCTATCCGATCCGCTACCTGACCTGGCATGAGATCGTGAATGACAACGTGGGCGGCATCCCGGTGGCCGTCACCTTCTGCCCCTTGTGCAATTCCGGCCTGACCTTCGACCGCCGGGTCGCGGGGCAGGTGCTGGAGTTCGGCGTCTCGGGAAAGCTGCGCAACTCCGACATGATCATGTTCGACCGCCAGACCGAAAGCTGGTGGCAGCAGGCCATCGGCACCGGGATCGTCGGCGCTCATACCGGTACCGAACTGAAGCTGTTGCCAAGCTGGATGGAAAGCTGGAACGCGTTTCGCGCCCGCAATCCGGACGGGCTGGTCATGGCCGAGCCGGAATATAACCGATCCTACGGCCGCAACCCCTATTCCGGCTATGACAGCGCCGCGCGTCCCTTCCTCTATAATGGAGAGCTGCCGCCGCATGGCATCGCGCCGCTGGCGCGGGTGGTTCGGGTCGGGGAGCGGGCATGGCCGGTGGAGCGCCTGGCGCAGGCCGAGGAGATCCGCGAGGCCGGGCTCGTGCTGAGCTGGACGCCGGGGCAGGCTTCGGCGCTGGACAGCCAGTCGATCGCGCGCGGACGGGATGTCGGCTCGATCCGGGTGCGGGACCAAGCGGGCAAGGACCTGCCTCATGACGTGCTGTTTGCCTTTGCCTTCCACGCCTTCTTCCCGGAGGGAGAGTGGATGTTGAAGTGACGGGCGGGCAGGGACAGGTGGTTGTCAGACGAGAATACTGGCGTCACACCGCTGCCTCAGGATGTCGGCTGTGAGCCCGGAGCGGCCAGGTTGAAATCGCTCAACGCCATACCCAGGCGTAAGATGGTCTGCCCCTGATCGTCGAACTGCGTGCCTTTCAACCAAGGGCTTCAAGCCGAACTTGGCCCGCCAAAACAGCAAGGATGACGATGTTTCCCGTTTTGGCTCGGAACCTGCTACATTGCCCCATTGAATGATTTTTGTTTAGACATTGAAGGGGCAGACATGACTTCACACGTGCAGCGTTCCACCTACCTGTTCAACTGGCACGACCGCATCAACAACGGGGTAAACACCGTTGTGGGCAGGCTACGACAAATCTCCGATGTGACGGGTCTCGTGCTCCACCAAACCTCGTTCAACCGCGGTAATGACACCGGTGCCTATGACAGGATCAATGCACATTTTGTCATCCTGCCGAATGGAACGACCGTCACCAAATTCGACGAAACTGAGAACCGTCCCTGCTCGGGAGGTTTCAACTCCTACACGGTCGGTGTCGAGTTTGTCGGAAACTTTCCAATGGATAGCGGGCGATGGTGGAAGGGAAATTCCAGCCATGACATGCCGACCTGGGCTCAGATCCACTCCGGACGGTGCCTGGTGAATTATCTCCAGAATGCCGTGGGCATCACCCATGTCTTCGCCCATCGGCAGACCGTGCCCGGCAATCGGCGTAGCAACTGTCCGGGGCCTCACATCTGGTACAATGTCGGGGAATGGGCGATGAGCCGCGGTTTGAGCGATGGAGGGCTGGGCTATGCCATCAAGGGCGGAAACCCCATCCCGGAGCTTTGGCGCGAGCAGCAATTCGACCTGTATGCGTGATCCCGCGGTGGTTTGCCTAAAACCTGAACCGAAATCCACCACTTCGCGCAAATACGCGATTTCTTGAGGAAATGGAGCTGAAAGGGTCCCTCTACGGGGCCAGCAAGGCTTCTTTTCTCAAATCGATTGCGTGGCGAACTTCTCCTTTGCCGGACGGACTTACCCTGTAGCCTGAGTGATGAGCATTGCGTACGGGCATCGGCGACCAACACGGTTTGCGGCCCCCAGAAAAACACAGTCGCCCCAAGCCCGGGCGCCCGTGAATCTCTTCAGGAACCTGTCCGGCCGGACAGGTCGGGGGGTGCTCAGGGGATGATCCGGCGGTATTTCGTCCCGCCAAGCGTCGCGCCGGCGATCAGGCCTGCCTGGGCAAAGACCAGCGCCACGACCGGTTCCAGCGTCGTCAGCGTCTCCGCCGAGAGGTTGCCGCCCTGGTCGACCAGCGCATATTCGGCATCGGCCCCGACGGACCAGCCATGCGAGGTGCGGAAGTTCCGCAGCGCGTCGGCGGTCATGAAGAAGAGTGCATGGGCGTATTGCTGGGCGCCGATCTGGAAGCCGACATTGGCCTGCAGCGCTTCGTAGTAGTCCACGGTGGAATTGTTGATCCGCAGCGCGCCTGTCCCGTAGCTGCCGCCAACGCCGAAGCCGGCCTTGGTGATCAGCGGCATGTAGAGCACGCCGGAAGCCTTCTGTTCGAGCTGTGCCGTGCCGGGATAGGTGGAGAAGAGGAAAGAGCGTGTCGCGTCCACCCGCTGGTCGATCCGCGCGCCGCCCTGGGAGTTCACCCCGTTGGAACAGCCGGAGAGCAGCGCCGTGCCTGCCGCGGCGGATGCGAGAAAGCTGCGTCGAGAGAGAAAGGTGCCTGTGTCCATGAGACTGCCCCTGGTTGCCTGAATTGCCTCGTATCCGGCGCTTCGGCCGGTTGTGGCCGTTATACGCCTATTGTTCGGGACTGTCACGTGATCGCGTGTCCGGAATTGACGGCTGGGCAAGCCTTTGCCTGTCAGCTTCCCGGCGGAGGGAAACGGTTGGGCTGATCGGGGCGTTTGCGGCGGGGCGGTGAAGGGGTGGGCGCATGACTGAAGCTGCCGCCAGTGGCGCCGTCCATCCGTTCCTTTCCGGAAACTGGCGGAGACAAGCCGCGCTTTTGCCTGCCCCCAAAAAAGGAAACAGGCGCCCGGAGGGGCACCTGCTGTGTCTGTCCTGGTTACAGGGCGTGTCAGACGAAACGATTGACGTAGTTTTCCAGCCGTTCCTGCCGGCCCGAGAGCGGCGCGGGATTGATATCCTCGGCCATCACCCGTTCGGCGATGCTTTCCAGCGTGCCGGAGGCCAGCATCGCCTTGTTCGCATCGGTGTCCCAGCCGGCATAGCGGGCATCGCGGGCCGCTTCGAGGCCGCCATCTTCCAGCATCGCCGCCGCCGCCTTCAGCCCGCGTGCGCAGACATCCATCGCACCGACATGGCCGGCGATCAGGTCTTCGGCGTCGAGCGACTGGCGCCGCAGCTTGGCGTCGAAATTCGTCCCGCCGGTGGTGAAGCCACCCGCTTTCAAGATCTCGTAATAGGCCAGCGCCACTTCCGGCACATTGGTCGGGAACTGATCGGTGTCCCAGCCGGACTGGTAGTCGTTCTTGTTCATGTCGATGGAGCCGAGGATGCCGAACGCGGCCGCCATGGCCAGCTCATGCTCGAAGCTGTGGCCAGCGAGGATCGCGTGGCCCTGCTCGATATTCATCGCCACTTCGCCTTCGAGGTCGAACTCCTTGATGAAGGAATAGACCGTGTTCACATCGTAGTCATATTGATGTTTCGACGGCTCCTGCGGCTTCGGTTCGATCAGGATCTGGCCCTCGAAGCCGATCTTCTTCTTGTACTCCACGACCATCTGCAGGAAGCGTCCGGCCTGGTTGCGCTCTTTCACCAGATCGGTGTTGAGCAGCGTCTCGTAGCCTTCACGCCCACCCCAGAGCACATAGTTCTGCCCGCCGAGTTTCAGCGTCGCATCCATGCAGGATTTCACCGTCGCCGCGCACCAGGCAAAGACATCCGGGTCGGGGTTGGTCGCGGCACCCGACATGAAGCGGCGGTCGGTGAACATGTTCGCCGTGCCCCAGAGGAGCCTGGTGCTGCTGCCGTCCATCTTCTCGGCGAGATAGTCGATGATCTCGTCGAGGTTGCGCTTGTACTCGGCGAAATTGCTGCCGCCGGGCACGATGTCTGCATCATGGAAGCAGAAGAAGGGCTGGCCGAGAATGTCGAACATCTCGAAGGCGGCATCCGCCTTGAGCTTTGCATTGGCCATGTTGTCTTGCGGATACCAGGGCCGCTCGAAGGTGCGGCCGCCAAACGGGTCGCCGCCTTCCCAGGCGAAGCTGTGCCAATAGGCGACGGCAAAACGAAGCTGATCTTCCATCCGTTTGCCCATGACGATCTCGTCGGGGTTGTAGTGGCGGAAGGCGAGGTCGCTTTCGCTGGAGGGATCGTATTTGACCGGTGCGATACCGTCGAAGAAGTTTGTCATGAGAGACCTCTGAGGGCTTGGTAACTGTCGCGATAGCGCGCATGCGCATCGGCGAAAGCGGATTTGAGTTCCTTGACCGGCTCGACCACCTTGGAGATTTCCGGGATGGTCGCGATCTCGGCCCCGGCGCCGGTGGCGGCCATGAGCGCAAGGCGTGCCGCGCCGAACGCGCCGCCGAAATCGCCGGCAACCGGCACCTGCACCGGCATGTCGAGCGAGGTGGCGATGGCCTGAAGCCAGTAGACCGAGCGCGAGCCGCCGCCCACGGCAATGAGCCGCTCGAATTTCGTCCCGGTCGAGGCCAGCGCGTCATAGCTGTCCTTCACGGCGTGGGTCACGCCTTCGAGCACGGCAACGGCGCCGGCTGTCTGGTCCGTGGCATGTTCCAGCCCGGTGAAGGCGCCGCGGATCTGGGCGTCGTTATGCGGGGTCCGCTCGCCGCCGAGATAGGGCAGGAACATCGCGCGACCGGGACTGCGCAGCTCGCCCAGCGTGCCGGTGAGCGTTGCCGCATCCGAGCCGACGAGGTTCGCGTACCAGTTCAGCGCATCGGTGGCCGCGAGGATCACGCCCATCTGGTGCCAGGTGTCGGGCAGGGCGTGGCAGAAAGTGTGCACGGCCGTCGCCGGGTCCGGCTGGTAGGCATCCGAGGCGGCGAAGAGCACGCCCGAAGTGCCGAGCGAAATGAAGGCCTCGCCGGCATTGACCACGCCAACGCCCACGGCGGACGCGGCATTGTCGCCGCCGCCGCCGGCAACCACGACATTGCCGGGCAGGCCCCAGCGATCCGCCAACTCCTTGCGCAGCGTTCCAGAGGCTTCGGCGCCTTCAACGAGGCTCGGCATGTGGTCCCGGCTGAGATCGGAGCCGGCCAGCAGCGCGTCCGACCAGTCCCGCTTGCCGGTGTCGAGCCAGGAGGTGCCGGCGGCATCCGACATCTCGGAGACATATTCGCCGGTCAGCCAGAGCCGGAGATAGTCTTTCGGAAGCAGGACTTTTGCCAGTTTGTCAAAGACTTCCGGCTCGTTCTTCTGAACCCACATTACCTTTGGTGCGGTGAAGCCCGGGAAGACGATATTGCCGGAGATTTCGCGCCAGAGCGGGGCGGCGTCGAGCACCGCGGCCTCTTCATAGGAGCGCGTGTCGTTCCAGAGCATGCAGGGGCGCAGCACGTCGTCCGATGCGTCCAGCAGCGTGGCGCCATGCATCTGGCCCGAGAGCCCGATGCCCTTGACACCCGACAGCGAGGACGCGGCGGCCAGCCCGTCCATCGCCGCCGAGGCAGCAGCCAGCCAATCCGCCGGCGCCTGTTCCGACCAGCCCGCTGCGGGGCGTGAGACGGTAAGCGGCGCCGTGGCTTCGGCGATGACCTTCTGGTCTTCGTCGATCAAGAGCGCCTTGAGACCAGATGTCCCGAGGTCCAGACCGATAAACATTACTCCACTCCATTCTCCGGGTTCTTGCCCAGGATGATCATGCCGAGGATGTCATCCTCGGTGACTTCATTGACCCGCACCGTGCCGACCAGCTTGCCATTCTTCATCACCGAAGCCCGGTCGCAGAGCGCCTTCACCTGGTGGATGTCATGGTCGATCAGCAGGATGCCGAGTCCCTGCGCCTTCAGCTCGTCGATGAGGCGGGCCACCATGGCCGTTTCCTCGACTCCGAGCGCGGCAGTGGGTTCGTCCATAATCAGGATCTTGGCGTTGAAATAGACCGCACGGGAGATGGCGACGGATTGCCGCTGGCCGCCCGAGAGCCCCGAGACCGGCGTGTGGAAACGCTGGAAGTTGGGGTTGAGCCGGTTCATGATCTTGCGCGTCTCGGATTCCATCTTGGCGTCGTCCACGAGGCCAAGAGGGGTGACCAGTTCGCGCCCCAGGAACAGGTTGGAGGCGGCGTCGAGATTGTCGGCCAGCGCAAGCGTCTGGTAGATCGTCTCGATATTGTAGGAGCGCGCATCCCGCGGGTTCTCGATATGCGCTTCCTCGCCATTGATGAGGATCTGGCCGCCATCGCGCGGATAGGCGCCCGAGAGCATCTTCATCAGCACCGACTTGCCGGCGCCGTTATGGCCGAGAACCCCCATGACCTCGCCCGGATAGAGATCGATCGAGACGTCTTCCACGGCATGGATGCCGCCGAAGCTCTTGCGCATGTTGCGCATCTCCAGCAGGGGCGTGCCGCGTTCTGAGGTATCAAGTGGCATGGGTCAGTCTCCCGTCCGCTTGCGATAGAGGATGTCGACATAGACGGCGAGCACCAGGACGATGCCGACGACGATGTTCTGATAGGGCGCTTCGACGCCGACCATGGCCATGCCCGATTGCAGCGACTGCATGATCAGCGCGCCGAGGATGGCGCCGTAGATCGTGCCGAAGCCGCCCGAGAGGGCCGTGCCGCCGATGACAGCCGCCGCGATGACGCGCAGTTCGTCCAGCGTGCCGATATCATTGGTGTGATAAGTCAGGCGCGCAGAGGCGACGACCGCCGAGATGGCGCAGAGGAAGCCGACAATGGCGAAGATCTTGACCGTCAGCAGCTTGGTGTCGATACCCGAGAGGGATGCCGCCTCGGGGTTGCCACCGGTGGCGAAGATGTAGCGGCCAAGACGGGTACGCTGTGCGACCACGGTCATGACAAGCGCCACGACAATCAGGATCAACACGGAATAGGGAACGCCATAGGCCTCGGTGTAGCCTTCGGGCATTTCCTGGCCTGCCGCGGCGAACTCGCGTGCCAGACGCCGGGTCGGGATCTCGTAGGAGTTGAGAATCTTGACGAAGCCGAGGATGGCGCCTGCGACAGCACCCGCGATGGTCAGCTCTGCCCAGACGGGTTTCACCGGGAAACCGTGCGCGATCTTGCTGCGGCGGGCGTTGAACAGCAGGTAGAGGACGAACCCGGCCGCGATGATCCCGAGGATCCAGCTGCCGGTCGCGCCGAGCGTGCCGGAGGTTCCGCCGAGCTTGAGGAAGGTCGGGTCGAGCGGGCCGAGTGTCTGGCCACTCGAGAGGTGCCAGGCGACGTTGCGCCACACGAAGAGGCCGCCCAGCGTGACGATGAAGGCCGGGATCGTCAGATACCCGATCAACCAGCCATGGAAGGCCCCGATGGCGGTGCCGACAACCGCTCCGACGAGGATCGCGATGGGGGCAATGATGGGGGACCCGAGATCGACGCCGAAGACATTCGGCAACCAGGTCGTCATGGTCATGCCCATCATGGCCGAACAGGTGGCCAGCAGGGCACCGACGCTGAGGTCGATATGGCGGGTGACGATGACGAAGACCATGCCGGTTGCCATGATGGCGACGGAAACGGTCTGGATTGTCAGGTTGAAGATATTGCGAGGGGTCAGGAATCTGCCGCCCGTCCAGAAGTGAAACACGAGACAGATGACGACAAAGGCTCCGATCATTCCGAGCAGGCGTCTGTCTATTTCAAGTGTGTCGAGGATGTTCCGGCGGGTGTGCTGCGGCAGGTCGCTGGGGGCGTTCTGGTCAGCCATGATGGGCGCTCTCCGGGATGCGCGTTTCGAGTGCCCCCGCCGTGATCGGCGGGGGCTGTTCGTTTCAGTTACGTGAGTGTGGGTCAGTTACAGGGGGCCGGGCCGTTCTCGACGCCCTGGCAGAGCTTCTCGACCGAGATCCATCCGGCATCGGTCACGAAGCTGAGGTTTTCCTGGGTCACCGGAACCGGGGCCAGGAACTTGGCAGTCATGGTCACGCCATCGGGCGACGTCCACTCGGCCGCGCCGTCGATATCACCCATGGCGGTGCCACCGGCCAGAGCAACAGCGATTTCCGCGGCGTTGCGGCCGAGGTCGCGGGCGTCCTTGAAGACCGAAACGGTCTGGGTGCCCAGGGCAACGCGGTTCAGCGCGGCATGGTCGCCGTCCTGACCGGAAACCGGGATACCTTCCATGCCCTGAGCGGTCAGGGCTGCGACAACGCCACCGGCGGTGCCGTCATTGGAGGCGACAACGGCGTCGACCTTGTTGTCCTGCGCAGTCAGGATCTGCTCCATGTTGCGCTGTGCGTTGGCGGGCAGCCAGCCATCGGTATAGGCTTCGCCGACGATGGTGATGTCGCCGCTGTCAACAGCCGCCTGGATGATCTCTTGCTGACCGCCGCGCAGGAAGTCTGCGTTCGGGTCGGTGGGCGAGCCCTTGATCATCACGTAGTTGCCCTTGGGCATGGCTTCGAAGACAGCGCGGGCCTGCATCCGGCCAACTTCGACATTGTCGAAGGTCAGGTAGAAGGCGCGCGGATCGGCGACCAGGCGGTCATAGCCGACAACCGGGATACCCTCGTCAGCGGCCAGGGCCACGGCGGGGATGGCGGCTTCGGTGTCCTGCGCCAGCAGGATCAGCGCGTCGATGCCCTGGGCAATCAGCGCCTCGACATCGGCAAGCTGCTTGGACGCGGACGACTGGGCGTCTGCCGAAACGTATTTGGCGCCGGCGGCTTCAAGAGCGGCGACCATGGCGGCCTCGTCCGTCTTCCAGCGCTCTTCCTGGAAGTTCGACCAGGAAACGCCGACTGTAAGATCTTGCGCAAGCGCGGTCGTGGTGAAAGCGGTCGTCAGTGCGGCAGCCGCGATGAAAAGATTACGCATGAATTCCTCCCGAATTTTGCCCTGCGTGTTGGGCAGGCAGACCATGAGACTCCCCCTTGGCCTGCGCATAAAAAGATTGACCGAATTAATTTATTTGTCAAAATAAAAATTGCCTCATCATGCACTGTTCGGGCAGTTCTGGGCTAAAATCCAGCTGTATTGCGTGTTTGCGGTCACATCTGCTGCAGTGCAGAATGGTATTTTATTGGTGGAGTGAAGGAAATATGCAAGGCCTTGCTGGAGACTCCGACAAGATCACTCTGCCTGGAGCGGGCTGTGGTCCGATCGTTCCGGCCCATGATTCGACGGCGCCGCCGTTGCGCCAGCAGGTCTTCGACTGCGTCCGTTCGCAGGGGGAAATCCCGCGAATCGATGTCGCCAAGCATCTCGCCGTGAGCCCGGCCTCGGTTTCCACCCTGGTCTCCGACCTGCTCGGGGCGGGGCTGCTGGCCGAGGTCGAGGCGCCCCGCGAGCCGGGGGGGCGTGGACGGCCGCCAGTGGCGTTGGCGGTGCGTCCGGAGGCGGGCTATGTCGTCGGGCTCAAGCTCAGCGACCTGACCCATTCCGGCGTGATCATCGATTTTGCCGGCCGCACCGTGGTTGAGGCGAGCCTGCACCGCGTGAGCCTGCGCGCCGAGGTCGAGCTGCTTGTCGAGGAGACGGAGAGCCTGCTGCGCGAGTTGCTGGACAAGGCCGGGATGGAGCGGGCACAGATTTCGGGGGTAGGGCTCGGCGTGCCGGGCATCGTCGACCATGCGCGCGGCATGGCGCTCTGGTCGCCGATCATCCGCGGCACCGAGATCCCGATCGCCGAGCTGATGTCGGCGCGGCTCGGCCTGCCGGTGCAGGTCGACAATGATGCCAACCTGCTGACCCTGGCCGAGCTCTGGTATGGTGCCGGGCGCGGCTTGGCCGATTTCGCGGTGATCACGCTGGAATATGGCGTCGGGATGGGGTTGGTGATGAATCACCAGCTCTATCGCGGCGCCCATTCAGTCGGCATGGAGCTGGGCCATACCAAGGTGCAACTCGACGGGGCGCTCTGCCGTTGCGGCCAGCGCGGCTGCCTTGAGGCCTATGTCTCCGATTACGCATTGGTCCGCGAGGCATCGGTGGCGCTGGACCTGCACCGGACGGCCTCGGGCTCCGCGCAGGTGATCCTCGAAAGCCTCTATGACCAGGCCAAGGCCGGCAACGAGGCGGCACGGACGATCTTCCGTCGGGCAGGGCGGTTCCTGTCGGCCGGGATTGCCAATGTCATCAACCTCTTCGATCCATCGCTTGTGATCCTGTCGGGGGCGCGGATGAAATACGACTATCTCTATGCTGAGGATGTGCTGGCCGAGGCCCGCGCGCTGACGCTGAACAAGGCGCGGGTGCTGCCGCGGATAGAGGCCTTCGCCTGGGGCGACCTTGTCTGGGCGCGCGGCGCCGCAACGCTGGCATTGGCGGCGGCGAGCGAGGCCCTTGTGCGGGAGGCGGGTCAATGAGGACGGTTGCTGTTCTCGTCCTGCTGGCCGGGGCGTTTCCGGCGATGGCGGAGGTCCGGTTCGTGGATGAGCGCGCGGCCCTTCCGGTCGAGCATGTCTATTCTGGCGGATGGGAGCATTTCGTCGGTGGCGGCGTGGCGGTGTTCGACTGCAATGGCGACCACCGCCCGGAGATCTATGCCGCCGGCGGCGCGGACCCGGCGCGGCTCTTCGTGAACCGGATCGCGGGGCCGGGGGCGCCTTTCGCCTTCGAAACCGGCGAGGACCTGCCAGAGCTGACCCGGGTGACCGGAGCCTATCCGCTCGATTTCGACGGCGACGGTCTCCTCGATCTCGCCGTGCTGCGCGTCGGCGCAAACACGCTGCTGAAAGGGCAGGGCGACTGCAGCTTCGAGGAGGTTGGTGCGCAGCTCGGTTTCGAGGGCGGGGACCGCTGGTCGACGGCTTTTTCGGCGACCTGGGAGGCGGGCAATCTCCTACCGACGCTGGCCATTGGCAATTACGTCGATCGTGACAATCCCGATGGCCCGTTCGAGGCCTGCGATGTCAACGAGCTGCACCGTCCCGACGGCGATCATTACGGCCCGCCTATGATCCTCGAACCGGGCTTCTGCGCTCTATCCATGCTGTTCTCGGACTGGATGCGGGAGGGGCGCGCGGATCTGCGCGTCTCCAATGACCGGCATTACTACGTGCGCGCGGGCGAGGAGCAGATGTGGCGCATGGAGGGCGAGCCGCGCCTGCTGGGCGAGGAAGACGGCTGGACGCGGATTTCCATCTGGGGAATGGGCATTGCCAGCCGCGACATCTCCGGCGATGGCCGGCCCGACCTTGTGCTGACCTCGATGGCGGACCAGCTGACGCTGCTGTCGGAGGGGCGCTCTGGCTACGCGCAGGCACCTTTCTCCATCGGCACCTTCGCACAGCGGCCGCATATCGGCGAGGATGGCCGCCCCTCGACCGGCTGGACGGCGCAGTTCGGTGACGTGAACAATGATGGGCGCGACGATCTCTTCATCGCCAAGGGCAATGTCGACCAGATGCCGAGCAATGCCATCAACGATCCGAACAACCTGTTGATTCAGCAAGAGGATGGGCGCTTTGTCGAACACTCGGTCGAGGCCGGGTTGGCGACGATGGACCGGTCTCGCGGTGCGGCGCTGGCGGATTTCGATGGCGACGGATTGCTCGACCTGGTGGTCAACAACCGCCGCGCGCCGTTGGAGCTCTATCGAAACGCGACAGACGGGGCGGGGGACTGGATCGGGCTGCTGCCGCGCCAGGACGGCGTGAACGGGTTTGCCATCGGCGCCTGGATCGAGCTGCGCCTGCCTGACGGGCGGGTTGTGGCGCGGGAGATTACCTCGGGCGGAGGGCATGTCTCCGGCCGCGCTCTGCCGGAGCATTTCGGGCTCGGCGCGCTGAAGGAGGTCGAGGCGAGGGTGATCTGGCCGTCAGGCGAGGTTGGTGACTGGGTCACGACCGAGGCGGGGCGAAGCTACCAGATCTGGAGACAATCGGACGGGCAGACAGAGCTGCGCGCGGCCGAGTGAGCCAGGCAGGACAAATGCGCGCTGCGGACGGAACGGACCTTCACTGCCGTTGCAATACGCACCGACGTTAGCCGTGCCCGCGACGGACCGCTGTGACGGTCCGGCGCTGCTTCTCGGGCAGTGTTGGCAATGCCCTTTCGACAGGGCATTGCAAGCAATCGCCGAGAGACGGCGGCCTTCGACCGAGAGTCAGTGCCTTTCATCGCGCAACCCCAATGACCGCGAACGGATCGTCGCGCCCCTCGGTTCGCCGCCCTGCATCGCATCCGACATCCACCGGACCCGACCGCCTCAACGATCCACCGGCAGCCCGCTCGGAACAATTTCCGGAATCCCCAGCCGCCCGTCGGCGCCGGTCTCCCCGGTCAGACTCTCCAGGAAGGTCACCAACGCGCCGGTCTCAGCATCCGTCAGCGTGACCGGCTCCGCATCCAGCGCCTCCAGGATCGCGTCACCTTCGCCCCCCTCGTCGATTGCTGCCCAGACGGGCTTGCCCTCGAAGTCCTGCAACACCGGTTGGCCCCGGTCAAAAGCGACGAAACCGGTCGCCGGATCCGCGTGATAGGAGATGAAGGCGCCAAGATCGCGATGGGCGCCGGTATGCCCGTAGGGGCCGGTCAGCGCGATATTGCGCAAGCTCGGGGTCAGGAAGGCATAGAGATCCTCTTCGCGCCCCGTCACCCGGAACCGCCCCTCGTCCTTCGCGTGGCTCTCGAAGCGTTCCGCCTTGCCGGGGCCGAGCTGCGGCACGCCCATCGCGTGGAAGGCGTGATCGGTCTGGAACGGGCCGGAATGGCAGTCCGCACAGCCCGCATCGCCGTAAAACAGCTCCATGCCCTGCAAGGCCGTCCCCTCCAGCGGCGCCTCTCCGCGCAGATGCCGGTCGAAGGCGCTGTCGTCGGAGCGCCACTCCCAGCTGATGAATTCGGCGATGGCGTCGGAGATATCGGTGAAGGAGACCGGCTTGCCTGCCGCGACCTCTGGCAGGGCCGCCTCGAACCCAGTCTGGTACTCCGGGATCGCCCGCACCCGCTGCGCGATCAGGTCCCAGGCACCGTCCTCACCGGTCAGCCGTCCCGAGCGGACGGCCTTGGAGATTTCGTTCTCGCCGTAATGCCCGGCCATCTCGTCCTGGCTCAGCACCGGGAACATGGTCTGGGCCGAGAGCACGCCGGAAAAGCCTTGCACCATCTCCTGGTCGAGCGGGGTGCGCAGCCCGTTCGGCTCGTCGGGATCGGCCTCGATCCGGCCGTCATGGAAGAGCACGGTGAACTCCATCGCGCCGAGATTGAACAGCGCCGGCGCGTTGCGGGGGATGCGTTGCTCGGGCGGGTTCGCCGGGTCCGGCACGCGCTCCGGGCCAAGCCCGGTGGCGCCTTCGCCGATGGAGAGCGACACCCCGTCCGATGTGCCGAATTTCGGGTGATGACAGGTGCCGCATGAGATATTGCGATTGCCCGACAGGATTGGATCCCAGAAGAGCAGACGCCCCAACTCGACCATGGCCGGATCGGCCGGCATATACATGTCGTCCGTCACCGGTGGCGGCAACTCGCCGGCGACGGACTGCCCGGCAAGCCAGCTTGTCGCGGCAATAAGGTGAACAATTTTCATGGCTTGCCTGTATCCCTCTCCTCAGCCCGGCGGCGGTGCGGTGGATTCCCGCTCAGCCAGTTTCACCGGCAGGATAATGCGCGGGGCGGGGCCTGCAACGCGATCTTCCGGGCGCATTCGCATCCGCTCCAGCAGCATCCGCGCCGCAGCCCGGCCCATTGTGGCGCGCGGCTGGTGCACGGTTGTCAGCGCCGGCACGAAGTGGGCGGCCATTTCGAGGTCGTCGAAGCCGACCACCGAGACATCGCGCGGCACCCTCACCTTGCGCCGCATCAACTCGCCCATGAAGCCGAGCGCCATCTCGTCACAGGCTGCAAAGACGGCTGTCGGACGGTCGTCGGACCGGACCCATTGTTTCGCGGCCTCCGCCCCCGATTGCAGCGAGAAATCGCCCGGATAGATCCAGTCCGGCTTCATCCGCAGCCCGACCGACTGCATCGCGCCAAGCGCGCCCTCCAGGCGGCTCGACGAGAGGACATTCTCCTGTGGCCCGCAGATATGGCCGATCTTCCGATGCCCGAGCTTGAGCAGGTGTTGCACGGCCCGCACCGAGGCTTCCTGGTTGTCCACGGTCACAACCGGCCGGCCGATGGAGGCGATCCATTCGCAGGCAAAGACCATCGGCGCACGGATATCGGGGCTGCCGCGGTCCAGCAGTTTCTCGTGCCGCAGCTTGCCGTCCAGCACGATGATCCCGTCGACATGGTTCTGGCGGACATATTCGGGGAAGCTGTGCTCGCCGCCGGCCGTCGGCTTGGTGTCGGCGATCAGCACGTTCAGCTCGGCTTCCATCATCACTTCCGCGATTCCCGCGAGGATGCGGGAGAAGAAGGGATTGGCGAGGTTGGGCACCAGCACGGCGATCGCGCCGGTCTCGCGCTTGCGCAGGTTGCGCGCGGCCAGATTGACCCGGTAGCCCGTTGCCTCGATCGCGGCGAAGACCGCTTCGCGGGTTGACTTCGAAACCACGTCCGGGGTCGTCAGCGTCCGACTCACGGTCGCCGTGGAGACGCCGGCGGCTTGCGCGACATCACGGATCGAAGGGGCGCGCGAAGCGATTTCTTCCATGTTTCAAGCCTTTGTCCGGGCTTTCTCAGCGTGGATGGGGTAATGCGTACATTGCTGAGTTTCTATCTTGTAATCGATTACATGCAGGATATGCTCACGATGTAAAGGATTACATCTGCGATTCGCAAATGCCGGGGAGGGGCTGCGCGATGGCGCGCCACTTCGCCGGCCGAGGAGGTTGTGCGATGAAGACGATCAAGGGACCCGCCCTTTTCCTGGCCCAGTTTGCCGGTGATGAGGCGCCGTTCAATTCCTGGGACAGCATCACGAAATGGGCCGCCGATTGCGGTTATCTCGGCGTGCAGGTCCCAAGCTGGGACGGTCGGCTCATCGACCTGGCGAAAGCGGCCGAGAGCAAGGATTACTGCGACGAGTTCAAGGGCAAGGCGGCCGAAAACGGCGTCGAGGTCACGGAACTGTCGACCCATTTGCAGGGCCAGCTCGTGGCCGTGCATCCCGCCTATGATACCGCCTTTGACGGCTTCGCAGCGCCGGAAGTGCGCGGCAACCCGAAGGCGCGCCAGGAATGGGCCGTCGATCAGGTCAAGAAGGCGCTGACGGCGTCGAAGAATATGGGGATCACGGCGCATGCGTCCTTCTCCGGCGCGCTGGCCTGGCCGTATATCTACCCCTGGCCGCAGCGGCCCGCCGGCCTCATCGAGACCGCCTTTGACGAGCTGGCCCGGCGCTGGAAGCCGATCCTCGATCATGCCGACGCGTGCGGCGTCAATGTCTGCTACGAGATCCATCCGGGCGAGGACCTGCATGACGGCGTGACCTTCGAGATGTTCCTCGAGCGCGTGAACAATCACCCGCGCGCTATGATGCTCTACGATCCCAGTCACTACGTCCTGCAATGCCTTGATTACCTGGACAATATCGACATCTACAAGGACCGGATCGGCATGTTCCACGTCAAGGATGCCGAGTTCAACCCGACAGGGCGTCAGGGCGTCTATTCCGGCTACCAGGGCTGGACGGACCGGGCCGGCCGCTTCCGCTCCCTGGGCGACGGGCAGTGCGATTTCGGCGCGATCTTCTCCAAGATGGCCGCCAATGATTTCGACGGCTGGGCCGTGGTCGAATGGGAATGCTGCCTCAAGCACCCCGAGGACGGGGCGCGCGAAGGGGCGCAATTCGTCAAGGATCATATCATCCGCGTTACCGAAAAGGCCTTTGACGATTTCGCCGATGGCGGGACCGACGAAGAGGCCAACAAGAAGATGCTGGGGATCTGATCATGGCACCTATCAGACTTGGCATGGTAGGCGGCGGCAATGACGCTTTCATCGGCGCGGTCCACCGCATCGCATCGCGCATCGACGGCGAGTATCAGCTCGTCGCCGGTGCCCTGAGTTCCACGCCTGAGAAGGCGAAAGCGAGCGGTGAAGCGCTTGGCCTCGCCCCGGACCGGATCTATGGCGATTTCCGCGAGATGGCGATCCGCGAGAACCGGATCAAGGACGGCATCCAGGCCGTGGCGATCGTCACGCCGAACCACGTCCATTATCCGGCGGCGCGTGAATTCCTCAAACGCGGCATCCATGTGATCTGCGACAAGCCGCTGACCTCGACCCTGCCGGACGCCCGCAAGCTGGTGAAACTGGCCGAGGAGAGCGACGCACTCTTCGTGCTAACGCATAACTATACCGGCTACCCGATGGTGCGGCAGGCGCGCGAGATGGTGGCGAAAGGCGAGCTTGGCAACCTCCGTGTCGTGCAGGTCGAATACCCGCAGGACTGGCTGACCGAGGCCGAGGAGCAGACGGGCCAGAACAAGCAATCCGAGTGGCGCACCGATCCCGAGCGCTCCGGGGCAGGGGGCTCCACCGGCGATATCGGCACCCATGCGTTCAACCTCGCGAGCTTCGTGACGGGGCTGGAACTGGAAACGCTCTCCGCCGATCTGCAGAGCTTCGTCGATGGCCGACGCGTGGACGACAATGGCCATGTCATGCTCCGCTTCAAGGGCGGCGCGCGCGGCATGCTCTGGTGTTCGCAAGTGGCGCCGGGCAATGAAAACGCCCTCAAGCTGCGTGTCTATGGCGACAAGGGCGGGCTGGAATGGTCCCAGGAGGACCCGAACTATCTCTGGTACACGCCCTTCGGCGAGCCGAAGCGGCTGCTGACCCGCTCCGGGACCGGCGCCCGCGACGTCGCCAACCGTGTCTCGCGCACGCCCGGCGGCCACCCCGAGGGCTATCTCGAAGGCTTCGCCAATATCTATTCCGAGGCCGCACGGGCGATCCGGGCGAAGCTGGCGGGCGAGGAGATCCCGGCCGATGTCGTCTTCCCGAGCGTGCAGGACGGGCTGACCGGCGTGTCCTTCGTCGATGCCTGCGTACGCAGCTCGGCGCGCGACGCGGCCTGGGTCAAGTTGGCCTGACGCGCATGAGCCTGGCCGCCGCCAATATCACGGGAGTGCCGCGGAACGAGTCCGCGGCCCCCATCCTTGCGCTCAGCAATGTGCAGCGCTCCTTCGGCCCCATCCAGATCCTTTTTGACATCTCGATGGAGCTTTATCCGGGCGAGGTCCATGCCCTGATCGGCGAAAACGGCGCCGGAAAATCGACCACGATGAAGATCATGTCTGGCTATCTGGAAGCCTCCGAAGGCGAGATCGTGCTGGACGGCGCCCCGGTAACCTTCGCCCGCTCCCGCGAGGCCGAGGCGCGCGGCGTGACCCTCATCCACCAGGAATTCAACCTCGCGCAGCTTTTGAGCGTGGAGCAGAATATCTTCCTCGGCCATGAGCTGAAGAAGGGTTGGCTGCTCGATCACACCGCCATGCGCGCCCAGACCCGCGAGCTGCTCGACCGGCTGGAAACCCCGCTCGATCCGCGCGCCAAGACGGCCGATATCTCCGTGCCGGAGAAACAGATGGTCGAGATCGCCAAGGCGCTCAGCCGCAAGGCGCGGGTGCTGATCATGGATGAGCCGACCGCCGCGCTGACCACGCGCGAGACCGAAGTGCTCTTCCGCCAGATCGACCGGCTGAAGGAAGAAGGCACCGCCATTCTCTACACCTCGCACAAGCTCGACGAGGTGGCCCGCATCGCCGACCGGATCACGGTCATGCGCGACGGGCGGATCGTGCGCACCGCACGGCGCGGCGAGCTGAACGAAGACCAGATGGCCGAGGCGATGGTCGGGCGCGACCTCTCCGACATGTTCCCGCCCAAACACCCGGCCGACGGGGCCGAACCGGTTCTGGAGGTGAAGGATTTCACCATCGGAACGCTCGTGAAGGACGTCTCCTTTACCCTTCGACGGGGCGAGATTCTCGGCTTTGCCGGGCTCGTCGGGTCCGGCCGCACCGAGCTGATGGAGGGGCTGTTCGGCGTTCGCTCCTCCACCGGCTCGGTCGCCATTAACGGCGCCCCCGTGCGCATCCACAACGCGGAAGACGCGATGAAGGCGGGGCTTGTCTACCTGCCCGAGGATCGCAAGGAAAACGGGCTGATCCTGACCCAGGACATGCGGCGCAACCTGACGCTGCTGGCGCTGAAGAAGTTCAGCAATATCGTCATTGACCGGAAGGCCGAGGAAGCCGCGCTCGACAGGGCGATCGAGGAGTTCGACATTCGTGCGCCCTCGCGCGACGTGCTTGTCGGCAACATGTCGGGCGGCAACCAGCAAAAGGTGCTGCTGGCCAAGATCATGCTGGCCGAGCCGCAGATCGTCATCATCGACGAGCCGACACGCGGTATCGATGTCGGCACCAAGCAGCAATTCTACACCTTCATCCACCAGCTGGCCGAGAAGGGGCATTCGGTGATCGTGATCAGCTCCGAGATGACCGAGGTGATCGGGCTCTGCGACCGGGTCTGCGTCATGCGGCGCGGCGAGATCGCGGGTCAGGTGACGGGGGATGACGTGAACGAGGACAGCATCGTGCGCCTCGCAATGGGACTGGAAAAGAAGGGCAATGGCCATGAGTGAGACGACCAGCAATGCCCCCGGCAAGGCAGGGTTCAAGTTCGACATACAGGCGCTCGGTCCGATCCTGGCACTGGTCGTGCTGATCGTGGTCGGCTACCTGCTGAACCCCGATTTCCTCGGCTCGAAAAACATCACCAACGTGCTCTCGCGCTCGGCCTTTATCGGCATCATGGCCGTGGGCATGACCTTCGTCATCACCGCCGGCGGGCTCGACCTTTCGGTTGGCTCCATGACCGCTTTCATCGCCGGCATCATGATCATGGTGATGAACGCACTGATCCCCGCGCTTGGCACCAGTTGGGCGGTGATCCTTGTCGGCATGGGCACAGGGCTCATGCTTGGAGCGGCGGCAGGCGCCGTGAACGGGCTGCTGATCACCCGAATGGGGATCGAGGCCTTCATCGTAACGCTGGGGATGATGGTGATCTTCCGCAGCCTCGTGACCTGGATGGCCGATGGCGGCACGATCTCGTTGAATTTCTCGCTCGGTTCGATCTATGAGCCGGTCTATTACGGCGGGCTGTTCGGCATCCGCTGGCCGATCATCGTCTTTGCCATTGTCGCCATTCTCGGCGAGATCGCCATGCGCCACACCGCCTATGGCCGCCATTGCGCCGCGATCGGCTCCAACGAGCAGGTCGCGCGCTACTCTGCGGTGCATGTGAAGAACGTCCGCCTGATGACCTATGTCGTGCTCGGCGTGCTCGTGGGGTTGGCCTCGGTGCTCTATGTGCCACGGCTCGGCTCGGCCTCGAACTCCACCGGCCTGCTCTGGGAGTTGGAGACCATCGCGGCGGTCATTATCGGCGGCACGCTGCTCTCGGGCGGGTTCGGGCGCGTCTGGGGCACGGTGGTCGGCGTGCTCATCCTCGGGCTGATCGACAATATCCTCAATCTCACGGACCTTGTGTCCCCCTATCTCAACGGGGCGATCCAGGGCGTGATCATCATTCTGGCGGTTGTGCTGCAGCGCGCCAGGAAGTCATCCCGCTGACGGGAAAACTGCCCCGTCGCGGGGCAATCTAGGGAGGAAGACCATGAAAATGAAGCATCTTTTCGGTGCCACGGCGATTGCGACCATTCTGGCAGCAGGCGTGGCGATGGCCGAGACCACGATCATCGGCGTGTCCATTCCAGCCGCGACCCATGGCTGGGCGGGCGGCATGAACTTCCATGCCAAGACCACGATCGAGCGGCTGGAAGCCACCTATCCGGAGCTGGATTTCGTCCTCTCAACCGCCTCGGATCCTGCCAAGCAGGTCAATGACATCGAGGACATGATGGCCACGCGCAATATCGACGCGCTGGTGGTTCTGCCCTTCGAATCCGAGCCGCTGACGGCCCCCGTGAAGCGCGTGAAGGCCTCCGGCGCATGGGTGACAGTGATCGACCGCGGCCTCTCCGAGGACGGCATCGAAGACCTTTACGTGGCCGGCGACAATCCGGGCTTCGGCACCACCTCCGGCATGTTCTTCAAGGAAATGATGCCCGATGGCGGCAAGATCGTCGTTCTGCGCGGCATCCCGACCACGATCGACAATGAGCGCGTCGAGGGTTTCCAGGCCGCGATCGAAGGCTCCGGCATCGAGATCCTGGCCATGGAACATGGCAACTGGAACCGCGATGACGCCTTCACCGTGATGCAGGACTTCCTGTCCAAGTACCCGGAAATCGACGCCGTCTGGGCCTCTGATGACGACATGGCCATCGGTGTGCTGGGCGCGATGAAGGAAGCAGACCGCACGGACGAGATGTGGGTGCTTGGCGGCGCCGGCATGAAGGAGATGATCAAGCGCGTGGCCGATGGCGACCCGACGATCAAGGCCAACGTGACCTATCCGCCGTCGATGTCCGCCACGGCCATCGAAATGACGGCGCTGAACTTCGTCTCCAACGCGCCGGTCTCCGGCAAGTTCGTGATCGGCTCCGTGCTGATCACCCAGGACAATGCCGAGAAGTTCTACTATCCGGACAGCCCGTTCTGATCGGGTTTGACGGGAAAGCGATGTAACCCGACGGGTTGCACCGCGCTCTGTTCCTTGAACGTCTCAAGGGAATGCCCCTGCCGGCCTCGCGCTGGCAGGGGTTTTCCGTCCCTGTCGGAGGCCGGCCCGGTCTCGCGCTGCAAAATGGGCGGGATTGGCCCGGTCGCGGAACGGGCGAACCGGTCCGTTGGATGGGGGGGCAGGCCGCGTCCTGGCCTCGCCGGCGGCTGCGACGCTCCAGAGCGCCGGGTCTTGTCGCCAAGGCGAAGACGTCCTGCCGTCTTGAGCTGTCCACTGGAGGCGAGGGGAGCAGGGCAGCCCGCAGGTTGGCCGGGACTTCGATGGCAGTTGCTCGGTGCAAGTCCCGTGATGAGCCATTCGGTCCGGATCCTGATGCGCTACGTTCGACAGAGGCGTCGGGTGGGCACTCGCCTTGAGCCCGCCGGTTGCGCGAGGGTCTCCGCCGGTCTCGGACCCCTGTTGATCAGGAGGGCCGGCAGTGCCCGGGCCGGAGGTTTCGCGGTTTTGACATCGCGATCATGCGGGCGGGATTTCACAAAATCTTCGTGTCCGGGGCTGTTATGTGCCTGTTCCGCTCGATCCAGGCATGCGCGCAGCAAGCCGAGGTCACCTGGTCGGCAACAGCGGCCTTTGTTCAGTCATCAGCGCCCGTGTCGATGAACCAGCCACCGGGGCCGGCAATATCGTCGGGCAGGATGGCAATGAGCGTCTCGTGAATGAGGCAACATGTCAGGAAAGACAGGATCAGGTCGCCAATAGTGATCTGGGCAATCCATTCCATGAGAGTCTCCTTACGCGTCTTCGGACCGTGGTTTCGCAGCGAATTGGGGCGGCGTCATGACGAAGAAAGGACAAAAACCTTACCATTCCGCTTATGGGAATGCTGTCCCGCCGGTCTTGTCGGGGGCCACAACGCCATGCGACGCGCTGGCCCGCGACATGGTTGCCCCGGTGCGCCGTTGAGGCGAGTGCAGTCTCGGCACCGGCGCTTGAGACAGGGCACTTGGCGCGTGGCCACATCCGGCCGTGTGTCAGGGCGGAGGCGGCAATCGGCCTGAGAGAGTTTTGTATTTAAAACGAATGGGGTGCCAGGGGGGCTTCGCCAGACCGGAGAGGCGGCGTTGCGCGCAAGACGCGGGGGCCTGAGATTGGTAATGCCGGGTCCTCGGGAGAAGCTGCGCCCTGGCGCATCGCCCAGCCATGTCGCGGCCTTTGGGGCGAGGGATCGCGGGACCGGGCCGCGGTCCCGGAAATGTCTTTAAAAATCTACGTAAAATTCGCCTGGACCGGGCGGCAACCAGTCCTGTCTGACCGGACAGGAGCGGCGACCGGCCCCATGGCGGGACGGGGCTTTGCCGGGGTCGGCCCCTCCGATGCGGGCAAGGATAGGCTGATGGCCGAGGCGAAACGCTGTCGGCCGGACCTTCATGTGGTGCGCCCGGTGATGCCCCGGCCAGAGAGCGCGGGCAGGGAACCCTGTGAAGGGGTGAGCGAGGCGGAGGGTGGTCTCCTGGTCGACTGGCAGTCGGGCGGGATGTGCCACGGCATCCCGCGCAGCGTCGAACGGGCGATGTCGGAGGGACGCAACCTGCTCTTCGCCGGCTCTCGCGCGTGATCCTCATGCGGTCTTTCGTGCCGGAACGGGCCGTCCGTCTTGCGGCGCGTGGCGGTGAGAGCGGGGAGGAGATCGCGCGCCGGTTTGCGCGGACGACCTGAGAGACCTCCCATGGTCTGCTCATCCGGGTGGTTCAGACTGACGGGGCGCTGGATGTCGCGGTGGCGCCTTTCCTGCGGGCGCTTCAGCCCGACAGCGTATAGCTGTGCAGGTGGTGGAAACGCCCGTCCTGGCCTTCGCCGAAGAGACAGATCTCGCGGATGCGGAACGGGCGCGGCAGCAGCGGCTGGACGACCGGGCGGAGGCGCTCGGAAATGGCGTCGGCCTGTGCGGGGGACAACTTGCCTGACAGCGTGAGGTGGAACCGGAACTCTTCCATCACATAGGGGTAGCCCCATTGCTGGAGCAGCACTTCCTGGCGCGGCGAGAGGTCGGACTTGCGACGGCGCGCCAGTTCGGCCTCCTCGGGGGCCGCGCGGAAGCCGTCAAGCGCCTCGACCACGCGGGCGGCGAGAAGAGCGAGCTGTGTCGTGTCGCCCTCCGGGACCAGCGCGAGGAAGGAGTCGATCTGCGAGAGGGCCAGCCCGTCAAGCAGGATGGGCGGAAGCGTTGCGGCGAGGGCTTCGCTGGCATTGTGCAACTCGGCGACATCGAAGCCGGGTTTCAGCCGGAACGGCGGTTTGAACGTGCCGTGAAACCCGTATTTGCGTGGGGCCTCCGTGATCTTGGCGATCGGCATTGGCAGGCCGGGCAGGGCGGGATGTGCCATCTTGCGACCGGTGCGCGGGTTCCAGCCAAGCCAGGCCGCGCCGAAATCGGCGAGCGGGCCTGTGGGTGGCGCGTAATAGAGCGCGAAGCGTGTGAATCCGTCCATGGCGAGCCTCCTGCGGCGCGACTAGCATATCGCGCGCCACATCGCGAGAGGGGACGCATGGGAAGGTGGAAGGAATGGCCGTTCGCTGGGGGCTGGCCGGCATCAATCGCCGGGCTGGCGGTCGGGCAGGGACGGCGCCGGCTGTCCGTGTTCTCATGGTCTCCGGGGAGCGGGCCATGCGTCGGCCGGGAGGATTCAAACGGGTTTGCCGGCCCTGTCCGCGCAGGGGCAACAGGCACCGCACGACATTTGCGAACATGCGCGGCGGGGCTGCCACTTCCGCGTCAGAGCGTTGCAAATCCCTGGATCAGCTGACGCAATCCAAGCCAGGCACCGATCATTATGGCGCCGAGCGTGAGCGGGGCCGAGAAGGCGAGCAGCGAGAAGGCGGAGAGCCCCTGGCCGACAGAGCAGCCGATGGCGATGGCGCCGCCGAAGCCCATCAGCACCGCGCCGGCAATCTGTCGGCGCAGTTCACGCGGATCCTCGCAGGCCTCCCAGCGGAAATGCCCGCGCCGGATCGAGCCGATGCAGGCGCCACAGAGCACGCCGGCGACGGAACCGACGCCGAAATTCAGCTTCATCCCGGAGGCGAGCATGACATAGAGCACCGTGTCGCCGAGGGGCGCCGAGAAAGTGTGGCTCTCGACGGGCACGGCGTCGAAGGACCGCTCCGCGACATAGGAGGTGGCGGCCCAGCCGGCGGCAATGGAAAGGCCGACAATGCAGGCCCAGAAGATCGCGCCCGGTTCCGCCCGCATGCGCGCAGGAGCAAGGGCGGCGGCAAGGATGAGCGCACCGATGGCGAGGCCGACATGGATGGGCGAGAGCCCGGTCGCGCCGGCAAGCAGATGGGCGAAGCCGGCCGGGGCGTCGCTTCCGAGCAGGCCCTCGGGGAAGAGGCGCACGCGCAACGTCGCGAAGGGGCCGGAGATCACCGAATAGGCGGCGATGGCCATGACCAGCACGATGACGAAGGCGCGCAGGTCGCCGCCGCCGACCCGCGCCAGCACGCCGTAGCCGCAATTGCCCGCCAGCGCCATGCCATAGCCAAAGACCAGCCCGCCCAGGATATGGGCGACCGGGTTCCAGCCATTGTTGAGATAGAAGCTTGCGGAGAAGTCGAGCTGCCCGCTTCCCGCCAGCCCGAAGGCGCCGAGCACCGCGATGCCGATGGCGATGGCCCACATCCGCAACCGGATATCGGAGCTGCCATACAGCGCGTCCTCGATGGCGCCGAGCGTGCAGAAACGTCCGAAGCGGGCCGCGAGCCCAAGCCCCAACCCGCCGATAAAACCAAGAATGGCCACGAGCGTGGCGTCTCCCACAAGCTCGCCCATGCGCAGCCCTCCCCAAGCTGGCTGGCCCGGGGGATGCGCCTGTCGCGCGTCTCTACCGGCTCAGCAGGCGTCGCTGTCCTTGCAGAACAGCTCATAAACGACCTCGAGTATCTTGCGCGGCCGCTCGTCGGTCAAGGAGTAGTAGATCGTCTTGCCATCCCGGCGCGGCGTGACCAGCCCTTCGAGCCGCAGCCGCGAGAGCTGCTGGCTCACAGCGGCCTGGCGCGCGGAGAGGAGCCGCTCCAACTCGGTCACCGACTTTTCGCCCGAGACGAGGTGGCAGAGAATCATCAAACGCCCCTCATGGCTGATCGCCTTGAGGAAATTGCTGGCCAGGGTGGCCTTGGTAACGATCCGGTCGATCTCTTCCTGCGAGGTCCGGTCGTCGATGACCGGGAGTACCGTCGCGAGATCCTGCGCTGTCAGGTCTTCCATATCATATCCATCCCGTTCGCGACGCACCCGTCGCATCCGGAGGGGCCGCTGGCAAGCGGAACCCCGCGTTTCCGGCCGAAAAGGCCTTTGATGAGGTCGCGCTGCAACGTGCCGCGAGACCGGCGATTCCCCCTCGAAACCGACCCCGGCGTCCGTTCTATGACGGCTCCCCGTAATCGGTCTGATCCTGGAGCATGCGGTCCAGCAGGCCCCAGAAGAAGTCCTCGCCCGGATATCCTTCCAGGCGACCCAGTTCCGCGCCCGCCGCATCGACGAGCACGAATGTCGGGGTAAAGTTGACCCGACGCGTCAGCGAGAGCTTTTCCATCTCATCGCTGCCAAGTTCCACGCGACGCAGCGGCGCATAGGCGCCTTCTTCGGTCTTCGGGTAAATCGGGCCGATCTCCGCGTTCCAACGGGCGCAATAATGGCAGCCCGCCTGTTCCACCATCACAAGCTCCACCGCCCAGGCCGGCAACGTGCATAGGCCCAGAGCGATCCCGGCCAGGGCCGGGCGCAGGTGTCTTGCAATGGAAGGCATACTCGTCCGATTGACTGTCGCGCTTTCCCCAACATAATCTGAATGTGTGAATAGGACAAGGGGAGGGCATAATGCCCGAAATCAGTTGGGCTGGGGCCGCTTTGGCCGGGCTGTTGTCGTTTCTGTCGCCCTGCATCCTGCCGATCGTACCCTTTTACCTGTCCTACATGGCCGGCACCGGGATGAACCAGATCACGGCGGAGGGCGAGGTGCCGCCCGATATACGCCGGCGCGCGGTGATCTCGTCGATCTTCTTCTCGGCCGGAATTCTTACGATATTCATGGCGCTTGGCGCGTCGGCCTCGGCCTTCGGTCAGTTGATCGGACAGTCCATGGATATTCTGCGCTTCGTCGCGGCGGCGATCATCATCGCCATGGGGCTGCATTTTCTCGGCGTGATCCGGATCGGCTTTCTCTATCGACAATTCCGCGCCGAGGCGGGGGATACCTCCAATGTCTCGGTTCTGGGGGCCTATGTGATCGGGCTGGCTTTCGCTTTCGGCTGGACGCCCTGCGTCGGGCCGGTTCTGGCGGCGATTCTCATGACCGTGGCAATGGATGGCGGTGGAATCGGGCAAGGCGTCGGGATGCTGCTCGTCTATGGCATTGGCATGACCGCGCCCTTCGTGCTCGCCGCCTTCTTCATCGGACCGTTCATGCGTTGGATGAAAGGGTTCCGCAAATACCTGCCGGTGGTCGAGAAGGCGATGGGAGTCCTGCTGATCCTGTTTGGCCTTCTGATCGGCACGGATTCGGTTAACCTCGTCGCCGAGTGGATGTTGAAATTCATGCCCGTCGCCGGCTGACCCGGTGCCCGGGCGACCTTTTCGGGAGAAGACCCTTATGGTGATGCGATTCCTGGCCGCGCTGGCAGCACTTTTCATGACGGTATCTGCGGGCCTTGCGGAGATCGGTCCGGACGGGCTGCATGACGCGCCCTGGATCCGCGAGACCTCGATGGATCTGTCCGCCGACCTGGCCGCGGCCAATGCCGAGGGCAAGCGGTTGATGCTGATCTTCGAACAGCGTGGTTGCGTATATTGTACACGGATGCACGAGAAAGTGTTCTCGCGGCCCAAGATCGCCCGATATCTCGCTGAGAATTACTATGTCGTTCAGATCAACTTCAAGGGCGACAGGCCGGTCACCGATTTCGACGGCGACCGGCGCAGCGAGCGCCAGATCTCGGGCAAATGGGGGATTCTGCTGACCCCGACGATCCTGTTCGTCGACACGCAGGTGCCGGCGGGCAAGACGCTGTCGCAGGGCGTTGTTGCGGTCATCCCGGGCGCGGTCTCGGCCAAGCAGACGATGGATATGCTTCAATGGGTCCGCCGCGAGGGCTACAAGGGCGGCTGAGCGGCCCGGGGCCCGGGGGATGCCGGATTTCAGGCCCCAGATCGACAGATCAGGGCGTTTTTTTGGGGGGAGGAAGACATGCTGAAGAAAATCCTGGGCGCGCTGGTCGCGCTCTGCCTGGCCGCGCCGCTGGCGCTGGCGGAAATCGGCGATGACGGGCTGCACAAAGCAGACTGGATCCGCGACACGTTCAAGGATCTCTCGGAGGATCTCGCCGAGGCCAATGACGAGGGCAAGCGGCTGATGCTGATCCTCGAACAGCGTGGCTGCATCTATTGCAAGCAGATGCATGAGGAGGTTTTCTCGCGGCCCGAGATCGCCGCCTACCTGGAGGAGAATTTCTTCGTCGTGCGGATCAATCTTTATGGCGATCTCGAGGTCACGGATTTCGACGGGGACATGCGCAGCGAAAAGCAGATGGCGCGCAAATGGGGAATCATGTTCACGCCGACGATTCTCTTCCTCGACGAGAACGTGCCGGAGGGGAGTGCTGCGACTCAGGCAACGGTCGCCGTCATGCCCGGCGCCTTCAAGGCCGGCACCACGATCGACATGCTGACCTGGGTCCGCGAGAAGTTCTATGCCAGCGACGGACCGGATGCCGAGTTCCAGCGGTATCACGCCCGTAAAATCGCTGAACGCGCAGGATAAAATCGTTTTCGGGAAGTTTTTGCGGGCCTGGCGCAACTTTTGGAGTCAACGCGTAGGTCCTGTGAAAACTTCCTTCAAATTATTCTGAATTCAGATAGTTGAATTTGTTGTTGCTTTCGTGGAATTCCGTGCGCTACGGTATGCCGAGCGAACGGAGGAAGATCGCATCCAACGCGAATGCTTCGCTACGGGAGGACATATGAAACGCGCTATTTCTGCGGCTATTGCCGCTTCAATTCTGGCGGTTGCCGCCAATGCCGAGGCCGTGGCACCGAGTGATGTGGCCTATGACGAATATGGCGCCGTGGCCGCCTCTCTGTCCGGGCAACCGGGCAATGCGGAGGAGGGGGCGACTGCCTTCGGCTCCAAGTCGATCGGCAACTGCGTCTCCTGCCATGCGGTGACGGCGCTGGCGGATGTGCCGTTCCCCGGCAATGTCGGTCCCTCGCTGGATGGCGTGGCCGACCGTTGGACCGAGGCCGAGATCCGCGGCATCGTCGCCAACGCCAAGAAGACCTATGACGGCACGATCATGCCGGCCTTCTACCAGGTCGACGGCTTCACCCGTCCGGGCAAGGCCTACACCGGCAAGGCCATCGCCGTCGAAGAGATCGAGCCGCTCCTGAGCGCGCAGCAGATCGAGGATCTGGTCGCGTTTCTCGTGACGCTCAAGGAAGAATAGTGACGAAATCGGACCCGGAGACGGATCTGAACAGCAAGGAGAGAGAGATGAACTTCTCACGACGCGAGACGCTGGCCCTTGGCCTTGGCGCCGCCGCGATGGGCTTCATGCCCTTCCGCGTGAACGCCGCCGTCGAGGATAGCATTGCCGCCTTTACCGGTGGCGCTGACGCGGGCGAAGGCGGCATCACGCTGACCGCCCCCGAGATCGCCGAGAACGGAAACACGGTTCCGATCGGGGTCGACGCGCCGGGCGCGGTGGCAATCCTCGTGCTGGCCTCGGGCAACCCGACCCCGGGTGTGGCCGAGTTCAAGTTCGGCGAGATGGCGGCCTCCCAGGCCGCTTCGACCCGCATTCGCCTCGCCGGCACGCAGGACGTGCTTGCCATCGCCAAGATGGCCGACGGCTCTTTCGTCAAGGCGTCCTCGACCGTGAAGGTCACCATTGGCGGCTGCGGCGGCTAAGCATCAGATTCAGGAGACAAGACTATGGCAGATGGTGTTAAGCCCCGCGTGAAAGTCCCGAAAAAGGCAGCCGCTGGCGATACGATCACGATCAAGACCCTGATTTCGCACAAGATGGAATCCGGTCAGCGCAAGGGCAAGGACGGCAACCTGATCCCGCGCTCGATCATCAATCGCTTTACCTGCGAGTTCAACGGCAAGTCGGTCATCGACGTGACGATGGAGCCGGCGATCTCGACCAACCCGTATGTCGAATTCGACTCGATGGTACCGGAAGCCGGGGAATTCAAGTTCACCTGGTATGATGATGACGGCTCCGTCTACGAGACCGCCAAGCAGATCGCGATCGGCTGATCTGGCTCCTTTGGGGCGCTGAAGGACCGCCCGTTCCGGCAAGCGAACGCCGGGGCGGGCTCACCCACAGGGAGGACACGAGATGAAATTCAAGGCAATGACGGCGCTTGCGGGTGCTCTTGCCATGGTCACCGGCGGCGCTCTGGCCGATGCCGATGACGATACGCTCACGATCAATGAAGAGATCGAGATCATCACCAAGACCGATGCGCCGGCCTATATCGACGGGCTCTCCGAGTTGATCTCGGGCTGGCATTTCCGCTCCGACGAGACCCAGCAGCTGGAGACGGACGATTTCGACAATCCGGGCATGCTCGGGGTCGAAGCCGCGATGGAGGTCTGGGAGACGGCCGATGGCAGCGAGGGCAAGTCCTGTGCGGATTGCCACGAAAGCGCCGAAGAGACGATGGTCGGCGTGCGCGCGGTCTATCCGAAATGGAATGACAACGCGGAAGCGGTCTGGACGCTGGAAATGGCGATCAATGGCTGCCGCACCGAGCGCATGGGCGCCGAGGCGTGGAAATATGACGGCGACGACATCACCAACATGGTGGCGCTGATCTCGTCCGTTTCGCGCGGCATGCCGATGAGCGTGGCCGTCGATGGCCCGGCCCAGGCGACCTGGGAGGAGGGCAAGGAGCTCTACTACACCCGCACCGGTCAGCTCGATCTTTCCTGCGCCAATTGCCACGAGGACAATTACGGCAACATGATCCGTGCCGACCATCTCAGCCAGGGCCACACCAACGGTTTCCCGACCTACCGTCTGAAGAATGCCAAGCTGAACTCGGTCCATGCCCGCTTCAAGGGCTGCGTGCGCGACACCCGCGCCGAGACCTATGCGCCGGGTTCGCCGGAATTCGTGGCGCTCGAGCTTTACGTTGCCTCGCGCGGCAACGGGCTTTCCATCGAAGGCCCCGCCGTCCGGAACTAAGTGAAGGATGCCCCGCAAGGCTCTGGCCTTGCGGGGTTTTCTGTGAGTAAATCCATTCAAGAATCCGCATGTGTTGGCGGTAACAGGGGTGAATTCCTATGATCTCGCGTCGTGATTTTCTGCAGGTCTCGATGGCCGCTGCTTCCATCGTGGGCGGCTCGGGCTTCGGCAACTGGGCAAGGCTGGCCGCGCAGCAGACGCTGACGCAGGACCAGCTTCTGGACTTTGACACGTTCGGCAACGTGACGCTGATCCATGTCACCGACATCCATGCCCAGCTCAAGCCGATCTATTTCCGCGAGCCGGAGATCAATCTTGGCGTTGGCGATGCGCGCGGCCAGATCCCGCATGTGACCGGCGCCGACTATCGCAAGATGTACGGCATCGAGGACGGAACGCCTGCCGCTTACGCCTTGACCTACAATGATTTTGCGGCGCTCGGAAAAGAGTATGGCAAGGTCGGCGGGCTCGACCGCGTCGCCACCGTCGTAAACTCCATCCGCGCCGCGCGCCCCGATGCACTGCTGCTCGATGGCGGCGACACCTGGCACGGCTCCTATACCTGCTATCAGACCGAAGGCCAGGACATGGTCAACGTGATGAACAAGCTGGCGCCCGACGCGATGACCTTCCACTGGGAGTTCACGCTCGGCTCGGACCGCGTGCACGAGATTCTCGAGGACCTGCCTTTCGCAGCCCTCGGTCAGAATATTTTCGACAAGGAATGGGACGAGCCTTCGGAGAATTTCGAGAGCTACAAGGTCTTCGAGCGCGGCGGCACGAAGGTCGCCGTCATTGGCCAGGCCTTCCCCTATATGCCGATCGCCAACCCGGGCTGGATGTTCCCCGAATACTCCTTCGGCATCCGCGACGAGCGAATGCAGGAGCAGGTCGACGAAGCCCGCGCCGACGGCGCCGAGCTGATCGTTGTGCTCAGCCATAACGGTTTCGATGTCGACAAGAAGATGGCCTCCCGCGTGCAGGGGATCGACGTGATCCTCAGCGGGCACACCCATGACGCCGTGCCCGAGCCGGTTCTGGTGGGCGACACGATCATCATCGCGAGCGGCAGTAACGGCAAGTTCGTCTCCCGCGTCGATCTCGACGTGCGCGACGGCAAGATGATGGGCTTCAAGCACAAGCTGATCCCGATCTTCGCCGACGTGATCGAGCCCGATGCCGAGATGACCCAGCTCATCGACGAACAGCGCGCGCCCTATCTCGACCAGCTCACCGAGGTGATCGGCAAGCTCGACATGGAGTCGGTTCTCTATCGCCGCGGCAATTTCAACGGCTCCTGGGATGACCTGATCTGCGACGCGCTGATCTCCGAGCGCGAGGCCGATATCGCCATGAGCCCGGGCGTCCGCTGGGGTCCGTCGATCCTGCCGGGGCAGGACATCACCCGCGAGGATATCTGGAACGTCACCTCCATGAGCTATGGCAAGGCGTACCGGACGGAAATGACGGGCGAATTCATCCATGTCATCCTGGAAGACGTGGCCGACAACCTGTTTAACACCGATCCCTATTACCAGCAGGGCGGGGACATGGTTCGCATCGGCGGCATGGGCTACGACATCGATGTCTCCAAGCCGCAAGGGTCCCGCATCTCCAACATGACGCTGCTCAAGACCGGCGAGCTGATCGACCCGGCCAAATCCTACATGGTCGCCGGCTGGGCGAGCGTGAACGAGGGGACCGAAGGGCCGCAGATCTGGGATGTGGTCGAGAACCACATCAAGGGGCTCGGCACTGTCAGCATGACCCCGAACACATCCGTGAAAGTTTCCGGAACCTGATCTTTCGAATTTGGCCGCGCCGGAGGGTCGGGGCGGCCGCCATGACACCAAGGAGGGACATCCCCGATGACCACCAAGCAAAAGGGCAAGGGCGCCTCGCGTCGCCAGTTCCTGACCGGGGCCGCCGCCGCCGGGGCCGGTGCCGTCGCAGCCGCCACCGCCAAGGCCGCCGGACCGGATCCGCTGATCACAGAACTGCAGGACTGGGCGACCGGCATGGGTGCCGGCGTTGACGAGACACCTTACGGCCTGCCCATCGAGTTCGAGAGCGATGTTGTGCGCCGCAACGTGGAGTGGCTGACCGCAGACACGATCTCCTCGATCAACTTCACGCCGATCCATGCGCTGGACGGCACGATTACACCGCAGGGCTGTGCCTTCGAACGCCACCATTCCGGCGCGATCTCGATGCGCAAGGAAGACTACCGGCTGATGATCAACGGCCTCGTCGATCAGCCGCTGGTCTTCACCTATGAGGACCTGGAGCGTTTCCCGCGCGAAAACCGGATCTATTTCTGCGAATGCGCCGCCAATAGCGGCATGGAATGGGCCGGCGCCCAGCTCAACGGCGCCCAGTTCACCCATGGCATGATCCATAATATGGAATATTCCGGCGTTTCGCTCCGCACGCTGCTGAACGAGGCCGGCGTCAAGCCCGAGGGCAAATGGGTCTATGTCGAGGGCGCGGATGCGTCTTCCAACGGCCGCTCGATCCCGATCGAGAAAGCGCTGGATGATTGCCTCGTCGCCTTCAAGGCCAATGGCGAGGCGCTGCGCATGGAGCATGGCTACCCGGCCCGCCTCGTCGTTCCAGGTTGGGAAGGCAATATGTGGGTCAAGTGGCTTCGCCGGATCGAGATCACGGAAGTGGCCGTGGAGAGCCGCGAGGAGACCTCGAAATACACCGACACGCTGGAAGACGGGACCTCGCGCAAATGGACCTGGGAGATGGACGCCAAATCCGTCATCACCGCGCCCAGCCCGCAGGCGCCGATCCGGCATGGCAAGGGGCCGCTGGTCATCACCGGCCTCGCCTGGTCCGGTCGCGGCGCGATCACCGGCGTCGATGTGACGATTGATGGCGGCAAGACCTGGCAAAAGGCCCGGCTCGGCGCCCCCGGCCAGTCCAAGGCGATGACGCGTTTCTATCTCGATATCAACTGGAACGGCGAGGAGATGCTGTTGCAGAGCCGCGCCCGCGACGAGACCGGTTATATCCAGCCAACCAAGGACCAGCTGCGCGAGGTGCGCGGGTTGAACTCGATCTACCACAATAACGGCATCCAGACCTGGTGGGTCAACGCCGACGGGGAGGCCGAAAATGTCGAAATTTCCTAATCAACTGGCCCTTGTGAGTGTCGTCGGGGTCTCGGCCATCGCGCTGGCGGTCGGCCTGTCCGAGCGCGCCGCCCACAAGGCGGAGCTGGCCGCCCATGACGCCGAGATGGCCGCCGCGCATCACGCCGAGGCCACGGCCGAGAGCGTCGTCGAACATGCCGCCGAAGAGGAAACGGCGACCGCCGAGGTCGCGGACGCCGCCGCCCCGGCCGGGGAAGACACCGAACTGGCAGATGCCGGCATGAGTGCTGCGGAAGAAGCGCCGGCTGCGGAGGCCGCTCCTGTCGCAGTGACCGCCGCCGCCGTGGATGGCGCCACGGACATGCTGGATGGTGCCGGCGATACCGGCAGGATGGCCGGCGATGACAGCGCTGCGCCGATGGGCCCGTTCGGTCTCGGCCGCCCGGCACTGCCCGAGGAAGTCGCCGCCTGGGATGTCGACATCCTGCCCGACGGCACCGGCCTGCCCGCGGGCGAAGGCGATGTCTGGACCGGCGAGGAGGTTTTTGCCGACAATTGCGCCGTCTGCCATGGCGATTTCGCCGAGGGCGTCGACAACTGGCCCAAGCTCGCCGGTGGCATGGACACGCTGGACCACGAGGACCCGCTCAAGACAGTCGGCTCCTACTGGCCCTATCTCTCGACGGTGTTCGACTATGTCCGCCGCTCCATGCCCTTCGGCGCGGCCCAGACCATGTCGGATGACGATGTCTACGCGATCACGGCCTATATCCTCTATTCCAACGATCTCGTGGACGATGATTTCGTGCTCTCGAAGGAGACCTTCTTCGATGTCGAGATGCCCAATGCCGGCGGGTTCATCATCGACGACCGTGCCGAGACCGAGCTGCCGCTCTTCAGCCAGGAGCCTTGCATGGAGAACTGCAAGGAAAGCGTCGAGATCACCAAGCACGTTCTGTTCAAGGACCCGATCCCGGTAGAGGAGGGCGAAGAGGAAGCCGCCGCCGAGCCGGCCCCGGCGCTGGAGGCCACCGAGACCGCGGCGGTCCAGGCGCCTGCTGACGAGGCGCCAGCCGAGGAAGTCGCAGCCGAGGAGGAGGCCCCCGTGGCCGCCGAGGAGGCTGCCGTCCCCCAGGAGGCGATCGATCCCGAACTGGTCGCTGCCGGCGAGCGGGTGTTCAAGAAGTGCAAGGCCTGCCACCAGGTAGGCGAGAGCGCCAAGAACAAGGTCGGTCCCATTCTCAACGGCGTGGTCGGCCGCTCGGTCGGCACCGGCGCAGATTTCAAATATTCCAAGGTCATGGTCGAAGCCGGCAGCGGCGGCATGGTCTGGGATGACGCTACACTGGCCGGCTATCTCGAAGCCCCGAAGAAGTTCCTCAAGGGCAACAAGATGGCCTTCGCCGGGCTGAAAAAGGAGGCCGATACCGCCGCGATCATCGCCTTCCTCAAGGCTCATCCGTAGTGGGCGCGCCGCGATATCTCGCGGCGCTGGCCGCGATCCTGCTTGCTCCGTCATCTGTCGGGGCAAGCGAATTTGGCGATGTGGAGCGCGGGGCGGAGTTCTGGAAACAGTGCCGTACCTGCCACCGCATCGGGCCCAACGCCTCCAATAAGGTCGGGCCCAATCTCAATTTCATCTTCGGAAGGCCCTTCGCCGGTGCGGAGGGCTATCGCTATTCCAAGGCGATGAAAGCGGCTGGCGAAGAGGGGCGCACCTGGGATCTCGACCAGCTCGACGCCTATATCACCGATCCGCGCGGCTTCCTGAAGGGCACCAAGATGACCTTCAAGGGCATCAAGGACAGCCAGGAGCGCGCCGATGTACTCGCCTGGCTGCGCGAGAATTCGGACAACCCGCAGGACATCCCCGAAGCCGCGCCAACCGCCATCGGCACCGATCACAGCGTCGACCCGGAGATCCTCTCCATTGTCGGCGACCCGGAATATGGCGAATATCTTTCGTCGGAATGCCTGACCTGCCACCGCGCCGATGGCGAGACGGACGGCATCCCCTCGGTCACCGGCTGGCCGGAAGAGGACTTCGTCATCGCCATGCATGCTTACAAGGACAAGGTCCGTGAGCACCCGGTCATGCAGATGATGGCCGGCCGGCTCAACAACGAAGAGATCGCCGCCGTCGCCTCCTATTTCAAGGCGCTCGGCCAAGAATAAGACCCGGCTAACGGGCCAAGCCTGCCGGCTATCGAGCCGGAACAATGCAAGGGAGGACACGATTATGAAACTCAACAGACGCCTGTTTCTCGGCAGCTCCGCCGCGCTGACGGCCTCGTTGGCCGCGCCCACGGTCTGGGGCGACAATCACGGCAAGCCGAAGGTCGTTGTGATCGGCGGCGGGGCAGGGGGCGCGACGGTTGCCCGCTATCTCGCCAAGGACAGCAAGGGCGGCATCGATGTCACACTGGTCGAGCCCACCCGGACCTATTACACTTGCTTTTTCTCAAATCTCTATATCGCCGGGTTCCGCGACCTCGCCTCTATCGGCCACAGCTATGGCACGCTTGCCGGCGAGTACGGCATCAACGTCATCCATGAATTGGCCACCGGCATCGACCGTGACGCGAAAGAGGTCACGCTCTCCGGCGGCGCCAAGCTGCCCTATGACCGGCTCGTCCTCTCGCCCGGAATCGACTTCGTCGATGGCGCCGTGCCGGGTTGGGATGTCTCCGCGCAAAATGCCATGCCCCATGCCTACAAGGGCGGTTCGCAGACGGAACTGTTAAAAAAGCAGATCGAAGCCATGCCCGAGGGTGGCCTTTTCTGCATGATCGCGCCGCCGAACCCGTTCCGCTGCCCGCCGGGCCCCTATGAGCGGATCTCGATGATCGCCCACAAGCTCTCGGAGGTGAACCCGACCGCCAAGATCCTGATTGCCGACCCGAAGGAGAAATTCTCCAAGCAGGCGTTGTTCGAGGAGGGCTGGGACGCGCATTACGGCGGCATGGTCGAGCGGCTCGGTCCGGATTTCGGCGGCGGCAATGTCACCGTGAACCCGGCGGAGATGACTGTCGATATCGATGGCGATGTAAACACGGTGGATGTCTGCAACGTCATCCCGGCGCAGAAGGCCGGCAAGATCTGCGAAATGGCGGGCGTGACCGAGGGCAACTGGGCGCCGGTCGTCCCGGCCACGATGCAGAGCCGGATCGACGAGAATATCCACGTGCTCGGCGACGCCACCAACCAGGGCGACATGCCCAAATCCGGCTTCGCCGCCAACAGCCAGGCCAAGGTCGCGGCGATGGCGATCCGCGGCGCGCTGACCGGTTCCAAGGTCTTCCCGGCCAAGTTCACCAATACCTGCTGGTCGCTGATCTCGACCGAGAATGGCGTCAAGGTCGGCGCGACCTATGAGGCGACAGAGGAGAAGATCGCCAAGGTGGACGGCTTCATCAGCCAGACCGGCGAGGATGCCGAACTGCGCAAGACCACCTTCGAGGAATCGGTCGGTTGGTATTCAGGCATCACGGCCGACATGTTCGGCTGAGCGCTGCGCATTCTGGAAAGCTGCGGGGGCGGCGCGCCGGCCCCGCGAAAGGTAGACATCCTGTTCGGGAGACCCCAATGAGACATTTCCTTGCCGCCGCCGCGATTGCGATCGCACTGCCCGCCGCCGCCGAAGAGGCGGTGCTCTACGAGTTCGATGGCGATTTCGAAGATGCAACCTTCGCGGTGGAAAGCGCGATTGTCGGCCAGGGGCTGGTGATCGACTATGTCAGCCATACCGGCGACATGCTCAACCGCACCGCCGCGGATGTCGGCTCCGAGACCAAGCTCTTCGACGCCGCCGACATCTTCCTGTTCTGCTCGGCCAAGGTTTCGCGCGCCGTCATGGAAGCGGACCCGATGAATATCGTTCACTGCCCCTACAACATCTTCGTCACCGATATGGACGGCAAGGTCCAGGTCGGGCACCGTGCCTATCCCGATGGCGCGATGCAGCAGGTTCAGGAACTGCTGGCCGGGATCGCGCAGGAGGCGGTCGGAAACTAGGCCGAACCGGCCCGGCAAGGCGCCTGTCGCTCCGCACGCAAGAGACCCGTCCCGGGCATTCGACCCGAAGGCGGGCGCGGAACGGGGGCGCCGCGCCGAGGCTCAGTGCGGCGCCTTGTTGCCGGTGAACAGGCCGATCAGCGGGCCAATCACCTTGGTCGCGACCGGGACGAGCGCCAGGCCCAGCACCACGCCAAGGATGCCGTCCAGGACAGCCGTGACCAGCCAGGCGACGAAACCCGTCCAGCTTTCGGGAACGCCATGGGCCACCGCATGGGCGATGTCGTGGATCCCGTGACCAAGCGCGCCGAAGCCCAGCACCTCCAGCCCGTGCACGATGATCGAGCCGCCGACCCAGAGCATCGCCGCGGTCCCGACAATGGTCAGCAGCTTCATGAAGCCCGGCATGCCGCGCACGATTCCGCGTCCGATGGAGCGGGTCAGGCCGAGCCGGCCCTTCTCGGCCATGGCAAGCCCGATATCATCCGCCTTCACGATCAGCGCCACCGAGCCATAGACCAGCGCCGTGATCCCGACCGCGACCAGCGCCAGCGTCATCGCCTCGGTCCAGAACCCCGAATCCGGGATCGCCGAAAGGGCAATGGTCATGATCTCCGCCGAGAGGATGAAATCGGTCTTGATCGCCCCGGCGACACGGCTTTCCTCAAGATGCGCCGGATCTTTCGGCTCGCCCTTGGAGCCATGCGCCTCGTCATGCGGCACAAGCCAGTGCAGGATCTTCTCCGCGCCCTCGAAGCAGAGATAGCCGCCGCCCAGCATCAGCAGCGGCGCAATCGCCCAGGGCGCGAAGTTGCTCAGCAGCAGGGCTGCCGGGAGCAGGATGAGCATCTTGTTGCGGATCGATCCCCAGGCGATGCGCCCGACAATCGGCAGCTCGCGCTCGGCCGAGAAACCCATCGTGTATTTCGGCGTCACCGCCGCGTCGTCGATCACCGCGCCCGCCGCCTTGGTCCCGGCCTTGAGCGCGTCGTCGATCACGCCGCCCGCGACCTTCGCCGTCGTTTTCGCGGCCTGCCCCGCAATATCGTCCACCGATGCCGCGGCGACCTTCGCCAGGGCGGCAACATCGTCCAGCAGGGCCAGCAATCCACTCATATCAACCTCATCCGGGAAAGACCGTTTGCGCGCAGACTAGAGGCCTCGCGCCATAACGCCAAGCCGTCGCGCGTCGTCCGGTGCCTATTTGCCTTCGGCGCCCGCGCCCGCTAAAGCTCCGTCAACACTTTACGGTCACTAGTATCTTCATGAGCAACCGAAGCTGGTTCATCCTCGCCCTTGTCATCGCCGCGCTGCTGGCGCTCGATCTTGTCATGGGCTGGGAGGCCCATCTCTTCCTGGCGCGGAAATTCGTCGAGCTGATCGACTGGGTTGCGTTCTGGCGCTAAAGACCCTCGCGCGCTTCAGCAGGGCGTGCCGAGCTTCTCCCTGAGGGCGCTGCGCACGTCAGGGGTGACGAATTTCGAGACATTGCCGCCCAGCCGCGCGATCTCCTTGACCAGCTTGGAGGCAATCGCCTGGTGCTGGGCTTCCGCCATCAGGAAGACGGTCTCGATAGAGGCGTCCAGCCGCCGGTTCATCCCGACCATCTGGAATTCGTATTCGAAATCGGCCACGGCGCGCAGGCCGCGGATGATCATCCCCGCGCCGACATCGCGGGCGCAATCGATCAGCAGGTTCTCGAAAGGATGCACGACGATTTCGCAGCCGGTCTCGGCGGAAATCGTGGCGCATTCGGCCTCGATCATCGCCACCCGTTCTTCAAGGCTGAACAGCGGTCCCTTGTCCCGGTTGATCGCAACACCGATCACCAACCGGTCGACCAGAACCGTCGCACGACGGATAATGTCGAGATGGCCCAGGGTGACCGGGTCGAAAGTTCCCGGATAAAGCCCGACGCGTGTCGCCATGATACCTGATCTCCTCCGCCCCGCTCCCGCCGCTCCCTCGGCAGAATATGGGCTTTCTCGACTCTGTTTCGCCGCCTTAACATGCCGCAATGCAGCAATCCATATTATTCTTGGAAACAGAAGCGCGACCTTCTGTGCCGGGGCGGCGCGTCCTCCAGGGTCAGGGGCGCGCGGCGCGGTCGTATCGGGGAAGGCGGGCATGCACCGCTCGACAGCTTCGAGCCGTTTGAAACCAAGGGGGGCCAGAGTGCGGATTGCCACGCATTCGAAGCCGAGAACCGGCACCCTCCGAGCCGTGCTGGCCGGTCCCGGCGGGGTGGCGCTTTGTCGCCCGTTCGCATCGCCCCGGGTCTCTTCGGATCTGACCGCGAAAAGCGCGCCGTCAGGCCGTTGCCGCGGCCACACGCGGGCCGGCGCCAGAACGGCTCCGGTCGCGTTGTTTCAAACCTCGCGGATTGCCGGAAACAGGCCCCGTCCGCTCAATGCCCCATGATCATGCCTTCGAGCGCGTCCTTCTCCATGGCCAGCTCGCTCAACCGCGCCTTGACCACGTCGCCCAGGGTAATGATCCCGATCATCGCGCCGTCCGAGATCACGGGCATGTGCCGGAAACGTCCTTCGGTCATCCGCCCCAGGACGGCCTCGGCATCGTCGCCCTGTTCGCAGGTCTCGATCACTTTCGTCATCATGTCGTCGACCGTGTCGGCCATGCAGCCCGGTCCGCGCTTGCCCAGTTCCCGCACGATATCGCGCTCCGACAGGATGCCGACGCAATCCGTGCCGTCGCCCGACACCACCACGGAGCCGATCCGTTTTTCCGACAGGACCGCCGCCGCCGCTTCGACGCTCGTCCCCGGCGAAACGGTGATCACGCCCTCGGTCCCTTTAGACTTCAAGATCTGTTGAACAATCATTGCGCGGTGTCCTCCCCGGTCATGCCTTCTGTTTCCCTGACCCAGCGTCCACCGAGCCGACGCCCTCTGTCAATGCTTCTCGCACCCGCGCCATCTGTCGGCGCATTCCCGCGACCAGCAATTCGGCAAATCCCGAGAGACGGCGCACCCGCGCGTCATCCGCGTGCCGGATCAGGTAGAAGCCCCGCGTCAGCGAAAACGCCTCCGGCAGGACCCGGACCATCTCCGCATCGCCGGGCAGCGCGAAATCATGCGCCACGGCCAGCCCCGCGCCCTGCCGCGCCATGTTGTATTGCACCGCGACCGAGTTGCTGGCCAGGGCAGGCCGCTCGACGCCGAGATCGCCGAGATAATCCAGTTCCTTGTCGAAGATCATCTCCGGGATATAGCCGATCATCGGATGCCCGCGCAGATCCGCCAGCGACCGGATCGGCGGCACCCGGGCGAGGTAGCGGCGCGACGCGGCCAGCACGAGCTGGTAATCCACGATCTTCTGCACCGTCAGCCGCCCCGCCTCGGGCGCCGAGACCCCGATGGCCATATCCGCCTCGCGCCGATTGAGGTTGAACACCCGCGGCAGCGCCACGAGCTGCACCTCCAGCCCCGGATGCGCGGCCACGATCCCGGCCAGCACCTGCGGCAGCAGGTAATTGGCGCAGCCATCCGGCGCCCCGAGCCGCACCACGCCCGACAGCCGGTCTCCCTGTCCGCGCACCGCGTCCTCGCCATGGCTCATCGCCTGTTCGGCGGCCTCCGCATGCGGCATCAGCCGCTCGCCCGCCCCGGTCAGCGCATATCCCTGCGGCGATTTGAGAAAGAGCGCGGCCCCGAAAGCCTCTTCCAGCCGCGCCACCCGCCGCCCCGCCGTCGCCGGGTCCAGCTTCAGCGCCGCGCCGGCCGCCGAGAGGCTGCCCTGCCGCGCCACGGCAAGAAAGACCTTCAGATCGTCCCAGCTTGGTCCCATCCCGTCACCCTTTGCAAAAATGCAAAACCTTTTTGGCAATCTGCCGCTTCTCCCGGCATCTTTGCAAGGCTATTGTCACGCCAGATGTTCAGTGGAGGAACGCATGGAACAACTCGGTCACTATGTCGACGGCGCACGTGTTGCCGGTAAATCGGGCCGCACGGCCGATGTCTTCAACCCCGCCACCGGTGAAGTGCAGGCCCAGCTCGCACTGGCCTCCAAATCCGAGGTCGACGAGATCATCGCCCGCGCCGCCGCCGCCCAGCCGAAATGGGGCGCGACCAACCCGCAGCGCCGCGCCCGCGTGATGATGAAGGTCGTGGACCTGCTCAACCGCGACATGGACAAGCTGGCCGAGGCGCTTTCCCGCGAGCACGGCAAGACCTTCCCGGACGCCAAGGGCGACGTGCAGCGCGGCCTCGAAGTCATCGAGTTCTGCATCGGCGCGCCGCATCTCCTGAAGGGCGAGTACACGGATGGTGCCGGTCCCGGCATCGACATGTATTCCATGCGCCAGCCGCTTGGCGTTGTTGCCGGCATCACGCCGTTCAACTTCCCGGCCATGATCCCGCTGTGGAAAGCCGGCCCGGCGCTGGCCTCCGGCAACGCCTTCATCCTCAAGCCCTCCGAGCGCGATCCTTCCGTGCCGCTGATGCTGGCCGAGATCTTCAAGGAAGCCGGCCTGCCGGATGGCTGTTTCCAGGTCGTCAATGGCGACAAGGAAGCGGTGGACGCGATCCTCGACAACGAGACCATCCAGGCCATCGGCTTCGTCGGCTCCACGCCGATCGCGCAATATATCTACTCGCGCGGCTGCGCCAACGGCAAGCGCGTCCAGTGCTTCGGCGGCGCCAAGAACCACATGATCGTCATGCCGGATGCAGACATGGAACAGGCCGCCGACGCGCTGGTCGGCGCGGGCTACGGGGCCGCGGGCGAACGCTGCATGGCGATCTCCGTTGCCGTTCCGGTTGGCGAGGAGACGGCCGACCGCCTGATCGACGCGCTCAAGCCGCGCATCGAAGCGCTCAAGGTCGGCCCTTATACCGGCGGCGATGACGTCGATTACGGCCCGCTGGTCACCGCTGCGGCCAAGGCAAACGTGGAACGTCTCGTTCAGACCGGCATCGACCAGGGCGCCGAGCTGGTCATCGACGGCCGCGACTTCTCGCTTCAGGGGTACGAGGAGGGCTTCTTCGTCGGCCCGCATCTCTTCGACCGCGTGACCAAGGACATGGATATCTACAAGACCGAGATCTTCGGCCCGGTCCTGTCCACCGTCCGCGCCGAGACCTATGAGGAAGCCATCGGCCTCGCCATGGATCACGAATATGGCAATGGCACCGCGATCTTCACCCGCGATGGCGACACCGCGCGCGATTTCGCCAGCCGGATCAATATCGGCATGGTCGGCATCAACGTCCCGATCCCGGTGCCGCTGGCCTATCACAGCTTCGGCGGCTGGAAGAAATCCGGCTTCGGCGACCTGAACCAGCACGGCACCGACGGGTTCAAGTTCTACACCCGCACCAAGACCGTGACCGCCCGCTGGCCGTCGGGCATCAAGGAAGGCGCTGCGCTGAACTTCAAGGCAATGGACTGACCAGCACGGATATGGATGGAGACGGGCGCCTTCGGGCGCCCGTTTTGCATTTGATGGGCCGGATCGGGCCGCGCCTGGAGGCCGCGCCCGGGGTAGTTCGGTCGAGGCGCGGAGGACGGGTCTTCCCGGCGTCCGGTGAATTCCCCGATTGACCGACGGGCCTATCCATGTCACCTCTATTTGAACACTTGTTCAAATAACGGGGAGGGGAGGCCCTGTTGTCATGTTCATGTCGGTGATGAATTTCGATATTGGCGAGGAAGAGGCCGCGCTGCGGGACATGGTCCATCGCTGGGCGCAGGAGCGCGTGAAGCCGATGGCCGCCGAGATCGATCGGGGCAACATGTTTCCGCCCGAGCTCTGGCGCGAGATGGGGGAGCTTGGTCTGCTCGGCATCACCGTGCCGGAGGAATATGGCGGCGCGGGCATGTCCTATCTCGCCCATACCATCGCCGTGGAGGAGATCGCGCGGGCTTCGGCCTCGGTCTCGCTCTCCTATGGCGCGCATTCCAATCTCTGCGTCAACCAGATCAAGCTCAACGGCTCCGACGCGCAGAAGCGCAAGTATCTCCCCGGCCTGATCTCCGGCGAGACTGTCGGCGCGCTGGCCATGTCGGAGGCCGGGGCGGGATCGGACGTGGTGTCGATGAAGCTGCGGGCCGAGAAGCGCAACGGCTATTACCGCCTCAACGGCACCAAGTTCTGGATCACCAACGGGCCGGATGCCGACACGCTGGTTGTCTATGCCAAGACCGATCCGGAGGCGGGCGCGAAGGGAATCACCGCCTTCATCGTCGAGAAGTCGATGGCCGGTTTCTCGACCTCGAAGCATTTCGACAAGATGGGGATGCGCGGCTCCAACACCGCCGAGCTGGTCTTCGAGAATGTGGAAGTGCCGTTCGAGAACGTGCTGGGCGAGGAGGGGCGCGGCGTGCGCGTGCTGATGAGCGGGCTCGATTACGAGCGCGTTGTGCTGGCCGGGATCGGCACCGGCATCGTGGCGGCCTGTCTCGACGAAATCATGCCCTATATGCGCGACCGCGAGCAGTTCGGGCAGCCGATCGGGAGCTTCCAGCTCATGCAGGCGAAGATCGCCGACATGTACACGGCGATGAACACGGCGCGGGCCTATGTCTACGAGGTGGCGAAATCCTGTGACCGGGGCGAGGTCACCCGGCAGGACGCGGCGGCCTGCGTGCTCTATGCCTCGGAAGTCGCCATGACCCAGGCGCACCAGGCCGTGCAGGCCATGGGTGGGGCCGGCTTCATGAACGATTCCGCTGTCAGTCGCTTGTTCCGCGATGCAAAACTCATGGAGATCGGTGCCGGCACCTCCGAGATTCGGCGGATGCTCATCGGTCGGGAGATGATGCAGACAATGGGGTAAGCCGTGGAAACATCCGGGCAATTCTGGGAGGGCACGCCAAGCCTTCTTCATACCGACTATCCGGGATTAACGTATTTCCTGGAGCACCTGGCGGCATGGATCGATATCCTGGCGATCTTGATCATGCTGATCGGGATTCTGAGATTTCTTGTGGGCTTTCTGCGGGCCGAGACCAAACTGGACAAGCCGGTCCGGGCAAGGATCGTGAATTCGGAGCGGATCGAACTTGCCCGCTATGTTCTGGCCGGCCTGACGGTGTTTATCGTCTCGGACATCATGCATACGGCGCTGAGCCTCGACCTCGGGGACCTGCTCTTTCTCGGGTTGCTGGTCGCGATCCGCTCGGCCGTCAGTCATTTCCTGAGTCGGGAAGTGCTGCAAATCAAGGAGAATCCGGAATTATGAAGCGCACTTTGCTGACTGTCGCAGCGGCGTCCTGTGTCCTGCTGGCCGGACCCGGACTGGCGCAGGACCTGCCGGAGTTTTCCCCTGCGGCGACCGAGGCCTGTCTGGTGGGCGCTGCCGACCTGCCGATGATGGAGGCCTGTGTCGGGGCCTCGGCCAATGCCTGCATGGAGTCGAACTCCATGGGCTATACCACGGTCGGGATGGGCTATTGCTTCGACCAGGAGCGGGCTTTCTGGGACGGCCGACTGAACGCGGCCTATGGGCAGGTGATGGCGAAGGACAAGGCGCTCGACGCCGAGATGGCCAGCCTCGACTCGGCGGCGCCGTCGCTGGCGGAGGCCTTGCGGGCGATGCAGCGGGCCTGGATCCCGTTTCGCGACGCGTCTTGCGACTATGAACGCGCCCAATGGGGCGGCGGAACGGGCGGCGGACCGGCAACGCTGAGCTGCCTGATGTATGAAACCGCGCGGCAGGCGCTGGTCCTGGAGATACGGCTTGAACATGGCGATCAGTGATCTCCTTCGCGCGGCGGCGCTGGTCCTGTTGAGCGCGGCCCCTCTGGCGGCCGAGGGGCTGGGTCCGGCTGAGCTGGCGGTGATGGATGACTGCCTTGCCGAGAGCGCGGTCGGGCGGGATGTCGCCAATACCACTGTCTCCTGTTTCAACGACGCCCGGACGGCCTGCGGCGCGGATGTGCTGGGCTGCGAAGCGGCGATGGGGGAGGCGCTGCAGATACGCGCGGACGGGCTGCTGGTCCGGATGCCATCGGAGCTGGAGGGTGTGCCGGATTTCGCCAAGGAGCGCTATTCGGAGATCCTCGTCGATATCGATGCGGGAGCGGCGACGCTTTGCGACGATGTTCCCGAGACGATGCTGGTCTCCTGTGGCTACCGGGCGCAGGCGCTGCGTTTGGCCAAGCTGCGGTCGCTGGCCTCCCAGCTCGATCCGCGGTTCCTCATTCCGTGAGGGGCGCGCGCCGGACATATGCTGCGCCTGGCGGCGCGGGGGGCTTGCGCGGGATCGGGGATCCTCGCGCGGTGGCCGCCCTGCGCAAGCGCAGGGCGGCGCGGGCTGCGCCCGCGGGTGCGTGGCGATGAGGTCGCGTGCGACATATGAGGCGCTTGCGGCGGGGCGCGGCTGGGAGATCCCGGCAAGGCTCAACATGGCGACGGAGGTCTGTGACCGCTGGGCCGAGGCCGACCCGGAACGGGTGGCGCTGATCGAGCCGTTGAAAATGGGGAACCGGCTCACCCGATACGGGCAGCTGCGCGCCATGGCCGATGCGCTGGCGCATTCCCTTGTTTCGATGGGGATCGGGCGCGGCGACAGGGTCGGGATTTTCCGCTCGCAATCGCCATGGACGGCGGCGGCGCATATCGCGACCTGGAAGGTCGGCGCGATCTCCATTCCGCTTTTCACGCTGTTCGGGCCGGAAGCCCTGTCGATGCGGCTGGAGGATGCGGAGGCGGCGTTGATCGTCACCGATCCGGAGGGGGCGGACCTGTTGGGCAGCGCGGATTTCGCGGCGGCGATGGCGGGCCGGTCGCTGCTGGTGGCGGAAGAGATCGCGCCCGAGGGGCCGGCCTTCGAGACCCGAGACACGGGCGCGGAGGAGCCGGCGATCCTGATCTACACATCGGGGACGACGGGCGGTCCGAAAGGCGCGTTACATGCGCATCGGGTTCTGCGTGGCCATCTGCCTGGGGTCGAAATATCTCATGATCTCATGCCGTTGCCGGGGGATGTTCTGTGGACCCCGGCGGATTGGGCCTGGATTGGTGGGCTTTTTGACGTGCTGATGCCGGGGCTCTGGCACGGGGTGCCGGTCGTCGCGGCGCGCATGGCCAAGTTCTCGGCTGATGAATGTGTCAGGATCGTGCGGCAAGCCTCTGTCCAGAATATATTTTTTCCACCGACCGCGCTGCGGGCCCTGAAGGCGGCGGGGGTGGAAATCCCCGGGCTGCGCAGCGTTGCCAGTGGTGGCGAGCCGCTCGGGGCGGAGATGCTGGACTGGGGGCGGCGTTCGTTTGGCCTGGAGATCAACGAGTTCTACGGCCAGACCGAGTGCAACATGATCGTCAGCGCCTGCGGGGCGGAGTTTGCGCCGATGCCCGGGGCAATGGGCAAGCCGGTTCCGGGCCATGAGGTCGACGTGATCGGCCGGGATGGCGCGCCGTGTTCGGGCGAGGGAGAGATCGCCGTTCGTCGAGGATCTGCCTCCATGATGTTGGAATATTGGAGAAATCCGGAAGCGACAGCGGCCAAGTATCGGGACGACTGGATGCTGACCGGGGATCGCGGCTTCCGCGAGGGCGCTTTCCTGCGCTTCAAGGGCCGTGATGATGACGTGATCACCTCGTCCGGCTACCGGATCGGGCCGGGCGAGGTCGAGGATTGCCTGCTGACCCACCCGGCGGTGGCGAGCGCCGGCGTTGTCGGCACGCCCGATCCGGCGCGGACGGAAGCGGTGACGGCGTTCGTGTTGCTCCGCGACGGCTGGGGCGCTTCAGAAGAGACGCGCAAGGCTTTGCAATCCCATGTGAAACGCCGGCTGGCCGCACATGAGTATCCGCGCATCGTGCATTTCGTCGACAGCCTGCCGATGACGATCAGCGGCAAGATCATCCGGCGCGAACTGCGCCAGATCGCGGAGCTACACGCAGAGCGAGGAGGCCCGATATGACCCCGGTTCCCGACAGACGGCCGCATCTGGCGGCGGAGATCCTGCGCGAGGCATTGGAAAAGCAGCAGCGCTTCGAGGACCGCAAGCCGACCCGGCTCGGGCGCGGGGCGGAGCGGCTGACAGCGCCGATTGGCGGTTTCGTGGCGCGGATCGTGCCGCCGGGGCTGGTGCGGCGTGGGCTGGAAATGGCGGACCGTGCGGCCGGCTACACGATCCCGGTGCAGATTGCGGCGCATTCGGTCGAGGATCTGGAGGCCTGCGAGCGCTCGGCGCGTCGGGTGCAGGGCTGGGCCGTTGGGACGAATGCGGCGTCTGGCGGCGCGGCGGGCTTTTTTGGCGCGGCAGGGCTGGGCGCGGACATCCCGACCACCATCGCGCTTGCGGCGCGGAATGTGCGGGCGACCGGGGCTGCGTTCGGTTTCGACAGTGACGGCGAGGAAGAGCGCGCTTTCCGGTTGATGGTCCTGCAGGTCGCGACCTCCAGCGCGGAAAGCGGGCGGGAGGACACGATCTCGACGCTGTCCGAGATGGCGGCCTATCTGGCCAGCCCGGAGGGGCGGCTGGTGCTGGAAAAGGGCGGCGAGTGGGTCACCGACACCGTGATCGAGCGGATCGCGCGGCAGCTGGGGTTCTCCCTTGCCGGGCGGGGCGGCGCGCGGGTTGTGCCGATTGTCGGCGGCGCAGTGGCGGCGGTGGTCAATGCGAGCTTCCAGACCGATGTGAGCCGGGCGGCGCGCTACGCCTATCGGATGCGGTGGCTGATGCATCGGCGGATGCTGGAAGGGCCGGCGGAGGAAGCGGGCGATGTCGAGAGCGGCGCATGAGGCATACTCTCTTTTCAAGCGTCGCCTGCCTTGGGTTGTTGGCGTTGCCGATCACAGCGGAGCCGGCTGAACAATTGGCGGCGGAACTCTTGGTCAATTGCCTTGCAACACATGATGCGGCTTTCGAACGCTCCCAGGTCGAAGCCCCGGAAAGATCGTTTCCCGTCGAGGCGGCAATCGCGCTCGATGCAGCAAGTTGCGGAGGAATAGCGGCCGATGTTTGCTCTAAAGGGAACGATGCCTTTCAGGCAGGCTGCTTCGCTTCTCTGGGTATGACAGTGGAGGTGGAGATCACTAAAGCGCTTGAAGAGCTTCCCGAGACGGTTGCGGGCTCTGGCAATGATATGCAGGCCTATCCAAGGCTCTTGGCCGATGCGGCCAAAGTCGGAGGCGGAACACTGATTCCAAAGGGGCCGCAGGCGCATCAGGAGCTCTTGGTGAAACCTGTGCTCCGTCCAGTTTTTGCACGAGTTGCACGACGGATTTACCTCAGATCATCGAAAGACGGACAGGCATGAAGCTGACAAGTCAGGCTGCGAGCGGCGCGGAGGAATTTCGCGTCAACAGGGAGGCGCATCTGGCCGCTTTGGCGGAGATCCGTGACGCGGCGGATCTTGCGGCCGAGGGCGGCGGCGTGCGGGCCAAGGCGCGGCATCTGGAGCGAGGCAAGATGTTGCCGCGCGACCGGGTGGCAAACCTGCTCGATCCGGGCTCGCCATTCCTGGAGGTTGGCGCGGTGGCCGCGCATGGGATGTATGACGGGGCGGCGCCCTGCGCCGGGGTCGTGGCCGGGATCGGCCGGGTTGCCGGGCGCGACGTGATGGTGCTGTGCAACGATGCGACCGTGAAGGGCGGGACCTATTACCCGATGACGGTGAAAAAGCATCTGCGCGCGCAGGAGATCGCGGAGGAATGTCACCTTCCCTGCATCTATCTCGTGGACTCGGGGGGCGCGAACCTGCCGCAGCAGGATGAGGTCTTCCCCGATCGCGACCATTTCGGCCGGATCTTCTACAATCAGGCGCGGATGAGCGCCAAGGGGATCGCGCAGATCGCCGTTGTCATGGGCTCCTGCACGGCAGGCGGGGCTTACGTCCCGGCGATGTCGGATGTGACGATCATCGTGAAGGAGCAGGGGACGATCTTCCTTGCCGGTCCGCCGCTGGTGAAGGCGGCGACGGGGGAGGTCGTGACCTCGGAGGAGCTTGGCGGCGGCGATGTGCATACGCGGTTGTCGGGCGTGGCCGATTACTTGGCCGAGGATGACGCGCACGCGCTGGCCTTGGCGCGTCGGGCGGTTGGATCGCTGGGGCCTGCGCCGGATGTCTCCGCCAACTGGGCCTCGCCGGAGGCACCGGCCTATGATCCCGAGGAGATCCTGGGCGTTGTCCCGTCCTCGCTGTCGACGCCCTATGACATCCGCGAGGTGATCGCACGGATGGTGGATGGCTCGCGGTTTGACGAGTTCAAGACGCGGTTTGGCGAGACGCTGGTGACGGGCTTTGCGCATGTGCATGGCTGCCCGGTCGGGATCGTGGCCAATAATGGCGTGCTCTTCTCGGAGGCGGCGCAGAAGGGGGCGCATTTCATCGAGCTTTGCTCGCAACGGCGCATCCCACTGGTCTTCCTTCAGAATATCACCGGCTTCATGGTGGGGAAGAAATACGAGAATGAGGGGATTGCGCGGCATGGGGCCAAGATGGTGACGGCGGTTGCGACAACCTCGGTGCCCAAGATCACCATGCTGGTCGGCGGCTCCTTTGGCGCGGGCAATTACGGCATGGCCGGGCGGGCTTACCAGCCGCGTTTCCTGTGGACCTGGCCCAACAGCCGGATCTCGGTGATGGGTGGCGCGCAGGCGGCGGGGGTATTGGCGCAGGTTAAACGGGCCGGAATCGAGAAGGCGGGCGGGGAATGGTCCGCCGAGGAGGAAGCGGCGTTCCGGCGTCCGACCGAGGAGATGTTCGCGGCCCAGGCGCATCCGCTCTATGCTTCGGCGCGGCTTTGGGACGACGGCGTGATCGACCCGCGAACGTCGCGCGATGTGCTGGGGCTGAGCTTGCGGGCGGCGTTGAATGCGCCGGTGGAGGAGACGCGGTTCGGCGTGTTCCGGATGTGAGGCATTCGTGGAGCGTGCGGGAGCGAGGGGCCAGCCCCTCGCGCACCCCGGGATATTTGTGGAAAAAAGAAGTGGAATGGGGCGCTCCATGGCCTGGTTGAAGGGGATATCGGAGAGGGCGGTTGGAATGGTGCCCGAGATCTCGCTGCCGAAACTCGGGCGCGAGGTCGAGATCCCGGTCTATCTCATCCATAACTCCGTGGATGCTGAGGACTATTTCTTCATCTTCGATTTCGAGCAGTTCGAGGAGCGGTCTCGCGAGGGGGTGTTTGCGCGGCCGAAGCTGAAGATCAGGGCCGGTTGGGAGGATTTCAGCCGCCGGACGTTCGCGCGGAGCTTTCGGGAGGCTTTTGCGCGCGAGTTCGAGGTGACGCGGGCGGCGCAGGCGGCCGGGTCCGGCAAGGCGCGGGGCTGGTTCGGCTGGGGCTGGGGTGCTGGCGGGCTGGACGGGCTGGTGGCGGCTTTCGTCGTGAATGTGCTGTTGCTGGTGGCGACTTCCGCTGGGAGTGCTGTCTGGAAGGGATTGGGGCTGGATGGGCTCTGGCGCGGCAAGAGCGACACGGAGAAGCTGGAGGTTTCGATTGCGCAGACGCAGGGTCCGGTAGATGCCGCCCTGGAGCTGCTGGAGATCCGCCTGCATATCGAGCTTTACCGGCATGCCTGGCGCGGGGGCGCGCCGGGGCCGTTGAAAGGAATGGATTACGAGGCATGGCCTTTGCCCGCGAGTATTTCGCGGCATTTGGCGGGCTAAGGGGGGGACATGATCCGGAAATTGTTGATTGCCAATCGTGGCGAGATTGCCTGTCGCATCATTCGCACGGCGCGGGGGATGGGGATTTCGACCGTTGCCGTCTATTCGGATGCGGATGCGGGGGCGTTGCATGTCGAGATGGCCGATGAGGCGGTGCATCTGGGCGGGTCGGCGCCGGCGGAGAGTTACCTGGACGGGGCGAAGATCGTTGGCGCTGCGCTGGCAAGCGGGGCGGAGGCGGTGCATCCGGGTTATGGCTTCCTGTCGGAGAACCCGGAATTCGTCGAGGCCGTGGAGGCGGCGGGGCTTGTGTTCGTGGGCCCGCCGGCGCGTGCAATCCGGCAGATGGGGTTGAAGGACGCGGCCAAGCGGTTGATGGCGGAGGCCGGGGTGCCGGTTGTGCCGGGCTATCACGGGGCGGACCAGATGCCGGAACTGCTGGCGAGCGAGGCGGCGCGGATTGGTTATCCGGTGCTGATCAAGGCCGTGGCTGGTGGCGGCGGCAAGGGGATGCGGCTGGTCGAGCGGGCGGAGGAGTTCGCCACGGCGTTGGTTTCGGCGCAGGCAGAGGCGCGAGGGGCGTTTGGCAATGCCGATGTGCTGGTGGAGAAATTCGTCTCGCGGCCGCGCCATATCGAGCTTCAGGTTTTTGGCGATGCGCATGGCGGTGCGGTGCATCTCTACGAGCGGGATTGCTCGTTGCAGCGACGGCACCAGAAAGTCATCGAGGAGGCGCCGGCGCCGGGGATGACCGAGGACATGCGCGCGGCGATGGGGGCTGCGGCGGTTCGGGCGGCCAAGGCGATCGGCTATGTCGGCGCGGGGACGGTGGAGTTCATTGTCGACGGCTCGGACGGGCTGCGGCCGGACGGGTTCTGGTTCATGGAGATGAACACACGGTTGCAGGTCGAACATCCGGTGACCGAGGCGGTGACGGGGCAGGACCTGGTCGAGTGGCAGCTGCGGGTTGCCTCGGGCGAGCCGCTGCCGCTTCGCCAGCAGGAGATCCCGCTCGAAGGGCATGCGTTCGAGGCGCGGGTCTATGCCGAAGATGTGCCGGCCGGCTTCCTGCCGGCGACGGGGCGGCTGGGGCATCTGCGCTTCTCGGAGCTGGCGCGCAACGATAGCGGCGTGCGGGAAGGGGACGAGATCAGCCCCTGGTATGACCCGATGATCGCCAAGGTGATCACCCATGGGCCAAGCCGGGCGGTGGCGCTGGCGCGGCTGGGGCGGGCGCTTGAGCATACGGAGATCGGCGGGACGGTGACGAATATCGCCTTTCTCGAGGCGCTGTCGCGGCATGAGGATTTTGCCGTCGGGCGGGTCGATACCGGGCTGATCGGCCGGGACCTGTCGGCGCTGGTCGCGGAAGGTGCGCCGAGCGCGGCGGTGGTTGTCCGGGCCGCGCTTGCCGCCAGCGGGCTGGACGGTCTGGGGGCGGATTTTGCCGGGTTCTCGCTCTGGGCGCCGCTGGAGCGGATGGTTCGTCTGGAGCGCGGTGGAGAGGCCTTCGAAGTCGGACTGGCGGTGTGCGGGCCGGGCGAGATTGTCGCGCGGTTCGGCGGGCAGGAGCTGCGCTGTTCGCGCGGCGCGGGTGGCTGGCTGATCGGTGAGGCGCGGGAGCCAGGGCCGGCGCGACGGCTTGACGGTTCCGTCGTGGTCTTTGCCGGGCAACCCTGGGAGTTTGCGCTGCCCGACCCGCTGGCGCGCGGCGGGGAGGCCGGGGCGACGGGCAATATCGTCGAGGCGCCGATGCCGGGCTTGCTGCGCGAGGTGCTCGTTGAGCCTGGGCAGGCGGTGGTGCGGGGCGACCGGCTTGCGGTGCTGGAGGCGATGAAGATGGAGCATGCGCTTGTGGCGCAGCGCGAAGGTGTCGTCGAGGCGGTGCTGGTCGCGCCGGGGGCGCAGGTGGCGGCGCATGATCCGCTGATCCGGCTGGAAGAGGAAGACGCGGAGGCATGAGCGGTTGGCGGGGCGCTCCCGCCGGTCTTCAGCCCGCGCCTTGCGGCGCGCGTATCAGACGGTTGGGCCGGGCGCGCGCTGCGCGCGCGAAGGCCGGGACAAAGGGACGGAAAGATGGGCGAAGGGGTCGAGATTTTCGAGGTCGGGCCGCGAGACGGTTTGCAGAACGAGGCGCGGCCGATTCCGCTGGCCGAAAAGCTGGCGCTGATCGATTGCCTGAGCGGGGCAGGATACCGGCGCATCGAGGTGGCCAGTTTCGTCTCGCCGAAATGGGTGCCGCAGATGGCGGAATCCGCGGAGGTTCTTGCGGGAATCGCGCGGGCCGATGGCGTGTCCTATGCCGCCCTGGTGCCCAATCGCAAGGGGTTGGAGCAGGCGATTGCGGCGCGGGCGGATGAGATCGCGGTCTTTGTCAGCGCTTCGGAAGGGTTCAGCCGCGCCAATCTGAACTGCTCCGTCGAGGAGAGTTTCGAACGGATTGCGCCGGTCCTGGAGGGCGCGGCCGCGGCGGGGTTGCGGGTTCGGGGGTATGTGTCCTGCGTGGTTGAGTGTCCGTTCGACGGGGCCGTGGCGCCGGACCGGGTGGCCGCCGTTGTCGGGCGGCTGGCCGGTCTCGGGGTCTACGAAGTCTCGCTTGGCGACACGATCGGCCAGGGGCGGCCGGAGCGGGTAGACGCGATGCTTGGGGCCGTGCTGGACGAGCTTCCATCAACCCGATTGGCGGGGCATTTCCATGATACGGCCGGGCGGGCCCTTGAGAATGTCGAGGTCGCTCTTGAGCGCGGTTTGCGGGTCTTCGATGCGTCGGTTGGCGGCCTTGGCGGTTGCCCCTATGCGCCGGGGGCGGCGGGGAATGTGGCGACCGAGGCGGTGATCGCGCGGTTGCAGGCCCTTGGTTACGAGACGGGGCTGGATGCCGGGATCGTCGCGCGGGCGGCGGAAATGGCGCAGGCGATGCGGGCGCGGGCGGCGTGAGGACGGTCGCGCCGCGATGCAGGCGAGGGGGGCTGGGCGCGGGATGACCGCAGCGGAAGATCTTCTGTGGTGGCACTGGGAGCAGGCTGACGGCGCGGGCGGTCTCGGGCAGGTGCGGCATGTCCATAGCGGCATGCGCATCCCGCCTCTCGGCCCGGTCGGGCCGGGAAGACAGGCCTCGCTGGGTGAGGACTTCCGGCCCGGATTGCGGCAGGGAACGACGCTGCACCGCTTCGATTGTGCTCACGAAGACCTCGGCTCTCCGCTGGTTCTCTCTGTCGCGCCGGGTATCTGGCGGCAGACGCTGGATCACACTGCCTCGGCTGCGCCTCGGCGAAGGGCGGGGGGCATGGCTGGTCCGGGCTCTGGCGCCTTCTGTCGGGGTGATGACGCGGCGTTGGAGGCGTTCCAGTTCTGGCCTTCGGCGCGGCGGCAGACGAATGGGCAAGGGCGCCTGGTCCAGCATGGCGGTTGGCATTACAGGCGCTGGCAGTCTGGGCTGACGCGCTCGACCTGGACCTTCTCGCAGGATGTCGTGCAATGGGAGCGGCAGGCACGGTGCGTCGGGCCGGTGGGCCCGACTTTGTCCGAGCTGAAGCCGGTGGCTGCGGTTCCGGAGCGGTGGCGGTTCGAGACGGCGCAGTGGAAGGATCCGAAGCGGGTCGATGATGCCCGGTTTCCCGGCGCGTGGCGGCGTTTCAGGAGCAAGGTGGAGACGGCGCGTGTCGACCTGACATGGGATGTCGAACACGATCCGCGCTCGGCCCGGATGCATCGCTGCGACCCTGTTGCCCACGGGGGCGAAAAGGAGATGCCGCGCTGCGCTCTCCAGGTCCACCGCGCTTTGATGTTCCGGTTTGTCTTCCTGAAGGTGGCGGATGCGACGACCTTCCTTGGAGGGTTCGACGCTGCGCAGCCCGCGTGGTGGGACGGCTACAATCGCACAAGAAACCACGTCGAGAATCAGCGTCCCAACCCGGTCGGCGACTTTGCGGGGAGTGCCGGTCGGGCGACGGATCATGCTTCGCCTCCCCTGCGGGGTTCGCGGCCCGGGGGTGGTTGGCGCTTCGGGGGCTGGCGCAAGGCGCGGCACCCGGAGAGGGAAATGATGCCGGAGACGCCCTGCTGTTGGAGCGATCCGCGGTCCGATGATGAGGATGGGTTGAAACAACGCCTGTTTCCGGAGTTCTGGCCGGGGACGAACCCAAACGCCGGATTCGGGGATGGCAAAGCTCCGTTCACGGGGCGTCGGCAATGCGAGGCGGTGACGACTACGCCGCGGGCGAGTCGCCTGCTGTTGTGCGATGCGGCCGCAGCGCGGAGCAGAGCGTCTTCCGGCGTCCGGCGTCCGGCGACACTGGCGGACCGGCTCGCGCCGATCAATGCGAGGGAGGATGAAGCCGATTTGCCGCGCGCCTTCCACCTGCCGAAACTGCACTGGATCGGGCGTTTCTGTCCCCACCTGCATTCGGCGGCCAAGGAGGATCCGGACACGGCGCAGGTCTTCGACCTTGCGAGCGTTCCTCCCCAGTCGCGCCACCAGGCGTTCCGGGGCAACCGCATGACGATCTAAGCCTGGGAGTCCGGGTGAGCTGGGCCGGGCCGAAGGAGAGGCTAGAGGAGAGGATAGCGATGAGCGACGAGACGATACGGATCGAGACCGACCCACGCGGCGTGGCCACGCTCTGGCTGGCACGGCCGGAGAAGCACAATGCGATGTCGGCGCGGATGCTGGAGGAGCTGACGGCGGCGGCTGGGCGGCTTGGCGCGGACCCGGGGGTGCGCGTCGTGGTGCTGGCGGGCGAGGGGGCGTCCTTCTGCGCGGGCGGCGATCTCGGCTGGATGCGGGCGCAGATGGCGGCCGATGGCGCGACCCGGGGAAGGGAGGCGCGCAAGCTGGCGGAGATGTTGCAGGCGCTCAATACCTGCCCCAAGCCGGTGATCGGGCGGGTGCATGGCAATGCCTTTGGCGGCGGGGTCGGGCTGATCTCGGTCTGCGACGTGGCGATAGCCGCCGAGGGGGCGCGGTTCGGGTTGACGGAGACGAAGCTCGGGCTGATCCCGGCGACCATCGGACCCTACGTCGCCGCGCGGATGGGCGAGGCCAGAGCGCGGCGGGTCTTCATGTCGGCGCGGCTGTTTGGCGCCACGGAGGCCGTTGCGCTGGACCTGTTGGCCCGCGCGGTCCCGGAGGCGGCGCTGGACGCGGCGGTGGAGGCGGAAGTCGCCCCCTATCTCTCCGTTGCGCCCGGCGCGGTCGGGGAGGCCAAGGCGCTGTTGCGCCGTCTCGGGCCGCGCATCGACGCGCAGCTGATCGACGAGACCATCGCCGCGCTTGTCGCCCGCTGGGAGAGCGAGGAAGCGGCCGAGGGAATCGCGGCGTTTTTCGACAAGCGCAAGGCAAACTGGGTGGCGGGCGAAGAGTGATGGCCGCCGGAAGACGGCCGGTGGACCGCAGGCGCCGGAGCGTCCTAGACTGACGCTATCGGGACTGTCTTTGCGGGAAGGAAGATCTCATGCGCAAGGCGATGCTTGCGGGCCTGTGTCCGTTGCTGCTGTTGGCCGGTCCGGCGATGTCGGAGAAGTTCTATGGCGAGCTCGTGAATGCCGCGAGCGGTGCGGCGCTGCCGGCGGCCTTCGAGGTGACGGGGGAAGAGACGCTCAGCTATTGCTACAATGATCTCGAGACCAGCTGCAGCGATCTGGCCTATGAGCGCCTCGCGGGCGATGTCATCGAGGCGCGCCTTGAGATCACGCGCAAGGCTGCGGACGGGACCGAGACGCGGCAAACGAATATCTGGACATGGTCTCCTATCAAGGGTGGCTATCACGGTGTCTTCTCGATCCGGTATGGCGATGGCCGCCCGGAGATGAAGACGCAGGGAGATTTCTTTCCGAAGGAGTGAAGCGGCGCGATCGCGTCGGGGCGCGCGCGGACGGCCCGGCGGGTCTGTCAGGATTGTGCGATCCGGGCCCGCATCTTCTTCTTGCCCAGTTTGCGCAAAAGGATCGCAAGCTGGGGCTCCTGCACCAGGCGCGCCGCGCGCTTGGCGGGAAACCAGGCGCGCTTTCTTTCCTTCTGTTCCTTCCAGGACGCGCTGAGATCCTCGACGATCATCGGGAAGACCTGCACGTCGCAGATCAGACCGGTGCCATCGCGCAGGATCTTGACATATTCATAGTCTCCGATCGGCGAGGAAGCGACCTTGCCATGCGCGCCGGCCTCCTCGCGCGCTTCGATCCCCGCAGCCTTCCAGGGCCTTTTGCCGTTCATTGTCCAACCCTTGGGGATGATCCACCTGCGCGTGGTCCGCGACGTGACGAGGAGCACCTCGGCTTCGTCGTTCTCGTTCCAGCGAACGGGCAGGGCAGCGATCTGCTGCCCCTTGCGGTCCTTGCGGATGCGTGTCGGTTTCCTCTGCTTCATCGGTCCCGGGTGTAAAAGGTCCGGCCCATCGCCAGAGAAGGCGAACGGAGCGGTCGTTTCGGATTGCTGGTGGCTTGGAGGCTTATCTAGAAGCGATGTCTGCCGGAGACAAGATGGCAGGCCAGGGCAGGCCGGCAGACCGGTGCAGCCGCGTCACAATGTCGTTACAAACCTGTTACACGTTGCCCTCATGCCCTGTAGGGAGCCTGCGAACGCAAGACACAGGGGGGACACGTGTCCGACAAGAACTTTGAACCGCGGCATCTGGAGACCCTTGACCGGGACCTCGACCGTCTGTCGAGCCTGGAAACGGCCAACAGTTTCATCGCGCGTCCAATGGCAGCTCCGGCCCTCGCAGCCGCCTTTATCCTGCTGGCCGGCCTGTTCGCGGCCTTCCTCGTCGACGGGTCCAGCGGCGCGCTGGTCATCGTGCTGGCGGCTGCCATCGGCGCCTATATGGCGGTCAATATCGGCGCCAACGACGTGGCCAACAACATGGGGCCGGCGGTCGGTGCGAATGTGCTCACCATGGGCGGCGCCATCGCAATCGCCATCGTCTTCGAAAGCGCCGGGGCGCTGATCGCCGGCGGCGACGTTGTCTCGACCGTGGCGAAGGGGATTGTCTCGCCGGAATCGACCAAATCGCCGGAGATCTTCATACAGGCGATGATGGCGGCGCTGTTTGCCGCTGCACTCTGGGTCAATATCGCCACCTGGATCGGCGCGCCGGTCTCGACCACGCATTCCGTTGTCGGCGGCGTCATGGGCGCCGGGATCGCGGCGGCGGGCTTCGCTGCCGTGAACTGGCCGACAATGGTGAAGATCGCCGCGAGCTGGGTGATTTCGCCGCTTCTGGGCGGAGTGATCGCCGCCGGCTTCCTGTGGTTCATCAAGGAGCGCATCATTTATCGCGACGACAAGATCGCGGCCGCCCGGACCTGGGTGCCGGTGCTGGTCGGCATCATGGCGGGTGCGTTTTCGGCTTATCTCGCGCTGAAGGGGCTCAAGAAGATCGTCAAGATCGACTTCACGGTTGCGCTTGGTGCCGGGTTGCTGATCGGGATCGCGGTCTGGCTGATCCTGATCCCGGTGATCCGCCGGCAATCGCAGGGGCTGGAGAATCGCAACCGGTCGCTGAAGACACTGTTCTCGATCCCGCTGATCGTCTCGGCGGCGTTCCTCAGCTTCGCCCATGGTGCCAATGACGTGGCCAATGCGGTCGGCCCGCTGGCCGCCATCGTCAGCGCCAGCTCGACCGGCGATTTCACCTCGGCCATCAGCATCCCCTTCTGGGTGATGATGATCGGCGCCTTCGGCATCTCCTTCGGGCTGTTCCTGTTCGGGCCCAAGCTGATCCGCATGGTCGGCAGCGAGATCACCAAGCTCAACCCGATGCGCGCCTTCTGCGTTGCGCTTTCGGCCGCGATCACCGTGATCGTGGCGAGCTGGCTGGGCCTGCCGGTGAGTTCGACCCACATCGCTGTCGGCGGAATTTTCGGGGTCGGTTTCTTCCGCGAATGGTACGCAGAGCGCAGGCTCCTCCGGGCCCGGCAAGCGGTGCCGGACAAGCCCTACCACACGGCCAGCGAACGGCGGCAACGCAAGCTGGTGCGCCGGACGCATGCGATGACCATCGCGGCGGCCTGGGTTGTCACCGTGCCGGCGGCGGCCTTGCTTTCGGCGGCCCTGTTCTTCGCCATCCGGTTGGCGACGGGATGAGCCATGCGGGCGGGCCTGAAGCGGGCCGCCCGTGCAGACTGCCAAGGTCGGTTCGTCCTTCGGGGGCGGCTTTCCCGGTCACGTACAGAGACGGGTGGCCGGCGCTGCTATCGGTGCGCCACCTCTTTCCGACGGAGTGAGGTCGGTGAGGGCTGCGCTCCGATCGGGATGCGTGTCCAAGTTCGGGAAGCACGCGCCGCCTGTCCGTCGTGAACAGGCCATGTCAGCCAGCTGTTGTAAAACGCGTTGGCGAATGTCCGGGGTATTCTTCGGTCAGCCGCAGGTTCGGGAGTCCGTGCGTCAAATTGACGGTCGTCGGTACGGATTCTTCCGATCCGAGACCTGTTGGCTCCCATTTGCGTGCCGGCTGACAGAGTGCTGTCTTTCTTCAGCCGAAGGCTACCTCCGTGGCGGACGCCGGACGCAGGAAGCGCTTGGACATCTGCCCGGCATTGCCGGACACCCGAAATGAGAAACGCGCCGCACCCCCGGATCTTCGGCAGAGGGGGCTGTATCAAGTTGCTCAGGCGTTTCTGAGCGGTTTCCGGTTGCCGATTCCCCGGTTCAAACCGGCCGTGAGGCCAGGGCTCTGCGCATGTTGCCCCGGTTCCGTCAGGCCGACAGGCTCGGACGAGGGAACGCCTGCCCAGGCCGTTTCGCGGTTCGCACAACGATACTGGACCCCGGTTGCTCCGGATCCAGCCGGGACAGAACGCCGCTTCCTTGCGGCAAGCCGTCGGTTGACCCCACCCAAGCCCGCGCGTAAACCGCGAACTAGCCCGAGACCACCTGCGTGCTATGATGAGCCGCGGGCAGACAAGGAGCCAGACGTGGACGGACTTCTCAGAGAATACCTTCCGATTCTCATTTTCCTCGCCATCGCGATCGTGATGGGACTTGGCATGGTCATCGCCGCATGGGTCGTCGCCCCCAGCGACCCCTATCCGGAAAAATCCTCTGCCTATGAATGTGGCTTCAACGCCATGGACGACGCACGGATGAAGTTCGATATCCGCTTCTATCTCGTCTCGATCCTTTTCATCATCTTCGACCTCGAAGTGGCCTTCCTGTTCCCCTGGGCGGTCGCTTTCGGCGAGATCTCCATGGCGGCCTTCTGGTCGATGATGGTCTTCCTCGCGGTGCTCACGGTCGGCTTTGCCTATGAATGGAAGAAGGGAGCGCTCGAATGGGAGTGATGACCGGACCCAACACCGCCGGCGCCGACAAGGAGCAGACGGTCGCACAGATGAACAAGGACCTCTCCGACAAGGGGTTCCTGGTCACCTCCACCGCCGACATCATCAACTGGGGCCGCACCGGGTCGCTGCACTGGATGACCTTCGGCCTGGCCTGCTGCGCCATCGAGATGATCCACGTCTCCATGCCGCGCTATGACCTGGAGCGCTTCGGCACCGCGCCGCGGGCTTCCCCGCGCCAGTCGGACCTGATGATCGTCGCCGGCACGCTGACCAACAAGATGGCGCCCGCACTGCGCAAGGTCTATGACCAGATGCCCGAGCCGCGTTGGGTCATCTCCATGGGCTCCTGCGCCAATGGCGGCGGCTATTACCATTACAGCTATTCGGTGGTGCGCGGCGTCGACCGCATCGTTCCGGTGGATGTCTATATCCCCGGCTGCCCGCCGACGGCCGAGGCGCTGCTCTACGGCACGCTGCAGCTGCAACGCAAGATCCGCCGGGTGGGCACGATCAAACGCTGATCGGCCCCGCGCCCGCTTGAAGGAGGATGACACCGCGATGAGCGATGCACTTCAGACCCTTGGTGAGTATCTCGCCGACCGCCGTCCCGATTGCGTCACCAAATGGTGGATCACCAATGGCGACCTGACGGTCGAGGTGCCGCCCGCGGCGCTGATCGGTTTCGTCGAGTTCCTGCGTGCCGACGCGACCTGCCAGTTCACGCAGAATGTCGATATCACGGCGATCGACTACCCGGATCGCGAGAAGCGATTCGTGGTGGTCTATCACTTCCTGTCGATGAAGCTGAACCAGCGCATCTGCGTGCAATCCGGCGTGCGCGAGGACGAGAGCATCGCCTCGCTGACCGACATCTTCCCCTCCGCCAACTGGTATGAGCGCGAAGTGTTCGACATGTTCGGCGTCGTCTTCTCCGGCCATCCGGACCTGCGCCGGATCCTGACCGATTACGGCTTCCGCGGCCACCCGCTGCGCAAGGACTTCCCGACCTCCGGCTATGTCGAGCTGCGCTATGACGACGTGCAGAAACGCGTGGTCTACGAGCCGGTCAAGCTGGTGCATGAATACCGCCAATACGATTATCTCTCTCCCTGGGAAGGCGCGAAATACGTGCTTCCGGGCGACGAGAAGGCCGAGGAGGCCAAGTGAAGCCGGGTCTGGCCATAGGCGACCGGGCGGTCTTCACTCGCAAGGTGCGGCCAGAGGAGGTCGTCTGCCGGCTGTTTCCGGATGCGCGGATCATGGACGACATGCCGGCGGTCTTCGCCTCGGCAATGATGATCGGCATGTTCGAATGGGCCTGTGTCGAGCAGATCGCGCCGTACTACGAAGACGGCGAGGGCTCGCTGGGGATCGGTTTCGATCTCACCCATGTCGCGCCGACACCGCCGGGCCTGGACGTCACGGTCGAGACGGAGGTCGTACAGATCGATGGCCGTTTCATCACCTTCCGCGTTCGCGGCCATGACGGGCAGGACATGATCGGGGAGGGCACGCACAAGCGCGCCGTGACCCGCTGGGAGAAATTCAACGCCAAGGTGGCCGCGAAGGCCGCGACGGCGCAAGAGAGGGTCGAGAGTTGATGGACGGTTCCAAAGGCTTCGAAGACGTTCGCACCGGCGAACAGATGATCCGCAACTTCAACCTGAACGTGGGTCCGCAACACCCGGCGACCCACGGCGTGTTGCGTCTGGTCACCGAGCTTGACGGCGAGATCGTCGAGCGCGCCGATCCGCATATCGGGCTGCTGCATCGCGGCACCGAGAAGCTGATGGAGAGCCGCACCTATCTCCAGAACGCGCCCTATATGGACCGGCTCGACTATTCCGCGCCGATGAACCAAGAGCACAGCTTCTGCCTCGCCATCGAGAAGATGACGGGCGTGCAGGCGCCGCGCCGCGGCCAGCTGCTGCGGGTGCTGATGGCCGAGCTCTCGCGCATCGGCAACCACGTGATGAACGTCACCACCGCCGCGATGGATGTGGGCGCGCTGACGCCGCCTCTCTGGGGCTTCGAGCTGGGCCGCGAGGAGGTCTATACCTTCTTCGAGCGCGCCTCCGGCGCTCGGATGCACTGCAATTACTTCCGCCCGGGCGGTGTCCACCAGGACGTGCCGCCCGCGCTGCTCGACGATATCGAAGCCTGGGCGCCGAAATTCCTCAAGGTACTGGACGACCTAGACGGGCTGCTGACCGAAAACCGGATCTTCAAGCAGCGCACCGTCGATATCTGCGTTGTCTCCGAGCAGGATGTCTATGACTGGGCGATGACCGGTCCGATGGCCCGCTCTGCCGGGCTTGCCTGGGACCTGCGCCGGACCCAGCCCTATGACCTCTATGACGAGTTCGACTTCCAGATCCCCGTCGGCAAGAACGGCGACTGCTATGACCGCTACCTGATGCGGATGGAGGAGATGCGCCAGTCGGTCTCCATCGTCCTGCAGGCGATCAAGAAGCTCCGCGCGCCGGACGGGCAGGGGGACGTGCTCGCCCGTGGCAAGCTGACCCCGCCGCTGCGCTCGGACATGAAGACCTCGATGGAAGCGCTGATTCACCACTTCAAGCTCTATTCCGAGGGCTTCAAGGTTCCGGCCGGCGAGATCTACTGCGCCACCGAGGCGCCGAAGGGCGAGATCGCCGTCTACATCGTCTCCGATGGCAGCAACAAACCCTACCGGCTGCGCCTGCGCACCCCCGGTTTCGCGCATCTGCAGACGACCGGTTACTACTGCAAGGGCCATCAGCTCGCCGATATCCCGGCGGTGATCGGCACACTCGACATCGTGTTCGGAGAGATCGACCGCTAAGGGTCCGCCCGCAGCTCTCTCCGACAAGACCCTACCCGCCGACGGCCACCGGGCCCCGGCTTCCAGATTGAAGGACCGCGCGCAATGCTCCGCCGTCTCTACCCTGAACAGCCCGAAGGCTTCGCCTTCACGCCCGCCAACCAGGAATGGGCCGAAGCGCAGGTCACGAAATATCCCGAGGGCCGGCAGGCCTCCGCAATCATCCCGCTGCTCTGGCGCGCCCAGGAGCAGGAAGGCTGGCTGACCCGCCCGGCCATCGAGACCATCGCCGACATGCTCGGCATGGCCTATATCCGGGCGCTGGAAGTGGCGACATTCTACTTCATGTTCCAGCTCCAACCCGTTGGAAAACTTGCCCATGTGCAGGTTTGCGGCACCACCTCCTGCCTGATCTGCGGCGCCGAGGCGCTGATCAATGTCTGCAAGGAGAAGATCGCCGAGAAGCCGCATGCGCTTTCCGCGGACGGCAATTTCAGCTGGGAAGAGGTCGAGTGCCTTGGCGCTTGCGCCAATGCGCCGATGATCCAGATCGGCAAGGATTTCTACGAGGACCTGACCCCGGAGAAGCTCGCCGAGATCCTCGACGCGCTGGCCGCCGGCCAAGTGCCGGTGCCGGGCCCGCAAAACGGCCGCTACGGCGCCGAGCCGCTGGGCGGCGTGACCGCGCTGACCGAGGGCAACGAGAATGCCGCGCAATACAACCCGTCGGTCGAGCTGGCTGTGACCATCGGCGACACGATCAAGCGTATCGACGGCACCGAGGTTCCGATCCTGAAGCCCTGGACCGATCAGGGCGGCCGCATGGTCGGCGCCGCGCCGGCCCCGAAAGCCACGCCAGCGCCGAAGCCGCAGCCTGAGCCGGTCGCCGAGGCGGCAGCGGAGCCGGCTCCTGCGCCCGCGCCTGTATCGCCCGCCGAAGAGAGCAACCCCGGCACACGCCCGCAATGGCTGGACGGGCCGCGCGACGGCAAGGCAGACGACCTGAAGAAGATCAAGGGCGTCGGGCCGAAGCTGGAGCAGGTCTGCAACTTCCTCGGCTTCTACCATTTCGACCAGATCGCCAACTGGACTGCGGACGAGATCGCCTGGGTCGACCAGAATCTCGAAGGATTCAAGGGCCGCGTGACGCGCGACGAATGGGTCGCGCAGGCGAAGATCCTTGCGACCGGTGGCGAGACCGAGTTCTCGGCCAAGAAGAAGTGATCGGATGGTGCCGGCGATGACCCAGGGCAGTGATCAGGACCGGGCCTTTGCCCGACAGGGCCGCGTCGTGGCCGTGGTGATCGCGCTTGGCGGTTTGCTGGCGATCTTTGCGCCGGTGCTTGTGAGCCTCACGGGCTTGCCGGCGCATTATGAAATATTGTTCTATCTGGCCTCGCTGGCAGCCTTCGTCTGGGCGCTGGTCGTGGCCATCCGGATGTGGCGTACCCGCTCCGGCGACGAGGGATGAGAGGATAAGAGATGCTGCAGGACAAGGACAGGATCTTCACCAATATCTACGGTCTGAAAGACCGCACGCTCGCCGGCGCCCGCGCACGCGGTCACTGGGACGGCACGGCCGACCTGGTGAAGAAGGGCCGGGACTGGATCGTGGACGAGATGAAGGCCTCCGGCCTGCGCGGTCGCGGCGGGGCAGGGTTCCCGACCGGTCTCAAGTGGTCCTTCATGCCGAAGGAAAGCGACGGACGACCGTCCTATCTGGTTGTCAATGCTGATGAATCCGAGCCCGGCACCTGCAAGGACCGCGAGATCCTGCGCAACGATCCGCACACCCTGATCGAAGGCTGCCTTCTGGCGAGCTTCGCCATGGGCGCGCATGAGAGCTACATCTATATCCGCGGCGAGTTCATCCGCGAGCGCGAGGCGCTACAGGCCGCGATCGACGAGGCCTATGATGCGGGCCTTCTGGGCAAGAACGCCGCCGGCTCGGGCTGGGATTTCGATCTCTTCGTCGCGCATGGCGCCGGCGCCTATATCTGCGGCGAGGAAACCGCGCTGCTTGAAAGCCTAGAAGGCAAGAAGGGCATGCCGCGCATGAAGCCGCCCTTCCCGGCGGGCGCTGGCCTCTATGGCTGCCCGACCACGGTGAACAATGTCGAATCCATCGCCGTTGTCCCGACGGTTCTGCGGCGTGGCGGCGAGTGGTTCGCGGGCTTTGGCCGGCCGAACAATACCGGCACAAAGCTCTTCGCCATCTCCGGTCATGTGAACACGCCCTGCGTCGTAGAGGAGTCGATGTCGATCCCCTTCGAGGAGCTGATCGAGAAGCATTGCGGCGGCATTCGTGGCGGCTGGGACAATCTCAAGGCCGTCATCCCCGGCGGCTCCTCGGTGCCGCTCCTGCCGGGTGATATTGCCCGCGAGGCGATCATGGATTTCGACTGGCTCAAGGAGCAGCGCTCCGGTCTCGGCACGGCGGCCGTGATCGTGATGGACCAGTCCACCGATATCGTGAAGGCGATCTGGCGGCTCAGCAAGTTCTACAAGCATGAAAGCTGCGGCCAGTGCACGCCCTGCCGTGAAGGCACGGGCTGGATGATGCGGGTCATGGACCGGCTGGTGAGAGGCGAGGCGGAGATCGAAGAGATCGACATGCTGATGGATGTCACCAAGCAGGTGGAGGGCCACACTATCTGCGCGCTCGGCGACGCCGCCGCCTGGCCGATCCAGGGCCTGATCCGGCATTTCCGCGACGAGATTGAGTGGCGGATCAAGAACAAGCCGGGTGTCGCGGCTGAATAGTGCTCGGCGGTTCGTCGGCCAATACAGGCATATGCCCCCATTGCGGCCATCGGAACTCACCGGGTTTCGGTGGCATGCGCTGTTCTGAATGCGGCGACTGGTTTTCGGGCGACGAGATGTACGACCGAACCCCTAGATCCGTTCTGAGGTTTTCTCGTCTTTTCGTGCTCCTCGTGATAGGCGGATTGCTGGCTTTTGTGGTGTGGATTGTCTACTTTTTCCTTCCGGGATCGTTTTGAGGGAGGCTTTCGCCGTGAAAAACAGGCATTTTTCCATGACATTGGCGCTGGCAGTCATGCTGGGCTGTCCGCTGGGAGCGCAGGAACTGCGCCCTGCGCCGGGCTATTTCGTCGATGCGATGGTCGCGATCACGACGGCCGAGAACATCGCCACCACCTGTCCGAACCTGAGTTTCGACGCGGTCGCGGCCTCGGATGTCACCACGGAGGTGATGGAGGCGCTCGCGGCGGACGGGTTCGACGGCAAGAATCTCCAGGGTTCGATGGCTGATCCGGCCGAGGCTGTGCGCGGCAAACAGGCTGCGTTTAGGGAGAAACACAAGCTGGCGCAGGATGAGGCAGATTTCATCCGCATCTGCATGGCCGGTTTCGCCGAGATTCGGGAGGCCAGCCAGGTTGGCGGTTTCTTGATCGAGATTACCGGCGAAGATGCCGTGGATCCGACGAAGGACGGGCAGGGCGGCTGAGGCGCTGGCGCGACGCCTGGTGCGTCGACTGGCCTTGCGCCAGGCGTGACACGAATCGCGACGACGGCTGATACTGTCTGGGGTCCGTGACGGTCCGGAGAGTTTCAACATGGGGCGCTGGTGTCGACGAAGCGTCAACCCGCCGGGACGAACCGGCAATGCCTCTCGGCCTGTGCAGGCAATCGCGCGCCGGAGTGACATTGCGGGACAGATCCGCCGAGGCGGGCGGCGTCGGCGTGAGGCCGCGCCAAGGCAGGGCGCCCAAATCCATTCTTGCCGAATGTGCAGACGGTCATCGGCAATTTGGTCGCGCCAGCGGTCTGTCGGTCCAGCGGGAATTTCAACGGGCGACCCTCTTGCGAATGCATGCGCTTGTCCAATCAAGGCCGTGTGAACGGGCGAAGACCCGCCAGCGATGCGCAGGATTTGGGCAAAGCTTCGCCGCGCCGCAGCGCCGACAGCGGATAACCCGGCCATGTTATTGAAAAACAACCCCCGCATCCCCCACCTTGAGAGCAAGGGCGCACTCCCCCGTGCCCACAGTCAAGAGGTAACGCGCATGTTCAAGTCTCTCTCCATCGCCGCGGCCCTGCTGGTCGCCTTCACGCTCCTTGTCACGGCCACGCAGGGGCTCGCGCTGCCGTAACGGCGGCCCATGCGGCGACCTGCGCCAAAACGCGGCGAAATCGCGGATTGGCCTTCGCGCGGGAAGCCGCTAGAGAGGGGTCCGAAACGGGATCCCGGAGTGCGCTTATCCCTCCGGTCCTGAATGGGAGAAATCCCGCGAAGGAGTTGGAGGCAGCGCATGAGCGACCTACGCACCATCATCATCGACGGCATCGAAGTGGAATGTGATCCCGCGATGACCTTGATCCAGGCCTGTGAACTGGGCGGCATCGAGGTTCCGCGATTCTGTTACCATGAGCGGCTGTCGATCGCCGGCAATTGCCGGATGTGCCTGGTGGAAGTGGTCGGTGGTCCTCCGAAGCCCGCGGCCTCCTGCGCGATGCAGGTCCGGGATCTCCGCCCCGGCCGCAATGGCGAGCCGCCCGAGGTCAAGACCAACTCGCCGATGGTCAAGAAGGCTCGCGAGGGGGTGATGGAGTTCATGCTCATCAACCACCCGCTGGACTGCCCGATCTGCGACCAGGGCGGCGAATGCGACCTGCAGGACCAGGCCGTGGCTTACGGCGTCGACTTCTCGCGCTTCCGCGAGCCCAAGCGCGCCACCGAGAATCTCGATCTCGGCCCGCTGGTCGAGACTCACATGACCCGCTGCATCTCCTGCACCCGCTGCGTGCGCTTCACCAGCGAAGTCGCCGGCATCACCCAGATGGGCCAGACCGGCCGCGGCGAAGATGCGGAGATCACCTCCTACCTGAACCAGACGCTGAACTCGAACCTGCAGGGCAATATCATCGATCTCTGCCCGGTCGGGGCGCTGGTTTCCAAGCCTTACGCCTTCACGGCCCGCCCCTGGGAGCTGACCAAGACCGAGACCATCGACGTGATGGACGCGCTTGGCGCCAATATCCGGGTCGACACCAAGGGCCGCGAAGTGATGCGGATCATGCCCCGCAACAATGACGCGATCAACGAGGAGTGGCTGGGCGACAAGTCCCGCTTCGTCTGGGACGGGCTCAAGCGCCAGCGTCTCGACCGTCCCTATGTCCGCGTCGATGGCAAGCTGAAGCCCGCGAGCTGGGGCGAGGCGCTCACGGTCGCCGCCCGGGCGATGACAGGCAAGAAGATCGCCGGTCTCGTTGGCGATCTCGCTTCGGTCGAGGCAGCGTTCGCGCTCAAGACGCTGGTCGAGGGGCAGGGCGGCACGGTCGAGTGCCGGACAGACAATGCCCGCCTGCCGATCGGCAACCGCGCGGGCTATGTCGGCAACGCGGCGATCGAGGATATCGACACCGCCGAGATGATCCTGCTGATCGGCACCGACCCGCGCAACGAGGCGCCGGTGCTCAACGCGCGGCTCCGCAAGGCCTGGCTGGCCGGCGCCAAGGTGGCGCTGATCGGCCCGAAGGTCGACCTGACCTTTGAGTACGAGCATCTTGGCACCGACCGCGCCGCGCTGGAAAAGCTGGCGGCGATGGATCACTCGGACAAGCATGGCGTTCCGGGCGTGGTGATCGTCGGCCAGGGCGCGATCCGCGAGGCCGATGGCGAGGCCGTCCTGGCCACGGCACAGGCCATGGCCGCCGCCGCCGAGTCGAAATTCTTGGTGCTGCACACCGCCGCCGCCCGCGTGGGCGCGATGGATGTCGGCGCTGTCACCGAAGGCGGGCTTGACGCCGCCATCGACGGCGCGGACGTGATCTACAATCTCGGCGCCGACGAGGTCGATATCGATGATGGTCCCTTCGTCATCTACCAGGGCTCGCATGGCGACCGCGGCGCACATCGCGCCGACGTGATTCTGCCGGGCGCGGCCTGGGTCGAGGAATCGGGTCTCTTCGTGAACACCGAAGGCCGGCCGCAGATGGCGATGCGCGCCAGTTTCCCGCCGGGCGAGGCGAAGGAGAACTGGGCGATCCTGCGGGCGCTTTCCGCCGAGCTGGACGCGACTCAGCCCTGGGACAGCCTTGGTCAACTCCGTGCGACGCTGACAACGGAAGTCCCGCACCTGGCCGCGCTGGATGCGCTGCCGGAGAACGAGGGCGCGCCGCTGGAGCCGCGCGATCTCGGCAAGGCCGATTTCCGGCTCTGTATCGGCGATCACTACCTGACCAACCCGATTGCCCGCGCGTCGCAGCTCATGGCCGAGCTTTCGGCCCAGGCACGGGCGCGTGCCGCCGCTCCGCTGGCCGCGGAGTAGGGCCAATGGCGCTCAGGGGAGGGGTCGTGGCGGCTTTGCTCGCCACGCTCGGGGCATGCAGTGAGGGGGAGGAGGTCGCACGCGAGGACCTTCCCTTCGTGCCCGTCTACAGGGGAATCGATACACGTCTGCTCGATGGTGACCTCGTCGGTTTCATCGTCGAGATGGAAGGTGCGCGCGATGCCGCGGACGTGGAAGATTATGCCCGCTGCGCAGCGGCGCAATACACATTGATCCGCGGATATGGCTTTGCGCGACATGTCCGCACAAGAGTGGCACAAGAGTCTGGCGTTTGGCGCGCGGATGCGGTTTACACGGTCTCGCCAGCGCTCCCGCAGGGCTCTACGACAATCGACGCCGAAATCACGGTGGAAGATTGCAGTGCGCGGGGCATACCTACGGTCTGAGGAAGATGAGGCAAAATGGCTGACTTTCTGGCAGAGTTTCTGCAAACCAACCTTGGGATCGTCGTGCTGGTCACAGCGCAATGTCTCCTGTTCACCATCATCCTCTTCGTGGCGCTCGCGTTCCTGATGTATGCGGACCGCAAGGTCTGGGCCGCCGTGCAGCAGCGCAAGGGACCCAACGTGGTGGGCGTGTTCGGCCTGCTCCAGTCCTTCGCCGACTTCGTGAAATACATCGCCAAGGAAATCGTCGTCCCGGCCGGCGCGGACAAGTTCGTCTATTTCATGGCGCCGATGCTGAGCTTCGTGCTCGCGCTCATCGCCTGGGTCGTGGTTCCCTTCAACGATGGCTGGGAGATTGCCACGCTGAACGTGGCGATCCTCTACATCTTCGGCATGTCGAGCCTGGAGGTCTATGGCGTCATCATGGGCGGCTGGGCGTCTAACTCGAAATACCCCTTCCTCGGCGCCCTTCGCTCGGCCGCACAGATGATCTCCTACGAGGTCTCCATCGGCCTGATCATCATCGGCGTCATCATTTCCACCGGCTCGATGAACCTCACCGACATCGTGCGCGCCCAGGAAGGCAGCTTCGGCTTCTTCAACTGGTACTGGCTGCCGCACCTGCCGATGGTCTTCCTGTTCTTCATCTCCGCGCTTGCCGAGACCAACCGCCCGCCCTTCGACCTTCCCGAGGCCGAGTCGGAGCTGGTTGCCGGCTACCAGGTCGAGTATTCCTCGACGCCCTTCCTGCTCTACATGATGGGCGAGCTGATCGCGATCGTGCTGATGTGTGCCCTCGTCACGCTGCTCTTCTTCGGCGGCTGGCTGTCGCCGATCCCGGGCCTGCCGGATGGTGTCATGTGGATGATCCTGAAGATGTCCTTCTTCTTCTTCATCTTCGCCATGGTGAAGGCCATCGTGCCGCGCTACCGCTACGACCAGCTGATGCGCATTGGCTGGAAGGTCTTCCTGCCCTTGTCGCTGGGTTGGGTCGTCTTCATCGCCTTCATGGCGAAGTTCGAAATCCTGGGCCAGTTCTGGGCTCGCTGGGCAATGCTCGGAATGGGAGGCTGATCCGATGGGTATGAATATCGACTGGACCCGCGCCACCAAGTATTTCTTCATGATGGACATGTGGAAGGGCTTTCAGCTCGGCTTCAAATACATCATGGCGCCGAAGGCCACGCTGAACTACCCGCATGAAAAAGGCCCGCTCTCCCCGCGGTTTCGCGGCGAGCACGCGCTGCGCCGCTATCCCAGCGGGGAAGAGCGCTGCATCGCCTGCAAGCTCTGCGAGGCGATCTGCCCGGCCCAGGCCATCGTGATCGATGCCGAGCCGCGCGAGGACGGCTCCCGCCGCACCACGCGCTACGATATCGACATGACGAAATGCATCTATTGCGGCTTCTGCCAGGAAGCCTGTCCGGTCGATGCCATCGTCGAAGGCCCGAATTTCGAATTCACCACCGAGACCCGCGAAGAGCTCTACTACGACAAGGAGAAGCTCCTCGAGAACGGCGACCGCTGGGAAGCCGAGATTGCCCGCAATATCGAACTGGATGCCCCCTACAGATGAGCGAGCCGGAGATCCTCAACAGCTACGAACGCGGCAAGGCGTTTGCGGACCATGTTGCCCCCGGGCTGGAGGACAGCCTGCGCGCGCGCTACGAGGAGTTCCTGCCGGGGCTGGCCGAGACCATTGTCGACGTGAATTTCGGCCATTTCTACGCCCGCGGCGGGCTGGAGCCAAAAACCCGCCTGCTCGCCGCCATCGGCACGCTGGCCGCGCTCGGAACGCCGGGCCGCCCACAGCTCAAGGTCGATGTGGCCGCCGCGATGTCGCTGGGCGCGAACAAGCGCGAGATCTCCGAGGTGATCTTCCAGGTCGCCATGTTTGCCGGCTTCCCGACCATGCTCGCAGCCATGAATGCCGCTATCGAGGTGTTCGAAAGCCGGGAGGAAAGCCCATGAGCGACTTTACCAAGCTTTTCGAGACGATGATGGCGCAGAGCCAGGAGATGGCCAAGGCCATGAACCCGGCGCTCGAGCAGTTCCAGTTCCCCGATCTCGCCGCGATGATGCCGACCATGCCGAAGGACGCCATGGAGATGGCCTTCGGCAAGACCTTCAATCCCGGTGGGCTGGACGCCAAGACGCGTCTTTTCGTGACCCTGGGCGGGCTGGTGGCGCAGGGCGCCCAGCTCGAACCGCAGATCAAGCTGACTGTCCGCCACGCCATCGAGGCCGGCGCGACGCCACAGGAAATTGCCGAAGTGATCGGCCAGATGTCCGTTTTCGGGGGTGTGCCCGCGATGACGAAGGCGATGGAACTGGCGCAGGCCGTCATCGCCGAGACCGAGGAAGGAAAGTAACGTGACCCCCGTCGATTTCGTCTTCTACCTCTTCTCCTTCTGCCTGCTCACAGGCGGCATCTTCACGGTGATCTCGAAGCAGCCGGTCCATTCGGTGCTCTGGATGATCCTTTCCTTCCTCTCCGGCGCCGGTCTGATGGTGCTGCTGGGGGCGGAGTTCGTCGCCATGCTGCTGATCATCGTCTATGTCGGCGCGGTCATGGTGCTGTTCCTCTTCGTCGTCATGATGCTGGATGTGGACTTCGCCGAGCTGCGCGCCGAGATGGCGAAGCAATTGCCGCTGGCGCTGGTGATCGGCCTCGTCCTGATCATGCAGCTCGCCATGGCCTTCGGCGCCTGGGAACTGGGCGGCGGCGTCGAGATCCTGGACAGCCCGATGGGCACGCCCGAAGGGGCAGGGGCCCATAACACGGCCGCGCTCGGCCTGCTGCTCTATGACAAGTATTTCCTGCTCTTCCAGCTGTCCGGCCTGATCCTGCTGGTCGCCATGGTCGGGGCCATCGTGCTCACCATGCGCCACCGCAAGGACGTCAAGCGCCAGGATATCCTGGAGCAGATGTATCGCGACCCGGCCAAGACGATGGAACTGGTCGATCTCAAACCGGGCGAAGGGCTGAAATAGCCCCGCCTGCCGGTGGCCCTTTCGGGCCGCCTTTCGAACGAAGCGCTTGCGGGCGCAACGCACCGCCCGAATGGGCGCAAGAAGCATCGAGGGACCCGAGAATGGTTCAACTGGAACATTACCTGGCTGTCGCGGCGGCGCTGTTCGTCATAGGCATTTTCGGCATCTTCCTGAACCGGAAGAACGTCATCGTCATCCTGATGTCGATCGAACTCGTGCTGCTCTCGGTCAATATCAACTTCGTCGCCTTCTCCGCCTATCTGGGCGATCTGACGGGACAGGTCTTCACCCTGTTCATCCTCACGGTCGCCGCCGCCGAGGCGGCAATCGGCCTCGCCATCCTCGTCTGCTTCTTCCGCAACCGCGGGACGATCGCGGTCGAAGACGTCTCGAACATGAAGGGCTAAGGGCACATGGCAACCATCATCCTCTTCGCCCCCCTGATCGGCGCGATCATCTGCGGCTTCTTCTGGCGCCTCATCGGCGAGAAGGCGGCACAGATCACGGCCACCGGCCTGCTCTTTTTGTCCTTCTTCTTCAGCTGGGTCGTGTTCCTGACCCATGATGGTGTCACCGAGCACATCTTCATCATGCGCTGGATCGACAGCGGCAGCCTCGTGGCCGATTGGGCGATCCGCATGGACCGGCTCACCGCGATCATGCTGGTGGTTGTCACGACCGTCTCCGCGCTCGTCCATCTCTACAGCTTCGGCTACATGGCGCATGATCACGCCTTCCCCGAAGACGAGCCCTATCGCGCCCGTTTCTTCGCGGAGCTGTCGCTCTTCACCTTCGCCATGCTGATGCTGGTGACCGCCGACAACCTCGTGCAGATGTTCTTCGGCTGGGAAGGGGTGGGCCTCGCTTCCTACCTGCTGATCGGCTTCTACTACAAGAAAGAGAGCGCCGGGGAGGCCTCGATGAAGGCCTTCATCGTCAACCGGGTTGGCGATTTCGGTTTCGCCCTCGGTATTGCCGGCCTCTTCTTCATGGTCGACAGCGTTCAGTTGGACGATGTCTTCGCCGCCGCCCCGATGCTGGCCGAGACCGAGATCAGCTTCCTCTGGCGCGACTGGAACGCCGCCAACCTGCTGGCCTTCCTGCTCTTCGTCGGCGCGATGGGCAAATCGGCCCAGTTCATGCTCCACACCTGGCTGCCGGACGCGATGGAAGGCCCGACCCCGGTCTCCGCGCTGATCCACGCCGCCACGATGGTGACCGCGGGCGTCTTCCTCGTCTGCCGCATGTCGCCGCTCTTCGAATTCGCGCCGGGGGCTGCCAGCTTCGTGGTCTATATCGGTGCCATCACCGCCTTCTTCGCCGCCACGATCGGCCTGGTGCAGAACGATATCAAGCGCGTCATCGCCTATTCGACCTGTTCGCAGCTCGGCTACATGTTCGTCGCGGCCGGTGTCGGCATGTATTCGGCGGCCATGTTCCACCTGCTGACGCATGCCTTCTTCAAGGCCATGCTCTTCCTCGGCGCCGGCTCGGTGATCCACGGCATGCATCATGAACAGGACATGCGGAACTATGGTGGCCTCAAGGCCAAGTTCCCGGTCACCTACTGGATCATGATGATCGGCACGCTCGCGATCACCGGTGTCGGCATCCCGCTGACCACGATCGGCTTTGCCGGCTTCCTCTCCAAGGACGCGATCATCGAGAGCGCCTGGGCGGGCGGTACCATGGCCTCCGGCTTTGCCTTCTGGATGCTGGTCATCGCCGCGCTGATGACCTCCTTCTATTCCTGGCGCCTGATGTTCCTCACCTTCCACGGCGAGCAACGCGGCGACAAGCACACCCATGAGCACGCGCATGAAAGCCCGATGGTCATGCTGGTGCCGCTCTACGTGCTGGCCGCCGGGGCGATCTTCTCCGGCATGCTCTTCTACGGCTCCTTCTTCGGTCATACCGACAAGGTCGCCAGCTTCTACGGCATCCCGCTCAAGGGCGAGGAGACCCATGTCGAAGCCTCGATGGAAGGTCACACCGACGAGACCCATGAAACCCACATGGCCGACGGCACTGCGACCGAGCATCACGGCGAAGACGCCGCGACCGCCCATGCCGACGAGCATGGCACGGACGAACACGCCACCGAGACGGCGCATGCAACCGAAGCCGCAGACGATCACGCGGATGAGGGTGAGCATCACGCGGCCTTTGGCGGCAACCCGGGCGACGGCGCGATCTATTTCGGTCCGGACAACCATGTGCTCGACGACGCCCATGCCGCGCCGGTCCTGGTCAAGCTCTCGCCCTTTATCGCCATGCTTCTGGGCTTCGGGCTTGCCTTCCAGATGTATGTCCGCCGGCCCGACTGGCCCGCGAAACTGGCCGAGAACCAGAAGCCTCTCTACACCTTCCTGCTCAACAAGTGGTATTTTGACGAGATCTACGATGCGATCTTCGTGAACCCGGCCCGTGCCCTCGGCCGCTTCCTGTGGAAGAAGGGCGACGGTTCGGTGATCGATGGTGGCATCAACGGGTTGGCAATGGGGATCATCCCCTGGTTCACCCGCCTCGCCGGGCGCGCTCAGAGCGGTTACATCTTCCACTACGCCTTCGCCATGGTGATAGGCATCGTGATCCTTGTCTCCTGGATGACGATCGCGGGGAACTGAGACAATGCAGAACCTGATCTCCATCATCATCTTCCTGCCGCTCATCGCGGCGCTGATCCTCGCGCTCTTCCTGCGCGGGGAGGACGAGGCGGCGCAGCGCAACGCCAAGTGGCTCGCGCTCATCGCGACCACGGCGACGCTCTTCATCTCGCTCTTCCTGCTCTTCGGCTTTGACGCCTCCAACACGGATTTCCAGTTCGTCGAGGATCGCGAATGGCTGCTGGGGATGAAATACAAGATGGGCGTGGACGGCATCTCGATCCTCTTCGTGATGCTGACGACATTCCTCATGCCGCTGACCATCGCGGCTTGCTGGAACGTGACCGACCGCGTCAAGGAATACATGATCGCCTTCCTAGTGCTGGAAACGCTGATGCTCGGCGTCTTCACAGCGCTTGACCTGGTCCTCTTCTACCTCTTCTTCGAGGCGGGCCTGATCCCGATGTTCCTGATAATCGGTATCTGGGGCGGCAAGGAACGCATCTACGCTGCCTTCAAGTTCTTCCTCTACACCTTCCTCGGCTCGCTGCTGATGCTGGTGGCGATGATCGCCATGTATGTCGATGCCGGCACCACCGACATCCCGACCCTGATGAACCACACCTTTGCCGCCGAGAGCTTCCCGGTCCTTGGCATCCAGGTCGTCGGCGGGATGCAGACGCTGCTCTTCCTCGCCTTCTTCGCCAGCTTCGCGGTGAAGATGCCGATGTGGCCGGTTCATACCTGGTTGCCGGACGCGCACGTCCAGGCGCCGACCGCCGGCTCGGTCATCCTGGCCGCGGTGCTGTTGAAGATGGGCGGCTACGGCTTCCTGCGCTTCAGCTTGCCGATGTTCCCGATCGGCTCGGAGGTGATGTCCACCTTCGTACTCTGGATCTCGGCGATCGCCATCGTCTACGCCTCGCTCGTCGCGATGGCGCAGGAGGACATGAAGAAGCTCATCGCCTACTCGTCCGTTGCCCATATGGGTTACGTGACGATGGGGATCTTCACGGTGAACCAGCAGGGGCTCGACGGCGCGATCTTCCAGATGATCAGCCACGGTTTCGTCTCCGCAGCGCTCTTCCTCGTGGTCGGCGTCGTCTATGACCGGATGCATACCCGGGACATCGCCGCCTATGGCGGGCTCGCGGTGCGGATGCCGGTCTACGCGCTGATCTTCATGCTCTTCACCATGGCGAATGTCGGCCTGCCGGGCACCTCCGGCTTCGTCGGCGAGTTCCTGACCCTGATGGCGATCTTCCAGGTCAATACCTGGGTCGCGCTGGTGGCGACCTCCGGCGTGATCTTCTCGGCCTGCTACGGGCTCTGGCTCTACCGACGGGTCATGCTCGGCCAGCTCATCAAGGAAAGCCTCAAGAGCATCAAGGACATGGACAAGCGCGAGAAGGCGATCTTCGCGCCGCTCGTGGCCATGACCCTGCTCCTCGGTGTCTATCCCGCCCTGGTGACGGATATAATCGGTCCCTCCGTGGAGGCCCTGATCGGTCACTACGAAGTTGCCCTGAATGATTACGCGCCGGCAGCAGAGCTGGCCTCGGCTGGAGACCACTGAGAATGACTTCCTCCGACCTCGCCATCATCCTGCCCGAGATCTTTCTCGCGCTCTACGCCATGGTCGCCCTTCTGGTCGCGGTGTGGACCGGCAAGGACAAGGTGGCTTCGCTGCTGACCTGGATCTCCGCCGCGGTGCTCATCGCCACGGCCCTCTGGATCATGCTTTCGGGAGGGGAGACGCGCGTCGCCTTCTCCGGCATGTTCGTCGACGACCAGTTCGCCCGCTTCGCCAAGGTCACGCTGCTCATGGCCTCGGGCATCGTGCTGCTGCTTTCGGAGGGCTTCTTCGCCCGCCGCGACGCGCTGGTCTTTGAGTTCCCGGTCCTGATCGTGCTCTCGACCATTGGCATGATGGTGATGATCTCCGCCGGGGACCTGATCGCGCTCTATATGGGCCTCGAGCTGCAATCGCTCTCGCTCTACGTGCTGGCCTCGATCCGTCGCGACAGCCTGCGCTCGACGGAAGCCGGCCTGAAATACTTCATCCTCGGCGCGCTCTCCTCGGGCCTGCTGCTCTATGGTGCCTCGCTGACATATGGCTATGCCGGGTCGACCAATTTCGGGGAGATCTTCGCCGCGGCCACGGATGGCCATGTCGGCTTCGGCCTGCTGCTCGGCCTGACCTTCATGATCTCGGGCCTTGCCTTCAAGGTCTCCGCCGTGCCCTTCCACATGTGGACCCCGGATGTCTATGAAGGCGCGCCGACGCCGATCACCGCCTTCTTCGCCTCGGCGCCGAAAATGGCCGCCATGGCGATGTTCGCCCGCGCCATGCATGACGCCTTTGGCAACGCGGTGGCGGACTGGCAGCAGATCGTGGCGCTGATGGCGCTCCTGTCGATGTATCTCGGCGCCGTTGCCGGTATCGGCCAGCGCGACATCAAGCGGCTGATGGCCTATAGCTCGATCTCGCATATGGGCTTCGCACTGGTTGGCCTCGCCGCCGGCACCGAGCAGGGCGTGACCTCGATGCTGATCTACATGGCGATCTACGTGACCATGAATATCGGCACCTTCGCCTTCATCCTCTCGATGGAACGTGAAGGCCAGCACATCACCTCGATCGACAGCCTGAACATGCTCTCCAAGAAGGAGCCGGTGAAGGCGCTTGCGATGCTGATCCTGCTCTTCTCGCTGGCCGGTGTGCCGCCGCTCGTGGGCTTCTTCGGCAAGTTCGCGGTGCTGATGGCCGCGCTCGATGCCGGTCTTGTCTGGCTGGCTGTACTCGGCGCGATCGCCTCGGTCATCTCCGCCTTCTACTATCTGCGGATCGTCTATTACATGTATTTCGGCTCCGACCAGGTGGAGCAGATCGACGGCACCATGTCGCCCATCCAGTGGACGGTGCTGATGGCATCCGCCGCGATCATGGTGCTCGGTGTGATCAACCTCTTCGGCGTCGACGGGTTTGCCGCCAATGCGGCCGCCTCGCTCGTGATCAACTGACCCGACAGGTCAACACCTGTTTCATCGGCCCGGCCTCACCGCCGGGCCGTTTTCCTTTTCGGAGGGCGGGTTGCGCGCCGACCCCGTGCCTTTCGCCGCCGTTCGAGTTGGGCATTGCGCCTGGTTGGCTGGAAGAAGGCTGTCGCTGCTCCGGCAAGCTCGCCCATGCGTTCCAGCTGGGCCGGTATGGTCATCGCAGGAAACGCGCCGGGACATCGCGTGAAGCCGCCCTCGCTCCCCCTGCGTGAAAATCGGCCCCTTGCAGCGGGCATCTGTCGGGCGTCTATGCGACGGCCTGTTCGACGATCCCCTGCATCTCTCTCAGGGAACTCTTCTTGTCGAACCTGATGCCCATGGCTTCCTGCGTGGACCAGGTCACGACCCCTTCATGCCAGTCCACCTCCCGGCACAGCTCGATTTCGGCTTTCGGAGTCAGGGTCACCGGCGCGGTCGGCCGGAGTTTCGCGCCGCCGACGCTGATGGTGAGGATACGGTGGTCCTGAGCGCATAGGCGAGGCCATCATTGAATCGCGGCGGGACCTCGACATCGAGTACGCGCATCACATCGCCGCCGAGGCCGCAGATTCGCATTTTCAGACCTTCAAGGTCTTCCGGCGTCGAGATCTCGGTTTTGAACCAGCCGGAAATCTCCGGCATCCGCAAGCCCGTCGGAGACGGCCTCCAGGGTCTGGCAGACAGGTGCGAGTTCGCCGGTTTCCTAGGGAAGGAACTCGATACCCGCCGAGGCCGCATTGAACTGTTCGACGAAGCGGGACGATTGCTTTCCCAGGACGGGAACGTTGCTGCCGATCGTGGAGGCCAGCATGAGCGTCTGCTCGGCAAATGACGGAGACACAAGGCAGGTGATCGCTGCCGCCACGACGAAAACGCGCAACGAGGAGCTGTCCTGCATTGATCTCGGCCATGGCCATCCCCGGGCCTTGTTCCGAGGGGCGATTCCTTGCGAGTCCAGACGGTGGGAGGAGCTTTTGCGACCAAACACATGCGGCTGGCCTGTTCTGCGGTCACATGATCCGGTCTTTTCAAAGTCACTGTCCCCGGGACGCCTCTTGTTGTCTCCGGCTTCCCATTGCAGCGGCTTCCTTTGAGAAAGCCGCGCTCTGCACGAAGCGACTGCCCGGGGGGAGGGGGCTGAGAGGATGTCCGATTCGTTGCGGGGCGATGATCCAGTATCGGTCGGGTGAAATCGGCCGGAACATGGGGCGCGGCATGGGAAAACACGCAGATCCGGCGGAAGACCGGGCACGTGCCGGCGTTCAGCAGGCAGCGAGTGGCAGCACGGCGCGGGTCGGGCCCGTCATGACGGCAAGGGCGGTCGGTTCCAACAGCGCGGCCAGGGCGGCTGCGGTTGCGTCGAGCCCGCCGGTATAGGTCCCGAAAGCCGGCAGGATCAGGCGGCGGCTATCGGCAAGAAAGCAGGGGCGGCGCAGCCCGCCCAGCCGGGCCTTTGGATGGTAATGGCCCGAGACCTCCCCCGGCGAGGCGTCCGCTTCCGCGATATGCCGGAAGGTCAACGGGCCGGTGCGATAGGTGCCGAGAAACTCCCCGCCCATCGAAATCGGGCCCGGGTCGTGATTGCCGGTGATCCAGATCCATCTCCGCCCCGCCATCATCCGGGCAAGCCATTGGACATGGGCGGGATCGAGGCTGCCGGCGGCGGCGAGGTCGTCGAAACTGTCGCCGAGGCAGACCAGGATCTCGGGCGACAGCGCCGTGATCTCGCTGTCCAGCCGTTCCAGAGTTTCCGCGCATTCATACGGGGGCAACAAGCCGCCGCCACGTCGCGCCATTCGCTCGGCCTTGCCGAGATGCAGGTCCGAAACGCAGAGCAGGCGGGCTTCCGGCCACCAGAGCGCGCCCGAACCGCGCAGCTCCAGGCTGGCACCCGCGAGTATATGCGAAACGCTGTTCATGTTGTGTTCCTGCCGTGACGGCGCACGGGATGCAAGCGAAATGGCGCCGGTGCTTCGCGGAACCGGAACCGGACCGACGGGCCGGGTCGCGATCCCGGATGCCATTTCCCGAAGCAGGACGGCAATGCAGGCCGGGGCGAAGACCGGATCGCGGGCATTGGCCGGACGAGAAGCCGCATTCGGCCAATGTCCGGGCGCCTGCAACGCCGAAGGGCCGGCGGCTTTGCCGCGCTTGCGCGAGGTACTTGGCATTGAATGACGCTTCGGGATATGAGAAGGCGATTTCCAAGGTCATGCGGGGATTTGCCCGTCGGACTTCATAGAGACGCGCCGGGGCGCAAGAGACGGGCAGGGACGCAATGAGCGAATCCGACAGCTTTATCGACGAGGTGAATGAAGAGGTACGCCGGGAGCGGCTCTACCGGACATTCCGCAAATACGGCTGGATCGGCATTGCGGCCGTGGTGCTGATCGTGGGCGGTGCGGCCTTCAACGAGTACCGCAAGGCGGCCGCGACCTCGGCGGCGGAGGATCTGGGCGACTCGATCCTGACCGCGCTGGAACAGCCGCAGGTCGAAGATCGCATCGAGGCGCTCGGGACGGTCGCGGCCGATGGCGAGATGACCGCCGTGCTGGACCTGCTGGTGGCGGCCGAACAGATGGCGGCGGAAGATCCTGCGGGCGCGGTGGCGAAGCTGACGCCGCTGGCCTCGCGTAGCGACCTGCCGCTGGCCTACACGGACCTGGCGGCCTACAAGATCGTGATGATCGGAGGCGAGAGCGTGTCGCCGGAACTGCGCGCACAGCTTCTGGACCGGCTGGCGACAGCGGGCGCGCCCTATCGTCCTCTTGCGCTCGAGCTGCAGGCGCTCGACCTTGCCGCTGCGGGCGAGACCGAGGCGGCCATCGAGGCGGCCCGCGCGCTGCTGGAAGAGCCGGGGCTGACGCAAGGCTTGCTTCAACGCGTCTCGCAGTTGATGTTGGCGCTCGGCGCGGATGCAAGTCTGGCAGACGGTTGAAGCCGGGCGGGTAACGTGGCGGACGGGTACGAATACGGGTACGGACGGGGGAACGAGCTGTGAAGGCATTGGGATCTGCTGCAGGTTGGGCGATGGTTGCCCTGATGCTGGCCGGCTGCGGGGGCGACCCGCCGCTTGAGGGCGAGCGCTTCGACGTGCGCACGCCGCTGGCGCTTTCGGCCGAAGATGGCGCCACCGCGGCCGCTGTCGAGGGGGCGGCGCCGGACAGCGCCATCCGCCGCGACGTGGCCTTCTCCGCGTCCTCCCAGGTGAACCATTCCGAATGGACCCATCGCGGCGGCTCCGCCTCGCACCGGCTGCAGCATCCCGCGCTGGCCTCGCGTGTCAGTCTTGTCTGGACCGCCGATATCGGCACCGGTGACAGCCGCAGGGCCCATATCACCGCCGATCCGATTGTCGCCGGCGGCCGAGTCTTCACGCTCGACGCCCGCTCCCGCGCCATGGCGCATTCCACCGGTGGCGGCGCGCAATGGTCGCGTGACCTGACCCCGGCTTCGGAGCGCACCAAGGATGGTTCCGGCGGCGGGCTGGCCTATGGCAGCGGCAAGCTCTTCGTCACCACCGGCTTCGGGGAACTGCACGCGCTCGACCCGGCCACCGGCAACACGCTCTGGACCCAGGGCTTCGACGCCCCGGTCTCCGGCGCGCCAACGGTCAAGGGCGACCTCGTCTATGTCTCCAGCCGCGACAACCGGGCCTTTGCAGTGCGGGCCGACAATGGCCGCCTCGCCTGGCAGCTCTCCGCGGGCCCGTCACCCTCGGCGACGATCAATGGCGCCGGCCCGGCAGTGGACGACCGTATCGCGGTCTTCCCCTTCGGTTCGGCCGAGCTTGTCGGCGCATTGCGCCAGGGCGGCATCCGTACCTGGTCGGCCACGCTGGCCGGGCGCCGTCCCGGCAAGGCCTACTCTCTGATCTCGGACATCTCCTCCGATCCGGTCCTGCTCGGCAACACCGTCTATGTCGGCTCCCCCTCGGGCCGGATCGCCGCGCTGGACAGCTCCAGCGGCGAGCGGATCTGGACCGCGACCGAAGGCGCGATGAGCCCGGTCTGGGTCGATGGCGGCTCGGTCTTCGCGGTGTCCGATATCCAGCAGCTCATCCGGCTGGACGCCTCCGACGGCTCCGTGATCTGGGCCGTGGACCTGCCCGGCTTCAAGAAAGAGAAGCCGCGCAAATACCGCGATGTCTATGCCCATTACGGGCCGGTTCTCGCAGGGGGCAGGCTGCTTGTCGCCTCCGATGACGGCCTGCTGCGCAGCTTCGATCCGAGGAACGGGACGCTGGTCTCGACGGTCGAGATCCCGAACGGCGCGACGAGCAACCCGGTTGTGGCTGGCGGTATCCTCTACCTGGTGAACACCAAGGGACAGCTGCTCGCCTATCGGTAACAGGCGAGGGCACGGACGGCACCGCGCCGGCTCCGGTTCGCCTTCCTGTCCCGGTCAGGCCGGAAAAGGATCGCAGCTTTGCCCGAAATGTATGGCGGCAGAATGCCGGGACGGGCAGGCGCCGGCAGGGCGGATCGCCCCGGCTCCGGGCCGATCCGCAGCCCGCAACAGGCTGTATTGCGGGATTGCAGGGCGGCAGGCGTCTGCGCCCCCTTCTAAGCTGCGGCAAAACAGTCTAAATAACCCAATCTGACCCGATTCCCGTTTCGCGAGCGCATGATGAGCTTCACCCTGGCCCTTGTCGGCCGTCCCAATGTGGGCAAGTCGACCCTGTTCAACCGCCTTGTCGGCAAACGCCTGGCGTTGGTCGACGACCAGCCGGGTGTCACGCGCGACCTGCGCGAGGGCGAAGGCCGGCTGGGCGACCTGCGCTTCACCGTGATCGACACGGCCGGGCTCGAAGAGGCGACCGACGATTCGCTCCAGGGCCGGATGCGCCGCCTGACCGAGCGCGCCGTGGAGATGGCGGATGTCTGCCTCTTCATGCTCGATGCGCGCGAGGGGGTGACCCCGACCGACCAGGTCTTCGCCGAGATCCTGCGCAAGAAATCCGCCCATGTCCTGCTCGGGGCCAACAAGTCCGAGAGCAACGCGTCCGAAGCCGGGGTGCTTGAGGCCTACGGGCTTGGCCTCGGCGATCCGATCGCGATCTCGGCCGAGCATGGCGAGGGGATGGCGGACCTGCACGCCGCGCTGATGCCGCTGGCCGATGCGTTCGAAGAGCGCAGGGTCGACGAGGCGCCGCAGGTGGATGTGGATCTCCCCGACGAGATCGAGGAAGGCGAGGAAGGCGAGGAGGGCGGGATCGACCGCTCCAAGCCGCTCCAGGTCGCCGTTGTCGGCCGGCCCAATGCCGGGAAATCGACCCTGATCAACCGGATCCTCGGCGAGGACCGGCTGTTGACCGGGCCCGAGGCTGGCATCACCCGGGATGCCATCGCGCTGCCGGTCGATTGGGACGGAACGAAGATGCGCATCTTCGACACGGCCGGCATGCGCAAGAAGGCCAAGGTGCAGGAGAAGCTGGAGAAGCTGTCTGTCTCCGACGGCTTGCGCGCGGTGAAATTCGCCGAGGTCGTGGTGGTGCTGCTCGATGTCGAGATCCCCTTCGAGCAGCAGGATCTGCGGATTGCCGATCTTGCCGAACGCGAGGGCAGGGCGGTTGTGGTCGCGGTCAACAAATGGGACCTCGAGGACGAGAAGCAGGACAAGCTGCGCGAGCTGAAGGAGGCCTTCAACCGCCTTCTGCCCCAGCTCAAGGGCGCGCCGCTGATCACGGTCTCGGCCAAGACCGGACGCGGGCTCGACCGGCTGCATGACGCGATTGTCCGCGCGCAGGAGGTCTGGAATCGCCGCGTGCCGACCGCAAGGCTCAACCAGTGGCTCACCGGCATGCTGGAGGCGCACCCGCCCCCCGCTCCGGGCGGCCGCCGGATCAAGCTGCGCTACATGACCCAGGTCAAGACCCGCCCGCCGGGATTCGTCATCATGGCGAGCTTCCCCGACAAGCTGCCCGAAAGCTACAAGCGCTATCTTGTCAATGGGTTGCGGGAAGACTTTGATATGCCCGGGACGCCGATCCGGCTGACGTTCCGGAGCCAGTCGGACAAGAACCCCTACAAGGACAAGAAGAAATCCACCCCCTCGCGGCTGCGCAAGCACCTCGGCAAGGGGCGCGCGGATCAGTAGCCGAGTCTTGCCCGCCAGAGGCTGTCACCCGTGGCGCCAGGGTGTATTTCGGGCCTGGAAGCGGGGCGCGGCCTTGCCCGCCCCGTGGTTGGGCGGGTCTTCGCCATAAGGGACCGTCAGCTGGAAATCGCTTGCGTGGGTTTTGGCCGAGCCAGAATTTTCCAGTGATTTCAGAGTGTTTCCGATCATTCTGCTCTCCTGTGCCGGTTTCGGCAGGTTCTTGCTCCGCATGATCCTGCCATGACCGGATTCCTCCCCCGGATCCGTGGCTTGCGGCCCGTTCTTTCAGCGTTGATGGCACCGCGCGGAATTCCGCCGCGCAATTCCCTGCCGAGAGGGTAAATCCGTTTTGATTTCAAGGGGTAACGCCGATTGACCGACACGCATTCAACGCGGTTTCATCGGGGGGCGAGGCAGTCCCGCCTCTGCGAATGAAGGCCCCACAACACGGGTCCAACGAGGAGAAACCGAAATGAAACTTGTCCTGATTGCCGGCATGTTTGCCGTCTCCGCTGTCGCCGCGAGTGCCCAGACCATGGTCGAGGACACTGATGGCGACAGCCTGTTCTCGATGGATGAGATCATGGCCGCCTATCCCGACCTGACGGAGGAGGTCTATGGCGCCATCGACACCAATGGCGACGGCGTGGTCGATGTGACCGAACTGGCAGATGCTGTCGGCAACGGTGTGCTCGGCGGATAACTCGCCCGCGAAGCGGCCCCCGGAGCGATCCGGGGGCCAGTCCGGTTCAGACGAGCGCGCCTTCGGCGGTGATCCGGGTCTTGCCACCGAGCCACTGATGCAGGACCTGCGGCAGGACCACCGATCCGTCCTCCTGCTGGCCGTTTTCCAGCACCGCGATCAGGCAGCGCCCGACAGCCAGGCCGGAGCCGTTCAGCGTGTGGACGAATTCCGGCTTGCCGCCGCCTTCGGGGCGGAAGCGCGCGTTCATCCGGCGGGCCTGGAATGCGCCGCAGACCGAGACCGAGGAGATCTCGCGATAGCTGTTCTGGCCCGGCAGCCAGGCCTCGATGTCATGCGTCTTGCGCGCGCCGAAGCCCATATCGCCGGTGCAGAGCACGATGGTGCGATAGGGGATGCCGAGTTTTTCGAGGATCGCCTCGGCACAGCGCGTCATGCGCTCATGCTCGTCCATGCTCGTGTCGGGATGGGTCACGGAGACCATCTCGACCTTCTCGAACTGGTGTTGGCGCAGCATGCCGGAGGTGTCACGCCCCGCGCTGCCCGCTTCCGAGCGGAAGCAGAGCGAATGCGCGGTGTAGCGGCGGGGCAGGTAGGCCTCGTCCACGATCACGTCATTGACGATATTGGTCAGCGTCACCTCGGAGGTCGGAATCAACCACCAGCCTTCGCGCAGCTTGTAGCTGTCCTCGCCGAATTTCGGCAGCTGGCCGGTTCCGTACATCATCTCTTCGCGCACCATGACCGGGCCGTTCACTTCCGTCAGGCCGTGCTCGGTCGTGTGCGTGTCGAGCATGAACTGCGCCAGCGCCCGATGTACACGGGCAACGGCGCCGGACATCAGCACGAAGCGCGAGCCGGCGAGCTTGGCCGCCGTCTCGAAATCCATGCCGTCTTGTACGCAGGCCAACTCGAAATGCTCTTTCGGCGCGAAGTCGAAGACACGCGGTTCGCCCCAGCGGCGGATCTCGACATTGTCGTCCTCGTCCTTGCCGTCCGGCACATCCTCATGCGGCATGTTCGGAAGGGTGGCCAGAAGCTCGGTCAGCCTGGCATCCTCGGCCTTGGCCTGCTCTTCTAGCGCGGCAATCTCGGCCTTCTTCTCGCCGACAAGGGCGCGCAGCCGCTCGAACTCGGCCTCGTCGCCCTTGGCCTTCGCGGCGCCGACCTGCTTGGAGGCGGCGTTGCGCTCGGCCTGCGCGGCCTCGGCAGCGGTGATCTTCTCACGCCGGCCGGCATCGATGGCCAGGATATCGGAGGAAGAGACCGACACCCCAAGCCGCGCCATGGCGGCGTCGAAGACTTCCGGGTTTTCGCGGATGAAGCGAATGTCATGCATCGGGTCTCTCCTTCAGGCCCTGGTTGAACGTGCCCGCCTCATGCCGCAAAGCCGGGCAAAGGAAAAGAGGGAACCGGCGTCGCAGAAGGGGCGCGGCGGGATGTGTTGCAGGGGCAGGAAGGTTTGCCAGGGGGCGGATCGGCGAAACGTGCCGTTTGCGCGCATTGGGGCTGCGCGCCAATTGGCATGGAGACAAGGCGAAGCCGCCATGCCAGCGCCTGCCCGTCCCGGCGGGCTGGCGCTTTGTCATCCACGCATAACGGATTGAACTTCTCCGGGTTTGGCCGGGATAAAGCGCGGACCACGGGTGTTGTAGCGCCACCCCACGGGCCGGCACTGGCATGGCTAGCGTTCCCATTCTTTGCAATTGCAAACAACGTCCGCTCCGTCCGCAATTCTGACGGCCGGATTGTCCCAAGCGAGGTCCCTTACCCTCGCCGGCGCCGCCGTCCACGGCCGGTCCCTGCAGCGGCTGCCGCCTTCGAGGCATCGGCAAAGCTCGCGCCTTCCTTGACCGCGTCCAGCACCTTGGCCAGCCCGATCCAGGCCGCGCCATTGGGGTCGTGATTCATCAGCATGTTGGCGGCCCGGATGGCCTCCATCTCGACGGAGCGCACCGGGTTCATGATCGCCGAGGTCATGCCGGCGCCAATCGCCATCGGCAGGAAAGCCGCGTTCACGCCATGCCGGTTCGGCAGGCCGAAGGAGATGTTCGAAGCGCCGCAGGTCGTGTTCACCCCCAGCTCGTCGCGCAGGCGGCGCACCAGCGTGAAGACCTGCAGGCCGGCCGAGGCCATTGCGCCCACCGGCATCACCAGCGGATCGACCACGATGTCATGCGCCGGGATGCCGAAATCGGCCGCGCGTTCGACGATCTTCTTTGCCACCGCGAAGCGCACATCCGGATCCTCCGATATCCCCGTGTCGTCATTGGAGATCGCCACCACCGGCACGTTGTATTTCTTCACCAGCGGCAGGATCGTTTCCAGCCGCTCTTCCTCGCCAGTCACCGAGTTCAGAAGCGGCCGACCCTCGGCCATTTCCAACCCGTTCTCCAGCGCTCCGGGCACCGAGCTGTCGATGCAGAGCGGGACATCGACAATCGCCTGGATGCGCGTGATCAGCTCCTTCATCAGCATCGGCTCGACGAAGTTGTTATCCGCGTAGCGCGGGTCTTCGGCCATCTTGTTGGTGAAGACCGCGCCGGAATTCACATCGAGAACCATCGCCCCGCAGGCCACCTGCTCCAGCGCGTCCTTCTCCACGGTCGAGAAATCGCCCGCTTCCAGCTCGCGCGCCAGCTTCTTGCGCCCGGTCGGGTTGATCCGCTCGCCGATCACGCAGAACGGCTCGTCGAAGCCGATGGTGACAGTCTTGCTCTTGCTCTCGATAACAGTGCGCGTCATGCGGGCTGTCCCTTCAATTGGTCGATATGCTGTGACAACGCCGGATCGGCGTAGTCCTCAATTGTTGCCGCGGCGCCGGCGGCCCGCAGATCTTGGTCGCTCAGCATGGAACGAATGCCGATGGTCTTCAGCCCGGCAGCGACGGCGGACCGAACCCCCGTCTCGCTGTCCTCGAAGGCAAGCGAGGTGTCCGCGTCGGCACCCAGCTGCCGCAAACCTTCCAGGTAAGGCTCCGGATGGGGTTTTCCGCGCGCGCATTCATCGCCGATCACCAGCGTGTCGAAGCGCTCGGCGATTCCAAGCGCCTCCAGCACCGCTTCGCCATTGTCGCGCGGCGCGTTGGTGACGACTGCCTTGGCCCAGCCCATCTCGTCGGCCAGATCGAGCAGGGCCAGCGCGCCGGGCATGTTCGGATGGCCGGCGCCCAGCAGCTTGCGATATTCCGCTTCCTTGTAATCCGACCACCATTTCGCGTCTTCGCCGGGGCAGAGATCGCCGAAGATATCGACATTCAGACGCCCGTGCAGCTTCGTTCGGTAGAAATCGAAGTCGATGGTCACGCCACGCGGCTTGAAAAGATCGGAAAAGACCTGGGCATGCAGCGTGTCGGAATCGATCAAGGTTCCGTCCAGGTCGAACAGGAGAGCGGTTTTCATCAAGGTCTCAGCCAATTGCGGCGGCAGCGCGGGCTTGCGCGCCGCCATGTTCGGCCGTCCATCCGGCCGTGGCCTTGATACCCCCCAACGGGAAGAAGTGCACGTGGCTGATGTTGAAATCCGGGTTTGCAGCCTTGTGGACGGCCAGCTCGGACAGGATCTCGGTGGGCTCGAAGGGCATTACGAGCTTGGTCACGTCCCGCGCGCGGCGTTGCAGCACGCGCATGCTCGCGCCGACGCCGCAGGCCACGGCGAACTTGATCATCGTCTGCAGCTTGGCAGGTCCGGCAATGCCGATATGGATCGGCAGCTCGATCCCGGCTGCGCGGATCGCGTCGGCCCAGGCGATAACGGGCTTCGGCTCGAAGGCGAATTGCGTGGCGATGGCCATCTCCGCGTCGGAATTGCGCGCATAAGCCTGTTTCCACTGCAGCGCTTCCATGACCCGTTTCGTTGAGCCAGCCGGGTCGATGTCACGGTTGCCCTCGGGGTGACCGGCGACATGGAGATGGGTGAACCCGGCCGCATCGAAAAGCCCGGTCTCCAGCAGCGCCATGGAGCTGTCGAAATCGCCCTGCGGTGCATCAACCCCACCGGCCAGGATCAGCCCCTGTTTCACATCCGCTTCACCCTGGTAGCGCGCGATCCAATCGGCCAGCGTGGCCTTGTCCCTGATGATGCGGGCCGGGAAATGCGGCATGACCGGGAAGCCTTCGGCGGTGAGCCGCTTCGCGGTCGCCACCATGTCCTCGATCGGCGTGCCGTCGATATGGGCGATATAGACCCGTGTGCCCTGCGGCAGCAGCGTGCGGAAATCGTCGACCTTCGCGGCCGTGCGCGGCATCACCTCGATGGAGAAGCTCTGCAGGAAGCTCTCCATCGCGGCTGTGCTGTCTGGCGTGGCGGAGCGCTTGCGAAACGGTAGCAGAGCCATGGCGGCCTCCAAAATCTGTGCCGGCTTCAATTCCATCCGGCGTTGTCGATAAGTTGCTTGATGCGGGTCGTGTCGTATTCGGTCTCGATGCGTGCGAGTTCGGCTGCGAGGATCCCGGCCGGGTCCCCCTCGACCGATACCGGCGCCGCCTTGCGCCATTCGGCAAGGTAGGCATCGGTATCCTTCGCCCCGACGGCCATCGCGCAACGGTCGATCGCCTGTTCGAAGCGTTCGGACAGGGGGGCTTTCGCCGCGCGCCGACCCTTGCCCACGATGACCTGGGCGGGAATGTCGCGCCAGTAGACAATGGTGAGATCGGGCATCGGGCGGGCTCCAGTCACAGCTTCTGCTTCCCCTTTACGACGCGGAATGCGGAGAAAAGGGCCGAATATCGACATCGAAAGGCGCTCAAGCGACTTCCTGCCATACTCTGGGGCGAAGCTATCGTCGGGATGCGTCGGGTGTAAGCATCTAAATATTCATGATGATGATGAGATGTGCGATCCTGTGACACTTGCGTGATCCGGGCTGCGCGTCTAGCGTGGGGGCAACTCGAAATGGAGGGCGTAAGATGGCGCCCAAGCGTCCCGCAGGCGCGGGCGCGTTCCCGAAACCGGTTGCAACCCCCGCGCCGACACCGCTCGACCCGGTCGCCCCCTATGCGGCGCTGGATCTGGGTACGAATTCTTGCCGCATGCTGGTGGCCCAGCCGAAAGGCAGCCAGTTCCATGTGGTCGACAGCTTTTCAAAATCGGTGCAGCTTGGCATCGGTCTGGAGGCGAGTGGCCGTCTCTCGCGCGCTTCGATGGCGCGCACGGTGCAGGCGCTGAAGATCTGCAAGTCCAAGTTCCAGAAACACAAGGTGCGGCGGATGCGGCTGGTGGCGACAGAAGCCTGCCGCCGGGCGAAAAACGCGCGTGATTTCATCCGCTACGTGCGCCGAGAGACTGGGCTTCGGCTCGACATCATCGAACCCGAGGAGGAGGCGCGGCTGGCCGTGGTCTCCTGCGCACCGCTGGTGTCGGTCAAGACCGAACAGTTGCTGGTGGTCGATATCGGCGGCGGCTCGACGGAGCTGGTCTGGATTGACCTCTCCCGCGTGCCCGGCCCGGAGCGACCCCGCGCGATCATGCGGCTGCACAAGGGCTTCGACTTCTGTGAAGATCCCTTCCCGCGCGCGCGCGTCGTCGACTGGATATCGGTTCCGCTCGGTGTCGCCACGCTCAAGGACCAGTTTCGCGACGTAGAGGACGATGCGGGACGTTTCGCGCTGATGTCTTGGTATTTCGAAGAACAACTCGCCGATTTCTCGCCCTATGCCCACGAACAGGCGCGCGAAGGTTTCCAGATCATCGGCACCTCCGGAACAGTAACGACCGTCGCGGCCAGCCATCTCGGCCTGCGCCGCTATGACCGGACCAAGGTGGACGGGCTGCGCATGTCCTCCGATCAGATCGATTCCGTGATCCGTGGCTATCTCGATCTCGGCGAGGCCGGTCGCCGCGCCGACCCGCGTATCGGCAAGGACAGACAGTCGCTCATCATGTCCGGCTCCGCGATCCTCCAGGCGCTGATGCGCGTCTGGCCGACAGACCGGCTCTCTGTTGCGGACCGGGGTCTGCGCGAGGGGCTGCTCTATGCACAGATGTCCTCTGACGGGGTTCTCGAAGACGGACCGTTCTGAAGCCGCCTGCGGCGGTTGCCTTCGGCGAGGATATTTGCAGAAAGGGGAAGAAGAAGACCTTGCAATCTTCCTTTTTCTCCAAATATCCCCGCCGGAGGCATAAAATCTTGTGCCGATGAGGCAAGAGGCAACCTATGGCGAAGAAGACCAGCGGGCGCGGCCAGCGCGATCTGCGCGTGAAGGTGAAGACGGCGCGGGGGCGCAAGCTGAGCTCGACTCTCTGGCTGGAGCGGCAGCTCAACGATCCCTACGTGGTGCAGGCTCGTAAGGAGGGCTACCGCGGGCGCGCCGCTTTCAAGATCCTGGAACTGGACGACAAGTTCCGTTTCCTCGTGCCTGGGGCGCGGGTGGTGGATCTAGGCTGCGCACCGGGGGGATGGTGCCAGGTCGCCGTCAGGCGGGTCAACGCGCTTGGGGAGAAATCCGGTAAAGCGGTCGGGACCGTGCTGGGGGTCGACCTGCAGGAGGTCGAGCCGATCGCCGGAGCCGACCTGCATGTTCTGGATTTCCTCGAAGATGGCGCCGATGACAAGGTAAAGGCCTGGCTGGGCGGGCCAGCCGATGTGGTCATGTCGGACATGGCGGCGGCCTCCTCCGGGCATAAGCAGACGGACCATCTGCGTATCATGGCGCTCTGCGAGGCGGCTGCCGAGCTGGCCTTCGATGTGCTCGACCCGGGCGGGACATTCGTTGCCAAGGTGCTTGCGGGCGGTGCGGAGGGGGATCTTCAGAAGCTGCTCAAGCAGCGTTTCACCAAGGTGGCGAATGTGAAGCCGCCGGCGAGCCGGGCCAACTCTTCAGAAAAATTCGTTGTCGCGACCGGGTTCCGCCCTGCCGTCGATCAGGATGGTTGACGCAGCAGCGCCCAGAGCGTGAACCAGAGCGCCAGCGGCCCACCGGGGCCGGCATGGGCGAGGAGCTGTGTCGCAAGCGCGAGGGCTGTTGCGCTGGCCAGGATCAAGGCGGCTTGGTCGTGGATCGGCAGCGAGAGGATTCGCGCGCGGGTCTCTTCCGGTGACAGGCCGACCACCAGCCGGGACAGGGCACAGAGAAAGGCTCGACGTGGCAGTGCAAGCAGGCCTGTCATGGCTTTCGGCACGTCTGAATCCTTTCTTTCCAAATCCTGACCGGGTCTTGCCAGAATGCTGCGTGCATTGCGACTCCCCGGATGCGCCAATGCTTGCGGCGTGATGGTTTCCGTGTGGTTAAAATTGACGGAATATCTCGCTGGACGAAATGGTTACCACTTTGGCAAGCTATTGTTGAGCGTGCCGGAACACCGCCATCCCGAGACGGATCTCCAGGCCTGGAGATAGCCCGATTCGAGTGCTCCGAAGCGAGCACATCGACGCGATGAGTCGGCAGGGCAGGCAAGCTCCCTGAAGACGATGTCTGGCAGCAGACCTGGCGGCGCGGCGTGCGACATGTGCGCGGGTGCCGCAACATGAATGCCTTCGGGCATGAAACGGGCGGCCATGTTGGCCGTGCCGCTACTACCGGTGGAGCCCCGGCGCGGATAATTGCGTCGGGGTTCTTCTCTGCGGCGTTGTTCTTCAGTCGAAACAGGCTATTACTCGGGACAAGAGGTCGATTGATCGGCCGAGACATGAATCGCGGGGAAGAAATCGCCATGTTTTCAAGATCACGCATTGTTTTGCCCAGCCTTTTGGCGCTTGGCCTGTTGGCCGGCCCGGGTGTCGCGCAGGATGAGGGTACGCCGGTCAAGGTCGCGGTTTCCGCGATCTACTCCGAGGATCTGATCGACGAGGCCAGCTTCATCGGGCGCGGGGAGGCCATCGACAAGGTCGATATCGTGGCGCGTGTCTCTGGCTACCTCCAGGAGAGCCTTGTCGCGGATGGTGCGCCGGTGAAGCAGGGCGACCTGCTCTTCCGCATCGAGCCGGATGCCTACGAGGCAACGCTGGCATCGCGCAAGGCGGACCTGGCGCGGACGGAAGCCAATCTGGACCTCGCGCGCATCGAGTTGGAGCGCAAGTCCGAGCTGGTCAAGCGGCAGGCCTCGCCGCAGAGCGAAGAAGACATCGCGCTGGCGAACGAGAAGATCGCCGAGGCCGATGTGCAGGCCGCCAAGGCGGCGATCCAGAGCGCCGAGCTGGACCTGAGCTATACGCAAGTCACCGCGCCCTTCGACGGACGGATCGGTGTTGTCGGCACCTCCGTCGGCGATCTAGTCGGCCCGAGCACGGCGCCTTTGGTCACGCTGGTGCGCGAGCGGCCGATTCAAGTCGCCTTCTCGCTGACCGAGCGGCAGATCTTGCGGGTTCTGGAGAGCGCCGATGCCGAATTGCATGAGCTGAGCGAGCCGGGCAAGACGCCGGATGTCTTCCTGACCTTGCCCGACGGCTCGCGGATGGAGGAGGCCGGCAAGGTGGTCTTCATCGACAACCGCATCGACACGGCCACTGGCACCATGGCGCTCCGGGCCGAGTTTGCCAATGAAAGGCGGCTGATCGCCGATGGCTCCTTCGTCGACGTGAACATCCAGTCGATGGAACCGAGCACCAAGCTGTTGGTGCCGCAGGCGGCGCTTCAGCGCGACCAGCGCGGCGATTTCGTCCTGATCGTGACCTCGGACCAGCGGGTCGAGCAGCGCTACCTGACGCTTGGCCGCCAGCACGAGACCGCGATGGTGGTCACGGATGGCGCCCGTGAAGGCGAGATGGTGATCGTCGAGGGGCTGCAGCGGGTGCGTCCGGGCGCGATCGTGGAATCGGTCGCGGCGGGAACGCCCTCCGACGCGTCCGGGAACTGAGCCCATGTTGTCATCGGTCTTCATTCGCCGTCCAAAGACGGCCATCGTGATCTCGACCGTGCTCACGATCATGGGCCTCATCGCCTATGCCGTGCTGCCGGTCGAGCAATTCCCCGACATTACGCCGCCCGTGGTCAATGTCTCCGCCTCCTATACCGGCGCCTCTGCAGAGACGGTCGAGAACACGGTCGCGGCCCCCATCGAGGCGCAGGTCAACGGCGTCGACGACATGATCTACATGTCCTCGGACAGCTCCGCGACCGGCTCCTATTCGCTGTCGGTGACCTTTGAAGTCGGCACGGACCCCGATATCGCCTCCGTGAACGTGCAGAACCGGGTGGCGCAGGCCACCTCGCAGCTGCCCACCGAGGTGACCTCCTCCGGTGTGGTGACGCAGAAAAGCTCCACCAACATGCTGCTGGTGGCGACGCTCGTCTCGCCAAACGGCACCTATGACGAGGTCTTCCTGTCCAACTATGCCTCAATCAATCTCAAGGACGCGCTGGCGCGGATCCAGGGGGTCGGCAAGGCGGATGTGTTGACCAACTTCGCCTATGCGATGCGGATGTGGATGGATCCGGACCGGATGGCCGGGCTTGGCGTGACGCCGGGCGACCTGATCAACGCCATCCGCGAGCAGAACCTGGAGGTCTCCGCCGGCCAGCTTGGCGCGCCGCCGGTGCCCGACGGGCAGCAATTCCAGTACACGATCACCTCCAAGGGGCGCCTGACCGAGGTTGCCGAGTTCGAGGATATCGTGGTGCGCACGGGCGATGCCGGTGCGATTGTACGGATCAAGGACATTGCCCGGGTCGAGCTCGGGGCCAATTACTACAACGCCTCGGGGCGCTATAGCGGCCAGCCTGCCACCGTGCTCGCCGTCTACCAGGCGCCGGGCGAGAACGCGCTGGCGATCTCGGAAAAGGTGCTGGCGGAATTGGAACGGCTCTCCCGCGTCTTCCCGGACGATATCTCCTACGAGGTACCCTATAACTCGACCGATTTCGTCCAGGCCTCGCTGAATGACGTGGTCACGACGCTGATGCTGACCTTCGCCCTTGTGATGGCGGTGGTCTTTGTCTTCCTCGGGAGCTGGCGGGCGACGATCATCCCGATGGTCGCCATTCCTGTCTCGCTGATCGGCACCTTCGCCTTCCTGCTGCTTTTCGACATGTCGCTCAACACGGTCTCGCTCTTCGCGCTCGTGCTGGCGATCGGCATCGTGGTCGACGACGCGATTGTCGTGGTCGAGAATGTCGAGCGGATCATCGCGGAGGAGGGGCTGCCGGCGGCCGAGGCCACGATCAAGGCCATGGGCCAGATCACCGGCCCGGTCATCGCCACGACGCTGGTGCTGCTCGCGGTCTTCGTTCCGGTGACCTTCATGCCTGGCATCACCGGGCGGCTCTATTCGCAATTCGCCGTAACGATCTCGACCGCGGTCGTGATTTCCTCGATCAACGCGCTGACCCTCTCGCCGGCGCTCTGCGCGATCATCCTCAAACCGCGCAAGGAGGGCGGGCCCAAGGGCCTTCTGGCGGTGTTCGAGAACGGCATCGGCTTCGTGCGGAACGGCTATACCGGCATCGTGTCGCGCTTCGTGCGGGTCTCGCTGCTGAGCATCGTGGTGATTGGTGTCGTGATCTCCGTCATGGGCTCGATGTTCGCAACGACGCCGAAGGGCTTCATCCCGCTGGAGGATAATGGCGCGGTCTTCGTCGATGTGCAGCTGCCGGATGCGGCCTCGCTGGAGCGCACCGAGGTGGTGACCAGCCGGATCAACGACCAGATTCAGCAGATCCCGGGTGTCTCCGGCACGGTGCTGGTCAACGGTTTCTCGCTGCTGAACGGGTCTGGCTCGAACGGCGCGATGATCATCGTCAACCTGGAACCCTGGGAGGAACGGCAGACGCCGGAGCTTTCAGCCGACGGCATCCTGCTGCAGCTCTACGGGCTCGCCAACCAGGAGATCGCGGCCTCCGTTCTCGCCTTCAACCCGCCGCCCATTTCCGGTCTCGGTCTCTCGGCCGGCGTGGAGATGAAGGTGCAGCAGACAGGTGGCGGCACGGCGCAGGACCTTTCGGCCGCCCTCGGCGGCATGGTCTACGCGGCCAACCAGCGCGAGGAACTGTCGCAGGCCTACACGACCTTCCGCGCCAATGTCCCGCAGCTCTTTGTCGATCTCGACCGGGAGAAGGCGAAGACACTGGATGTTCCGATCTCGGAGATCTTCCAGACGCTGCAGGCCCAGCTTGGCTCCTACTATGTCAACGACTTCAACCTCTTCGGGCGGGTCTACCGGGTGATGATCCAAGCCGAAGGCGATGCGCGAAAGCAGGTCGAGGACATTGCGGCGCTGCATGTGCGCTCGCAGACAGGCGAGATGGTGCCGCTGGGCACGCTGATCGATGTCGAGAACACGCTCGGGCCGGTCCTGCTCAACCGCTACAACATGTTCCGGTCGGCCACCGTGACCGCAGTGCCGGCGCAGGGCTTGTCGACGGGCGACGCGATCCGGGTGTTGGAGGAGGTTGCGGCCGAGAGCCTGCCGCCGGGCTATTCCTATGAATGGACCGGTACGGCGCAACAGCAACTCGACTCGGCAGGTATGGTCGCGCTGATCCTGATGGCGGCGATCCTCTTCGGCTATCTCTTCCTCGTGGCGCAATATGAGAGCTGGACCATGCCTGTCGCGATCCTGCTCTCGGTGACAGTGGCGCTGTTCGGAGCCGTGGTCGCGGTGGTTGTCGCGGGCAGCGACATCAACCTCTACACGCAGATCGGCATGATCATGTTGGTCGGGCTCGGGGCCAAGAACGCGATCCTGATCGTCGAGTTCGCCATGGAGCGGCGCGCCAGCGGGCTCTCCGTGCGCGAGGCGGCGGTCGAGGCGGCGCATCAGCGTTTCCGCGCGGTGATGATGACGGCGCTGAGCTTCCTGCTCGGGGTTGTTCCGTTGCTGACAGCCAACGGCGCAGGCGCCGCCAGCCAGAAGGCCATCGGTATCGCGGTCTTCGGCGGCATGTTGGCGGCGACGGTGATCGGGGTGGTTCTGGTGCCGGTGCTCTACGTGGTGCTACAGAACCTGCGCGAATGGGTGAAGGGGCTGCTGGGCGGCAAGCGCTCGGCGACCGTGCCTGCCGCGCCGGAGCCCGACGAGACCTGAGCTCTCCACACTCTCAAAGCTTCACTGGGCCGGCCTTCGCCGGCCCAGTGCCGTTTCGAACCCCGCCCGCAGCTTCCGCCCGCGCCCGGGATTGACCGCCTCGACCCAGGCGATGCGCCCCTCCAGCGAGAGCCGGAAGCCCGGATCGTCGAGCCGGTCATCTTCCGGCCGGCGGCAGGCATGCAGGATCGCCTTCAGCCGGTCGAATTCCTTCCGAGAGGTGTTCAGCTTCCGGTTCACGATCAGCCCGGTCAGCATTTGCCGGCCGCTGGCGGGCATGCGGGCGGTTTTCTCGGGGCGCAGCGCGAAGCCTTCCTCACGGAGGATCTGCGGCACGCTGCGCATCAGCACCGTCGCGATCCTTGCATCCCCGGAAAAGGCGAGATCGTCGGCATAGCGGCTATATTGGGCGTCGAGGCTGCGGGCGAGACCCGAGAGCCGGCGGTCCAGCGTGAACGCCACGAGATTGGCCAATGCCGGCGAGCTCGGGGCCCCTTGCGGCAGATGGGTCTCGCGATAGAGCGCGCGGGCATCGGCACCAAGCCGGGCGCAGACCCGCCCCGGCACCCGGTTCGTGGTCAGCCCGGTCAGCGCCCGCGCCACGGCCTCCGGATAGCCAAGACAGCGGAACAGCGCATGAATGCGCCCGGCCTGCACGGAGGCGAAGAAATCGGCGAGGTCGAAGCGCAGCACAACCGCTTCGCCGGCATGGCGCGCCGCCGATTGCAGGCAGGAGCGCCCGCGACGGAATCCGAATGCCGCGTCATGGACCGGGACCCGGTCGAGAATGCCGCGCAGGATCCGGCGTTGCAGCGCCTTCAGCGCCGGTTTCGGTGCCTCGATGACCCGCAGCCCGCCGGATTTCTTCGGGCTGAGCGTGTAGAAGTAATGGTTGATCGCTGTCTCGCCATGCTCTTCGGCGCGTCCCTGCGGGTCTGCGAACCAGTCGAGCCGGTCAAGCGGCAGGGCCAGCCAGTCGGTCAGCGCGCGCGGAGTCGCGAGGGCTGGCAGGTCGAGGCTGGCGAAAGCGTCGATCGGCGCCATGTCCGGGGCGCGCAGCTCCGGCAGCGGCCAGGCGTCGTGTTTCTGGCAATAGAGAAAAAGCGTCTCGAATTCCGGCGCCAGCGGCAGGGCAGCGGCCAGCTTCGATGCTGCGGGGGCGTAGTTTTGCGGGAATGCCGTCAGGGTGTGGTGCGCCAGCGGGGAAGACAGTGTCTGAAGCCGCGCCGGCAGGCGATGCGCAAGCCGCTGTTCCAATGTCGCCGCCTGCCAGGCGCCGGAAACCATAGAGACCGCGAGGTTGCGCGCCAGTTGCGCGCGGCGCATCGGGGGCAATGAACGACTTCGGCTCCTCTTCGATCCGCATCACCACCCCTGGGCGCAGCCCAGCGACGGTGATGCCATGTCTGCACAGCTCACAACGAAAGGCGGGGATGCCCCGCCCGGTGCCGGCCTCTCGGCCGTCACAGTCCCGAAGCCGCCATTGCCGGGACAGCATAGGCGCGGAGGTGAGCGGAGCAAGGTGGCAATTGCGCGAGGGGGAGGGCGCCGCTCCTGCGACGCCCTGCGCAGGGTCAGCCCATCCGTTCCGAGCGGTAGCCGTTCGGCGAGGCCGGGAAGACAACCGTCTTGTTGCCGTTGAGGAAGACGCGATGGTTGATATGCGCGTGGATCGCGCGCGAGAGCACGAGGCTCTCCACGTCGCGGCCGAGCGAGACATAGTCGCCGGGCGACTGGGCATGGGTCAGCCGCTTCACATCCTGTTCGATGATCGGGCCCTCGTCGAGATCCGCGGTGACGTAATGCGAGGTGGCGCCGATGAATTTCACCCCGCGCTGATAGGCTTGCTTGTAGGGGTTGGCACCCTTGAAGGAGGGCAGGAATGAGTGGTGGATATTGATGATCCGCCCCGACATCTTCTGGCACATCTGGTCCGAAAGCACCTGCATGTAGCGGGCCAAGACGATCAGCTCCGCGCCGCTCTCCTCGACGATGGCCATCTGCTGGGCCTCCGCCTGCGGTTTGTTCTCCTTGGTCACCTTGATGTAGTGGAAGGGGATATCGTGGTTCACGACGACCTTCTGGTACTCCATGTGGTTGGAGATCACGCCGACAATGTCGATCGGCAGGGCGCCGATGCGCCAGCGATAGAGCAGGTCGTTCAGGCAATGGCCGAAACGCGAGACCATGATCACGACCTTCATCTTCTGGGCCGCGTCATGGAAGGCGTGCTCCATCCCGAATTGCTCGGAAATGGGCAGGAAACCGGTCTTCAGGCTTTCCAGCGCGGCGCCTTCCTCGCTGTCAAAGGAGACGCGCATGAAGAAAGTGCCGGTTTCCATGTCGTCGAACTGATGCGCGTCTGTGATGTTGCAGCCGGCCTCGGCAAGGAAGGCCGAGACGGCGGCGACAATGCCGCGGCGGGAGGCGCATTTCACGGTCAGGGCGTAGTGGCACATGGGGAGGGCTCCGGAATAGGTCAGTCTCTTTGCGCTATCTGTGCCGCAGCGCAGAATGGGGGGGAAGTACGAAAACGCTGCGTGGAGCCGAGAAAGCGACATTGGCATGTTCTTCGTGGGAACGCCGGTTTCCGATTGGCTCCGCGAGGATGGGTTTGGGAACTGCAGAAAGGACGGTCGCGGTGGTCCGGTGCTCCGGGTTCCGTGGTCGAAACGAGCCGTTAGCAGTCTTTTGAACGGAGTGCTTGGGGCACGGGCTCAAGGGCGAAGCCCGCCGTGCCAGCGCCTGCCCGTCCCGGCGGGCTGGCGCTGTGACATCTGCGCACACCGGATTGAGCTCTTTTGGATTTGGTTGGGATAAAGTGGCGACCACAGGTGTAACAGCGCCATCCCACGGGCAGGCGCTGGCACGGCTACCGTGGCGCGCTGCGAATGGCAGCTCCGGACGCTGCCGAACCAAGTTCGCACGCCATCGTCACAAGGCGCCGAGGCAACAAACCGTCCCGGCGAAGGCGCTCAGAGCATCGCCATGCCGCCATTCACATGCAGAGTGGCGCCCGTGACATACCCCGCCTCGGCGCTGGCGAGATAGAGCACGGCTGCCGCGATCTCTTCGGCCTCGCCCATCCGCGCGGCGGGGATCTTGGTGTTGATCGCCGCCTTCTGGTCATCGGTCAGCTTGTCCGTCATCGCGGTGGCGATGAAGCCGGGGGCAACCGCGTTGGCGGTGATGCCGCGGCTGGCGATCTCATAGGCGATGGATTTGGTCAGCCCGATCATGCCGGCCTTGGAGGCGGCATAGTTGGCTTGTCCCGGGTTGCCGGTCGCGCCGACGATGGAGGAGATGTTGACGATCCGCCCCCAGCGTTTCTTCATCATCGGCCGCATCACGCCGCGGCAGAGACGCATGGTCGAGGTCAGGTTCACGTCCAGAACCTGCGCCCATTCCTCGTCCGACATGCGCATGAAGATCTGGTCGCGGGTGATGCCGGCATTGTTGACCAGGATATCCAGCCCGCCCATCGCCGCGATAGCCTGCTTGGGCAGCGCGTCGACCGCCTCCGCATCGCCCAGATTACAGGGCAGCACATGGGCGCGCTCGCCCAGCTCCGCGGCCAGCGCCTCCAGCGGCTCGACCCGGGTCCCGGAGAGCCCGACCGTCGCGCCCGCGCCATGCAGCGCCTTGGCGATGGCCCCGCCGATGCCGCCCGAAGCGCCCGTTACCAGTGCGGTCTTTCCTGTGAGGTCGAACATTGGCCCATCTCCTTGCCGTCAAATGCCTTGCGTCGCCCAGAGCCATGCCATGCCGCTTGCCGCCCCGCAACGCCGTTTTGCCGGTCGGGCGCGGCGGGCGCCCACACTCAGCCCTGGCTTGCGTCGCGGAATTCGGTTGGGGTCTGGCCGGTGCGGTTATGGAAGGCGCGGGTGAAATAGGCGGCGGAGTTGTAGCCGAGCACCTCCGCAACGCGCTTGACCGGCAGCGACGTGTCCAGCAACAGGCGGCGCGCCTCGAAGGTCAACCGGTCGGCCAGCAGCTCGGAGGCGGGGCGCCCGCAGGTCTGGTTACAGACCCGGCTCAGATGCGTTGCCGTCACGCCGAGATTCTCGGCATAATCGCCCACAGACTGCCCGGTATAGAGCTGCTCTTCGATCGCTTCGGTGTAGCGCCGCACGAGGGCGCGGGCGGCGCTGTCCTCGGGCTTGTCCTCGGCCTCGAAACGCTGCCGATCGAGCCAGACGGCGAGCAACCCGCCATAATGCGAGATCGCGCGGCCCTTCATCGGACGGTCATCGTCGATCTCGCGCTGGAGGTTTTCGAGGATGCCGGTGATCTCGCCCTGTTTGCGGGCGTCTCGGATGCGAAGGTGAAAGGCTTCGTCGGCAAGCTCCAGCGCCTCGCTGTCGTTGAAGAAGACCGCCGTGCCATAGACCTGTGTCGAGACGTCGAAACCATGCATGGTCCGGGGCGGGACATAGACGGCATTATGGGCGCCATAGCCTCGGGTCAGCCCGGCGACGGTGATCCGGCCCTGGCCGCGGGTGAACCAGTAGAGAACCGGCATCCGATAGGAACGCATCGCCTCCGTGCGCCAGCGACCGCCAAGGGTGAGGCGTTGCATCGGCGCGAGCCGAAGCGGGCCGACAGGGGCAGCTGGCAGAACAGACATGAGCAGAACCTTGGGCAGCTATGGTTCGATTTCTCCCTGTCTGCCCTGTGGATAACTGCGAATCAAGGAAATTGATGTCGGGATTCTGCGAGAGCGGGCGCTCTGCGGGGGCGTGGAGGCGCTTCGGGCAGTCCGGATCAAGGGCAGGCCGTCGGATTTGGCATGGGAAATCATGCGGGAGACGGGCTGAGCGCCCTGTCTTTGCGGGGACGGTGATGGTCAACGGTAGCCGGCGCGGCAACACGCGAACGGCGTGCCGTTTCGTGGCCAAAGACGAACTGGATCAGGGCGTTGCGCGCGCGGGGCGCGGCGGCTGACCGCCGGGACGGAAGCCTGCTGGCGAGGCGGGTGGCGGTCGTGAGGCCCTGGCGCACAGTGCGTTGCGCCGATCTCGGGGCGCAGCCCATTGAGCAGGTCGCGATGGCGGGCAACTGTCCTGGCCTCACTCGGCGAAAGACACCCGCTCCCAGCCTTTCATCCGCGCGCGAAACCATGTTCGTTGCCGCTTTGCATAGCGGCGGGTGGCGATACAGGCAGCTACGCGGGCCGTATCGAGGTCCATCTCGTCCTTCAGATGCGCGATCAGTTCCGGGGCACCGATGGCGCGGGAGGAGGGCAGGGCGGGGTTCCAGTCGTCGAGATTGGCCCGCGCCTCCTCCAGCGCGCCGGCGTCGAGCATGAGCCCGAAGCGGCGCTCGATCCGGGGCGTGAGCCAGTCTTTCGGCGCATCGACAAGGATGGGTTGTGCCTGCGCGCGCGGGAGCAGGGGCGGCGGCGTGTCGTCCTGCCAGCCGGCAAGCCCGCGCCCGGTGGCCGCCAGCACCTCCCAGGCGCGCTGCACGCGGGCGCGGTTGGCGCTGTCGATCCGGCCGCGTGTTTCCGCGTCCAGCGCCGCCAGCATTTCCGCGCGGTCCATCCCGTCGCCTTGCGCGCGGATTTCGGCCGGAACCGGGGGGATTTCGGCCAGACCCTCGGTCAGGGCGGTGAAATAGAGCCCGGTGCCGCCGGTGACGATGAGCCGCTCCGGGCCGGCCAGCAATGTCGCGACATCGCGCAGCCAATGGCCGACGGAATAGTCCTCGTAGCGGCCGACATGGCCGTAAAGCGCATGCGGCGCGCGGGCGAGATCGTCGTCCGGCGGGCGCGCCGTCAGAACGCGCCAATTGGCATAGACCTGGAGCGCATCCGCGTTCACCACGACACCGCCCTGGCGCTCGGCGATCTCCAACGCGAGCGCCGACTTCCCGCTGGCCGTGGGGCCTGCGATGAGCACCGGGCGCTCGCGGTCGATTTCCTGCAGATTGAGGGCCATTTGGCGTGCCTTGGCGGTTGCGGAACGGGGCGTTTTCCGACAGGAAGGCGCCGGAACCAGATCAGGGGGATTTTGATATGCTCGACGAAACCGAGGATCAACCGAAACCGGCCTATCGCAGGGTCCTTCTGAAAATCTCCGGCGAGGCATTGATGGGCGATCAGGGCTACGGCCTGCATCCGCCGACCGTCGAACGCATCGCCCGGGAGGTCAAGTCGGTCCACGATCTCGGCGCCGAGATCTGCATGGTGATCGGCGGCGGCAACATCTTCCGCGGGCTTTCCGGCTCGGCGCAGGGGATGGAGCGGACCACGGCCGATTACATGGGCATGCTGGCCACGGTCATGAACGCGCTGGCGATGCAGTCGGCGCTGGAAGGGCTCGGGGTCTTCACCCGGGTGATCTCGGCGATCCGGATGGACGAGGTCTGCGAGCCTTACATCCGTCGCCGCGCGGTGCGGCACCTCGAGAAGAAGCGGGTCTGCATCTTTGCCGCCGGTACCGGCAACCCCTATTTCACCACCGACACGGCAGCAACTTTGCGTGCGAATGAAATGGCTTGCGAGGCGATCTTCAAGGGCACGAAGGTCGACGGGATCTATGACAAGGATCCGGTGACCAACCCGGACGCGGTGCGCTTCGACACGATCAGCTTCGACGACGTGCTGACCAAGCGCCTGAAGGTGATGGATGCCTCCGCCATCGCGCTGGCGCGCGACAACAACCTGCCGATCATCGTCTTCTCGCTGGACGAGCCGGGCGGGTTCCGCGGCATCCTTGCCGGCGAAGGCACCTATACGCGGGTCCAGGGCTGAACCTCGCCGCGTCGCTCAGAGAGCGGGGCGGGTGAGCATGAGCCAGACGATACCGAGCACGGCCGCGAAGGCGGGGAAGCCAAAGGCGAACCACCAGCGATAGAGCCTGTGATAGGCCGCGGGCAGCGGCGCGCCGGAATCGCGCGCCGCGCATGCAAGATCGCGCATGCGGATCTGCATCCAGACCACGGGCAGCCAGAACAGCCCGACAAAGACATAGAGCGCCAGCGACAGCGCCACCCAGCCCTCCAGCAGCGGCCAGCCGATGATGCGGGCGAGGAAATAGCCCGTTACGGGCTGCAGCGCGGCGGCCGTGGCGGTGAAGACGGTATCGGCGATGACCACGATGCTGGAGACATGGGCGATCAGGGCCGGATCCCGGCTGCGATTGGACAGCACCATGAAGAAGGCGATGCCGGCGCCGGTGCCGAGCAGCACCATGGCGCCGACCACATGCAGGAAGCGCAGGATTTCTTCGATCATCTGTCTTCCACCATCAGCCAGACGAGCAGGGCAAGCGCCATGCCGGGCAGGACCTTGAGCATCGGTCCGAGCGGGTCGGTCCAGAGATCGGGCGCAAGCGCGAGGCTGCCGGCGAGATAGCCGGCCGAGAGCAGCGCCATGCCAAGCGCGGCCTGCCGCGCGCGCCAGCGCCAGAGGATCGCGAGCCCGAGCGCGATATCGGCGAGCGCGCCGCCGAGCACGATCGACATCGCGGCAGGGGCCTCCATGCCGCGCGCGGTGAGGACCGAGCTGGCCTCGACGGGGCGCAGAAGGGCGATGAGGCCGGAGGCGCACCAGAAGAGGGACAATGTGGCGATTGCCAGCGGCAGCGCCCAATAGGCGCGGGCGAACAGGCGTTCCTGACGCGTTGCGGGCAGGCTCTGCAATGTCTCCTCGAGGCTGCGGCAGGGGAGGCCGCCGGCGGCCTCCCAGGCAGCGGGATCGCCGCGAATACCGTCCTGGAGCGCGCGCAGCGCGGTTGTTCGGAGCGGCGAGCGCCAGCCGAGGCGGCCGAAAAGGTCGGCGCGGCGGCCGGTGGCGAAGATCAGGCTGTCGGGGAGGGCTGGACGGAAAGGCGCCGGTGGCAGGCCGAGCCAGCTGCGGACCTGTGCAAGCAGGCGCGGAAAGTCTCTCGCCTCCGGCTCGGTGAGGTCGGCAATCGTGCCGGAGGGGATCTCGCCGCGCGCCGATTGCAGGACGGCCTGCGCGAGGTCATCGATATGCAGGGTCTGGACTTTTGCGTCCCGCATGAGCTTGGGCAGGGTGCCCGGCAGCGCGGCGGCGGCGCGAAGCAGCGCCGTGCCGCCATAGGCTTCGGGCGCAAGGACCAGTGTCGGACGCAGGATGACCCAGTCTTGAAGTCGCTCGACGATCAGCGCGTCGCCGCGCGCCTTGGTGCGGAAAAAGGCCGTGGAAGCGTCGGCGGCGACACCGGCAGCGGAAATCTGAATCAGGCGGAGCGGCAGCCCCGCGGCGGCTTCGGTGAGCCGATCCAGGGTCGTGACATGAATCGCTTCGAGATCGTCGCCCGGGCCGTCCTGAAGCGCGCCGGCGGCGTTGATCACGACATCGGCGTCCTCGAGGATCTCCCGCCACTCCGTTGCGGCGATCTGCGTCAGATCGCGGATCCGCCAGTCCAGATCGGGCGCTGCGGTGCGGGCGCTGCGCTGCGAGCGACCAATGCCGGTGACCTCGAACCCGTCCCGGAGCAGCGCGGACAGGCACGCCCGACCGATTAGGCCATAGGCGCCGAGAAGAACAGCTTTGGGCATGGTCTCTCCCTGCAAGCTGACAGCGGAGGGGGCGCAGGGCCCCATCTGCCGATGTCATTATCGGGCGCTGTCTGCGATCAGTTCGCGTCCTCTTCTACCTCGGGGCTGGAGGGTGTTTCGGCCGGTTCGTCCGCCTCGGGCTTTGGTGCCTGCGCAGATTTCAGCACGCCGGATACGCCATCGCCAATAGCGATCCCGGCCTGCTCGCCCAACTCCTTGAGCACCGGGAAGCTCAGCGCCATAGTGGAGAGCGCATCGACCGCCTGGTTGACCGGCGAAACGCCCGACCGGACCGAGCCGCCATCGCCGCCGCCGAGCCCTGTCACCTGGTTGATCCGGATGCCTTCGATCTTCTCCGCCGGCTTGACCATCTCGGCCACGACCTGCGGCAGCACCTCCAGTCGTTTCAGATCGACCCGCATCTCCGCCAGCATTCCGGAGATCGCGTTCTCGGCCTCGACCTGTTTCTGGGTGCCTTCGGCCTCTGCCAACGCCTCGGCGAGCTTGGCTTTTGCCTTCATCTCGGTCGCATCGGCCTCGGCCTGGGCGATCAGGCGCACGGATTCGGCGCGGTCGGCGGCTGCGTCGCGTTCGGCTTCCGCGGTCAGGCGCACACCGGTTGCCTGCCGTTCGGCTTCCCGCTTCGCCTCGATCACCGCGATCTGGCGGATCCGCTCGGCCTCGGCAACATCGCGCGAGGTGGTCACGGCTTCCGCCGCCGCCGCCGCTTCGGCGCGGGCATGGTCGGCGGAGGCGCGGGCCTTGCTCTCTTCCTCGGATTTCTGCGCCACGACGATCTGGCGCTCCTGGTCGGCCACCTCGATGGCGCGCTCCTTGTCGATCTCGGAGGCGCGCACGCTCTGTTCCTTCTGGATCTCGGCCTCGCGGATGGCGCGTTCGCGCAGGATCTCGGCCTCGCGGACGGTGCGCTCCTTGGCGATCCGCGCCTCCTCGGTCGCGCGTTCGCTGTCGGCCACGCGGGCGGCGATCTCGGCCTCCTGGGCGGCGCGCAGGGTGGCGATCTCCTGCGCCTTCTGGATCTCGGCCTCTTCTTCCTCGCGGTCGATCTCGAGCTTGCGCTTGGCCGCTTCCATCGCCGACTGGCGCACGGCGGTCTCGGCTTCCGCGTCGATCCTGGCGCGCTCTTTCTTGCTGTCGGCGATGACTTCGGCAAGCTGGCGCATCCCGACCGCGTTGAAGGCGTTGTTCTCGTCGAGATGTTCGAAAGGTGTCTGGTCCAGCGCGGTAAGGGCGACGGATTCCAGTCCGAGGCCGTTTTTCAGCAGGTCCTCGGAGACGGTATTCTGCACCTGCTGGACGAAATCGGAGCGGTTCTCGTGCAGCTCATCCATGGTCATCTGGGCCGCGACCGAACGCAGGCCGTCCACCAGCTTGCCCTCGATCAACTCGCGCAGCTGCTCGACATCGAAGGTCCGGTCGCCCAGGGTCTGGGCGGCGCGCGCGATCCCGTCGGCGCTGGCCTCGACCGAGAGGTAGAATTCCACGCCGACATCGACGCGCATCCGGTCGCGCGTGATCAGCGCGTTCTCACGGACGCGGGATACCTCCAGCCGCAGCGTCTTCATGTTCACATAGGCGACCTCGTGCAACATCGGGATGACGATCGTGCCGCCATCCATGATCACTTTCTTGCCGCCCGAGCCGGTCTTGACGAGGCTGACCTCGCGGGTCGCGCGGCGATACATGCGCGACAGGATAAGTCCGGCAAAGAGCAGCAGCACCAGGACGATAAGAAAGGGGGCGCCGATTGAAGCGAGAATTTCCATGGGGGGACTCCATGTGTTGGAACGATTGGATCAGGCCGGTCCGTCGGAAATCGGGACGGCGACGAATTCGCCCTGGCGGCGACGCAGGATGAGCACCTCCGTGCCGGCGGCGATGGCGTCTTTCGGGTCGAACGGTTCGACCATGACGTAATGCAGGTTACCATGCGCGTCCGAGAATCGCGCCTGGGCGGGGGCGCCTCTGCGCGCGGTGCCGACCGTGATCACACCACGGCGGCGGCCATAGGAGCGGCGCGAGATCGCCGAGGTCTCGTTGCGCGGCACCGCGCGGGCAAAGAGCGCCGAGAAGCGGCCGCCAATCCAGAGCGCGGGAATGGCGGCAAGGGCGGAGGCCAGCCAGGGGCCGAGCGGCGCGCCGGTGATCTTGGCCACAGCGAGTTGCAGCACGTAGCCAGAGAGCGCGAAACCGGCGGCCAGCGAGGCCAGCCAGAAGGTCAGGGGGACGCGCCCGAAACCGGTGAAGCCGACAATGGGACCGGTTGAACCGTGGGCGCCGGCAGGGGGGGCGGATTCGGCCTCCATGCCGCCGCCGCTGCCATCCAGTCCTTCGAGGAGCGAGGCGACGTTTTCGGGGCTCGGGGCGAAATCGGCGTCGATATCGCCGCCGAAATCCATGTCGCTGTCGAGATCGAGGTCAAAATCCGCGTCGGCGTCCAGTTCACCCTCGGAGCCGCCCGAGTCCGAGCCGCCGAACTGCATCAGGACGATCTCCAGCAGGACCAGCCCGACGATCAGCACGGCCGCCGACAGGAAAGGAGTCATCGAAGGGTGGACCAGCAATTCCGCAACACGCATCGCAACACTTTCGCAACAAAAGGAACGGCACCATCAGCCTGAATACCAAGACAGGTATAAGCGCAGATTGCATGGAACAAGGGAATCCGGCGAAATCGCGATGGCGCGACGGAAAGATTTTGGCAGATCAGGGCAGGTCCCGGCGTGTCGGTTTGCAACCTATACAATCGCGGAGCCCGGCGTTAGAGATGTTTCGACAATGAGATGCTTGGGAGGGAACAGGCACATGACCGTCGAATATGATGAACCTGATGTGGACGGCATCAAGCACCGGATGGACGGGGCCATCAAGGCGCTGAAGAACGAATTCCTTTCGCTTCGGACGGGCCGGGCCTCTGCCTCGATGCTGGACCCGATCCAGGTCGACGCCTATGGCGCGATGACGCCGATCAACCAGGTGGGGACCGTGAACGTGCCGGAGCCGCGCATGATCACGCTCAATATCTGGGACAAGACCTTGGTCTCGAAGGCGGAAAAGGCGCTGCGCGAGAGCGGGCTGGGGATCAACCCGGTTGTCGATGGCACGATCATCCGCCTGCCGATTCCGGAGCTCAACGAGGAGCGCCGGCGCGAGCTGACCAAGGTCGCAGCGACCTATGCGGAGAATGCCCGGATCGCGATCCGCAATGTCCGCCAGGACGGGATGCATCAGCTCAAGAAGGCGAAGTCGGACGGAATGCCGGAAGACGAAGAGAAGATGTGGCATGACGACATCCAGGAAATGACCGACAAGCATATCAAGAAGGTCGATGCCGCCCTGGAACACAAGCAGGAAGAGATCATGCAGGTTTGACCTGCAGCCCTTCCCGACAACCTTGAAAGGGGGCCCGATGCCCGCCGCAGACAGCAGCCCGCAGGCCCCTGAACACGTGGCCATCATCATGGATGGCAATGGCCGCTGGGCAACCGCTCGCGGCCGTCCACGTCTTTTCGGCCACCAGGCCGGCGCGCGGCGTGTCAGCGAGATCGTCGAGGCTTGTCCGGATCTGGGCGTGCGCTACCTGACCATCTTCGCCTTCTCGACCGAGAACTGGAAACGGACCCAGGCCGAGGTGACGGGCCTGATGACGCTCTTCAGGCGTTACATCATAAAGGAGGCGCAACGCCTTCTGAACAAACGGGTTCGTGTCCGATTCATCGGCGATCGCGACCGGCTGGATCCGAAGTTGGTCAAGCTCATGGACGAGCTGGAGACGCTGACGGCGGGCAATGATCATGTCCACCTCACCATCGCGCTCAACTATGGCGGGCGAGACGAGGTGACCCGCGCGACGCGCCGGCTGGCTCGCGAAGTGGCCGCCGGGCGGATCGACCCCGAGGATGTCGATGCCGAAACGCTCGGCCGTTTCCTCGACACCCACACCCTTCCGGACCCGGACCTTGTCATCCGCACGTCCGGCGAGGCGCGGATCTCCAACTTCCTGCTCTGGCAATCGGCCTATGCAGAATATGAATTCATCGACACGCTCTGGCCCGACTTCACGGCAGACACGTTCGCGAAAATCCTGTCGGGCTATGGCAAGCGAGAACGACGGTATGGAGCGGTCATTGGCTGAGCCTGTCAAGAAATCCGCATCGCGGTGGGAAGACCTGAACGCCCGCACCTGGACCGGGCTGCTCATGGTGCTGGTCGGCGTGGTCGCGATCCGCCTGGGCGGGATCTGGTTCCAGATGCTGGTGACCTTTGTCACGGCAGTGATGATCTGGGAACTTGCGCGGATGATCCGGCCGGGCTGGGATGTTGGCGCGATGCTGCTCGCAGCCTTCTCGGCCTCGGCCATTTCGGCGCTGACGCCGCAGCAGCCCGACTGGCATCTCTTTCTCCTCGCCGTCCCGGCTGTGGTCGGTTCCATGGTCATGCCTCGGGAAAAGCTCACCTTTTTCCTCTTCGCTCTCGGCATTGCCGTGGCCGGCTGGGGGCTTGTCGAGGCGCGCGAAGCCTATGGCGGGACCTGGCTGTTCTGGATGGTGATCTGCGTTGTCGTTACCGATGTGGCGGGCTATTTCGCCGGTCGCCGGATCGGCGGGCCGAAATTCTGGCCTGCGGTCAGCCCGAAGAAAACATGGTCCGGCACGGTCGCGGGCTGGATCGGCGCGGGGCTGATCGGCGCGATTTTCCTGACATTCACCAATGCCGGGCGGGACCTGATCTGGCTGTCGATGCTGCTCTCCCTGTTTTCGCAGATGGGCGACATCTCCGAGAGCGCGCTCAAGCGCCGCCTCGGGGTCAAGGACAGCTCGGCCATCATCCCGGGCCATGGCGGGCTGTTTGACCGATTTGACGGGCTGTTGGGGGCCTCGCTCTTTATGCTGCTTCTGGCGCTCCTGGTGGATGTGCCGGAGGTGCGGATATGAGGCGGATCTCGATTTTCGGCTCCACCGGGTCGATCGGCGAGAGCACGGTGGATCTGATTGCGCGGGCGCCGGAGGCATATGACGTGGTCGCGCTCTCGGGCGGGCGCAATATCGCGCGGCTGGCCGAGCAGGCCGTGGCGCTGAACGCGAAGCTCGCCGTGACCTGTTTTCCGGATTACAAACAGGAGCTTGCAGAGCTTCTTTCAGGCACGGGAATCGAGGTGGCCGCGGGGCCGAAGGCGATTGCCGAGGCGGCGGAACGGCCAGCGGACTGGGTGATGTCGGCGATTGTCGGCGCGGCGGGGCTGGTGCCCGGCCTGAAGGCGCTGGAGCAGGGCGCCGTGCTTGCGCTGGCCAACAAGGAATCGCTGGTCTGCGCGGGCGAGTTGCTGATGCGGACCGCGCATGCGCATGGCTCGGATGTGCTGCCGGTGGACAGCGAGCACAGCGCCGTCTGGCAAGCCCTTGTCGGCGAAGATGTGTCCGAGGTCGAGCGGGTGATCATCACCGCCTCCGGGGGGGCGTTCCGGGACTGGCCGTTGGAGGATCTGCCGAAGGCGACGCCGGAACAGGCGAGCACGCATCCCAATTGGGACATGGGCCAGCGGATCACGGTCGATTCCGCGTCCATGTTCAACAAGTCCCTGGAACTTATTGAAACACGTGAGTTTTTTGGATTTTTGCCGAGCCAGATCGAGGTGCTTGTGCATCCGCAGTCGCTTGTCCACGCGCTGGTGGGATTCCAGGACGGAGCGTTGATGGCCCATGTCGGCCCGGCGGATATGCGCCATGCGATCGGCTATGCGCTGCATTACCCGAAGCGGCAGAAGCTGCCGGTGGAGCGGCTGGACCTGGCGGCGATCGGCACGCTGGAATTTCGTGCGCCCTGCGAGGCGCGCTGGCCGGCGCTTCGACTTGCCCGCGAGGTGATGGAGACACGGGGGCTGTCCGGCGCGGTCTTCAACGCCGCCAAGGAGCAGGCGCTCGACGCGTTCCTGGCCCGCGAGATCCGTTTCACGGATATGGCGGTGGTCGTGGAGGAGGTGCTTCACGCGATGGATCGCGAGAACGCCCTGAAATGTGACCGGATGCGCCTTGAAGATGTCATCGAAACCGATCATGTCGCCCGGATACGAGCGGCCGAGGCCGCCTCCCGGATCAAAATGGACGCCTGAGCGATATGGATTTTGCGACGATCATTCCCCAGTTCGGTGGGCTTCTCTGGACTATTGCCGCCTTTGTCGTGGCGCTCAGCGTCATTGTTTTCGTGCATGAGTATGGCCATTACATCGTCGGCCGCTGGTCGGGGATCAAGGCGGAGGTCTTTTCCATCGGTTTCGGTCCGGTGCTGCTCAAGCGCATGGACAAGCACGGGACGCAATGGCAGGTCGCCGCGCTGCCCTTTGGCGGCTACGTGAAATTCCTCGGCGATGCGAGCGCGGCCTCGGACAAGGCCTCGGACAGCTATGACGACCTCGACGAGGAAGAGAAACGCCACACCATGCATGGCGCGCCGCTCTGGGCGCGGGCGGCGACGGTCGCCGCGGGTCCGATCTTCAACTTCATCCTGTCGATCCTGGTCTTCTCCTCGATGGCGCTGGTGCAGGGCACGCCGAAGGAGCCGGTGGAGATCGGCACGCTCAAGCCGATGCCCCAGACGGTGCAGGCGCTGCTGCCCGGCGACGCGATTCTCGCCGTGGGCGGACAGGAGACCCTGGACTATGCCGGGTTCTTCGAGGCGGTGCGCGGTCTGGAAGTGTCGGAAACGGTTGCCTACGAGATCGAGCGGGCAGGGGGCGCGTCGCAGGTCGACGGACCGTTCCCTTTCCCGCCAATGGTGGACGGGCTGCAGGCGGGGTCGGCGGCAATGGATGCCGGGATTCGGATCGGCGATGTGATCACCGCGATCGACGGCGAAAAGATCACCGCGTTCAAACAGATGCAGGACATCGTGTCGGCCTCCGACGGGCGTGAACTGACGCTGGATGTCTGGCGCGACGGCTCGGAGATGCAGGTCACGCTGGCGCCGCGCCGGGTCGACCTGCCGACCGGCGAAGGCGGGTTCGAGACCCGCTGGCTGGTGGGAATCACCGGCGGGTTGCTCTTCACCCCGGCGACCGAGACGCCCGGCGTCTGGGAATCGGTGCAATATGGCGCCGAGCGGACATGGTTCATTGTCGAGAACTCGCTCTCCGGGCTCTGGCATATGGTCACGGGGGCGATCTCTTCGTGCAACCTGCGCGGGCCGATCGGTATCGCCGAGACCTCTGGCGCGGCCGCCAGCCAGGGGGCGGGGAACTTCATCTGGTTCATCGCCGTGCTCTCGACGGCGGTCGGGCTGCTGAACCTCTTCCCGATCCCGGTCCTCGATGGCGGGCACCTGACCTTCCACCTCTTCGAGGCGATCACCGGGCGTCCGCCAAGCGATGCGGCGCTGCGAATCCTCATGGGAATCGGGCTGACCCTGATGCTTTCCCTGATGGTTTTCGCCCTGACCAACGATCTTTTCTGCCCGTAGGCCCCGGCTGCCGCCCCAATCTGGTCACAATCCTCTCTTAGATTGAGGTCAACGGGAAATCGTATGAGAGGGGTGACCCATGCAGACCATGACCGCCGGATATCGCTCCATCAGCCTTCTGGTGCAGCTTAACTGGGATCGTTTCTTCTATATCGGCACCATTGGCGCGGCGCTGATGACCGGGGCCGCACTTGGCGCCTTCCTCACCGGCTGAGACGCCGGACAGAGATAATCGGGGCATGTGGCGGGTTTTCGCCTATGTTGCCGGAAAGGGGCGACGCGAAAGCGGCGCCCTTTGTCGTTTTGACAAGGCAGTCGAAGCCAGCTAGCTAGGTCTTGATTTCGAGAACCTCGCGCCTGGGAGCGACGGCATGACAGACAAGAAAACGGGCGGCGCTGCCATGACCGCCCGAAAGAGCGGTGCAATGGGGACAACTTCACGGATCGCGGCTCTCGCAGTCGCAGGCGTCCTTGCCTTTTCAGGCGCGCTCGCGCCGATAGCGGCGCTGGCGCAGAGCTACAGTTTCAGCCAGCTCGACATTCAGGGCAACCAGCGGGTCGATGCCGCGACGATCGCCACCTATGCCGGGATCGGCAAGGGCGAGACCGTCTCCGCGGCCCAGCTCAACGATGCCTATCAGAGCATCGCGGCCTCCGGCCTGTTCGAATCCATAGAGCTTGAACCGCGCGGTAACACCCTGGTCATCAAGGTGCAGGAATACCCGACCATCAACGTGATCGCCTTCGAGGGCAACAGGCGGATCAACGACGAGAACATGTCGACGATCATCGATTCGCGCTCGCGCCGGGTCTATTCGCCCTCCGTGGCCGAGGCCGACGCCGCGCGCATCGCCGATGCCTATCGCCAGGGCGGACGCATCGCCGCGTCGGTAACGCCGAAGATCATCCGCCGCTCGGACAATCGCGTCGACCTGGTCTTCGAGATCCAGGAAGGCCGGGTGTCCGAGATCGAGCGTCTCTCCTTCGTCGGCAACCGCAACTATTCCGAATCCCGGCTGCGCCGCGCGCTCGACACCAAGCAGGCCGGCGTCTTCCGCAGCCTCGTGCAGCGTGACACGCTGGTCGAGGACCGGCTGGAATATGACAAGCAGCTGCTGAAGGATTTCTACACCAACCGCGGCTACGTGGATTTCGAGGTGCTTTCGACCACCGCCGAGATCGACCGCAACCGCCGCGGCTACCTTGTGACCTTCAATGTCCGCGAGGGGCAGCAATTCCGCATCGGCGAGGTCTCCGTCAGCTCCGAGGAGCCGGATATCAATATCGATGCCTTCATCGCGGCCACGCGGCTGCGCTCCGGCCGCGTCTATTCGCCGGTGCCGATCGACACCGACATCGCCCGGCTGGAACGGCTCGCCACCCGTGAGGGGCTCGATTTCATCCGCGTGACGCCGCGCGTGACCCGCAATGACCGCGACCTGACGCTGGACATCGAATATGTCATCAGCCGCGGCCCGCGCATCTTCATCGAGCGGATCGATATCGAGGGCAACACGACGACGCTGGACCGCGTCGTGCGCCGCCAGTTCGACGTGGTCGAGGGCGACCCGTTCAACGCCCGCGAGATCCGCGCCGGCGCCGAACGCATCCGGGCGCTCGGTTTCTTCCAGGATAGCCAGGTCGAGGCCCGCGAGGGCTCGCGCAGCGACCTCGTGGTCGTCGATGTGGATGTCGAGGAAAGGGCGACCGGCTCGCTCGGTTTTGGCGCCAGCTACGGCACCAATGACGGTCTGGGCTTCAACTTCTCCTTCTCGGAGCGCAACTTCCTTGGTCGCGGCCAGGTCCTGAGCGCAAGCCTCGGCACCACGGGATCGACCACGAGCTTCAGCTTCAACTTCATCGAGCCGGCTTTCCTGGAACGGGACGTGACCTTCGGCCTGAACATGTATTACCGCACGACGGAGCAGGATAACTCCTCCTACGACACCGATCGTGGCAAGTTCGCGCCCTCCTTCACCTTCCCGCTGACCGAACAGTCGAGCCTCGGGCTGCGCTTCAGCGCCGATTACGGCAAGCTGCACGGCGTCGATACCGGGGATGACGAGGATGATGATGCCGATGCCGGCTCCTCCTACATCCTGGAGACGGAGGAGGAGATGGGCGGTCTGACCTCCTTCTCGGTCGGATATTCCTACATCTACGACACGCTCAACACCGGGCTTGATCCGCGCGGAGGCATCTACCTGCGTTTCCGTCAGGACTTTGGCGGCCGCGAGGATGGTGCGAGCTTCGTGCGCACGGAGGCGCTGGCCCGTGCCAAACGGCAGGTGTTCAACGAGGACGTGACGCTGCGGGCCGAGATCGAAGGCGGCGCGGTCGCCTATTCGGGCGGCAGCAGCCGGATCTTCGAACGCTACATGCTCTCCAACAAATTGCGCGGCTTCGAGCCCAACGGCGTCGGCCCGCGGGACCTCAATGTCGACAACGAGGACGTGCTGGGCGGCAACATGTTCGCCGTGGCCCGGTTCGAGGCGGAGTTCCCGCTCGGACTGCCGGAGGAATACGGCATCAATGGCGGTGTCTTCTGGGATATCGGCTCGGTCTGGGGGCTGGACGACGCGGCCGGCGGGCCGGATGGGGATGACGAGGTGGATGACGAGTTCTACCTGCGCTCCGCCATCGGTGTCGCCCTTCTGTGGGACTCGCCGCTCGGTCCGCTCCGGTTCAACTTCTCGCAGCCCCTGCTGAAAGAAGACTACGACGACGAGCAGAATTTCGAATTCACCGTCTCGACGACCTTCTGATGCGGCGGCGCTTTTCCGAGCGCCGTGCATCGGGCCGAGCCCTGGCCCTTGCACTGGCCCTGGCGGTCGGGGCGCAGATGGTCCCGGCGCCTGCCTGCGCACAGGTCTTCTCGCCCTCCGGTCCTTCCGGCTCGCCGGTGCTGACGCTGGACCAGGACCGGATCTATTCGGAGACCCTCTTCGGCAAACGCCTCCAGCGCGAGATCGACCAGGCGTCGAACGCGCTGGCGGAGCGCAACAGGGCGCTGACCGAGACGCTCAAGGCGGAAGAACTGGAGCTGACGGAGAAGCGCAAGCAGGTCTCGGCGGTGGAATTCCGGGCGCTGGCCGATGCGTTCGACGCCAAGGTGGTCGAGCTGCGCAAGGACCAGGATGCCCGGATCAATGCCTTGCAGCGCCGGCGCGACCTTGAGCGGCGGGTCTTCACCGGGCGGGTGTTGCCGATCCTGTCGGACATCATGCGCGGCATCGGGGCCGTGGCGTTGCTGGATGACCGCGCGGTGATCCTCTCGGCGGATTCCATTGACGTGACCGACCTTGCGATTGAGCGGATCGATGCCGTTCTCGGCGACGGGCAAGCTACGGAGGCAGGCGAAACCGCCGAGGAAGGCGAGGCCCCGGCGGACGCGGAGCAGCCATTGCCGGAGGGCGCGCAGGAGAGCTCGGAATAGCCGAGCCGAATGGCCGTGCTTGCCGTGGCGGGAGTGGCGGTGTAGGAGGCCGGGAAGCCGCGGGCGCGGCGGAAAGAAGAGACAAAGGCAGCCGACCATATGACCGAAGAGAAGAGCCCGCTTCTGGAGGCGGATCACGAGACCATCCTGAAGATCCTCCCGCATCGTTATCCGTTCCTGATGATTGACCATGTGCGGGATATCGTGGCGGGCGAGAGCGCTGTCGGGATCAAGAACGTGACCTTCAACGAGCCGCATTTCCAGGGTCATTTCCCTGGCCACCCGGTGATGCCGGGCGTGCTCGTGATCGAAGCCATGGCCCAGACCTCAGCGGTGCTGATCGGCCTGTCGCGTGGGATCAGCGAGCAGCTGATGATCTATTTCACCACGGTGGACAAGGCGAAGTTCCGTCGTCCCGTGGTGCCCGGCGACGTGCTGGAACTGCATGTCTCGGTCAAGCGCGCGGGATCCCGGATTGGCAAGTTCGAGGGCAAGGCACTGGTCAATGGCGAGCTGGCGGCCGAGGCGGAGTTCTCCGCCATGGTCCAGCTGCCGAAAGAAGAAAAATCGGAGGGCTGAGAATGGCCATTGACGCAACCGCCCGCATCCACCCCATGGCTGTCATCGACGAAGGGGCGGAGATTGGGCCGGGGGTCAGCATCGGGCCTTTCGCAGTCATCGGACCGAAGGTTCGGCTCGGCGAACGCGTGGTGATCAAGTCCCATGTCGTTCTCACCGGCGATACAGAGATCGGTGCGGAGACGGTGATCTTCCCTTTCTCGGTGATCGGCGAGATCCCGCAGGATCTGAAATTCCACGGCGAGGACACCAAGCTCGTCATCGGCGCCCGCAACCGGATCCGCGAGCATGTGACGATCAACCCGGGCACCGAGGGCGGCGGCGGCGTCACCCGTGTCGGCGACGATTGCCTGCTGATGGCCGGAACCCATATCGCGCATGACTGCCAGGTCGGCAATCGCGTGATCATGGTCAACAATTCCGGCCTCGCGGGGCATTGCCATATCGGGGATGACGTGATCATCGGCGGTATCTCGGGCGTGCATCAATGGGTGCGGGTCGGGCAGGGCGCGATCATCGGCGGGCTGACCAAGATCGAGAAGGACGTGATCCCCTTCGGGCAGGTCCAGGGCGCGGCCGGTCACCTTGTCGGGCTCAACCTGATCGGGCTGAAGCGGCGCGGGCTGGAGCGGATCGACATTGCCGAGCTGCGTGCGGCCTACAAGGCGCTGGCAGCCGAAGGCGGGACCTTCAAGGAGCGCGCCGCGGCGCTCGGCGAGGCCTCTGACAGCGACTATGTGCGCCAGATTGTCGATTTCATCACCGGCGAGAGCGACCGCAGCTTTCACCAGCCGGAATAGGGCGCGCGCGTGCTGGCGCTGATCGCCGGACGCGGGCGTTTGCCCGAGATCCTGGTCGAGGGGCTGCGCGCCGAAGACCGGGAGGTGCTGGTCTGTGGCTATGCCGAGGCGGAGGGCTCTGTTCCACCGGATCTGACCTTCTCGCTCGAAGGGCTGGGCGGGCTGGTGCGACGGCTGAAGGCGGCCGGTGTCAGCGAGATCTGCATGGCTGGCGGTATCACCCGGCCGAGGCTGCGCCTCTCCCGGCTCGATTTCGCGACGCTGCTCCTGTTGCCCCGGCTTGTGCGGGGGCTCCGGCGTGGTGATGATGGGGCATTGCGCGAAGCGATCGCGCTTTTCGAGGAGACTGGTATGGCTGTGCGCGGGGCACATGAAATCCTGCCCGAGTTGCTGCCGGCCGCCGGTGTGCTGACGGCGCTCCGGCCGGACCGGAAGGACCGCGCCGATGCCGAGCGTGGCGAGGAGATCGTCGCGGCCATGGGCGCGGCCGATGTCGGGCAGTCCTGCATCGTTGCCCATCGCCAGGCGCTGGCCATCGAGGCGATGCCGGGGACGGACTGGATGCTGACCTCGCTGGCGCGCGCGCGCGACGGGCTGCCAGAGGGCGGCTTGCTCTTCAAGGCGCCGAAGCCGGGGCAGGACCGCCGGGTCGACCTGCCGGCCATTGGTCCGGACACGTTGCGCGCGGCTTCGGTCGCGGGGCTCAAGGGGGTGGTGATCGAGGCGGGCGGCGTGATGTTGCTCGACCCCGAGGAGACCATCCGGATCGCCGATGAGGCGGGGCTGTTCCTCTGGGTGCGGCCGAAAGGGGGCTGAGATGCGTGTCTTCATCGTTGCGGGCGAGCCCTCGGGTGACAAGCTCGGAGGCGCGCTGATGGCGGGCCTGAAGGCGCTGGCGCCGGATGTCAGCTTCCATGGCATTGGCGGCGAGCAGATGCAGGCGCAGGGACTGGAGAGCCTGTTCCCGCTTTCCGAGCTGTCGCTGATGGGGATCGTCGAGATCCTGCCGAAATACCTCCACATCCGCCGCCGGCTGTTCCAGACCGTCGATACGGCGGTGGATTTCGCGCCGGACGTGCTGATCACCATCGACCTGCCGGCGTTCAACATCCGGCTCGCCAAGGAGATCCGCAAGCGGAGCCCCGGGCTGCGAACGGTCCATTACGTGGCGCCGACGGTCTGGGCCTGGCGTCCGGGACGCGCGGCGAAGATGGCGCCGATCATCGACCAGGTGCTCGCGCTGCTGCCTTTCGAGCCGCCCTATATGCAAGAGGCCGGGATGCGCTGCGATTTCGTTGGCCACCCGGTGGTCGCCGAGACACAGGCGACAGCGGAGGAGGGGGCGCATTTCCGTGAATCTCTCGCCATTGGGCCGGATGTGCCGCTGATCCTGACATTGCCCGGTTCGCGTGGCGGCGAGATCAAGCGGCTTGCGCCGGTCTTTGGCGAGACCCTCGAAAGGGTCCTGAAGGAACGTCCCGAGGCGCGGGTCGTCGTCCCGACGGTTGCCGCCAAGGCGGATGCGATGCAGGCCGCGCTTCAGGACTGGCCCGGCACGCCCATCCTGCTCGACCCGCGCCGCCGGACCCCGGATGCCGCCGCAGCGGAGAAGCGCGCCGCCTTTGCCGCCGCCGACGTCGCGCTGGCCGCCTCCGGCACCGTCTCGCTGGAGCTTGCCGCCGCCAACACGCCGATGGTGATCGCCTATGACGCGAATTGGATCAGCCGCCAGATCGTCACCCGCATGTTGCTGGTCGATACGTTCACGCTGGTCAATCTGGTCTCGGAGACCCGCGCCGTTCCCGAATTCACCGGCGAGGCCTGCCGTCCCGAGCGCATCGCGCCGGCGCTGCTCGAGCTGCTGCGATCGCCAGGGGGGCAGGAAGAGGCCATGCGCCTGACGATGAAGCGCCTCGGGCGCGGCAAGGAAGCGCCCGGCCTGCGCGCTGCCCGCGCGGTGCTGGAAGGGCTGCGCTGATCCGGGGGACGGGGAACGGAGCGCCTGCCTCGGGAGCCGGCAGGCGCGGTGCTTCTACCCGGTCCGAAAGAGCTTCCTGTATTTTGGCAGGAAGAGATCGCGCCCCTTGACCCTCCGCGTCATCGAATTCCCGACAAGCCCTATGATCGGCAGGATGGAATTTCCCATTTGCGGGCCAAGCGGCACCAGAAGCGGCGGCCGGACCCAGGCGTGATATCCGGCGCTGCGCTCGATGTCCTTGCCGGACAGCACCGTGCGAACCGCGCGCGTGAGCCAGAGCACCTGCCGCGAGGCGCCGACGATGGTCATCGGGTCGCCATTCTCCGCTGCATCCCCGGCCGCGAAGATGTTGGGAAAGGTCGAAGGCCGCATCCAGCTGTCACAGACCGCCCGCCCGTCCGGGCTCTTTTGAAAGCCGTCGAGACCGTCAAGCAACGTCGTGTCCGGCGTCGAGCCGAGTGCGGGGATAACGAGATCGGCGTCGATCTCGCGGCCATCCTCCAACCGCAGCGGCCCTGCGAAAGCCTCTTGCGTCGATGTCAGATCAATGGCGCGCCCCTGCACCAGCTCGGCGCCCAGGAGCTTCAGCTTGCGGCTCAGCGCCTTGCCCAGCCGCGCCTCGTAGCCTTCCAGCAGCGGGCCTGCCGACACCAGCGTCACCTGGGTATCGGGGCGGGCTGCGCGGATCTCCCCGGCCAGTTCAACCCCGAGCGCGCCGCCGCCGACCACCGCCACATGGCGCGCCGCCGCCACTGCCTCGCCAAGGGCGAGATTGGCCTTGCGCAGCCCCTCGACCGAGCTGCCCTCCGGCTTGAAAGCGGCGCTGTGGCGCGACCCGGTGGCCAGCACGATCGCCTCCGCGTCCAGCCGCGTCCCGTCTTCCAAAGTGACGCCATTGCCATCGACCGAGGCTGCGCGCCCGCGCACCACGCGGCCGTTGCGCAGCAGCGAGTCGTATCGGAACATCGCCTTCTCGACATGGTCGGGCTGCACGACCGCCCGAATCAGCGCCGGCACATGGCAGAAGGTTTCGCGCTGTTCGACCAATGTCACATCGGCATTGCCGTCCAGCGCCCGCGCAAGCTCGCTGCCCACGTAACCGCCGCCTACAATGATGACTCGTCCTGCCATGATGTTCCCTGCCACACGTTAATCCTTTGTCCACGGGCGTTGTGAGACGCGCGCGGGCATTTGTCGAGGGGGGCAGGTGCTGGCGCTGCCTCAGCCGCGCCAGATCCAGCCGCCGCCCAGGATCCGCGTGCCCTCGTTCTGGTAGAAGACACAGGCCTGGCCGGGCGACACACCCTCTTCCGCGGTGAACAGCTCGACCTCGCCGGTATCCGGGCCGGTCGGGCGCAGGATCGCCTCGCGCGGCGGCCGGGTCGAACGCACCTTGACCGAGAGCGGCCATTCCGCCCGGCTCTGCAGCGGCTCATCGCCCAACCAGTTAATTTCCCGTATCGGAACCGTCCGCGTCGACAACGCTTCCTTCGGGCCGACAAGGACCTGCCGGGCGTCGGGGTCAAGCCTGACGACGTAGAGCGGCTCTGACAGCCCGCCAATGCCGAGCCCGCGCCGCTGCCCGATCGTGTAGTGGATCACGCCCTCATGCTGTGCCAGCACACGCCCGTCGAGATGCACGATCTCGCCCGGCTCGCCGGCGCCCGGGCGCAGTTTCTCGATCACGGAGGCGTAGTTCCCGTCCGGAACAAAGCAGATATCCTGGCTGTCCGGCTTGTCCGCAACCATCAGGCCATGTTTTGCCGCCAACGCCCGGGTCTCGTCCTTGCTGGCAAGGTGACCCAGCGGAAAGCGCAGGAAATCAAGCTGTTCGGGGGTGGTCGAGAACAGGAAATAGGACTGGTCGCGACGCGGATCCGCGCCGGCATGCAACTCCGGTCCCTGCGCGCCGATCTTGCGCTGGATGTAATGTCCCGTCGCCATGCAATCGGCGTCGAGGTCGCGCGCGGTTTCCAGAAGGTCCTTGAACTTGACCCGCTCGTTGCAGCGAATGCAGGGCACGGGGGTCGCGCCGGCGAGGTAGGAATCAGCGAATTCGTCGATAACGGTTTCCCGGAAGATATTCTCGTAGTCGAGCACGTAATGGGGAAATCCCATGTCTTCTGCGACGCGGCGTGCGTCGTGAATGTCGATTCCCGCGCAGCAGGCTCCCTTTTTGGCCAGCGCTGCGCCGTGATCGTAAAGCTGCAAGGTGACCCCGACGACATCATATCCCTCGCTGGCCAGTTCTGCCGCCACGACCGACGAATCAACACCGCCGGACATCGCCACGACCACGCGCGTTTCGCTGGGAGGCTTCGGAAAGCCGAGGGAATTCAAATGGATATTCTTGTCGAGTGCCATCTTGTACCGGAGAATTGCGGGTGCTTTGCGGCGTTGCACCGGAAAGCAGCAGATGGCGATGCCGGGCGAAACTGTCAAGGCAAGGTTTCCGGAGGGGCTGATCGGGGGACGGAAAAAGCGGAGCATTGAACGTATTTTGGCGAAGTGCCGGCGGGGCCGCTTAACCGATTTTGCACAGCTATTGCACAGCATGTGCTCAAGACGGCGGCGAGGAGCGAGGGCTCCGGAGGCCAGAGAACGGGTCTTCGTCGAGCTTCCGTAAACCTTTGAAACGACAGCTTCCTGTAGGTGCGAGACATGTTCATCAAGAAAATCGACGGCCCGCGAGCCGTGACCCTGCCGGATGGAACCATCATGACCCGGGCCGATCTGCCTCCCAGCGACACACGCCGTTGGGTTGCAAGCCGCAAGGCCGCGGTCGTGAAGGCCGTGCGCGGCGGTTTGATCACGGTTGACGAGGCCCGCAAGCGGTATGCGCTTTCCGAAGAAGAATATGACAGTTGGGCGAGCGCGATTGCCTCCCATGGCGAAGCCGCCCTAAAGACAACACGGCTTCAGGAATTCCGTACTCCCCCAAAATAGCGAGGTTAACCATTTCTTGGGATGTGCAACCCTTGATTGAAATTAATATGATCCGTATTCGGTAATCACGGGTTAACCAATTCGGGTCATGTTAATGTCAACGAGGGAATGAAGCGGAGAAAGATAATGCGTGTCCTGCTCGTCGAAGACGATCCGGCAACAGCCAAGAGCATCGAAATGATGCTCACTCATGCGAACCTGAATGTCTACTCGACCGATCTTGGGGAAGAGGCAATCGATCTCGCAAAGCTTTATGACTACGACCTTATCCTGCTGGATCTCGGTCTTCCGGACATGACCGGTCACGAGGTGCTTCGCCAGCTCCGCCTGGCCCGGATCGAAACGCCGACGCTGATCCTCTCTGGGGCCGACGACACGGATAACAAGATCAAGGGATTCGGTTTCGGGGCCGACGACTATCTTACCAAGCCCTTCCACCGCGAAGAACTGGTTGCCCGGATCCACGCCATCATCCGACGCTCCAAGGGCCATGCCCAGTCGGTGATTCGTACCGGCAAGGTCATCGTCAATCTCGATGCCAAGACAGTCGAGGTCGATGGCAAGGGTGTGCACCTGACCGGCAAGGAATACCAGATGCTGGAGCTTCTGAGCCTCCGCAAGGGGACGACCCTGACCAAGGAGATGTTCCTCAACCATCTTTATGGCGGCATGGACGAGCCCGAGCTGAAGATCATCGATGTTTTCATCTGCAAGCTGCGCAAGAAACTCAGCCAGGCCACCGGTGGCGACAACTATATCGAGACCGTATGGGGCCGTGGCTACGTGCTGCGCGATCCGGACGCGGATTCGATGGATCGCCGCGTCGCCGTAGGCGCCTGAGCCCGACATGAGGTTCCACTCGCGATGATCCCGGGCCGGCATATTGAGCCGGCCTGGGATCAAAGACTTCCCTCAAGGCAGTGTATCTCGGGGCGGTTCATGGTGACATGGCCGCCCTTTTTTTGTTCTGGCGAGGGATTTGCCGTCCCTTGTAGGCGACGCATCCAGCATCGACCGGTGAGCCATCACCGACAGACGACGTGAATCTTCGTATGTCGTGAGATTTCCCGCCTCGAGTCTGGCCCTCGGTCGGCGCTGCCCGTATCACTCGGGAACCTGCGAGATGGAGGATGCCGTGACACGGACGATAGCGGTCGAAGGATTGAGCGCCGAACAGGCTGCGGCTGAGCTGGCCCGGTTGGCCGAAGACCTGGCCGCCGCGAACAGCGCCTATCATACCGATGATGCGCCCATGATGAGTGACGCGGAGTTCGACGCTCTCAAACGGCGCAACGCGGCGATCGAGGCGCGCTTCCCGGCCCTCGTTCGTGCGGACTCGCCAAGCCGCCAGGTCGGTGCCGCGCCAGCGGAGGGGTTCGAAAAGGTCGCCCATACCGTGCGCATGCTCTCGCTCAGCAACGCGTTCGAAGAGTCGGACGTGACCGAGTTCGATCGTACGATCCGGAATTTCCTCGGCCTCTCGGAGGCGGACAGCCTGGCCTATACGGCGGAGCCCAAGATCGACGGGGTTTCGCTGTCGCTGCGCTACGAATCCGGGAAACTGGTGCAGGCCGCAACGCGGGGGGACGGGAGCCAGGGAGAGAATGTCACCGAGAACGCGCGCATGATCGCAGACATCCCCCAGGTGATTGCAGGCGCTCCCGCGATCCTCGAAATTCGGGGCGAGGTCTACATGAGCCATGCCGATTTCGAGGCGCTGAACGCGCGCATCCTCGCTGAAGCCGCGGAGGACCGCGGCAAGCGGGGCGGCAAGGAGTTCGCCAATCCCCGCAACGCGGCGGCGGGCTCGTTGCGCCAGCTCGACGCGACGGTCACCCGCGCCCGCCCGCTGCGTTTCTTTGCCTATGCCTGGGGCGAGCATTCCGAACCCCTCGCCGAAACCCAGTTTGATGCGATCGCCCGACTGGCGGAACTCGGTTTCGAAACCAACCCGTTGACCCGCCGGTGCGAAGATTCCGGCGCGCTTCTCGCCCAGTATCGCGAGATCGAGGCGCAGCGGGCCACGCTCGGCTACGATATCGACGGTGTCGTCTACAAGGTCGACGATCTGTCCTACCAGGCGCGGCTCGGTCTCCGCTCGACCACCCCCCGCTGGGCGATTGCGCATAAATTCCCGGCCGAGCTGGCCTGGACCCGGTTGGAAGGGATCGACATCCAGGTTGGTCGGACCGGCGCGCTCAGCCCGGTGGCCCGTTTGCAGCCCGTAACCGTCGGCGGGGTCGTGGTCTCGAACGCGACACTGCACAACGAGGACTACATCGCCGGGCGCGACAATTCCGGAGGGCTGATCCGCGAGGGCCGGGATATTCGGGTCGGCGACTGGGTCCAGGTCTATCGCGCGGGCGATGTCATCCCGAAGATTGCCGATGTGGATCTGTCGAAGCGAAGCGCCGGTTCGGAGCCCTACGAGTTTCCGACGCTCTGCCCGATCTGCCGATCTGCGGCGATCCGCGAGGAGGGCGATTCCGTCCGCCGGTGCTCCGGCGGGATGATTTGCGAGGCGCAGGCCGTCGAGAAGCTGAAACATTTCGTATCCCGCGCCGCTTTCGACATCGAAGGTCTGGGCGCGAAACAGGTCGAAGCCTTTCACCAGGACGGTTGGATTCAAACACCGGCGGATATTTTCGATCTCGAAGGCCGATACGGAACCGGGCTGCAACAGCTGCAGAACCGCGAGGGCTGGGGCGAGAAATCCGCGAAGAACCTCTTCCAGGCAATTGAAGAAAAACGGAATATCCCGTTGAATCGTTTTCTCTTCGCGCTTGGAATTCGGCATCTGGGCGAAGTTGCAGCGGCCACGCTGGCGCGTCATTTCGGCAGTTGGGCCGCGCTGGAGGCCGTGCTGGACGGCGCGGCCGGGGAGCCCGCTATGGCGGCACCGGACGCCAAGGCCCGTAAGCCGCTGCTGTCCGAGAGCCCGAGCTGGTCCGAGCTGCTCTCCGTCGACGGGATCGGAGAGACCCTGGTCTGCTCTCTGCTCACCGCCATGGCCCAGCCTGCGGAACGCGCGGTGATCGATGCCCTGGCGGAGCGGTTGACCATCGCGGATGTCGCGGCCCCGGCGAGCGAGGGCAGCCCGGTGGCCGGCAAGACCGTGGTCTTCACCGGCTCGTTGGAGAAGATGACACGGGCCGAAGCCAAGGCGCGGGCGGAAGCGCTTGGTGCGAAGGTTTCGGGATCGGTTTCGAAGAAGACCGACCTTCTCGTCGCGGGGCCCGGCGCCGGCTCCAAGGCGAAAAAGGCCGCGGAGATGGGCGTCGAAACTCTGGATGAAGACGGTTGGCTGGCGTTGATTGGACAGGCATGAGCGGACGTCCCCCGATCCTTTTCCCGCTTTTCGCGGAGCTGGAGACGCTGGAAGGCGTCGGCCCGAAGGTTGCGCGCAATCTCGGGCAGATGGACGTTCTGCGGCCGCGCGACCTGATCTTCACCTTGCCGCATTCGGGCGTCGATCGGCAGCTCGTTCCAAGCGTGCAAGGGCTGGATCTGCCGCGGACGGCCAGTGTCGAGGTGCTGGTCGGCCAGCATCGGGCGCCAAGCCGGCGGGGCGGCCCCTACAGGGTCGTGGTCGAGGATACACAGACGAGTTTCCAGCTCGTCTTCTTCCATGCCCATCCGGACTATCTGCAGAAGCAACTCCCGACCGGGCAGCGCCGGGTCGTTTCCGGCAAGATCGAGCTCTTCGATGGCGTCGCGCAGATGACCCATCCGGACCATATCCTGCGCCCGGAGGAGGCGGGGGAGATCCCGGCTTTCGAGCCTGTCTATCCACTGACCTCGGGCGTGACGCAGAAGCTGATGTTCAAGGCGGTGCGCGGGGCCCTGGCGCGCGCGCCGGAGCTGGCGGAATGGAGCGATCCGGGGCTTGTGGTCCGCGAAGGCTGGCCAGGCTGGCGCGCGGCGATGGAGGCCGCGCACAATCCGGTCGGGCTCAAGGAGATTTCCGCCGATTCTCCAACCCGGCGCCGGCTGGCCTATGATGAGCTCTTCGCCCATCAGGTCACCCTGGCGCTGGCGCGGCGGATCGAACGGCGCGGCAAAGGGCGGTCTTCGGTGGCGACGGGGCGGCTGCAGGGCAGGGTGCTTGAGGCGCTGCCCTACCGGCCGACCGGGGCACAGGAGCGGGCGATCGCAGAGATCGCGGCGGACATGGCGGGCGAGAAGCGGATGTCGCGGCTGCTTCAGGGCGATGTGGGCGCCGGAAAGACCCTGGTGGCGGTCATGGCGCTGCTCGTGGCGGTGGAGGCGGGCGGGCAGGGCGTGATGATGGCCCCGACCGAAATCCTTGCCCGCCAGCATCTCGATTCGATCCGTCCGCTGGCGGAGAGCGCGGGCGTGGTGCTGGAGGTCCTGACTGGGCGCGACAAGGGGGCGGAGCGGCGCGCCAAGCTGGAAGCGCTGGCGAAGGGTGACATTCAGATCCTTGTCGGCACCCATGCCGTTTTCCAGAAAGACGTGGAATTCCATGACCTTCGCCTTTCGATTATCGATGAGCAGCACCGATTTGGCGTTGCGCAGAGGATGGAGCTTGGGGCGAAGGGGCAATCGGTGGATGTGCTCGTCATGACGGCGACGCCGATCCCGCGCAGCCTGTCCCTGGCGCAATATGGCGATATGGATCTTTCGATACTCGACGAAAAACCACCGGGACGAACGCCGGTGAAGACCGCCCTGGTCTCCTCCGGGCGGATCGAGGAAGTGGTCGAGCACCTGAAACGCGCCGTGGCCGACGGGCAGCAGGCCTATTGGGTCTGCCCGCTGGTCGAGGAGAGCGAGGTTGTCGACATGACGGCGGCCGAGGAACGCTTCCGGCATCTGCGTGCGGCGCTCGGAGAGGGCACGGTGGGGCTCGTCCATGGCCAGATGGCGCCGGCCGAGAAAGACGCGGCCATGGCCCGGTTCGTCGCCGGGGAGACGGCGGTGCTGGTGGCGACGACGGTGATCGAGGTCGGGGTGAACGTGCCCAATGCCTCGATCATGGTGATCGAACAGGCCGAAAGCTTCGGGCTGGCGCAGCTGCACCAGCTGCGCGGACGGGTCGGGCGCGGCTCGGCGGCCTCGACCTGTCTGCTGATGTATCGTGGGCCACTCAACGAGGGCGCGCGGCGGCGGCTGGAGATCCTGCGCGAGACCGAGGACGGGTTCCGCATTGCCGAGGAAGATCTTGCGATGCGCGGGGCAGGGGACCTGATCGGGACAGCACAATCGGGCCTGCCGAAATTCCGGATTGCCGACATGGAGCGGCAGGCCGGGCTGATGCAGGTGGCGCAACAGGATGCGCGCCGTCTGCTCGACGAGGATCCGGAACTCGAAACCCCGCGCGGGGCGGCAGTCCGTGTTCTCCTTTGGTTAATGGAACAGGACAAGGCAATCCGCCTGATTTCAGTCGGTTAGCCAGTTTGTTCTCCTGTGTTCGCAAATGTTCTTAAAAAGTTCTTTACTTTTGGCGCTCGAAATGAGAACAAAGGTGCAACAAACGAGCAGCGACAGAGAACAGGACCCGCCCAAATGATCCAGGATCTGAAGAACACCATCGCCCGTTGCGAAGCCACCCTGCTGCAGGACGCGCTTGGCGCGGCTGCGTTGACGGTGATCCTCATGGCTGGCCTGCACCTGCCCGCGCTTGTCTGATTTGAAGTTTCTGCCTGCGATCTGCTATCCGGCGGCGTTCGTCCTCGTCCCCAACGTGATGTAACGCCTGGCTTTCCGCCTGTCCCCAAACGGCATCGGGGCGCGCCTCTGCCCCCAGCCTGCCGGCCCGTCAGATTCGCGACTTCGCCGCCGCCATCCTGCCCGGATGTGCGGCGGTTTTTTTTGTGCAGGCCTGAGGGCTATTCGCCCTTGATATAAGAGGCGAAGGTCTCGGCATAGTCGGGATGCCAGCGCGAGAGTGCCGGGCGGTTCTCGATGATGTCGCCCATCGCCCAGGCCATGCGTTTCTCGTCCAGATCGCGCGAGACATCATTGTCCGGGCAGAGAATGTAGAAATCGCGCGCCCGAAGCCGCTCCATCATGAAGCTGGCCATCTGCTCTGGCGTCCAGGCATCGGCGGGTTTCTCGGAGCGTCCGTTCGCGTTCAACTCGGTGAAGACGAAGCCGGGGATCAGCAGATGCGCGCTCAGATGTGCACCCTCTCCAGAGCGCAGCTCATGGGCAAGCGCTTCCGTATAGGCTTTGACCCCGGCCTTGGCGACATTATAGGCCGGGTCGCCCGGCGGGGTCGTGATGCCCTGCTTGGAGCCGGTATTGATGACGAGCCCGGGCCGGCCGCGCGCGATCATACCAGGGACGAAGGCGCGGGTGCCGTTGATGACGCCCCAGAGATTGGTTTCGATGACGGCGCGCCAGGCCTCCTCGGGGCCGAACATCTGGCTGCCGGGCTGGATTCCGGCATTGTTCACGAAGATATCTGTCCCGCCGAACCTGTCCGTGACCTCCTGTTCGAGCTTCGCCAAAGCGGAGCCGTCACGGATATCGAGCGCGGCGGTGAGGACATCGGCGGCGCCGGCCGCGGCGAGACGGTCTTTCGCCGCGTCCAGGCGGTCGGCGCGAAGATCCACGATGACGACGCGCATGCCGAGTGCTGCAAATTCTTCCGCCACGGCAAGCCCGATGCCGGCGGCGGCTCCGGTGACAACGGCGACGGATTCGGAATGGAGGACGGGGTCCGACATGAGAGATTCCTTCTTGCGCGCCACGTCGTCGGGCGGGGTGCCCGGAGACATGGCTGTTTGGACGGCGCTGGTCCGACGCGAGAGTGCGACTCCAACCTGCCCCTGTGCAACGGAAAAGCGGAAGCGGAGGCCCGTCGAGTGGTCGCAGGCGGCGAGGCGGGGCGGGCGCCATCCTGACACTGGAACGGACCACGTCCGCGCCCGTCCATGCCCGCATGAAAAAAAACGCCCGCGCTTCAGGCGCGGGCGTTCCGGATCTTGCTATGAGCGGAGGGCCTCGGCCCTGCCGATCGGGATCACTTCTGCATCGAAGCGACTTCGGCTGCGAAGTCTTCTTCTTTCTTCTCGATGCCGTCGCCGACTTCCATCCGCACGAAAGCGGTGATTTCCGCGCCGGCTTCCTTGGCGGCTTCACCGACCGTCAGGTCCGGGTTCACGACGAAAGCCTGGCCGAGCAGGGTCACTTCGGACATGAACTTCTTCATGCGGCCGATGATCATCTTCTCGATCACCTGCTCCGGCTTGCCGGATTCGCGGGCGATGTCCATCTGGACCTGCTTCTCGTGCTCGACGACGGACGGGTCCAGGTCGGCTTCGGAGAGCGAGGCCGGGTTGGAGGCAGCGATATGCATCGCGACCTGCTTGCCGAACGCTTCGTCGCCGCCCTTCAGCGCCACGAGAACGCCGATCTTGCCAAGGCCCGGGGCCGCGGCGTTATGCATGTAGGAGGCCACCACGTCGCCCTCGAGGGCAGTCATGCGGCGCAGCGACATGTTCTCGCCGATGGTCGCGATCTTGGCAGTCAGGGTCTCGGAGACTGTCTTGCCGTCGAGATCGGCTGCAGCCAGCGCCTCGAGATCGGCCGCACCAAGTGCTGCGGCAGCGATGCCGGAGACCATCTCCTGGAACTCAGGGTTCTTGGCGACGAAGTCGGTCTCGGAGTTGACTTCGACGACAACGCCCTTGCCACCCTCGACCTTCAGGCCCACCAGGCCTTCCGCGGCGACGCGGTCGGATTTCTTGGCGGCCTTGGCCAGACCCTTGGTGCGCAGCCAGTCGATGGCGGCTTCGATATCGCCTTCAACTTCGGTCAGCGCCTTCTTGGCGTCCATCATGCCTGCGCCGGTCATGTCGCGCAGTTCTTTCACCAGTTTCGCGGTGATCGCCATCTCTTGGCTCTCCTCGATTGGGGGTCGTGTTGCGGCAGGCTTTAGCCCGCCGCACATGTCAGTTCCGTGACGGATTCACGCGATCCGTAAATCAGGCTTCGGTCGGGGCATCCGTCTTGGCAGGAGCCTCGGCCTCAGCCGGAGCCTCTGCTTCGGCGGCTGCCTCGGGAGCTTCTTCGAGAACCTCCTCGACAAAGCCTTCTTCCATCTCGCCGATATCGTAGCCCGCGGCGTCCATCTGGGCGGACATGCCATCCAGAGCGGCGCGGGAGACGAGGTCGCAATAGAGCGCGATGGCACGGGCCGCGTCGTCATTGCCCGGGATCACGTAATCCACGCCGGCAGGGGAGGCGTTGGTGTCGACAATGCCGACGACCGGGATGCCGAGCTTCTTGGCTTCGGCAATGGCCAGGTCTTCCTTGTTGACGTCGATGACGAAGAGAAGGTCCGGAACACCGCCCATTTCGCGGATGCCGCCCAGCGAAGCGGTCAGCTTCGTCTGGTCGCGTTCCATGTGCAGGCGCTCTTTCTTGGTGAGGCCCTCGGCGCCCATCGCCATCTGCTCGTCAATGGACTTCAGACGCTGGATCGACTGGGAGACGGTCTTCCAGTTGGTCAGCGTGCCGCCCAGCCAGCGGTGGTTCATGTAATACTGTGCGCAACGCTCGGCGGCGTCGGCAATCGGCTTCTGCGCCTGGCGCTTGGTGCCGACAAACAGGATCCGGCCACCCTTGGCGACGGTGTCGCGCACGGCCACGAGGGCCTGCTCGAGCATCGGCATGGTCTGGGTCAGGTCCATGATGTGGATGCCGTTGCGGTCACCGTAGATATACTCGCCCATGCGGGGGTTCCACCGCTGGGTCTGGTGACCAAAGTGAACGCCAGCTTCGAGCAGCTGACGGAGAGTGAAGTCAGGAAGCGCCATATTGGATCCTTTCCGGTTTCGCGTCCTCGGCGGGGTCATAACGGGCTCTCGCCCAACCGGCGGACCGAACGAGGATGTCTCCCCCGAAGGCCCAGGCCCCGCCTGTGAAGTGCGCCGCGCATACGCCATCATGCGCGGGGGTGCAACCCCTCGCCCCGGGAAACTGGCAAAGACACGCAAAAAGCTGCTAGGCAGGGCCCCATGAAACAAGGAGGCTTCCAATGCAACTGCCCGATTTCCTGATGGCGCTGCCCGCGCTCGATGTTCCCTTCCCGGAGGATGTGGTCGAGAGCCGTGCCATGCGGACGGACGATGCGCTTCTCGTCTTTTTCATCTTCCACAAGGATTTCGAGCTTCCGCCGCATGCGCACAAGGCGCAATGGGGCACCGTGCTGCAAGGCCGCATCGAGCTGACGATCGCGGGCGACACGCAGACTTATGGCCCGGGCCAGATCTACAACATCCCGAGCGGCGCGGAACATGGCGGCAGCATCACGGCGGGCACCATCGTGATCGATGTCTTCGAGGAGTCGGATCGCTACCCGCTCAAGGCGTGACACAGGGGCGGCGGGCCGTGGCTCGCCGCATTCCATTAGTTTCGTTATTAGTTTATTAGCTTGTTGATTTCTCTGGCCTGCGCCAATCCGACCCTTGCAGATTGGAACAGTTTCTCTTGCCGGAATTCCGCCGCTGTGCTACCCGATCTGCAACCCGGATGCGGTTTCGGCTGGAGGGAAGCCTGCCTGGCAGAAGACAGTCCCGCCCTCCATGCGTCCCCGTAACCGAAGAAAATCGAACAAGAATACGCCACTTCCGCGCGCCGCTCCCCAGGCAGAAGGACTCACAGGATGGCCCCCAACACCGTCTCAACCGACGCCCCGCATCGCCGCTACAATCCGCTCAAGGGCGAATGGGTGCTTGTCTCGCCGCATCGCAACAAGCGCCCCTGGTCCGGACAGCAAGAGAAGGCCGCCCGGTCCGAGAAGCCGAAATTCGACCCGGGCTGCTATCTCTGCCCCGGCAATACCCGCAACAATGGCGTGGTGAACGACGCCTATTCCGGCCCCTGGGTCTTTCCCAACGACTTTCCGGCGCTGCTGGAAGACAGCCCCGAAGGCGGCACCACGGGAAACCCGCTCTTTCGCGCCGCCAATGTGCGCGGCACGGCGCGAGTCATGTGCTTTTCCGAGCGTCATGACCTGACCCTGCCCGAGCTGCCGGTGTCCGAGATCCGCAAGGTGGTCGATGTCTGGGCCGAGCAGATCGAGGATCTGGGCGCAAAATACGACTGGGTGGCGCTGTTCGAGAACAAGGGCGCGGTGATGGGCTGCTCGCAGCCGCACCCGCATGGCCAGATCTGGGCCTCGGACTTCCTGCCCAACGAGGTCGCGCGGGAAGATGAGTGCCAGAAGCGGCACCTGACGGAGACGGGCAATGTGTTGCTCGTCGAATATGCCGCGTCCGAAGCCGAAGAACAGGACCGGATCGTGGTCGAAAACGATGACTGGCTGGCCGTCGTCCCCTGGTGGGCGGTCTGGCCCTTCGAGACCATCGTCCTGCCGCGCCGTCACGTGCTGCGCCTGCCCGACCTCACCGAGCCCGAGCGCAACGGGCTGGCCGATGTGCTCAAGCGGCTCTGCACCCGCTATGACAACCTCTTCGAGACCGAGTTCCCCTATACGATGGGCTGGCATGGCGCTCCGACCCGCAAGGGGCTCTGGGACCATTGGCAGTTGCACGCGCATTTCTACCCGCCGCTGTTGCGCTCGGCGACGGTGCGCAAGTTCATGGTCGGCTACGAGATGCTCTCGGAAGCGCAACGGGACCTGACGGCGGAGCAGGCCGCCGAGCGCCTGCGCAGCCTGTCCGACACCCACTACAAGCAAGGAGCCGCGTCGTGAGCGAGACCGAGCTGGCCACCCGCGTGACCGCCGCCTACCAGGCGCATTTCGGTCTGGCACCGGAGGTTGCGACCTCTGCGCCGGGGCGTGTGAACTTGTTGGGGGAACATACTGATTACAATGGCGGGTTTGTCCTCCCGATGGCGCTGCGCGGGCTTGGCGTGGCAATCGCCATGGGCCGCGGTCCGGCGCCCGGCGTGATTGAGGCCTATTCCGACACGTTCCACGATGCCGAGACCCGCAACATTACCGATGGCAAGGAAGGCCGCTGGTCGGATTACGTGTTGGGCTGTCTGAAGGCGGTGGCCGAGGCGGATGTCGCTGAGACCGGGCTGCGGATCGCGCTGATCACGACCCTGCCGATGGGCGCGGGCCTGTCCAGCTCCGCCGCGCTGGAAGTGGCCTCCCTGCGCGCCGTGACCGAGCTCTATGGCAAGGAGATGACGCCCGAGGAAATCGCCATCCAGGCCCGCGCGGTCGAGAATGACTTCGTCGGCATGCCCTGCGGGATCATGGACCAGTTCGCCTCCTCGGTCGGCGAGCCGGGCAACGCGCTCTTCCTCGACACGCGAACGCTGGATCACAGCCCCGCCCCGTCGCCGGCGGGCGCCAGCTTCCTGATCCTGCATTCCGGTGTCAGCCACCAACTGACCGAAGACGGCTATGCCACCCGGGTCGCCGAATGCAATGCTGCCTGCGAGGCGCTCGGCATCGCGCTTCTGAGCGATCTCGGACCCGATGACCTTCCTCGTCTCGACGGCATTGACGATCTTCTCGCCCGCCGAACCCGCCATGTCATCACCGACAACCAGCGCGTCATTGACGGCCTGGCGGCGCTGAATGCGGGCGATTCCGAGGAGTTCGGCCGGTTGATGACGTCCAGCCACGCCTCGCAACGCGACGATTACCAAATCACCGTGCCGGAGACGGATGCGCTCGTGGAGGCCGCGCTGGACGCCGGGGCGCTCGGCGCGCGGCAGACCGGCGGCGGCTTTGGTGGCTCCATTGTCATTCTCGCTGCCAATGACCGGGTCGAGGCGATCGGCGCGTCGCTGGTCGATGCTTTCCCCAAGGCCCGTGTCCTGGCCGTGACCTGAGAAAGCTTACCTTACGGAAACCGAATCTTAGCGCTTCTCCGGCTAGGGTAACCCTTGCCGGACGAGACTCCCCAGCATCCGGTCGGACGTGCAGACGTCCTCTTCGAAGCTCGCCCCTCCCGGCGCGCCTGTTTCGCTCCTCCCTCGAAACGGTCGCCGCCCGGGCTCGGCGGGCTTCGCTGCGATTCTCCCCTGGGCTGTTCCTTCAGGGGTGTCCCCGGCAACCATCCGTGGACAGGCATTGTGAGGCCTTCAGGACTTCGCTGGGGAAAGCGGTACGTCCCCTGCAATGGCCGGCCGGAAAAAGCACCGAGCCAAAAGGAGCGCAGATGGCTGGCCATTTGCCGGCAGCGCCGCGATGACCCGGCGCGGGCAGGGCGGCGTTGCGGCCGGGCAGTCCAGATTGGGCGCATTGCCGCGACAACGGCAAGCTGCCGCAAGAAGGGGGCCCGCGCAGCACAGCTCACGCGGGAGTCTTCGGCATCCCGGCGCGCTATTTCTCCGGGATCAACCCGCGTGGGCTGAACCGTAGCACAAGCAGCAGCACGACCCCCATTGTCAGCAGCCGGACATGCTGCACCGAATCCAGCAGATGCGCCTTCAATCCGGAATCGTCCGGCAGCGGCAGGGTGATCACGTTCATGAGCGCGCCGCCGATTGGTTCGACCTGGATCCAGAGCCACCAGATCAGGAAGCCGCCCAGCACCGAGCCCCAGTTGTTTCCGGAACCGCCGACGATCACCATCACCCAGATCAGGAAGGTGAAGCGCAGCGGCTGGTAGGTGCCCGGCGTCAGCTGTCCGTCCAGCGTTGTCATCATCGCGCCGGCCATGCCGCAGATCGCGGAGCCGATCACGAAGATCTGCAGGTGCCGCCGCGTGACATCCTTGCCCATCGCTTCGGCTGCCGTTTCGTTGTCGCGAATGGCGCGCATCATCCGCCCCCAGGGCGAGTTCAGCGCCATCTGGGTCAGCCAGATCAGCAGCAGCAACACGACCGCGAAGAGCGCGCCATAAAGCAGCTTGACCCAGATCGTCGAGGCCGTGGCGGGGTCGAGCCCCCACCAGGCCGCCGTTTCGACAAAGCTCGCGCTGTCTTGCAGGTCCACCTCGTAGGGAACCGGGCGCGGCAGGCCGACGACGTTCTTCACGCCGCGCGCCATCCAGTCCTCGTTCTTCATCACCGCGATGACGATCTCGGCGATGCCCAGCGTGGCGATGGCGAGATAGTCCGAGCGCAGCCCGAGCGCCGTCTTGCCGATGAGCCAGGCCGCGCCGGCGGCCAGCAGCGCACCCGCCGGCCAGGCCAGCAGGATCGGCAGGTTCGCCCCGCCGAGATAGCCGACAAGCGCCGGGTTCACCGCTTCGATCGCGTCCCGCGCCGGGTCGAACAGCGCCCTGTAGGCGACGAAACCGACCGCGAAGACCGCAAGCGCCGCGAGTGCGCGCGCCTTGCCAGGCTGCATCCGCCGGAAGAGCAGTACCCCGGCTGCAACAGTGCCCGCTCCGGTGATCAGCGCACCAATCATGCGCAGCCCGCCAGCGGACCATGCCTCCGGCACAGGCGGCATGGAGACCAGCACGGTGGCCAACCCGCCAAGCGCGACAAAGCCCATCACGCCGACATTGAACAGCCCCGCATAGCCCCACTGGATATTGACCCCGAGCGCCATGACGGCCGAGATCAGCCCCATGTTGAAGATCGCCAGCGCCGTGTTCCAGCTCTGGAAGAAGCCGGTCAGGATATAGAGCAGGGCGACCCCGCCAAAGAGGAGTGCGTTCTTGTTCATACCGATTTCCCCCTGAAGAGGCCCGTTGGCTTGAAGATCAGCACGATGACGAGAATGGTGAAGGAAACCGCGTATTTATAATCGGTCGAGAGAAGCTGGACGAGGCTGTCCGGCGCCATGCTCTCGGGCAGGGCGTGGGTCAGGACCTTCTTCCAGGCATAGGTCAGCGTCACCTCGGAGAAGGCGATGATATAGCCGCCCGCGATGGCGCCGAGCGGGTTGCCGAGGCCGCCGACGATTGCGGAGGCGAAGATCGGCAGCAGGAGCTGGAAATAGGTGAAGGGTTTGAACGCCTTGTCGAGCCCGTAGAGCACGCCCGCCGTGGTCGCGAGGATCGCGGCGAGGATCCAGGTCACGCGGACGACCTTTTCCGGGTTGATGCCGGAGAGCAGCGCCAGGTCTTCATTGTCCGAATAGGCGCGCATCGACTTGCCGGTGCGGGTCCGGTTGAGGAACCAGAACAGGGCGATCACGGCGATGATGGTGACGACAATGGTGATGCCCTGCGAGGTCCGGAAGGCCAGCCCTTCGGACAGGCCGGTCATCTCCTTGAAGTCGCGCGCCCGGATGATGAAGCGTTCGCCGTCGTTGAAGCGCTGCTCGCCGGGGCCGATGATGACCCGGACAACGCCGTTCAGCACGAACATCACGCCCAGCGAGGCCATGACGAGGATGATCGGCTTGGCCTTTTGCTGGCGGTAGAACTGGTAGATCCACTTGTCCGTGGCCAGCATCATCAGTGCTGTCGCCGCGATGCCGAAGGGCAGGGCGAGCAGCGCTGTAGGCAGCGGGTGGATCGAGATGCCGATGGCCTGCATCAGCCAGGTAACGAGGATGGTGATCATCGCACCGAAAGCCATCGTGTCGCCATGGGCGAAGTTGGAGAACCGCAGGATCCCGTAGATCAGCGTCACCCCGAGCGCGCCGAGCGCGAGCTGGCTGCCATAGGCCGTCGCCGGCACGATGACGAAGTTGAGGAGCGCCACGAAGGCGTTGAGAAGATCCATTATTCCACCTCCCGGCAGGTGCCGGAATAGTTCACCATCATGGCGTCGGAGCCGCCATGCGCCGCGAGCCGCGCGGCCTCGCCATGAAGTGTCAGCATTGACGGGCCGAAGCCGCTGGCGAAACGGATGAGCAACCCGTCCTCGCCGAGTTGTTCGGCTAGTCCCGGAAAGTCGCCGGTTTCGTCCGTGATCGTGACCACGCTGTCGGAGGTCTCGGAGGGGAACCAGACCATGAAACCATAGCTGCTGTCATAGCAGGCATCGGTCTCGTAGCATTCCGTGGTGAAGTTGCATTCGAGCGGGCCGGCCAGTGCGGAGCCAGCCGAAAACAGGGAAATTGCGAAAAGGATACCGAGCTTCATCACGTTCCCCCCAGGAAGGTGCGGCGCACTTCCGGGTCGGCCAGAAGGTCCTTGCCGGTGCCGGTATGGGCGTTGCGGCCCTGCACCAGAACATAGCCAGTATCCGCGATTTCAAGGGCTTGCCGAGCGTTCTGTTCCACCATCAGGATCGAGATACCGGTACGGGCAACCTCGATGATGCGGTCGAAAAGCTCGTCCATGACGATGGGCGAGACGCCGGCGGTGGGCTCGTCGAGCATGAGCACGGTCGGCTGGGTCATCAGCGCGCGTCCGACGGCGACCTGCTGGCGCTGGCCGCCCGAAAGCTCGCCCGCGGCCTGTTTGCGCTTGTCGCGCAGGATCGGGAACAGCTCGTAGACCTGCTCCATCGAGGCCTTCATGTCGTCTTCCCGCAGGAAGGCGCCCATTTCCAGGTTCTCCTCGACCGTCATCGACGTGAAGATGTTGTTGGTCTGCGGCACGAAGGCCATGCCTTCGGAAACCCGCGCCTGCGGCGTCAACCCGGTGATGTCCCTGCCGCCCAGTCGCACCGCGCCTTCGCGCACATCCAGCATGCCGAACACGGCTTTCATCGCGGTCGACTTTCCGGCGCCGTTGGGGCCGACAATCACCGCGATCTCGCCCTTGTCACAGGCAATCGTACAGCCATGCAGGATGTTCGGGCCCTTGCCATAGCCGCCCGACATCGCATCGCCAATCAGGTATTTCTCGCTCATGCGCTCACTCCGAAGAGGGCAGGGCGACGCATTCGCCCAGATATTGTTCCGGTTTCATGGTGATCCCGCCGATCCGATGGGAGGTGTGGATTGCCTCCCCATTCATCAGCGCAATCGTCGTGACGTCCACGGCGCCCGAGATCTGGTAGGCCAGAAAGCTCACCGAGCGGTCGCCGATATGCACCCCGATCTGGTCGAGCGGGCTGCCATGCTTGCCGAGGAATTCGGCCTCGTTCGTGTCCGTGTTATGCTTGATGCGCAGCTCGAGGCCGGCATGATCGCATTTCGTGTTCGGGTCGCAGCGCCAGTCGAAAAAGCACTTGAACAGGATGACCTCATCGGCCTGCACTACCAAAGGCGCAAGCACAATAGCGCTTGCGATCCCAAGGGCTTGCAAGACGTTTCTCATCCTTGCGCTGCCTCTTCCTTGACCTTGTTCTTGAGCCCCGTGCCCAGATAGGCCTCGATCACACGGTCGTCCTGCATGACCGCGCGGGCGCCGCCCTCGGCCAGCACCTTGCCCTCGGCCATCACGATCACCGGGTCACAGAGCCGGGCGATGAAATCCATGTCATGCTCGATGACGCAGAACGTGTAGCCGCGCTCCTTGTTGAGCCGGATGATCGCGTCGCCGATCGTGTTCAGCAGCGTACGGTTCACGCCGGCGCCGACCTCGTCGAGGAAGACGATCTTGGCATCGACCATCATCGTCCGCCCAAGCTCAAGCAGCTTCTTCTGGCCGCCGGAGAGATTGCCGGCCTTCTCTTCGGCCAGGTGGTCAATGGTCAGGAATTCAAGGACTTCATAGGCCTTCTTCGCCAGTTCGGTCTCTTCCTCGGCGATCCGCGCGCGGTGGAACCATGTGTTCCAGAGCGTCTCGCCGGACTGCCCGCCGGGCACCATCATCAGGTTCTCGCGCACCGTCATCGAGCTGAATTCATGCGCGATCTGGAAGGTTCGAAGCAGCCCCTTGTGAAAGAGCTCATGCGGCGGCAGGCCGGTAATCTCCTCGCCATCCATGAAGACGCGGCCGGAGGTCGGCGGCAGCACGCCGGCGATCACGTTGAACAGCGTTGTCTTGCCGGCGCCGTTCGGGCCGATCAGCCCGGTGATCGAACCTTCGGCGATCTCGATGGAGGCCCCATCGCAGGCGCGGAATCCGCCAAAATGCTTGTGGAGGTCTTCAACCCGGATCATCGTCCTGTCCCTCGGCGCGTTGCGGCCGTGTTATTCTTGGGCAAACGGCCCGGGAAACTCCCGGGCCGCCTGCTGTTACGTCAGCGCAGACCGGACGGCAAGAGGGCCATCCGGACAGGCCGATCAGTGGTAGCCGACGGTCTCGAACTTGCCACCTTCCATGACGACTTCGCGGAAGGAGCCGGCGGAATCGCCGTTTTCGAGGAACTCGACGGAGGTTGCGCCGACATAGTCGATCTCGCCGCCACCGGCGAGGATCTCGAGCGCCTTGCCAAGCTCGCCCGGCATGATCTCTTCGCCCGGACCATTGGCCACGTCCATGATCTTGTCCTTGTAGACCTTGGGATCGGCGGAGCCGGCAGCCTGCATGGCCAGCAGCAGGATCGCGGCGGCGTCATAGGATTCGGCCGAGAAGATCGCGGTCGCGTCCCATGCATCGCCGACCACTTCGGCGAATTTCGCCGCACCCGGGCTGTCGGAGCCCGGAAGCTGGCCGCCGGAGCCGTCTACATCGGCGCCGAACTTGCCGATGGTCGCGTCGGAGACCATGCCATCGGGGAAGTGGAACGTGTCGAAGGCGCCGGTGTCGAGTGCGCCCTGCACGATGCCCGCGCCACCGCGGTCGGCATAGCCGGCCACCACGAGAAGGTCGCCACCGGCGGAAGCCAGCGCGCCGACTTCGGCGGAATAGTCGGCCTTGTCGTCTTCATGCGCAGCCGAAATGGTCACTTCGCCGCCAAGCCCTTCGTAGGCACCCTGGAAGCTCTCGGCCAGACCCTTGCCATAGTCATTGTTGGTGTAGGTCACGGCGACGGACTTGACGCCCTTGTCCATGAGGATCTGCGCCATGACGACACCCTGGCGGGCATCCGACGGCGGGGTGCGGAAGAAGAGGCCGTCATCCTCGGCTTCGGAAAGCGCGGGCGAGGTGGCCGAGGGCGAGATCATGACCATGCCATTGGCACGGGCGACATTGGCCAGGACCGCACCGGTCACGCCCGAGCAGGCCGCGCCCATGATGCCGGCCACACCATCGGAGGTGATCAGGCGTTCGGCGGCGGCGGTGGCGGCGGCGCTGTCGATGCAGGTCGAGTCGGCGCGGACCGGAACGACGGTGCTGCCGTCGAGCAGCTTGCCGCTGTCGCTGACTTCCTTGATCGCCAGCTCGGCGCCGGCGCCCATGGCAACGGCCATGGATTCGATCGGTCCGCTGAAGCCCAGCAGAACGCCCAGCTTGATTTCTTCGGCGGTGGCGGTGGTGGCCATGGCCATTGCGGCGCTGGCCAGCAACAGTTTCTTCATGTCGAGTAACTCCCAGTTGGATCTCATGTCCGGGCGACACGTTATTGTCAGAACCGGGAAATGGGAAGCGGTGAAGTCGCGACAGGAGGCAGCGGAGCAGGATCACGCGGCATCACCGTTTCGATAGCGCACAGGCGGGGCGCGGCGGAGGCGCTAGACTGAGCCGGAGAATCGGAGAAAGCCCATGCGAATCCTTGCGACCTTCCTTTGCCTCATCGCCGTCACCGCCGCGCAGGCAACGGTCCGCCAGACCGACACCGGTCCAGTCGAGGTGACCGAGGTCGCGTCGGATCTGGACACGCCCTGGGGGCTGGCCTTCCTGCCCGACGGCGGCTTCCTCGTGACCGAGCGGGACGGACGGCTCTGGCATTTCGGTGCCGATGGGGCGCGGCAGCGGGTCGGCGGTGTGCCGAAGGTCGCCACGGCCGGGCAGGGTGGCTTGCTCGACGTGCTGGTGCCGCGCGATTTCGCGCGCAGCCGCGAGGTCTATCTCAGCTACGCGCGGAAACAGGGACGCGGCGCGGGGACAGCTGTCGGGGTCGGGCGGCTGACGCGAGACGGCCAACGGCTCACGGAGTTCCGGCGGATCTTCGAGATGGCGCCGGGCAGCCGCGGCGGGCGGCATTTCGGGTCCCGGCTGGTCGAAGCCCCGGACGGGGCACTCTTTGTGACCATCGGCGAGCGCGGCGACCGGCCGGCGGCGCAGGATCTCGGGCGCGTCCAGGGCTCGATCCTGCGGATCACCCGGGGCGGCGCGCCGGTATCGGGCAATCCTTTCACCGGCCAGCCCGGCGCGCGGCCGGAGATCTGGTCCTACGGGCATCGCAATCCGCAGGGCGCCGCCCTGGACCGCGCCGGGCAACTTTGGGCCGTCGAGCATGGCGCGCAGGGTGGCGACGAGGTGAACCGGATTCGCGCCGGGGCGAATTACGGTTGGCCGGTGATCTCCTACGGGCGGCATTATTCCGGCGGCAAGATCGGCGAGGGGACGGCGAAGGACGGGATGGAACAGCCGCACCATTACTGGGATCCCTCCATCGCGCCATCGGGCATGGCGATCCTGTCGGGCGGTCTTCTGCCGGGCTGGGACGGGGATTTCCTCATCGGGTCGCTGAAATTCGACCTGATCTCGCGGCTGGAGCGGCGCGGCGGCAGGGTGACGGAAGTGGAACGGCTGAAATGGCCGGAGACCGACCGCGTGCGGGATGTGCGGCAGGCCCCGGATGGGAGCGTCTGGTTCCTGTCGGAAGGGCATGGGGCGATTTACCGGATCGCGCCGGCGAAGAAGTGACGGAAGGCGCCCGCAAGGGGTTCGGGGGCGGACGGCGGGGAAGCAGGGCCGTCCCTGCGCCGTCCGGCCGGACCGCGGCGCGGCAGGGTGCACGGGCTTGGCCAGGCCCTCCTTCGCCCCTAAAATGCCCGCCATGGGCTATGTGACGTCGCTTTTTGCACGCAAGATGGTTGCCGCGGCGGGGGACGGCGTCGACGGCAGGGCCCTGCTGTCCGGCGCCGGGCTGGACCCGGACGGTCGCTGGGATCCCAAGGTGATGGTCGCCGCGACAACCTATTACGACATGCTGGAGCAGATCGCGGCACAGATCGACGTGACCGACCTGCCGGTTCGCTGCGGCGCCTCGATGGATTGCGACGATTACGGCGCGCTCGGGCTGGCCTGGAAAGCCGCGCTCAATCTGCGGGGCTCCATATCCCGGGTCGAACGCTATGCACGGCTCTGGACGGGGGTTGTCAGCTACGAGTTGCGGCCCGATCCGCGTGGCACCTTCTTCATCCTGCACCGTCCGGGCGAGCGGCGCCTGGGGATGCGGCTTTCGAACGAGGCGACCCTTGTCAGCGCGGTCTCGTTGTCGCGGCAGGTATCGCCGGTGCCGGTTGCGCCGCTGGAGGTCCTGTTCCGGCATGCGCCGCCGCGGTCGGTGGCCGCGCATGAGGCATGGTTCGGCTGTCCGGTCCGGTTTGGCGCGGAGATGGATGCGCTGCTGTTCTCGGCCCAGGCGCTCGGGCAACCGAACATCCTCGGCGATGAGGGGATTTCGCGCTACCTCGTCTCCCATCTCGATGCCGAACTGTCCGAGGTCGGCGAGCAGGCGCCTTTCGCGCTGCGCGCCAAGGATGCGATTGCGCAGGCCCTGAATGCCGGCAAGCCGAGGATGGCCGAGGTCGCGCGGGGGCTTGGCCTCAGCGCCCGGTCCTTTCACCGGCGGCTCTCCGAGAACGGCCTGAACTTCCAGACCCTGACGGAGGAAACCCGCCGGGAGCTGGCCATTGGGCTGCTGCGCGACGAGAGCCTCTCGCTGGCCGAGATCGCCTTCCTGACCGGCTTCTCCGAGCAAAGCTCCTTCACCCGGGCCTTCAAGCGATGGGTCGGGCACACGCCGGCCAGCTATCGCAAGGGGCATGGCGGCCCCTGAGCGCCGCATTGGCCGGATCGGTCAAAACCGTGGCGAGGCCGGTCAATACCGGGCGGGCTCCCGGCGGCTATTTCCTTGGCATCATCCAATGTCAGGGAGACAGCCTCATGCAAACCAATCCCACCCTCGTTATCGGCGCGACCGGCAAGACCGGGTCGCGCGTTGCCGCCCGGCTCGAAGCCATGGGCCGGCCCGTCCGTCATGGATCGCGCAGCTCTGCAACGCCCTTCGACTGGCAGGCGCCAGAGACCTGGGCGGCCGCCCTTGACGGCGTCGGCTCTGCCTATGTCACCTATTTCCCCGATCTCGCCTTCCCCGGCGCGGTCGATGCCCTCGGCTCGCTCGGCGAGACCGCCCGGGCCTCCGGGGTCGGGCATCTCGTGCTGCTCTCGGGGCGCGGCGAGCATCATGCCCGGCTGGGCGAGGAGGTCATACGCCAGTCCGGTGTCGATTTCACCATCGTGCGGGCGGCCTGGTTCGCGCAGAATTTCAGCGAGGGCTACCTCCGCGATCCGATCCTTGCCGGGGTCCTGCCGATGCCCGGGGGCGATGTGCTCGAGCCGATCCTCGATATCGAGGATATTGCCGATGTCGTCGTCGCGGCGCTCACTGAAGACGGCCACAAGGGCGCGCTCTACGAACTGACCGGCCCGCGCCTGATGGATTTCTCCGAGATGGCCGCCGAGCTTGGGGCGGCGCTTGGCCGGGAGATCCGGCACGACCCGATCAGCTTCGAGGCCTTCCACGCCACGATCGCCCGGCTGGGCGGGGATTTCGTGGCCGATGTCTTCACCGCCATTGCGCGCGAGACCCTGGACGGGCGCAACGCCTCCGTCACCGACGGTGTGCAGCGCGCGCTCGGACGCCCACCGCGCGATTTCGCCGATTTCGCCAGGGCCGCCGCGCAGGCCGGTGCATGGAAAGACGCCGCCTGACCCCTTCCCAATTCCCAATCCGAAAGCTGATCAGATGACCCTTACCCGTTTTCAGAAACTCACCCTCGGCCTGTCCGGCGCCACCGCGCTCGGCATCGGGGCCGCGATCCTGCTCGCACCCCACGCCTTTTACGCCAGCTACGGCATCGCCCTTGGGAAGGATGCCTCGCTGCTGAGCGAGCTGCGCGCCCCGGCGGCCGGACTTGCCGCGTTCGGCGCCGTCATGCTCGCGGGGATCGTGCACCGGGGCCTTCGGCCGGCGGCCGTGACGGCGGCGCTTGTCGTGTTCCTGGCCTTCCCGGCCGGGCGCATTGTCGGGATGCTCGCCGACGGTTTGCCCTCGGGCAGCATCACCGCAGCCCTGCTCGTCGAACTGGCAATCGGCGGGCTGTGCCTGGCCGCCTTCCGTCCCGGGCGCCTGCTTGCCGCGCCCACCCAAGGCCAGGTCCGCGCCGCCTTTCGTTGAGACCAACCCCTCGCGGTGGCAGGGCGCACTGCCACCGCCCCCCTCCTGGACACATAAGGAAGCATCCCGACATGTCACTCACACCCATCCTCCTGCAACTGGCTATCCTGGCCTATGCCTTCATCGGCGGGGTTGTCCTCGCCTTCTCGGATTTCATCATGCGGTCGCTGTCGCTGGCGGGCGGAACCGGCGGCATGGAGGTCATGCAGGTCATCAACCGGGAGGTCTTCCGCTGGATCTTCATGGCGCTGTTTCTCGGCATGGCGGCGCTGTCGCTCCTGTTCATCGGCGGCGTCCTGGCCGGGGTCGCGGGGCCGGGCGGCGGGCTGATCCTGGCCGCGGGGCTTGTCTACCTGCTTGGCTGTTTCGGGGTGACCGTGCTGTTCAACGTGCCGATGAACGAGGCGCTGGCCGGGATGGATTTGACGGATCCGGTCGCGCGCGATTACTGGTTGGAGACCTACCTGCCGCGCTGGACCTTCTGGAACACGGTCCGAACGCTGGCCTGCGGCCTGTCCGCCGCCCTGCTTCTGGCCGGGCTCTCCTGGGTCTGGCCACCCGATGTCGCCGCGGCCTGACCGATCGGGCCGCCGCCAAACAGAGACCACGCGCGCCGCGCCAAACACGGGAGATCGCATGTCCCACGCATCGCCAACCCTGTATCTTGTCTGCGGCAAGGTTGCGGCTGGAAAGTCAACCCTGACGGCAAGGCTCGGCACCCGGCCGGGAACGGTCCTGATCGCCGAGGATACCTGGCTCGAGGCGCTCTTCGCCGACAGGCTGAAATCGATCCCCGATTACGTGGAGTGCGCGGCGAAGCTGCGGGGGATCATGGGGACCCATGTTGCCGACTTGCTGGCGGCGGGTGTCTCCGTTGTCCTGGACTTCCCCGCCAACACGGTCGAGACGCGTGGCTGGATGCGGAGCATCCTCGACCGGACCGCGGCGCGCCACGAGTTGCACGTGCTGGATGTGCCGGACGAGGTCTGCCTTGCCAGGCTGCAGAGCCGCAACGCGGCGGGGAACCATCCCTTCGCCGTCACGGAGGCGCAGTTCCGGCAGATCACCCGGCATTACGCCCCGCCCTCGCCGGAAGAGGGGTTCAACCTGGTGTTGCAGGAGCACGGCGCGTTCGGGTGATGGAAGCGGCGGAGAGGCCGGTCATTGCATGACACGGCGATTTGCGGCGACGGGGGAGGGGGAGGAGATCTGCGAGATCCCGCAGGCCGTCAGTCTGTCAGACTCGCATCGGAGGCCGGAAACGGCAGATTGCCCCAAGCCCTGGTCCCGGCACCACATGGGCGCGCGGCACAGGGCGTGGCCCGGCAAGAGGGCGCAGCGGGCAAGACGTGGGCTGGCCTGGTGTCGGCCGCCCGCAGGTTGTCTCTCCGGCGGTCTTCTCAGGAGCGCGCTGTCTCGCCCGGCGAGAGTGTCTTGCCGGTGAAGACAAGGGTCGTCTGGGCGATCCGTCGGGCGCCACCGGCCCGAGACGTGACAACCCCGGTCAGGAGGTGTTGCTCTTCGATGTCGACGAGGCTTTGTTCACGCTGCCATCGTCATTCCAGGAGTGGATGGTGAAACGCTGGGTGGCAAATGCCGTCCTGCACCCAGCGGAGCTACGGCTCCGGCTCCGGTTTCGGCCTCGAGAATCCGCCGATATCATGGCCGATATTCTAGGGACTGTGGACAATCACCTTGAAGCGATGGGGGCTGCGACGAGGTTCCAGTTGGCAGCGTAGCTGCAATCTGTTTTGTCGTAACGTGTGGCTATGCCCCTGAATTCCTTGATCTTGGCGAAGTGGTTCTCGACCAGATGCCGCCATGGGTAGGCGTCGGC
>CANMIP010000002.1 GCA_947497945.1 uncultured Tropicimonas sp. | reverse complement strand
ACGTCAGAGGTCGCTCCAAACGGTCAGAGCCAGCAAATCGACATCATTGCCCGAAATTCCCACCTCAAGCCCAAGAACCAACAACAAGCTCAGAGTTTCCAAACGGCCTCGGCCGAAAGCGATGTCCGTGGTTCCAGGTACAGTTCATTGTCACCGTAGAGCAGAGACCGACGGGGCGGACGTAGAGCGTCGGTCCGGCTACAGATATGAGGTGTCCAGCGCTATTCTCCCGGGATGAGCAGTTGCGCAGAACGCCTTGTGGCGCATGCGATCGAGATGTGGAGGCGTGGCCGACCGGAAAGCGCTGTCTCTGCGTATGTCTTGCCTTCGCTCGAATACAGGGAACTGCCTCTAAGAAAAAACTTCGTGCCACATCCATTCGGCCAGCATTCCAGTTGTCAGGGAGAAAGCGGCGCCGCTCCCCGACTTGGAAATCGCTCCGTTGTGGAGTGGTGTGGATGATGGAGGTTAACCAATGCCAAAGGACACGACTTCCGTTTCGCCCTGGTCTGTGTTCGTCAATGAAAACTCGGATGCGCTCGTCAGGTCAGCTCTTTTGCTGGGCGGACCCATTGCTGAAAGGCGCGTGCTGCGTTTGATCAACGAGCTTTCGTACGGGCAATCGATCACTACCAAGGTGAAGCGCGAGCTCGACGCGTTGGAGGATCTGCTTTCGCTACGGCACGTCGACAACCCTGATCGGGAAGAAGCGGGTTACTTCGCGATGATCCACCCGGCGTCGCGCGATGTCGACAGGATCTGTAGCCTGCTCGACAGGTTCCAAACTGCGAGAAGATCCCAGGATTGCTTGCTTGTCTGACGCTCTCCCCGGTGCCCGACCGGCACCGGCCTTGACGCGTCCGGCGCGGTGTCGGCACGCAATTCTGGAGGGAACGAATGGTCGACGATCCGACGGTTGTCAAAGATGCCCGACTTGCGATCATGTATCTGGAGCAACTGGCGAATGCTCTGAATGTTGAACAGGACCTGCTGCCGAAGCAACTGGAGCATAGCCTCAATCGCTTCCTTTCTGAGGCCACGAAGTGCCAGGAGTTCAACCCGACCAACATTTTCCATGCGCGCGATCTGCAGGAACGCCTCGGATGTTTCATCGCTGCGAAGGGGGGAGCACCCTATCTGGAACATAGCGAGGAAGGAGATCCGTACTGGGTTGGCGGCACAGACGAAAGCCGCAGGTTGGCAACAATCGCCAGACCGCTCGAGGCGTATATCTCGAAGTCCGGCAATGTGTATCGAGCCATTGAAGCCGACGCAGCCATGGCGCGCTTGAGGGAAAACCTGGCGAAGGGCGGAGATCGCACTTCCGAACTGTCGTAACTTGTCTGAGTCGACCGGTGGCGCTTGTCCCGGTCGGTTTTTTGCGCCTTGAGCAGTGCGCTCATCCTGCTCACGCCGGCCGGCCTGTGGTGACGCCTCAATAGATTATGAAAGGCGCCATCGGACACTTGATCCAAGGCAGAGCTTTCTCGGGCTGATCGCAACCCATTTCGGTCGAGCGCAAGAGATGGCCTGTCAAAGAACGTCATGCATTTCCGGTACGCCTTGTGCTCACATGGCCGAATATCCGGGTTCAACCGAGTTTCGAGCCCGATTTCGTACTTTCAGGCACGATGGACTCCAATTGCTTGGAAAATGGACACCGAAACCGGAAAAATGGACTCCAATTGGTTGTCCCTTCATTCAATCAATGGGTCCAGAGCCTAAGAACATTTGGAATATCCGCAATTCATACAGGTCTTGCAGCCTTCGACCATTCGGATCTCGAACTGTCCGCAGGATGGGCATGCAGGGGCTCTGGGACGCTCGCCCACAATCACCTTCTCCGCTTCGGGATCAGTCTTCAGTCCCAATCCTTCACCTTCGATGAACCCGATCGAAATCAGGTGGCGTTCGATGACTCCACCGATCGCTGCCAGGATTGATGGCACGTATTTCCCTTGCATCCACGCGCCACCCCGTGGGTCGAAAACGGCCTTCAGTTCTTCGACCACGAAGGATACATCGCCGCCACGCCGGAACACCGCCGAGATCATGCGGGTCAGCGCGACCGTCCAGGCGAAGTGCTCCATGTTCTTCGAATTGATGAACACCTCGAAGGGGCGTCGCGTCCCGTTCAATACGATATCGTTGATCGTGATATAGATCGCATGCTCGCTATCGGGCCATTTGACCTTGTAGGTCGCCCCGTCCAGCGCCTGTGGCCGGTCCAGCGGTTCGGAGAGATAGATAACGTCAGCACCCCGGTCGATATCCGGTGTCGCCTCCGCCGTTTCGCTCACCGAGAGGACCGACCCCGTCACATCGTTCGGCCGGTACGTTGTGCAGCCCTTGCAGCCCTGGTCCCAGGCTTGCAGGTAGACATCCTTGAAGGCATCGAAACCGATATCCTCGGGGCAGTTGATTGTCTTGGAGATCGAACTGTCGACCCATTTCTGCGCCGCGGCCTGCATGCGGACGTGATCCGTTGGCGCAAGGGTCTGGGCATCGACGAAATGCGCGGGCAGGGGGGCATCGCCGAATTTCTCCCGCCAGAGGCGGACGGCATAATCGACCACCTCTTCCTCACTGCGTGAGCCGTCCTGTTGGAGCACCTTGCGCGTATAGGCATAAGCGAAGACGGGCTCGATTCCAGAGGAGACATTGCCTGCATAAAGGCTGATCGTGCCGGTGGGCGCGATGGAGGTCAGCAGGGCGTTGCGGATGCCATGCTCGGCGATCGCGGTTCGGATATCCTCGTCCATCCCGGCCAGCGCCCCGCTGGCGAGATAGGCATCGGCCTCGAATAGTGGGAAGGCGCCTTTCTCCTTTGCCAATTGCACCGACGCAAGGTAGGCGGCGCGGGCGATCCGGTGCAACCAGCGCTCTGTCTGACGCGCCGCCTCCTCCGAGCCGTAGCGCAGGCCGACCATCAGCAGCGCATCTGCCAGCCCCGTCACGCCAAGCCCGATCCGGCGCTTGGATTGCGCCTCATGCGCCTGTTCGGGCAGCGGGAAGCGCGAGGTATCGACGACATTGTCCATCATGCGCACGGCCGTCGCCACGAGGTCGTCCAGCGCGGCTTCGTCCAGAGCGGCATCCGCTTCGAACGCTTCCGAGACGAGGCGGGCGAGGTTGATCGAGCCGAGGAGGCAGGCGCCATAGGGGGGCAGGGGTTGCTCGCCGCAGGGGTTGGTCGCCGCGATCTGCTCGCAATAGGCGAGGTTGTTCATCGCGTTGATCCGGTCGATGAAGATCACGCCGGGCTCGGCGAAATCATAGGTCGCGCGCATGATCCTGTTCCACAGGTCACGTGCTTCGATCGTGTGATAGACCTTGCCGTCGAATTTCAGATCCCAGGAGCCGTCCGCCTTGACGGCCTCCATGAAGGCGTCCGTGATCAACACCGACATGTTGAACATCCGCAGCCGCGCGGGGTCGGACTTGGCGGTGACAAAATCCTCGATATCGGGGTGGTCGCAGCGCATCGTCGCCATCATCGCGCCGCGCCGGGAACCGGCCGACATGATCGTCCGGCACATCGCGTCCCAGACATCCATGAAACTCAACGGGCCGGACGCGTCTGCTGCCACGCCTTTCACATCTGCGCCCTTCGGTCGGATCGTCGAGAAGTCATAGCCGATGCCGCCGCCCTGCTGCATGGTCAGCGCGGCCTCCTTCAGCATGTCGAAAATGCCGCCCATATTGTCCGGGATCGTGCCCATGACGAAGCAGTTGAAGAGCGTGACCGAGCGCCCCGTGCCGGCGCCGGCGGTGATCCGGCCGGCGGGCAGGAAGCGGAAATCCTCCAGCGCCGCGTAAAACCTGTCCTCCCAGGCCTGGGCGTCCGTCTCGTTCTCCGAGAGCGCCCGGGCGATGCGGCGCCAGCTATCCTCGACGGTCTGGTCGATCGGCGTCCCGTCCGCTTCCTTGAAGCGGTATTTCATGTCCCAAATGGACTCGGCGATGGGGGCGGCAAAGCGGGTCATGGGCGTTCCTTGGTGGCGCGGGCAGGAGAGCAGATTAGCGTGAAGCGGATGTGAATGCTACCAGCATTTGCATCACCGGCATTTGGAACTACACTATGTACCTCGATTGCGAGGGATTCCGTGAGCAAGCATATCAACCTGGTGAAACTCTGTGTCGGCGCCGAAAAGGTCGAGGACCTTGTCGTCTGGCAGGAGGCAACGCGCGACCGCTGGTCCGACGGGCAGCCGCGCCATGTCACCCGCATGTGGCCGAAACGCGAGGCGGAACTGCTCGATGGCGGCTCGCTTTTCTGGGTGTTCAAGGGCATGATCCTGGCGCGGCAGAAGCTTTTGCGACTCGATGAGGTGATCGGGGAAGACGGGGTCCGGCGCTGCGGCCTGGTGTTGGGCCGTGAGGTGATCCGAACCCAATCGGCGCCGCGGCGGCCCTTCCAGGGCTGGCGCTATCTCAAGCCGGAGGATGCTCCGGCAGACCTGCCGAAAAAGCGGGGGCACGAGGACCCGCTGCCGCCCGAACTGTCGGCAGCGCTGGCGGAGATTGGCGTGCGGTGATTTGCGTGGAACGTCCGGCTTGCGGACCGGTCAGCCGTCCGACCGAAGGCGGGTTCCGACGCAAAGGCGATCCTCCGTCTCGATTGCCACGCTGCATTTGCAGCACTCTCTGACGCGGCGCGTTCGACCACGAACAGCCTTTGTCTTACGTTGGCCAGTTGGCGGCTGAGCGGACAAGGTCCATCGCCGCGTTGACATCCAGTCCGGGTGCCCCTGCGTAGAAGGTTTAGTCCCTGGAAGGATCGTCTAGCCTTTCGGGATGAAATTGACAGCACAGCCCGATTGGAGCCGACACATGACGCCAAGCCGCACTCTCCGCCTCGCATTGGCCAGCGTGCTCCTTTTCCCCGTCGCGAGCCCGATTGCCGCCGATGCATCGGATACCCGCCTTGTCGTGCAGATCACGGTTGATGGCTTGAGAGGGGATCTGCTGAGCCGATATGGGCGCAGCTTTGGTCCCGATGGGTTCCGCCGCCTGACCGAGCAGGGCGTCTGGTACACCGACGCCCATCACCAGCACGCGAACACCGAGACGATTGTCGGCCACGCGACGCTGGCGACCGGGGCGCATCCTTCCGAGCACGGGATGGTCGGAAATTCCTGGTACAATCGGGCCGATGGGCGGCTTGGCTACAATATCGAGGACCCCGATCAGGCATTGCTTCCAGTGCCGGGCTTCGAAGGGGAAGGCGATCAGCTCGACCCGACGCAAGCCGCGGCGGAGTCCAATGGCCGATCCCCGGCGAACCTCCTGGCATCGACCTTTGGCGACGAACTCATCAAGTCGAACAATGGCCTGTCCAAGGTGATTGCGGCCTCCGGCAAGGATCGTTCGGCCGTGGCGATGGCAGGGCATTCCGGCAAGGCATTCTGGATGTCCGTCGCGACCGGCGCCTACGAATCCAGCACATTTTATTACGACGAATATCCGGACTGGGTGACCGCGTGGAACGCCGACCGTCCCGCGGATGTGGCCATCGCGACCGAGTGGAGATTGGCCGACCCGCTGGACAGCTATCTGCTTGCCGCAAACGACGACCGGCCCTACGAGACCGACCTCAAGGGGTTCGGCCGCACATTTCCGCATCGCTACGGTGCGCCGGAGGACGGCCTCTACTACACGCAGGTGGTTGTGAGCCCGCTGGGCGACCAACTCACCGCCTCATTCGGCAAGGCCGCGGTTCTGGGCGAAGATCTCGGCAAGGACGACGCGGTGGACATCCTGAGCCTCAGCTTTTCCGGCGTCGACGCCATCAATCACTTCTTCGGCCCCTCGAGCCTGGAGAACGAGGAAGTGGTGCGCGTGCTCGACCGCACGCTCGCCGACCTCTTCGCGTTTCTCGATCAGGAGGTTGGGCGGGACCATGTGCTCTACGTTCTGTCCTCCGATCACGGCATGCCCGAAATGCCCGAATTCATGGCCGATCACGGTCACGATACCGCGCGCAACGGGCATACGGCACTGGCGGAGGACCTGAATGCCGAGGTCGCGGCAGCCTTTGGTGTCGAGGATGCGATCAAGGCGTTCTTCCGGCCCTATATCTACCTGGACCACGAGGCCATTGCGGCCGCCGGCGGCGATCAACGTGCGATTGAACGGCTGATTGTCGACAGCCTTGCTGCCCGGCCCGGCATCGCGATGGCCATGCCCAGCGAGCCCTTCCCCGAACAACGCGGAGACTTCCTGGAAGGACCGATCCGCCGGAATTTCCACCCCGCGCGCTCCGGCGACATCTATGTCGTGCAGTCGCCCTATTCCTTTCTGCTGGATCCGGGCGCCATCGCGGTCATGCACGGATCCCCCTGGCGCTATGACACCCATGTTCCGATATTGTTTGCCGGGCCGGGGATCGAAGCCAAACAGGTCTCCCGCCAGGTGGCGACGGTCGATGTGGCGGTCACCCTGAGCGCAATCTTCGGCACAACGATGCCCAGCGGCGCCTCTGGCAAGGTCCTGTCCGAAGTCCTGCGATAGCCTGACACGCGCGGCCCCGGGGCCGCGGCGTGTTTCACGACGCAGCTCCGGGCGGCTCAGGGCCGCTGACAGCCCGTTAACGGAACTTTGCCAGCCGGCCCGTCAGCTCTGCATAGGCCGTCCGCTCCGGCTCGTCCCAGGCCGCGCCACGCGATTTGAAGAGCGTCGCCTGGCTGCGATGGATCAGACCGTCGGAGAGGATCTTCAGGTGATTGGCCCGCAGCGTCTCGCCGGTCGAGGTGATGTCGGCCACGGCCTCGGCTGTCAGGTTCTTCACCGTCCCCTCGGTCGCGCCCTGGCTGTCCACCAGCTTGTAATCGGCAACACCCGCCTCGCGCAGGTATTCCCGCACCAGGCGGTGATACTTGGTCGCGATCCGCAACCGGTGACCATGCGTGCGCCGGAAGGCCGCTGCCGCCGCGTCCAGGTCGTCGACGCAATCGACATCAACCCAGCATTTCGGCACGGCAATGATCAGGTCCGCCTGTCCGAAGCCCATCAGGGCCAGTTCCTCGACCCGATTCTCCCAGCCCGGGATGCGCTCGCGCACAAGGTCCGTCCCGGTCACGCCGAGATGGATCCGCCCCGCCTCCAGCTCGCGCGGGATCTCGCCCGCCGAGAGCAGCACGAGATCGACCCCGTCGATCCCGCCCACGGAGCCTGCATATTCCCGATCGGACCCGGTGCGGCGGATCTCGAGGCCCCGCGCACCGAACCAGTCGAAGGTCTTTTCCATCAGCCGGCCCTTGGAGGGCACTCCCAGCTTCAGCGCCATCACAGTCCCTCCTGGTTCAGTTCCAGCACCAGTCCGGGCCGGATCATCCCGCCCACGGCAGGGATTTCGCGCCCCTGGCCCAATACGCGGGCCAGCGCGTCATAACGCCCCCCCGAGGCCACGGGCGGCAGATGTGGCCGCGCGGCGGCGTAGAAGCCGAAAACAAAACCGTCGTAATATTCCATCGTCGTGCGACCGTAGCTGGCCTCGAACTCGATCTGGTCGAGATCGACCCCATGGCCGCGCATCGCCTCCAGCCGCCGTTCCAGCCGCTCCACGGCCGGGTCGAGCGCCGGCATGTCGACGGCGATGTCGCGGAGCCGATCCAGCGCATTGCCGGGGGTCTCGCGGATATCGAGCAGGTCGTCGATCATCTCCACCAGCGCTTCCGAAAGCGGCGGCTCGGCGGCATCTGCCTCCAGCACCCGCATCCGGGTGATGATCTCGGACGGCTCGCGCAGGCCGATGATAAGCCCCGCATCAGCGAGGATCTCTTCCGGCGCCTCGCGCGACATCTGTTCGAGCATGAGCTTGCGCGCATGGGGAACCTTGCTACGGCCGGCATAGCGGTCGAGCAGCGCCCGGAAGCGCCGGGGCCGCCAGATATGGCGCATAAGGGCGTCGCGCCGGGCTTCGCTCGTGTCCAGCCCCTGGACGATCGCGGTCAGCAGCCCGATATCGCCCATCGCGGCCCGCAGCCCCATCGGCGCGAGCGCGGCATGGAACCGGGCGAAAATCTCCGCCTCGGCCTCGGCCGGATCCTCGGCATCGAAGATCTCCATGCCGACCTGGAAATACTCGTTGGAGCGGCCGGGCTCGGCCACTTCCTGGCGCCGGAAGACCTCGCCGGAATAGGTATAGCGCGCCTCGCCATCGCCCTCGGCGACATGCATCTGCACGATGGGCACGGTAAAGTCCGGCCGCAGCATCTGCTCGCCCTTGAGCGGGTCGGCGGTCACATAGGCGCGGGCGCGGATATCCTCGCCATAGAGATCGAGCAGGGTCTTGGCCGGCTGCAAGATGTCGGGCTCGACGCAGCGCACGCCGGAGCCCTTGAAGAATTCATGCAACCGCGCGGCCTCGGCGCGGATCTGGTCCTTGCTGGGCATCTGGATCAGCCCTCCTGTTCCAGCATCTTGCGGATCTCGGCGACAAGGTCGACCCGGGCAATCTCGCGCTGCGCCGGCTGGGATTTCCATTCCTCGAGGCTTGCGCTCTGGGCGATCTTCGCGCCCAGCACGAGGTCTTTGACCTGCACGACGCCGCGCGCGGCCTCGTCCTCGCCCTGGATCACGGCGACAGGGGAGAGGCGTTTGTCGGCATATTTGAGCTGGTTGCCGAAATTCTTCGGATTGCCGAGATAGACCTCGGCACGGATGCCAGAGGCGCGCAGCTCGCCGACCATCGCCTGGTAATCGGCCATCCGGCCCTTGTCCATCACGGTCACGACGACAGGCCCCGTCGATTTGCCGTCCATCCGGCCCTTGGCGCGCAGCGCGGCCAGCAGCCGGTCGACGCCAATGGAAACGCCTGTGGCCGGGACAGCCTGCCCAGTGAAGCGCTTGACCAGATCGTCATAGCGTCCACCGCCGGCAACAGAGCCGAATTGCTGCTTGCGGCCCTTCTCGTCGAGGATCTCGAAGGTCAGTTCGGCCTCGAAGACGGGGCCGGTATAGTAGCCGAGGCCGCGCACGATGGAGGGGTCGATCTCGGTCCGGTCCGGGCCGTAGCCCTGGGCGCCGAGCAACTCGCCCATCTGTTCCAGCTCGTCCACGCCGGTGCTGCCGGTCGCCGAGCCCTGCACGACGGCGCGCAGATTGGCGATGGTCGCGGCAGCGTCCGCACCCTTGGCCTGCATGAAGGCGAGCACGGTGTCGGCAACATCATTGCCAAGCCCCACGCCATCGATGAAGGCGCCGGAGGCGTCCTTGCGGCCTGTGGTCAGCAGCTCGCGGACGCCGCCCGGGCCGACCTTGTCAAACTTGTCGATGGTGCGCAGCACGGCGTCAGCGGTGGCGCGGTCTTCGGCGGGGTTCAGGCCCACAGCCTCCAACACGCCGTTCAGCACTTTGCGGTTGTTGATCCGCACCAGATAGTCGCCGCGCGGGATGCCAACGCGCTCCAGCGTGTCCGACAGCATGGCGCATATCTCGGCATCCGCCGCCGGGCTGGCCGAACCGACCGTGTCGGCGTCGCATTGGTAGAACTGGCGGTAGCGGCCAGGGCCGGGCTTCTCGTTGCGCCAGACCGGACCCATCGCGTAGCGGCGGTACGGGTTGGGCAGGTCGTTGCGGAACTGCGCGGCGACGCGCGCGAGCGGCGCGGTCAGGTCATAGCGCAGCGCCAGCCAGTCGCCATCCTCTTCCCAGGCGAAAACGCCATCATTGGGCCGGTCGACATCGGGGAGGAACTTGCCGAGCGCCTCGACCGTTTCGACGGCGGAGCTTTCCAGCGGCTCGAAGCCATAAAGATGATAGACCTCGCCGATCTGGCTCAACATCAGGTTGCGTTCAGCCACTTCCGCGCCAAAATAGTCGCGAAAGCCCTTCGGCGTCTCCGCCCTGGGGCGGCGGGGCTTCTTGTCCTTCGCCATGTCGGTGATCCTCGGTCCTCGTTCGGGGCCGCGTCTAGCCCAAGGGGGGCAGGGTCGCAAGCATAGGCGGGCAGGGCCGCGGCAAAAACGCGTATTCGGGAGCAGAACATGGCCGATCAGAAGATCGAGGAAGAACTGGCGCATCTGCGCCGGGTAACGGAGGAACTCTCGGAGGTGGTTGCCCGACAGGCGGGAGAGATCGACCTGTTAACCCGTCGGGTGCAGATGCTGATGCAGCGAGCGGCCGAACAGGAGGCGGCGGGCACCGGTGGCGTGGTGCTGGCGGATGAGCGGCCGCCGCATTACTGACCAGATCGGATCGAGTCTGCTCGGCGCACTTGGCATTGTGGAAACGATATCGGCAAGGAGTCGGTAGGGGACGTTGACCGCTGTGAACTCCCGGCCCGGCTCCCGTTGCCCTGTTTTGCATCCGCAGCAAGGGGCCGCAATGTCCGCAGTTCGAAGGTCCCGGCGATATACCCTGGCGGATGGCGGTTCAGGCGCGCTCTTCCTTGCCCGACAGCCAACGCCGTCGCACGGCTCGATCCCGCGCCAGATCGCACCATCCTGCCGCTTGCCATTGACGCGCCGCCCCGGCTGGGGCAGAGGCACGCCATGCTCAGGCTTTCCGATATCTCCTATTCCGTCGACGGTCGTCCGCTGATCGAAAACGCATCCGCCGTGATCCCGACCGGCCACAAGGTTGGCCTGGTGGGCCGAAACGGCACCGGCAAGACAACCCTGTTCCGCCTCATCAAGGGCGAGTTGACGCTGGAGACCGGGGCCATCGAGCTGCCGCGCGGGGCGCGGATCGGCGGCGTGGCGCAGGAGGTGCCGGGCAACGAGGTCTCGCTGCTCGACACGGTGCTTGCGGCAGACGAGGAACGGGCCGCCCTGCTGGCCGAGGCGGAATCCGCAACCGATCCCGGTCGAATAGCCGAGGTCCAGACCCGTCTTTCCGACATCGACGCCTGGTCGGCCGAGGCGCGCGCGGCCTCGATCCTGCGCGGGCTCGGGTTCGAGACCGAGAAACACGCAATGCCCTGCTCGGCCTTCTCCGGCGGCTGGCGGATGCGTGTCGCGCTGGCCGCGGTGCTTTTTGCCCGCCCGGACCTGCTGCTGCTCGACGAGCCGACCAACTATCTCGACCTCGAAGGCGCGCTCTGGCTGGAAAATTACCTGACGCGCTACCCGCACACGGTGCTGATCGTGAGCCACGACCGGGCGCTGCTCAATCGCTCCGTTGGCGCGATCCTGCATCTCGAAGACCGCAAGCTCACCCTGTACCAGGGACCCTACGACACCTTCGCCGAGACCCGCGCCGCGCGGATTGCGGCCGCCGAGAGCGAGCGCAAGCGGCAGGAAGCACGGCGTGCGCATCTGCAGAGCTATGTCGATCGGTTCCGCTACAAGGCCGACAAGGCGCGGCAGGCGCAATCCCGGATCAAGGCCATCGCGCGGATGAAGCCGATCTCCACGCCGCAGGAAGCCGCCCTGCGCCGGTTCTCCTTCCCCGAACCGGAGGAGCTGTCGCCGCCGATCATCGCCACCGAGGGCGCGGCCATCGGCTATGGCGAAACGACCATCCTCAGCCGCCTGAGCCTGCGGGTCGACCAGGATGACCGCATCGCGCTGCTTGGCAAGAACGGGGAAGGCAAGTCGACCCTGTCGAAATTCCTCTCCGGCCGGCTGGAGGCGCAGAAAGGGCGGATCAACCGGGCCAACAAGCTGCGCGTCGGCTATTTCGCCCAACACCAGGTGGATGAGCTTTTCATCGACGAGACGCCGCTGGAACATCTTCGCCGCCTGCGCCCGGACGAGACGCCGGCGAAGCTTCGGTCCCGGCTCGGCGGGTTCGGCATCGGGGCGGAACAGGCCGATACGATTGTCGCCAAGCTCTCGGGCGGGCAGAAGGCGCGGCTCTCGCTGATGCTTGCCACGCTGGAAGCGCCCCATCTGCTGATCCTCGACGAGCCGACCAACCACCTCGATATCGAGAGCCGAGAGGCGCTGGTCGAGGCTCTGACCGCCTATTCGGGCGCCGTGATCCTGGTCAGCCACGATCTGCACCTGCTGACCCATGTGGCGGACCGGCTCTGGCTCGTCTCGGAGGGGCGGGTTCAGCCTTTTGAAGAGGATCTCGACGCCTATCGGCGAATGCTTCTCGAACGGGAGAAGCCCGAACGTCCCAAGGAAGCGGCGCAGCCGAAGCGGATCAGCCAGGCGCGGATCATTGAGTTAAGGTCGGATGTCAAGAAATGCGAGCAACGTCTTGAGAAACTGACTGAAATGCACGCGACCCTTTCCGAGCGCCTGGCCGACCCCGCTATGTATGAGGACGCCAATCGCGACAAGCTCGATCTCTGGCAAGGCAAATTTTCCGAGGTGGAAGAGGCGATGGAGCGGGCCGAGACGCTGTGGATGGAAGCCGTCGAGCGCCTGGAAGAGGCGCAAGCTGCGGCTGCCGGATAGGCATATTCCGCAAGCGGCCCGTGTCGATGCCTTGGGCTGCGCGCGCCAACCGGCGCCGTGGCCGATATCGCCTCACACCGATGACGCGACAGGCTCGGTCAGCGGAATGCCGGGCAATCGAAATAGCACAAGGCCGCAAAGCGGGCTTTCCCATCCTGTCGCCGCCATGCAAGTCTGAGCAAGGCGAGGCTGCCGGGTCGGTTTGCCTCTGGGCCTCCATTTGAAAGCAACGAGCCTGCCAATGACCGAGACCTTCACCACCACAGACGGCCTGACGCTGGCGTATGATGACCAGGGCGAGGGCCACCCGCTTCTCTGCCTTGCCGGGCTGACGCGCAACATGGATGATTTCGCGCCGGTCGTCGCGGCTTTCGCCTCCCGCGCGCGGATTCTGCGGCTCGACAGCCGCGGGCGCGGCCTGTCTCAGTACGATCCGGACTATAACAATTACAACATTGCGCAGGAAGCGCAGGACGTCATCGCCTTGCTGGACCATCTCGGGCTGGAATCCGTCTCCATCCTTGGGACCTCGCGCGGCGGGTTGATTGCGATGGCGCTGGCGGCGAGCCATCCGAGCCGCCTGCATGGCGCCATCCTCAACGATATCGGGCCGGTTGTCGAAGCGCATGGCATATCCGATATTCTGCGCTATATCGGGCTGAAACCCACGTTCAAAAGCCATGATGAAGCCGTTCGCAAGCTTCCGGCGGCGATGGCGCCCGATTTTCTCGATGTCCCGGAAGCCAGCTGGCGCGCCTTTTCCGAGGCGCTCTGGAGCGTGGGGCCGGACGGGCTCGACCTGCGCTACGATCCCGCGCTGCGCGACGCGGTCCTGGCCCAGAGCGCCGAAGATGGGACGTTGCCGGAGATCTGGCCGCTTTACGAGGCGCTGGCCACGCGGCCGGTCGCGCTGATCCGAGGCGAAAATTCGAACATTCTGTCTCGCGCCACCGCCGAAGAGATGCGGCGTCGTCAACCGGCGTTGATCCTTGCGGAGGTCGCGGGGCGCGGGCATGTTCCGTTCCTGGATGAACCCGCCGCACAGGCGGTGATCGCCGAATATCTCGACCGCGTCGGTTGACGCTTTCAGGAGAGCCACGGACATGGATATCGACAGCATCGAAGCGGCCGCCACGCGCCTTGCAGGACGGGCAAGACGCACGCCCTTGCTCTCCTCGCCCTTTCTCGACGAGCTCGCCGGACGGCAAGTCTTCGTCAAGGCGGAATGCCTCCAGCATACCGGATCCTTCAAGTATCGCGGCGCATGGTCGGCGATCTCGGCCCTGCCCGACGGCACGCGCGGCGTGATCGCTTTTTCGTCGGGAAACCATGCGCAAGGCGTGGCGCTGGCCGCACGGCAGCACGGCCTGCCCGCGCTCATTGTCATGCCGTCGGATGCACCGGCGCTCAAGCGCGCCAATACGGCGGCGCTCGGGGCCGAGGTGATCCTGTATGACCGCGCGACGGAAGATCGGGACGCCATTGGCGAGCAGCTCGCGCAAGAGCGCGGCCTGGCGTTGATCCGGCCATTCGACGATCCGCAGGTGATCGCGGGGCAGGGGACCTGCGGGTTGGAGATTGCCGAGCAGGCGGCCGAGGCCGGGATCGAAACGGCGACGGTGCTGACCTGTTGCGGCGGTGGGGGGCTGACGGCAGGTGTCGCGCTGGCACTGGAGGCGCGGGCGCCGGGGCTGCGCGTGCGCCCGGTCGAGCCCGAGGATTCCGACGATGTGGCGCGGTCGCTGGTGGCCGGGGAGATCTTGCGCAACGATTTCCAGAGCCGCTCCGTCTGCGACGCCATTGTCACGCCGGCCGTGGGAAACCTCACCTTTCCGATCCTTCAGCGCCTCTGCGGGCCCGGCCTGACGGTCGCGGATGAGGCATGCCTGCGGGCCATGGCGCTGGCCTTCCTGCGGCTCAAGATCGTCGTAGAACCGGGGGGCGTCGCCGCGCTGGCGGCGGCCCTGTTCGGTGGCGAGGAGCTGGGCGATGGGCCGGTGATCTGTACCGCGAGCGGCGGCAATGTCGATCCGGCGGTGTTTGCCCGCGCGCTGGAAACCTTGTCGGCATAACGGCGAGCGGGACCGGCAGGACGTCTTCCCGAAGCTCGGGCGCGCGCCTTGCATCTGCTGGCCGGGGCGTCATCTGCGAACGGCTGGAGATGTGTCACGCGGCGTGCGGCGCCACGTCGAAACGGCGACGCAAGCCGATGCGCTGCGGCCAGCGCTTCGGCTTGATCGGGATCAACGACCCCTTTCTCCCGCGCTGCTACCCGGCTGTGCGAGACATCCCTTCCAAGGACAGGCCAGCCCGATGTTCAGACTGACCCTATTGCTGCATGCAATCGCCTCGACGGTCATCATGGGCGTCGGCATCATCCTGGCGCTCGCACTGGGCTACGTCTCCGCCAGGGCGATCGTGATCGCTATCCTCGCCGGGCTGGTGCTCGGCTGGCCGGTTGCCCGGCTGATTGCGAAGGAACTCTACGAGGAGTGACCGGATTCCCGTCTCGGGGGCGTCACCCGCAAACAACCTGATCTGGTCACTCATGCAACGCCGCGCGCCGCCTCCGGATGGTCTTTCATGAAGTGCTGAAGCGTGCGGAACAGCTCTTTGGCGTGGGCAACATCATCCTTGTGCATCGCCACGCGCATGTCATCGCAGATCATCTGCTGCACTTTCTGCGCGCCCTTGTGGATATGCATCAGGTATTCACCCAGCATGGTCGCATCGACCTCGCTGATATGCTGGCTCTCTGCTATCGCGGCAATCTGATCCCGCTCCAGGCAGCTCATGTCTTCCATGTCGTCCAGTGTGATCATCCTATCCTCCCCTTTCGGCTGATCCACTTGGAGGTCCGTAACACGGAAGGAAGATTCGAGTCCTTAATGTGGATCAAATAATTGCGTTCAACCACGCCGCAACGGTAGATTCGAACTCACGCGGTCGCTCAGCATGCAGCCAGTGACCGGCTCCGGGGATCTTGACGAAGCGGGCTGTCGGGAAGAGCCCGCGGATCTTCTGGCGATGCTCCGGGAGCACATAATCGGACGCGCCGCCCGACAGGAACATCACCCGGCCCTCGTAGCGCCCCTCGGTCTCCGGCCAACCGAGAATCTGTGGCATCTCCTCGGCGAGCACGTCGAGATTGAGCCGCCAGCGCGGGGTGTCCGCCTTGAGATCGAGCGATTGCAGCAGGAACGCCCGGATGGCGTTCTCGGCAACGTGTTCCTGGAGCGCAGCATCGGCCTCGCTGCGGCTGCGCAGACCTTCGATCTTCAACTCCTTCATCGCCTGAACGAGATGCAGCTGGGTGTGCGAATAGGCGACTGGCGCGATATCCGCCACGATCATCTGCCGCACCAGCTCGGGCCGGGTCAGCGACAGGACCATGGCGCTCTTGCCGCCCATGGAATGGCCCAGCACGTCCGCCTGGCCGCCATTGGCCTCGATCACCTGCGCAAGATCGGCCGCCATGTCGGCATAGCCATTGGCCTCGGCGCGGAAGCTTTCGCCGTGATTGCGCATGTCCACCGTGATCACCGGGCGGTCGGTCGAGAGGCGCTTGGCCAGCACGCCCCAATTGCGCGCCGAGCCGAACAGCCCATGGACGATCAGCAGCGGGTGGCCCTCCTCGGGGCCCTGGCGGTAGGTGGCAAGCATCGCGCAAACTCCAGTGACGGGATTGCCCGTTTCTTTTCCGGTTTCGCGCCGGGGTGCAAGCGGGTGCTTCACCTCCTTTTCGAAACTCTTTATGAGAAGCGGCATGACCGAGCGCCCCTTGCCCGAAACCAATGCCGAACTCGCCCAGCTTTGGCGCGAGCAGCTCGGCGTGCGCGGGCGGGACCGGCTTGCGAGCAAACTGCGCCGCGCGCCGGGAACCTTGCCGCGGGGCCTCAAGCGCGAAGTGCGCTATCTTGTCGAGATGGAACAGCTCTGGGACAATCCGAAGCTGCGCCGTCAGATCGACCTTGCCCATGTCGCCCGCGCTCAGGAAAGCCTGCGCGATTTCCTGAAGCGGATCGACCCGCGCGACCGGCTGATTGGCCGTTTTCTCGGTATCCTCGCGCCGCTGATGTTCAATATCCTGCTGATCTTTGCCGCATGGGTGGTCTGGCTCGTGCTGACCGGCCGGGTCTGAGCCCGGGGCGGCTCAAGGGCCACACACAACCACAAATTGTACCCGCTTCGTGACAATACGGTGAAGTCGGTGGGCTTTCGCTTGCCGGGACGGGCGCGCTTTGCTTTTGTCGGCGCCATGTCGAAAGATCCCTTTTCGCCGACCCGTCGTCGGATTCTCACTGGACTTGCCGCGGGGGTCAGCAGCCTGGCCCTGCCGGCGCTGGCCGAACCGCCAACCCGTTCGCTGCGCCCCGTGCCGCGGCCGGACGGGGCAGGGGGGCGGCTTTTCCCCTCTGCCGAAACGCTGGTCGCCCGCGCGAAGCTTGGCGCCTCGACGGTCGGCTTTGCCGTGGCCGATGCCGAGACCGGCGAGATGCTGGAAGGCTACAACGCGGAGCTGCCCCAGCCCCCGGCCTCCGTCGCCAAGGCGCTGACGGCGCTTTACGGGCTGGAGAGGCTCGGCGGCACGCATCGCTTCGCCACGCGCCTTGTTGCCACCGGCCCGGTCGAGGCGGGGGTGGTCAAGGGCGACCTCGTGCTTGTGGGCTCGGGCGACCCGACGCTCGATACCGACGGGTTGGCAGAACTTGCAAACCTGCTCAAGGCCAGCGGCGTGACCAGGGTCGAGGGCGCGTTCCTGACCTGGGATGCCGCGCTTCCCAGCCTGCATGCGATCGACCCCGAACAGCCTGACCAGGTCGGCTACAACCCGGCGGTCTCGGGGCTGAACCTGAATTTCAACCGGGTGCATTTCGAGTGGCGCAAGGCCGGCTCGGGCTGGAATGTCTCGATGGATGCGCGCACGGCCAACCGGCGCCCGGATGTGCGGGTCTCGCGGATGGAGATCGTGCGGCGCAAATACCCGATCTACACCTATGAGGATGGCGGCGATATCGACCGCTGGACCGTTGCCTCCGGCGCGCTGGGGCAGAATGGCGCGCGCTGGCTGCCGGTCCGCAAGCCCACCACCTATACCGCGGAAGTCTTCCAGATCCTCGCCGGCAGCCTTGGCATTTCGCTGCCCGCGGCGCGCCCGAGCCCGGGCCTGCCCGTGGGGCAGGAGCTGGCCCGGGTCGAGAGCGAGGGCCTGCGCGACGTGCTGCGTGGCATGTTGAAATACTCAACCAACCTGACCGCTGAAGCCATCGGGTTGGCGGCCAGCGCCGAAATCGGTACGCGCCCGGACACGCTGGACGCCTCGGCCGGGCGCATGAGCGACTGGGTCGGGCGCGAGATCTCTGGGGCCGCCAGCGCTGGGCCGGCGCTTGGCAGCACGATGGGCGGCGTTGGCACGGAGGGGTTGGTCGCCGGCGAACCGGGCCCGACCCCTGCCGCGCTCGGGCCGGCGCTGATCGATCATTCCGGTCTTGGCGGCGAGAGCCGCATCTCCGCGCAGGACATGGTCCGGGCGCTGGTCACGCTCGGCCCGCGCCACGATCTCGAACCGCTGCTCAAGAGCATCCGCATGAAGGATGCCAAGGGCCGTCCCATCGAGAATTACCCGGTGACGATCCTTGCCAAGACCGGCACGCTGAATTTCGTCTCCGGACTGGCCGGATACGCGGTGCAGCCCGATGGACGGCGGCTCGCCTTTGCAACCTTCGTGGCCGACGTGCCGCGCCGCGAGGCGCTCACACGCGCCCAGCGTGAACGGCCGGACGGCATGTCGAGCTGGGTCGCCCGCGCGCGTATCCTGCAATTGCAGCTGATCGACCGCTGGAGCGGCGTCTACAGCGCCTGATCCCGGCGACAGCCGCGCCTTTCCCGGCAGGGCAGCCATGCAGCAATGGCCGTTTCCGCATCGGAGCGGTTTCGCTACCCTTCGCGGGCGCTGTCGGGGCGGGTTCGCGCCCGGCAGAAGACCAACAAGAAGGGAGGCTAAGCCATGGAAACCTTGTCCGGTTTTGTGGGACAGATAAATTCGATCGTCTGGGGGCCGCTGATGCTCGTCCTCATCCTCGGGGTGGGGTTCTTCCTCCAGGTCGGGCTCAAATTCATGCCGATTATCAGGCTCGGCATGGGCTTCAGCCTGCTCTGGAAGGGCCGCGAAGGCTCTGGCGAGGGCCAGATCAGCCCGTTCAACGCGCTGATGACCTCGCTCTCGGCCACCATCGGCACCGGGAATATCGCCGGCGTGGCGACGGCCGTCTTTCTCGGCGGGCCGGGCGCTCTGTTCTGGATGTGGATGACGGCGCTGGTCGGCATGGCGACGAAATATGCCGAGGCCGTGCTGGCGGTGAAATATCGCGAGCGTGACGCGCTGGGCAATTACGTCGGCGGCCCGATGTACTACATCAAGAACGGGCTTGGGCGCCGCTGGTACTGGCTGGCGCCGCTCTTCGCCGGCTTTGGCGCCATTGCGGGTTTCGGCATCGGCAACACGGTGCAGGCAAACTCCGTCGCCGATGTGATGGACACAACCTTCGGCCTGCCGCCGCTGCTCACCGGGCTGATCCTGATGACCCTGACCGGCGCGGTCATCCTTGGCGGCATCACCCGCATCGCCTCGGTGGCCGGCAAGCTGGTGCCGCTGATGGCCGTGCTCTACATCCTCGCCGGCCTGATCGTGCTGCTGCTCAATATCGGCTCGCTGGGCACCGCCTTCGGTCTCGTCTTCACCCATGCCTTCACGCCGACCGCAGCCGAAGGGGGCTTTGCCGGCGCCGCCGTCTGGGCCGCGATCCGTTTCGGCGTGGCGCGTGGCGTCTTCTCCAACGAGGCGGGGCTTGGCTCCGCGCCCATTGCCCATGCCGCCGCCGAGACCCGCGGCCCGGTCACGCAAGGGCTCGTTGCCATGCTCGGCACCTTCATCGACACGATCATCGTCTGCACCATCACCGGGCTTGCGATCATCGCGTCGGGCGCCTGGACCTCGGGCGAATCCGGCGCCGGGCTGACATCTCTGGCCTTCGAACAGACCCTGCCGGGCCTCGGCAACTACATCATCGCCGCCGCGCTCTCGGTCTTTGCCTTCACGACCATCCTCGGCTGGTCTTTCTATGGCGAGAAATGCGTCGAGTTCTTCTTCGGCGTGAAGTCGCTGCTGCCCTTCCGGCTGCTCTGGTGCATCGCGGTGCCGCTCGGAGCCATGGCCGACCTGGGCTTCGTCTGGCTGCTGGCCGACACGCTCAACGCGCTGATGGCTGTGCCGAACCTGATCGCTCTGGCGCTGCTGAGCCCGGTCGTCTTCCGGCTGACGCGGGCCTATTTCGCCTCGGGCGGTGAGACCGAAAGCGCCTGACGCCTGCACCAAATCACGAGATCGCGTCCGCCCTATCCCGGGGCGGGCGCAGAGAATCGCACCATGCCCGGCGCGATTCGACCGGCGCGTTCGGGCGCTCTTTCGGCCGGATATCGCCTGCTCAAGAGGAACCTTGGTTTTTTCTCGCCTTTTTCCGGGGCGTTACAGAGAAAATTCCGCGTCGAAAGCCGCCCTTTTGCATTCCCGAATGGCAAAAATGACGTATAGTCGGGCGAATGACACGAACAGTGCGCCGCCAACTCCAGCGCGGTTGTGGGGGAGAAACATGATTCGATCCGAACTGATCCAGATCCTGTCCGAGGAGAACCCGCATCTTTTCCAGAGGGATGTGGAAAAGATCGTCAATACGGTCTTCGAAGAGATCATTGATGCGATGGCACGGGGGGACCGGGTTGAACTGCGCGGTTTCGGCGCCTTTTCCGTGAAGAAAAGGGATGCGAGGACAGGACGGAATCCACGCACCGGCGAAGCGGTGGACGTGGAGGAAAAACACGTGCCGTTCTTCAAGACCGGAAAGCTCCTTCGGGACCGGCTGAACGGCATCGAGGAAAGCTGAGAGGGGCGCCAAGATGCGTTACATCCGTTACCTGTTCGTCGGGCTCATCGTGGCCGGGCTCGTCGTGGTGTCCATGGCCAATCGCGGCCCCGTCACCCTGACCGTGCTGCCCGCGCCGCTGGCCGATCTGGCCAACTGGAATTTCACCATCGAGCTGCCGCTCTTTATCGTCGCGCTTGGCTTCGTCGCCGTCGGCGTGCTGCTGGGCTACCTGCTGGAATGGATTCGCGAGAGCAAGCACCGCTCCGAGGTTTCCAAGCGCCAGCGCCAGGTCAAGAAGCTGCACCGCGAGGTGACCGAGCTCAAGGCCGAGAAGAACAAGGGCAAGGACGACGTGCTGGCGATTCTCGAAGAGGCGCCCAAGCGCAAGGCTTCCTGAGCCGATGCCCTCTGACATTCGCGTAAAGATCTGCGGCCTGACCCGGTCGCAGGATCTGGCTGCCGTGGTTTATGCCGGGGCGGCCTATGCCGGTTTCGTCTTCTTCGAAAAATCGCCGCGTCACCTGGAGGTCGAGGCGGCCAAGGCGCTGGCCCTGGAGGCCCCTGTCGGGCTGGCCAAGGTGGCGTTGACGGTGAACGCAACCGATGCCGAACTGGACCGGATCACCGAGGCGGTGCCGTTGGACATGCTCCAGCTCCACGGCGCCGAGAGCCCCGAGCGCGTGGCCGCGCTGCGGGAGCGTTACGGGTTACCGGTCATGAAGGCGGTCGGGATCGCGGACGAGTCGGACCTTCCCAAGCTCGTCGAGTATTCCCGTGTGGCCGACCAATTGCTGGTGGATGCCAAGCCGCCCAAGGATGGCGGGCTGCCGGGAGGAAACGGGCTGGCCTTCGACTGGCGGCTGATCGCCGGCCGACGCTGGGCAGTGCCCTGGATGCTGGCGGGCGGATTGACGCCGGAGAATGTGCGCGACGCGGTGCATCTGACGGGGGCCAGGCAGGTCGATGTCTCGTCGGGCGTCGAGGCGGCACCTGGACTGAAGGACGCGGCCCTGATCTCGGATTTCGTCCAGGCGGCGCAATCGTGACAGTTCTCTGGCGCGCGGCGCGGGCAGAGGATGTCCCTGCCATTGTGGCGATGCTGGCGGATGACATGCTCGGCCAGGCGCGCGAAAGCGCCGACATGCCCTCCTATCTTGCAGCCTTCGAGGCGATGCAGGCCGAGGGCGGCAATCTGCTTGTGGTTGGCGAGGAAGACGGCGCCATTGTCGCGACCTACCAGTTGACGATGATTTCCGGCCTCTCGCTGCGCGCTGCGCGCCGGGCGCAACTCGAATCCGTTCGGGTTGCGGCGGTGCGGCGCGGGCAGGGGATCGGGGCGGCGCTGATGGCGGATGCGGAGGCGCGCGCGCGGGCAAGCGGTTGCACGCTGCTGCAGTTCACGTCGAATGCCGAGCGCAAACGGGCGCATTCCTTCTACGAGCGGCTGGGCTACGCCGCGACGCATGTCGGGTTCAAGAAAGGGCTGAACTGAGGCTGATTGTCGGACGGCGCGGGCTTTCGCTGCATCATCCGGGGTCTGCACTGTATTCAGGCCAGACCCGAAGACGTTCCAGCCGTTGCATTCGGGTGACGAAGTGCCAGCCAGCCGGGACGGAAAGGCGCTGGCACGGCGGCTTCGCCTGGAGACCGTGCCAATCAGTGCTCGGTTCCAATGGCTGCCACCGACCCGAGTCGCCCCGTGCCGAGCCTCCACGGCGGACCGTGCCAAAATATCGCCAAATGCCACGTGCAGGGGATTTTCCCCGCCGGAGGCTTTGTGTAGTGTCGCGCGGGCCGTCCCTCCGGGCGGCGTCAGAAGCGAGGGCAGGATGGCCGAAGATCTTTTCAATTCGTTCATGAGCGGACCCGACGAAAAGGGTCGCTTCGGGAAATTTGGTGGTCGTTTCGTTTCCGAGACGCTGATGCCGCTGATCCTGGAGCTGGAAGCGCAATATGAACATGCCAAGACCGACGAGAGCTTCTGGGCCGAGATGGACGATCTCTGGACACATTATGTCGGCCGCCCCTCGCCGCTCTATTTCGCTGACCGCCTGACCGATCACCTCGGAGGCGCGAAGATCTATCTCAAGCGCGACGAGCTGAACCATACCGGCGCGCACAAGATCAACAACGTGCTCGGCCAGATCATCCTCGCCCGCCGCATGGGCAAGACCCGGATCATCGCCGAGACCGGCGCCGGCCAGCATGGCGTGGCAACGGCGACGGTCTGCGCCAAGTTCGGGCTGAAATGCGTTGTCTATATGGGCGCGACCGATGTCGAGCGGCAAGCGCCGAACGTGTTCCGCATGAAGCTGCTCGGCGCCGAGGTCATCCCCGTGACCTCCGGGCGCGGCACGCTGAAGGACGCGATGAACGACGCGCTGCGCGACTGGGTGACCAATGTCCGCGACACTTTCTATTGCATCGGAACGGTTGCGGGCCCGCATCCCTATCCGGCGATGGTCCGCGATTTCCAGTGCATCATCGGCAAGGAAGCCAAGGCGCAGATGATGGAGCGCGAGGGCCGGCTGCCCGATACGCTGATCGCGGCCATTGGCGGCGGTTCCAACGCGATGGGGCTGTTCTACCCCTTCCTTGACGACAAGGAGGTCGAGATCATTGGTGTCGAAGCCGGTGGGCGCGGCGTCAACGAGAAGATGGAGCATTGCGCCTCGCTGACCGGCGGGCGCCCTGGCGTGCTGCACGGCAACCGGACCTACCTGTTGCAGGACGAGGATGGGCAGATCCTCGAAGGCCATTCGATCTCGGCTGGGCTCGACTATCCGGGCATCGGGCCGGAGCATTCCTGGCTGCATGATATCGGCCGTGCGAAATATGTCTCGATCACCGATGTGGAGGCGCTGGCCGCCTTCCAACTCTGCTGCGAGCAAGAGGGGATCATCCCGGCTCTGGAGCCGTCCCATGCGCTGGCTCATGTCGTGAAAATGGCGCCAGAGCTGCCGGAAGACCACATTATCTGCATGAACATGTGTGGACGGGGCGACAAGGATATCTTCACCGTTGCCCGCGCGCTGGGCGTGAATATGGGCGAGGGCGACTGACGGGCCGGATCTTGTCGCGCTGACGAGGGGGCGTGCCGAGATGTCTCTGACGATCTTGTTTTCCAGATTCAGAAAGTGAAGTAGTGGTTCGGATGGCGGCCCCAGCCGCCTTTCGGGAGGCTCTCGCCATGCGGGTGCGAACGATCCTCGGATCGTGCCTCCGGCGGGGATATTTTCCGAAAAAGGAAGAGTTTGGAGTTGTCGCCAACAGCCGAGTGCCGAAGCAGCATGTTTGAGTTCAAACCTGCTTTCGCGCGACGACATGGAGCCGTGCCGCTGGAGATCGTGGCTAAGATTCAGACGAAGGCGTTTTTCTGTGCGGCACAAGTGAGTTCCAGCCTTTGGCACACTCCCGCTCGCTTCGGTTCGGGGCCATGCTGTTGGAAAGATCAGGAGAGGAACCACCTGCTCCAAACTTGGGGGGAGGACGGGATCATCGGGTCCACACTTGAAACCGCAAGGCGCCGCAGTCCCGGCCTATGGTTACTCCACGGCGCATTTGCCGCCCGTTCGGTTACATTGATGGGACCGCCAACCTGAGTCGCAAATGCCGACCCAGCGCAAGCCCAGGATCCGCGTGCCCATTTGCGATCAATCCCTGAACATGCGGAACAAATGCCCGGCAAGAACGTCAACATGCATCATCCTTGCGAGCGGGAAGAAATCCAGTGAAAGAAGCGTTCGCGCAGCGCTAGGGAGCCTGCTGCAGAAAGGAATGCCAAAGAGGAAGCAATTCTTCCTTTTTCCCAAAATATCCCGGGGGTTTGGGGGCAGCGCCCCCAACTATCTCGGTTGGTTGATTAAAGCCCCGGCGAGTCGGGAAGCGGGCTTCTCGCCTGAGATGCGAGCGCCTGTGTCCAGGACTCACATCTTTCTTCAAAAAACCGGAGTTATTGCGCGTCCATTTCAACTCCAGGCAGATGGATCTGTCGGGTTCCCTCTGTTTCTGGTTCTTCGAACCTGCGATCCGAGAGGAGGAACGCGACGTGAAACAGTCCACTACCATCCTGGTTGCGGCCACTGCGCTGGTTGCGAGCGGTTCGCTGTCACGGGCGGAGGTGACGGAGGCGGTGGTCGAACGGCTCACAAGTGAGGGGAGTTCCCGCATCGAGATTCGCCATGCATTGGGACGGGGCGGATCGAAGCCGAACGGGGCAGGGAGACGCGTGGACTCGTTCTGTCCCGCCGCTCGGGAGAGATCGTGATCGACGAGACCGAATTCGTCGCAGCCCTTGAGGGATCAGACGGCCTTGATGGGGTTGCTGCCCCCGGTAGAGCGTGCGCGCCTGGATGCGGGCGAAGTGTCCGGGACCGACGCCCAGGCAAAAAGGCACCCGAGGAACGATCCCACCGCCGATGATCCGGACGACCATAGCGGGGAGGAGGCGGGGGAGCCGGACCTGCTGGCCCCCGACACGGGCAGCCAGTCGCCTCCAGTGGCCGCACCGGAGCGGGATGCGGATCTGTCCGACCCGGGCAGTGAGTGGGACGGGGAGGCGGATGGCCTGGGTGGTTGAACCGCGGCAGTCCTCAACCGGGAGCGGGCCCCCGAAATGGGTCATGCTGCTTGCCGTCGCGCTTCAGCTTCTGGGCGCTGTTTTCTTCACCTATGACGTTCTCGGACCATTGATCGGGATCCGGACGCGCCGGTTGGACTGGCGCTTGCAAGAGCTGATCGAGGTCTGTGCGGGTGTGGGGCTGGTTGTCGGCACGTTGATCACCTGGGTCATGCTGCGGCGGAGCGATGCACGACGGCGCGCAGCCGAGGGAAGGCTCGCGGTGCTGTCCAGTGTCTTCCAGGAGATGGTGGAGACGCGATTTGTCGACTGGGGCCTGACGCTGGCCGAACACGATGTTGCGTTCCTTGTCTCGAAAGGGTTTTCCGCGCTGGAGATCTCCGGGGTCCGCAACCCGTCGGAGGGCACGGTCAAGGCGCAAACCAGCGCAATCTATCGCAAGGTGGGCGTTTCGGGACGGGCGCAGCTTGTCAGTCTGTTCATCGAGGATCTGACGGACGGCGAATTGTCAGCCGCCGCCAGAGACCGATCCATTGCCGGAGAGGGCGTGGGTATAGAGCACTTCCAGCGGCACCGTCTTCAGCGCGCGGATATGGGTCGCCAGCAGGTCGACCATTGGCGCGCAGCCCTCGTCATGCGCCTGCAGGAAGCGGGAGGCGCAGAGGCACCAGCGATCGCCCGGTTGAAGTCCGGGAAAGCTGAACTCGGGGCGCGGGGTGGAAAGGTCATTGCCCACATATTTCGAATAGGCGAGGAACTCGGCGGTCATCACGGCGCAGACCGTGTGGCTGCCCCGGTCGCTGTCGCAGGTATTGCAGGCGCCATCCCGGAAAAAGCCGGTCAGGGGATCGTTCGAGCAGGGCTGGAGCGCACTGCCGAGGATATTGGTGGACGGATCCTTTTCCATGTCGCGCGCCTCTCTCCTGTTTCCTGACAGGATAGCGAGAGCAGCGCGTTGTGCAAACGGGATCAGCGCTTTGCGAAAACCTCGTCCAGACAGTCCGGATCCGCCGTCCAGCGGACGGAACGACCGTGAAAATCGGCGCGTCCGAGCGGGATGCGGATCTCGCCGGGCCAGAGCTGGAGCGTCAGCGCCGCGTCCGGTCCGCCATCGCCTTCCATGCCGAACCGGGCCAGCGGCGCGTCGGCCGTCGCCCGGGCCGCCTCTGAGGCGATCAACGCCTCGCCTTGGGCGCGGGCGTCGGGCGGCAGGTATTGCCAGGCGATCGTGTGGAACAGGAAGGTGGTCGCCCCGCGCGGTCGGAGGGGCAGCTTCCGGGCGAGCCATTCAAGCGCATCGGCGCGCTCGAGCTGCGCTGGAAGCCGCGCGGCCTCGGTGATGGCAGCCTCGGTCAGGGCGCGGCGGGCGGGCTGGTCGGCCCAGAGATAGGAAAGCAGGCGCAGCCGATGCGCGGGATCGCCGGGATCCATCGGCGCCAGGTCGACGCCGCGCCGGTCGATCACCTCAAGCGCGGTCGGGGCAGGGGGCGTGCCTTCCCAGTCCGGCGCAAGCCGCAGCGCGGCCGCCGCCGAGCCGAAATGAGTCCCACCGGCGTCGAGGTGAAAGGACTCTGCGCGCAGGGTCAACCCGGCCGAACAGCCGACTTCCCAGAGAGCCAGCGGCAGGCCGGTTGCCCGCGCCACGAGATGCATCGCTGGTATCACGGCGGCGGCGCGGCGGATCTCGTTGGTCTGGGGCGGACGGTCCAGCCAGGGCTGGAGCTGCTCGGAATGGGTCTCGAACGCGGCGGCGATGGCGTTCCAGAGTGTTTCGTCATCGCAATGTTGCGGCGGATAGGCGGCGGACAGGCGAGGGGCGTCGCCGGAGATGACGAGCGCGTGCAACCCGCCGGCCAGCCGCATGGACAGGTTGTCGGCCCCGGCGTGCGGATCGCCGGGCCAGTCGAGCATCCGGTCTGTCACCGGCGTGCCGGGCGCAAGGCGCTGTGCGAGCAGCCGCATCAACCGCGCCATGAAGGGCGAGCCGAGCCGCTCCATGGTGGGAACCTGCTCCGCGAACGAGGCGCGCACGCCGTCGGCGCGGTTCACCGGAACCGGTCCACGAGCTTCTGCAGAGGGTTGCGGGTCTCTTGCTGCGCGGTTTTGGGCGCGGGGTCGGCCGGTTTGGGCGTCTCCTTCGGCTTGCTGGTCGAAGAGCGGGGCGGGTTCACCCGCAGCGCAACCGCGTTCATGAACTTGCCCGCGTCGCCCGCCGCAAGCGACGGCGCCCCGTCACCGATCCCGCGCAACAGGTCGTCGAGCCACTCCGCATCCGCCTTGGGAAAGTCGCGCAGAACATAGCCGGAGACCGCGTCCTTGTGGCCCGGATGGCCGATGCCGATACGAATGCGCTGGTAGTCGGGGCCTATGGCGGCGTGGATCGAGCGCAGCCCGTTATGCCCGGCATGCCCGCCGCCCTGCTTCACCCGCAGCTTGCCGGGCGCGAGATCCAGCTCGTCATGGAAGACCGTCACGTCTCCCGGCTCCAGCTTGAAGAACCGCATCGCTTCTCCGACCGACTGGCCGGAGCGGTTCATGAAAGTTTCCGGCTTGAGCAGCATGACCCGATCCGAGCCGAAGCGGCCCTCCGAGAGCGCGCCCTGGAACTTGCCGCGCCAGGGGCCGAAGCCATGATCCGCTGCGATCTGGTCCAGCGCCATGAAGCCGATATTGTGCCGGTTTCGGGCGTATTTCGTGCCCGGATTGCCGAGGCCGACAAAGAGTTGCACCGCGCTGTCTCCATTTGGCGTACTGTTGCGTCCCCCTCATGCCGTGAACCGTGCGCGATTTCCAGCCCGTGAAATTGGCAAGGACATTTTCGTACGCCGCAATGCCGCTTTTCGAAATTTACACTGGGGAAACCGGGGGCGGCGGGTCTAAACTGTACCTGAAGGGGAAATTTCTTTCCCCGCGACCTGACAGGCAGCGAGAGACGACAGACATGGTATCGAAGAAAACGACCCCGCATTTCGGCCACGAGAACCCACACACGCACAGCCAATCCGTGGAAGCAGCGGTTGTGAACGCTTACAAGGGAACGGCTGGAACCATTCTTGCCGACAAGGGGCATGAGGTTGTTTCCGTGCGGCCCGTTGATTCGATCCGGCACGTGGTGCGGGTCATGTATGACCACAAGATCGGCTCTGTTGTCGTGAAGGACCAGAACGGGCATCTCGTCGGCATGCTGACCGAACGCGACCTCGTGATGGGATTCGCCACCCATCCCGACGAGGATCCCGACAATACCCGGGCAGACCAGCTCATGACCAAAGAGGTCGTGACCGCAACCTCCGAAACACCGATCCTGGAGATCCTCCACAAGATGTCCGAGGGCCGGTTCCGTCATATGCCGGTTGTGGATGGCGAGCATATCGCCGGGATGATCTCCATCGGCGACGTGGTCAAGTTCCGCCTGCGGGAGCTGGAATACGAGGCGCTGAAGCTCAAGCAGATGATCGTGGGCTGAACGGTCCCGCGCCCGTTCGGGCCTGCATGGAAACCGGAGATTCGAGGGGCCGTGCTGCGCTTGCAGCGCGGTCCCTGCTTTTTGGGGCCGCCAGTGCGTTTGCCGCGCGGGCGTCTTCCCCGATGCGGGATGGTGCAAACGCGTCCTGGGATGCCGGCAAAGCTCTGGGGACGGCAATCCGCTCCTCGCACAACGGGCGCGACGGCATCCGGAGATGGACAGTCGCGCACGAATCCGGGCGTGGGGCTGTCCGTCTCCGGTCAGGATGGATCAGAGATTGTCCGGTTGCGGCATTCCGAGCACGTGATAGCCGCCATCGACATGGATGATCTCACCCGAGGTGCAGGCTCCAGCATCCGAAGCCAGGTAGACCGCCGTGCCGCCCACCGCATCCAGCGTCGCATTGGCGCGCATCGGCGCGTTGGCGTTGGTGTGGCGGAAGGTGGCGCGGGCGCCCGAGATCGCGGCGCCGGCCAGGGTCTTCATCGGTCCCGGCGAGATCGCGTTGACGCGGATATGATCCGGGCCGAGATCGTTGGCGAGATAGCGCACCGTCGATTCCAGCGCCGCCTTGGCCACGCCCATCACGTTGTAGTAGGGGGTCACGCGGTTGGAGCCCTGGTAGGTCAGGGTCAGGATCGTGCCGCCCTCCGACATCATCGGGGCGGCCCGGCGTGCAACATCGATCAGCGAATAGCAGGAGATCGTCAGCGAGTTGCGGAAATTGTCGCGGCTGGTGTTGATGAAGCGGCCGCCCAGTTCGTCCTTGTCCGAATAGGCGATGGCATGGACGAGGAAGTCCAGCTTGCCCCATTTCTGCTTGAGCGTTGCAAAGGCCGCGTCGAGCGACGCATCCTCCGTCACATCCGCGTCGATCAGGATATCCGAGCCGACCGATTCCGCCAGCGGCGCGACGCGCTTGCCGAAGGCCTCGCCCTGGTAGGTGAAGGCAAGCTCCGCACCTTCCGCGGCCATTGCCTTGGCAATGCCCCAGGCAATGGATCGCTCGTTGGCAACGCCCATGACAAGCCCGCGCTTGCCCTTCATCAAATCAGCCATGACTGTTCTACCCGTCAAATTTGGACATCAGCATGGACCCGTTGGTCCCACCGAAGCCGAAGGAATTGGTCATAACGGTGTCGAGCCCGGCGGATTCGACCAGCGAGGTGGCAATCTCTTCTTCGCGAAGGGCCGGATCGAGTTCGGTGACGTTGATCGAGGGCGCGATGAAATCGTTCTCGAGCATCAGCAGGCAGAACACCGCCTCCATTGCTCCCGCCGCGCCCTGCGCATGGCCGGTCATCGACTTGGTCGAGGAGACCGGCGGTGTCGAGCCTTCACCGAAGACGCGCCGAACGGCCTCGATCTCGCCGACATCGCCGACCGGGGTCGAGGTGCCATGGGCGTTGATATAGCCGACCTTGCGGCCCTCGGGCAGCGTCTCCAGCGCAAGACGCATGGCGCGTTCGCCGCCCTCGCCGGAGGGCGCGACCATGTCATGGCCGTCGGAGGTTGCCGCGAAGCCGGTGACTTCGGCATAGATCTTTGCGCCGCGGGCTTTCGCGTGTTCCAGTTCTTCGAGCACGACAATCCCGCCGCCGCCGCCGATGACGAATCCGTCCCGCGTTGCGTCGAAAGCGCGCGAGGCGGTGGTCGGCGTGTCGTTATACTTGGAGGACATGGCACCCATGGCGTCGAACAGGCAGGAAAGCGTCCAGTCCAGTTCCTCGCCGCCGCCGGCGAACATGACATCCTGCTTGCCCATCATGATCTGCTCGGAGGCCGAGCCGATGCAATGCAGCGAGGTCGAGCAGGCCGAGGTGATGGAATAGTTGATGCCCTTGATCTTGAAGGCCGTGGCAAGGTTGGCCGAGATCGTGGAGGACATGCATTTCGGCACGGCGAAGGGGCCGATGCGCTTGGTGGCGCCGGATTTCAGCACCGTCTGATGCGCGGTGAGCATGGCCGAGGTCGAGGGGCCGCCCGAACCGGCAATCAGGCCGGTGCGGGTGTTGACGATATCGCTCTCCTCAAGTCCTGAATCGGCGATTGCCTGCTGCATGGCGATATGCGCGAAAGCCGCGCCCGGGCCCATGAAGCGCAGCGTGCGCTTGTCGATATGCTCGGCCGGCGTGATGTCCAGCTTGCCCGAGACCTGGGAACGGAACCCGTGTTCGGCCATCGTTTCGTCAAAGGAGATGCCGGAGGCACCCGCTTTCAGATTGGCGGTGACTTCTTCGGCGGAAGTGCCGATGGGCGAGACGATGCCCAGTCCGGTGACGACGACGCGACGCATATTGGTTCCCCCCAGGGATCGTTTTCGGATCAGGATTCGGCTTCGGCCAGGCCGACTTTCAGCCCGGTCACATTGTAGATCTCGACGCCATCGGCGAAGACCTTTCCATCGGCCACGCCCAGCTTGAGCTTGCGGTCGATGATGCGAGTATAGTCGATCTTGTAGGTGATCATCTTGGTGGTCGGGCGCACCATTCCGGAGAACTTGATCTCACCGGCGCCGATGGCGAAGCCCTGGCCCTTCATGCCGCGCCAGCCAAGGCCGAAGCCGGTGAGCTGCCAGAGCCCGTCAAGGCCGAGGCAACCGGGCATGACCGGGTTGCCGGGGAAGTGGCAGGGGAAGAACCAGAGATCCGGGTCGATGTCGAACTCGGCCACGATATGGCCCTTGCCATGTTCGCCGCCATCCTCGGAAATCTCGGTGATCCGGTCGGCCATGAGCATCGGCGGCAGCGGCAGCTGGGCATTGCCCGGGCCGAACATCTCGCCGCGGCCACAGGCCAACAGGTCTTCCTTCTCGAAATAGGTCTTTCTTTCGGACATGTACCTGCCTCCCCTGCGCCTAATCTGCGTTCTGCGCGCTCAGTATCATTGCGTGCGCGCGGGGCGCAAGGGGCGGCTTGGTCTGCGGCAAGTCCGTCGCTGCAATCTGTTTTCAATTGAAATTCCGGCAGGAATGCGCATATCTTCTGCAATCGGGCGGAATGCGGACAGGAACCCATGAGCGACCAGGAACAGAAACGCGTATCGGAGTGGCTCGCACGCGGCGAGCTTCGGCCAACGCGGCAGCGCGTGGCGCTGGCCGGGCTGCTGGTGGGCGATGGCAATAACCGCCACGTGACCGCCGAAAGCCTGTTCGAATCCTCTCGTCTCAGCGGTGAACGGGTGTCGCTTGCGACCGTCTACAATACGCTCAAGGCTTTCTGCGAGGCGGGCCTGATGCGCGAGATCACGGTGGACGGGACGAAAAGCTATTTCGACACCTGCACCAAGGACCACCCGCATTTCTACTGGGAAGACAGCCAGTCGCTCTCGGATGCCCCGGCCTCCGAGCTGGAGATTTCCCGCCTGCCGCAAGCGCCGGAAGGGGCAGAAGTGGCCAGTGTCGATGTGGTGATCCGGCTGCGTCGTCTCTAGCGGCCGACTGGCGGCCGCCCCCCCTCGCGATCCCTGATAGCAAGATCGGTACCCAGTCCTGCGGGAGCCGGCCGTGCGCGTGAGATCCTCCCGACTTTCAAACTCACTTTTGCCCCTGTCGCTTCACGGCAGGAATACAGACGCATTGTGCTGTTTGCCGGCCACGGGAGCGATGGAGCGTGGCGAGGTTGTGCGGCCTCCGGGCGTCCGGCCTGTGCCGACAGGCTGTCGGCAGCCGGTGCTGATCTCCTGAAAAGCACTGGCGCCCCGCCTGATTTCTCAGGGAGGCGCCAGCGGTCCGGTCCATAGAGGGGAGGGGAGGACCGGGAGACTGTCTTCTGCCGTTACTGGCCGAGCATCGCGGGCAGGGTCAGGGAGACTGCCGGGACATAGGTCACGAGGATCAGCGCCGCGAGAATGGCGAGATAGAAGGGGAAGATCGACTTCACCGCGTCCTCGATCCGGATCCGACCCACGGCACAACCGGCGAAGAGGCAGGTGCCCACCGGCGGGGTGCAAAGGCCGAGGCCCAGGTTGACCAGCATCATGATGCCGAACTGGATCGGGTCCATGCCGAGATCCTTGGCGATCGGCAGGAAGATCGGCGTACAGATCAGGATCAGCGCCGCCATGTCCATGATCATGCCAAGCACCAGCAGCATCATGTTGATCATCAACAGGATCATGATCTTGCTCTCGGAGATGCCGAGCAGGAAGTGCGAGAGCTTGTCCGGCACCTGGTAGATCACCAGCAAGTAGGCGAAGGCGCCCGCGAAGCCGATCAGGATCATCACCATGGAGGTGGTGCGCACGGCGGAGGTCAGCGCGGTGACGAAGCCATTCCAACCGAGCGAGCGGTAGAAGAAGGCGGTCAGGATCACTGCGTAGATCGCGCCGAATGCACCCGATTCCGTCACTGTGAAGATGCCCGAGAGCACGCCGCCGACGATGATCACCGCGGTGATGAAGCCAGGGACTGCGATGGCGCCGGTGCGGAACACCTCGCTCCAGCCCGGGAAGGGCTCTGCCGGGTATTTATGTTTGAGCGCAATCCAGTAGGCCGCCACGGCGAGGCAGAGGCACATCATCACCCCGGGTACGACGCCCGCGAGGAAGAGCTTGGAGACCGATATGCCCCCGCCGGCTGCGACCGCATAGATGATCATGTTGTGGCTGGGCGGGATGACGATCCCCGCGATGGAGGATGTCACGGTCACGTTGACCGCGTAATCCGCGCGGTAGCCCTTTTCCTTCATCACCGGGATCAGAATCGAGCCGAGCGCCGAGATGTCGGCGATGGCCGAACCCGAGATGCCGCCGAACAGCATCGAGGAAAGGATGTTCACCGTCGCCAGGCCGCCGCGGATATGTCCCACGAGGGTGGAGGCGAAGCGCACCAGCCGGATGGCGATCCCACCATGCAGCATGATCTCGCCGGCGAAGACGAAGAAGGGGATTGCCAGCAGGGCGAAGACGTTGATGCCCGCCATGGTCCGCTGGAATGTCAGCAGCAGCGGGAAGCCTTCGAACCACATGGCGGTTGCGGCGGCGATGCCCATCGCGAAGGCGACCGGAACACCGATGATTACACTTCCGAAGAAGATTCCGAGGAGAATGCCAAGTCCCATGGTTCAGCTTTCCTCGTGATGGACGGGGTCGGGATAGACCTCGCCGTTTTTCCAGTAGATGACGCGGAAGATCGCGCGGGAGCCGGCGAAGAGCAGGATCAATGCGCCACTGAGCACCATGGCGAGCGTACGGAAGCTCTCGGGAATGTTCAGCATCGGCAGGAGCGTGTTCCAGCCGAAATTGAACAGGACGATCCCGCCATAGAGCATGACCGCGCCGAAGCAGGCCAGGATGATGTCGATGATAAAACGCAGGAAGCCCGAAACCTTGGGGCCGAGAGCGTCGCGGAACAGCGTCACGCCGAGGTGATATTGTTCATGGATGCCGACGCCGGCGCCAATGAAGGCGATATAGGCAACCAGCAGAAGGCCAAGCTGCTCAACCCAGGTCGGGGTGACATTCATGACGTATCTGCCCCAGACCAGCCAGCCGAAGGTGGCGACCAGTGTGGCGAGAGCGACAGCACAAAGGATTAGGCAGATCTTGGAGAGGAGGGCGAGCCACCCCTCGATCTTGTGCACGAAGGTAAGGCTGGTTGACATGCCCCTTGCTTTCTTGATTGGCAGGCGCCCCGGGGTTCTTCCTGGGGCGCCGCTTTGGTGTCAGTTACAGATCAGTCGAAGTTCTGGAAGAGCTCGACGATTCCTTTCATGTCCGGGTTGGCGGCGAGATACTTCTCATAGACCGGGACCATGGCTTCCTGGAAGGGAGCCTTGTCTTCGATCATGTTGACCTCGACGCCGGCGGCCTTGACCGTCTCCATCGAAGCCATTTCACGCTTGGCCCAGAGTTCGCGCTGAAGCATGGTCGAGTTCTTGCCAGCTTCCTTCACGATTTCCTGCTGCTCCGGGGTCAGCCCGTCCCAGGTCTTCTTGGCGATGACCAGGACTTCGGGGATGATCAGGTGCTCGGAGATCGAGTAGTACGGAGCGACCTCGAAGTGGTTGGTCGACTCGTAGGACGGCGGGTTGTTCTCGGCGCCGTCGACAACGCTAGTCTTGATCGACTGGTACACTTCGGCGAAGGCCATCGGCGTCGCGTTGCCGCCCATCGCTGCGATCATGTCGACGAACAGGTCGTTGTTCATCACACGGATCTTGCGGCCTTCCATGTCGGAGGGCTGGGTGATCGGGCCCGTCGAGGTGTAGAAGCTGCGTGCACCGGCGTCATAGTAACCCAGGGCAATCACGCCCTTGGCTTCGAGGCCAGCGGAAACGGCTTCGCCAGGAGCACCGTCCATGGCGCGGTGCATCTGCTCCACGCTCTTGAAGATGAAGGGCAGGGACACAACGTTGGCTTCAGGAGCAACCGGACCCCAGGGGCCAAGGCTGAATTCCGCGAAGTCGATGATGCCGAGACGAACCTGCTCGATGGCGTCGGGCTGCGAACCCAGGACGCCCTGGTGGAACACCTTGCCTTTGATCTCGCCACCGGTCTTCTCGGTCACTTCGGCCATGAAGGCCTCCATGCCGTGGGACACGGGGTAGTCTTCGACGTGAATGTTCCAGCCGCGCCAATCCTTGGCTTCGGCCACCGGGGCGGCGAAAGCGGCAGCGAGCGCGATGGCGCTTGCAAAGGCGGTTGCGGCGTATTTCTGGAATGCCATGAAGTCCTCCCATAGGTCATTCTGATTGGTGAGCCGCACACTATCGTCAAAACAAATTTTTACAATAATCAATGGTGCGACACATTGATATGCTAGTTTACCGCTATCCCACAGTGTCAAGAATTGATTTAATGCGCTGTAAAAGTTGAAAAATCCAAAATTCCTTGAGCTGACTTGTCGGAGTTCGGGGCCCAAAAAAGCGTCCCGAGGGCGATCTGCCGCGCCAGATCGTACCGAATCTCTTGTTCCGACCAACGCCCGCCGGGGGGCGCGACGGTCCGACGTTTTACAAATTTGTCGGTTGCGTATACTTCGGTTTGCAGGGTTCCCGACAGATGCCCCCGCGCCGCTCGAACTGAGGGCGGGAGGACTGTCGGATGAGGATATGAGGAGGAAGGCATGACTTTGGCATCGGAGGGCGACGGAGGACGGCCGGTTCGGCCGGGAACGCTTTCGGACCAGGTCTACGAGAAGATACTGGCGGGCATCGCCGACGATTCCTATCCCGTGGGCAGCAAGCTTCCGACAGAACACGCACTCTGCGACAAGTTCGGGGTTTCCCGGCCAGTCCTGCGCCAGGCCTTGCGGCAGCTTCGCGAGGATGATGTCATTCAATCGCGCCAGGGCTCGGGCAGTTTCGTCAAGCGCCGGCCCGAAATCGCGGCCCTCGATTTCGCGCCGGTCGGATCGATCGCCGATATCCAGAGAACCTTCGAATTTCGCGCCGCGATCGAAGGCGAGGCGGCCTATCTTGCGGCCGAACGGCACACGGAGGCCGATCTCGATGCGATTCGCGCCGCCGTCCTGGAACTCGACCGCTGTGTTCGCGATGGCGAGTTGGGGGTCGATGCCGATGAAGTCCTGCATGCCGCGATCTGCCGGGCCTCGGACAACCAGTACTTCGTCGCGGCGCGTGCCTCGATGCGGGAGAATATCCTCACGGGCATGAACCTGACGCGGAACCTGTCCCTGACCAAGACCCAGCAGCGGCTCGATCTTGTCCAGGCCGAGCATTACGTCATTCTCGACGCGATCGAGCGGCGGGATGGCGACGCCGCGCGGCAGGGGATGCGCGTGCATATCGAGAATGCCCGCAAGCGCGTCTTCGAGGGCGGCTGAGGCCGGTTTGCCCCGAGTCGCCGAGGGATCCTTCCCGCGCCGACCGTGACGAATTTCGGACGAGTTGATGCGCTAACAAATATCAGCCCTGCGCAAATCTGTGAAACTGGCATCTTACAAATCGGATGCCGGGTTCCGCTTCAACATCCTGAAATGCATTGAGTTTTGAAGCCTTGCGCATCGTTCCGGTCGGGCTTCCCCTGCGGAATGATGTCATAATTTGTAAAAAACAATCTGGACAAATCAATGTTGTGAGATATTAGATCACTCCAATGTGACACCCTGGGAGGGGGAAGTCTTTTGGAGGAATTCCTTGTAAATCGCCGCGCCGATCGGATCTCGTCGGTCTCGGAACTGCTTGCTGGCGTCGAGCTGACGTCCGGGGAAAGCAAGGTTTCCCAGATATTTGACCGGCTCCGGTCGTTTGTGGTCGAAATCAAGCTGCTGCCCGGACAACAGATTTCCGAACTGGAAGTCGCCGAAGCGCTCAATACCAGCAAGACGCCGGTGCGCGAGGCTCTGATACGTCTGGAAGATGCCGGTCTCGTCAATATCGTTCCCAAGAGTGGAACATATGTCACCCCGATCCGGATCGACCGTTACCTTGAAGCCTGTTTCATCCGGGTGAACCTGGAGATTGGCGCGGTGCGCAAGGCGGCCCAGAAGTCGCACCTGACGCCAGAGGCCTTCTGTGAAACGCTGAACGGGTCCATCGCCGAGCAGGAAGCCGCGATCGCGATCGAAGATTATGACCGGTTCTACGCGCTGGACGAGGATTTTCACCGCGCCTTCTACGAGCTGGCCGGCGTGCCGGGTGTGTGGTGGACGGTCAAGGGCGTGCAGGCCGATCTCGACCGGGTTCGCCATCTCAAGATGCTCCGCCGGATCCGCCGTGGGCCCCAGATCATCGAACAGCATCGTGAGATCGCCGACGCGCTTTGTGCGGGCAATCCGGCCGCTGCGGAGACAGCACTTCTGGCCCATATCGGCCGTCTTGGCAGCGAGATCGACACGCTCTCGCGCCAGCCCGGCCTGCTGGAAAATATCGAATCCCTCAATGCCGCCGTTGGGCGGCCCCAATCCATGCGCGCCTGAACAGCGTGCTGAACCCAGATCCGGAGGAATGATGTCGGGCGTTAAACTCGAAGGAATCGTCAAGCGATACGGCGCCGTGGAAGTGGTCCACGGGATCGATCTTGAGATCAAACCGCAGGAGTTCGTCGTGCTTGTCGGCCCGTCGGGCTGCGGCAAGTCGACCACCCTGCGCATGATCGCGGGTCTCGAGGAAATCTCGGACGGCGAATGCCGGATCGGCGATCGGCTCGTCAACCGTGTGGCCCCGAAAGACCGCGACGTAGCGATGGTGTTCCAGAACTATGCGCTCTATCCGCACCTCAACGTGGCCGAGAACATGGCCTTCGGCCTGCGCATTCGCAAGACGCCGAAGGACGAGATCGCCAAGACGATCGCGGAAACGGCCAAGATCCTCGGCCTGACCGAATATCTCGAGCGACGTCCGGCCGACCTTTCGGGCGGTCAGCGCCAGCGGGTCGCCATGGGCCGCGCCATCGTGCGCCACCCGGACGTCTTCCTGTTCGACGAACCGCTCTCCAACCTGGACGCCAAGCTGCGCACCCAGATGCGGGCAGAGATCAAACGGCTGCACAAGCGCCTTGGCGTTACGTCTGTCTACGTGACCCATGACCAGGTCGAAGCGATGACCCTCGCGGACCGGATCGTTGTCATGGCCGATGGCAATATCGAGCAGATAGGTACGCCTATGGAACTGTTCAATAACCCGGCCAATGTCTTCGTCGCCGGTTTCATCGGGTCTCCGCCGATGAACCAGTTCGAGGCGACGCTGGAGGACAGCGATGCCGGCCCGATCGCCCATGCCAATGGCACGCTGATCCAGCTGCATGGCCAGGAAGCGCTGCGCGGCTCCGCCGGGCGCGACGTGATCGTCGGTATCCGCCCCGAGCATGTGATGCTGAGCGCCGAAGAGGGCACCGCGTCGATCCCGATCGAGCTCGACCTGATCGAGACCCTCGGTTCCGAAGCGCTGCTGCACACCCATGTCGGCGATGTGCCCTTCGTTGCCAAGGTCGAGACCCATGGCGAGATCGGCCATCTGCAGGGCATCAACGCGCTGCATGTGAAACCGGCGCGGGTCAAGCTCTTCGACAAGGAAACCGGCCGGGCAATCGGTCAGGCGGCCTGAGGAAAAACCAATGGCAATGGTCGACAAGAAATCGTCAGCCGGGACAGAGACGGTCGTCCCCAAGCAGACATTAGCGAAGCGGCTGGACCGCATTCAGATGCATATCCGGCGCGAGTGGCAGATCTACCTGATGCTTGTGCCGACGATCCTCTGGTTCATCGTCTTTCTCTACAAGCCGATGTACGGGCTTCAGATCGCCTTCAAGGACTACTCCATCTTCCGCGGCATCGCGGGCAGCCCCTGGGTTGGGTTCGAGCATTTCGGGACGTTGTTCACGAATGACCAGTTCATTCGAGCGGTCAAGAACACGATCACGATCAGCGCGCTGAACCTTATCTTTGCCTTCCCGGCGCCGATCATCCTGGCGCTGATGTTCAACGAAGTGTTGAACGCCAGCTACAAGCGGACCGCACAGACCATCGTGTATCTGCCGCACTTCATCTCCTCGGTGATCATCGCCGGTATCGTCATCACGGCCTTCTCGCCGACCGCGGGTATCGTGAACACGGTCATGGGATGGCTCGGGATCGATCCGATCTACTTCCTGACACAGCCGGAATGGTTCCGTCCGATCTTCGTCGGAACGGGGATCTGGCAGGAGGCCGGCTTCGGCTCCATCGTCTTCCTCGCTGCGATCGCGGGTGTGAATCCCTCGCTCTACGAAAGCGCGGTGGTCGATGGTGCCAATCGCTGGCAGATGATGTGGAAGATCACCATCCCGTCGATCCTGCCGACGATCCTGATCATGCTGATCATCCGCATCGGCAACATCATGGAAGTGTCCTTCGAGCTTGTCATCCTGCTCTACCAGCCGGCGACCTATGAGACTGCCGATGTCGTGAACACCTGGGTCTACCGGCAAGGTCTGCAATCGGGTCAGTACGACCTGGCCGCGGCCGCGGGTCTCTTCAACGCAGTCGTCGCCTTCGTCCTGGTGATGACGGCAAACACCCTGTCGCGGCGCTTCTCGCGCACGTCGCTCTGGTAGGAGGAACCAACCAATGATGAATTGGAATCTATACTCCCGAGGCGACAAGTTCTTCGCCATCATGGTCTCGATCCTGATCGGCATGTTCACGGTCGCAACACTCTACCCCTTCATCTACATCGCTGCGATGTCGTTCAGCTCCGGCTTTGCGGCACAGGCGGGCAAGGTGGTGCTCACACCGATCGACGCGACGCTGGAGGCCTATGGCTACATCCTGAAGGATCCGCAGTTCTGGATCTCCTATCGCAACACCTTCATCTACACGATCGGCGGCACGGTGATGAGCCTGCTGTTCATCATCCCGGGGGCCTACGCGCTGTCGCGCCCGCAGCTTTACGGTCGGCGGACCTGGAACCTCTTCATCGCCTTCACGATGTGGTTCAATGCCGGTCTGATCCCGTTCTTCCTGAACATGCGGGACCTGGGACTGCTCGACAGCATGTTCGGCATCATCCTCGCCTTCGCAGTGAATGCCTTCAACCTCATCCTGCTGCGGAACTTCTTCGAGGCAATTCCGCAGAGCTTCGAAGAGGCGGCCCGGATGGACGGCGCCAATGATTTCCAGGTGCTCTGGAAGGTCTTCGTGCCGCTCTCCAAGCCGGCCATCGCGACGATCACGCTGTTCTGCATCGTGTCGCGCTGGAACGGGTTCTTCTGGGCGATGGTGCTGCTGCAGAGCGAGGACAAGATCCCGCTCCAGGTGTTCCTGCGCCACACGATCTCGAATCTCAGCGACAATGACGAGTTCGCGATCCTTCAGACGGATGCAGGCTTCAGCGCGGAAACCGTGACGGCGGCGATCATCGTCTGTTCGATCATCCCGGTGCTGATCGTCTATCCGTTTATCCAGAAATACTTCGAGAAGGGCATCCTTCTTGGGGGGGTCAAGGAATGAGTATGAAAACGCAAAAGGGAGGTAAACCAATGCGTAAACTGAATCTCGGAGCTGCGTTGCTTGCATGCAGTGCCATCACCACGCCGGTCCTTGCGGACGGCCACCTGAAGATCGTCGAAGGCGATCCGCTCGAGCTGACCATCCAGATGAACCACGCCCGCTATCCGGTCTACGAGGAAAGCTGGCCGGTCGAGCAGCAGGCCCGGGAATGGACGAACGTGCACCTGGTCGACGTCACCGTCGGCGCCAACATGCGGACCGATGAAAACACCGGCCGCACCGAGGCGCTGAACCTGATGCTGGCCGGCGGCACGATCCCGGACATCGTCGGCTCCTCCCGGATCAAGGACTTCGTGAACCAGTACGGTCCCGAAGGTGCGTTCATCCCGCTCAACGACCTGATCGACGAGCATGCGCCAAACCTGAAGGCCTATTTCGACGAGCGTCCCGAAATCGCAGCCGCGATCTCGGCCGCCGACGGCAAGATGTACTACATTCCCTACCTGCCGGACGGGAAGTATGGCCGTGCCTACTGGATCCGCACCGACTGGCTCGATGCGCTCGGCCTCGGTGTTCCGGAAACGGTCGAAGAGTTCGAAGCCGCCCTGCGCGCCTTCAAGACCCAGGATCCGAACGGCAACGGCCTTGCCGATGAGGTTCCCTATTTCGCACGTCAGTGGCCGGAGCTGATCCGTCTCGTGACGCTGTGGGATGGCCGCTCTTCCGGCTCCGACACCTATCACGACTTCCTGGTCGAGGATGGCAAGATGGCCCACCCCTATGCGGGCGAAGGCTATCGCGAGGGCATCAAGAACCTGGCGCGGTGGTATGCTGACGGCCTGATCGACGCGGAAATCTTCACCCGCGGCAGCTCGGCACGTGACTTCCTGCTGTCGGAGAACCTCGGCGGCGCGACCCATGACTGGTTCGCTTCCACCTCCGGCTACAACAAGCTCTCCTCGGAAATCGACGGTTTCGCGTTCAAGGCCATCGCCCCGCCGGCCTCTATCTCCGGCAAGCGCATCGAAGAGCACCGCCGGATTCCGATCAAGCCCGATGGCTGGGCCATGGGCTACACCAACGAGCATCCAGTCGAGACCATCAAGTATTTCGACTTCTGGTTCACCGAGGAAGGCCGTCGTCTGGCCAACTTCGGCGTCGAAGGCCAGCATTACGACATGGTCGACGGCAAGGCGATCTTCAAGCAGGAATTCCTGGACCAGGGACCTGTGAACCGCTCGCTCTACCAGATCGGTGCGCAGCTTCAGGGCCGCGGCTACTTCCAGGACTATGGCTACGAGATCCAGTGGTCGAACGAGTTCGCGCTCGAAGGCATCGATCTCTATGACCAGGGCGATTACCTGATCGACCAGTTCCTCGGTGTCGCCTTCGATGCCGACGAGCAGAAGGTCTATGACAAGTACTGGAGCTCGATCCGCGACTACATGCTTGAGCGCCAGCAGGGCTGGATCCTGGGCAACGGCGATGTCGAAGCTGACTGGGACGACTACATCGCCCAGCTCAACAAGCTTGGCTACGAGGAGGTCCTCGAAGTCATGCAATCGGCTTACAACCGCCAATACGGCGGCTGATAGGTCGTTTTCAAGGCGCCGCCCCCCAAAGAGCATGGCGGGGGCGGCGCCGCATACCTATATCCGTTTCGAACGAAACACCTGAAAAAAACCAAGGACGCCCGTCGATGTCTTCGACCGCCATGAAAGATGCCACCGCCTATCTCGATGAACCCAGGGCCGGCCGGCTGAACATCAAGTATTCTCCTGCAGGAGGCGAGGCGCTGGTCGAGAACCCACCCCGCTTCATGTGGTTGCCGGTAGTCGACGAGGGCGCGCATTATGTCTTGCGGGTTTCCACCGATCCCAGCTTTCCGGACGGGGAAACCCAGGTCTTCACAGACATTCCGCTGAACTTCCTGACCCCGGACATTGTCTTCGCGCCGGGCCAGTATCACTGGTCCTATGCCGTCTGGGACGCCGAGGCCTGCCAGCCCGCGACCGCCTGGAGCACGATCCGCGACTTCGTGATCCCCGAAGGCCTGCCGGAAGTGCCGCTGCCCAGCCGCGCCAAGCGCTATGCCGGTTCCGACATGGCGCATCCACGTCTCTGGCTTGGACCCAAGGAACTGGCCGCCTTCAAGAAGGCCGTGGCCAAGGATCCAGATCACTGCACCTGGTCGACCTTCTACGAGAAATCCGTCACGCCCTGGCTCGACCGTGAGATTACGCCGGAGATAAAGCCCTACGAGAACAACCAGCGCACGCCGCCGGTCTGGCGCCAGGGCTATATCGACTGCCAGGAGACCATCTACGCGGTCCGCCACCTCGCTGTTGCCGGTCATGTACTGGGCGATCAGGCGATGCTGGACCGCTCCAAGGAATGGCTGCTCTCGGTTGCCGAATGGAACCCGAAGGGGACCACGTCGCGCGCCTATACCGACGAATGGGCCTATCGCATCGCCACAGCACTTGCCTGGGGCTATGACTGGCTGCATGGCGAGATGACCCAGGAGGAGCGCGACACGGTCCGCGCCGCCCTGCTCGAGCGGACCCGCGACGTGGCCGATCACGCCATCCGCCACGCCAATATCCACACCTTCCCCTATGACAGCCACGCCGTGCGCTCGGTCTATGCCGTCATCATCCCTTGCTGCATCGCCATGCTCGGCGAGGAGCCGGAAGCGCAGGAATGGCTGGATTACTCGATCGAATTCCTCTCCACCGTCTACTCGCCCTGGGGCGACACCGATGGCGGCTGGGCCGAGGGGCCGCATTACTGGATGACCGCCATGGCCTACCTGGTGGACGGCGCCAATTACGTGAAGAACTTCGCCGGTTTCGACCTCTACCAGCGGCCCTTCTTCCAGAAGACCGGGGACTTCCCGCTCTATACCAAACCGCCCACCACGCGGCGCTTCACGCTTGGCGATGACAGCACCATGGGCGACACGGTCTGCCTCAAGGTCGGCTACAACCTGCGCCAGTTCGCGGGTGTGACCGGCAATGGCGCCTATCAGTGGTACTATGACGAGGTGAAGCGGAACGACCCCGGCACCGAGATGATGTCCTACAATTACGGCTGGTGGGACCTGAATTTCGACGAGATGTGCTACCAGCATGACTACCCGACCGTCGAAGCGGAGCCGCCCGCGGACGACCAGCGCCTGCGCTGGTTCAAGGGCACCGGCTGGGCCGCGATCCAGCACCGCATGGGCAATCCGGACGAGCATATCGGCTTCGTGCTGAAATCCAGCCCCTTCGGCTCGATCAGCCACAGCCATGGCGACCAGAACGCCATGGTCATGTCGGCCTTCGGCGAAGACCTGATGGTCAATTCCGGCTATTACATCGGCTTCAACACCTCGATGCATCGCAAGTGGCGGCGCCAGACGAAGTCGAAATGCACCATCCTCATCAATGGCAAGGGCCAATATGCTGATCGCGACAAGACCATGGCGATGCGTGCCACGGGCGAGCTGGAACTGGCCGAGCAGCGCGAGGATCACATCTATCTGCGCGGCAACGCGACAGAAGCCTACAAGGTGCTCTCGCCGGAAGTGACCAATGTCACCCGCGAGGTCTATTTCGCCCATGACAGCTTCTTCGTCGTCGTCGAGAGCATCGACGCGACGGAGCCGGTGAGCATCGACTGGCTCGCCCATGCCAATAGCGGCTTCGATGTCGGCTCCGACAGCTTCCGCTATACCGGCGAGCGCGCGGGCTATTACGGCAAGTTCGTCTTCTCCGAAGCCGGCATGCCGACGATCCGCCAGGTCGACGGATATGACGATGCCGATCCCGCTGAGTTCGAAGGCAAGCCCATCGGCTCGCGGATCGTCGCGACTTTCCCGAAGGCGAAGCGTCACCGGATCGCCACGCTGCTCGTGCCCTATCCGAAGGACGCGCCGCGCCGGGTCTTCAACTTCATCGACGACCAGGGCTATGACGCCGATCTCTACTTCACCGATGCCGAGGAGAACTCCTTCAAGGTCGTCGTGCAGAAGCTGATGAAAGCCTGATCTGAGACTGCCGGCGCCCGCGTGTCGCGTGTGGCGGCAGTTCCTTCCCCCACTCACCACGGAGAAACCCGATGGATATCACCAATTTCTGCTTCGGCAAGGACCACGAATTGCAGGATCTCGGCGGGGGCATCAGCCGCCGCATGGCCGTCTATGCCGAGAACGCCATGGTCGTCGAAGTGCATTTCGAGAGCGGCGCCGTTGCCGCCATGCACAGCCACCCGCATGAGCAGATCAGCTACTGCGTCTCGGGCGTGTTCGAATTCACGATTGGCGACGAGACCAGGACCGTCCGCGCCGGCGACACCACCTACAAGCAGCCGAACATCCCGCATGGCGCCAAATGCGTCGAGGCCGGCATGCTGCTCGATTTCTTCACGCCGCATCGCGAAGATTTCGTCTGATCCCTCACAGGAACTCCCCAGCGGGCGAATAGTTCTCCAAGCCCGCACATTCAGCCGCCTCTGCCTTCGGGCGGGGGCGGTGTCTGTTTCGGGACCGGGCGAGAGTGCGCCTTCCGTACGAACGAAGCGGGCGCGCTGACGAGCAGAGCGCGGTGTTGCTGCCATGCCTGCCCCCCACGGACCGCCTGACGGGGCACCATCGCCGGCGCGCTCAGAATTTCGGTTGCTTGCAGCCGCTCCGGTATCTCGGCATCCGCGAGAACGGCGCCAGGTCGGCGCTGCGGCAATAGCCCTCGCCGATCCCGTCCTCGTCGATATCCACCAGCGCCCATTCGCTCTCCCGTTCGAGCACATGCACCGTGCGGGCGATGCAGGCATGGCTGACGGGGGTGCCCCCCGGCCTATCCCGGACATGGGCCGTCAGGTCCGTGACCCAGGCGCGGGCCGCATGGATCGCTTCCAGTCGCGCCGGCAGGTAGATTCGGATCGTCCCGTCGGAGTTGAAGGCGCCGATGGAATTGCCCGCGGCGGGATTGAGCATGTCGGTATCGATCACCACCGGCTGGCCCATATCCGCCGTCAGCATGCTTTTGGCGACGTCGGTCTTGTTCTGGTAGAAGGTCCAGTCGCCCGAGTTCATGAAATCCAGCGTCCCGGCCCAGGCCGGCGCTTCGGGAACCCAGAATTTTGTCGCCAGCGGTCGGGCCCGCCCGTCGCCGCCCTTGCGCGCATAGAGCCTGTCACGGAGCAATCGGCAGCGGGCCCCGGCGGCATAGACGCCGATCTCGAACCGGTCCCCCAGCACGTCGTTGAGCACCTGGAAATACTCCGTCACCCCGGCATCGGTGTTCAGGCTCGCATCGGAATCGACGCCGATATAGATCGCCGAACCGTGTGGCTGCCCGATCACGCCGGCGCGGGCCTCGATGAAAGCGGCGTCCTGCACGGCCCGTGCGCCGGTATAGCGGTTCTGCGAGCGGCCTTCATATTGATAGACCATCGCGACCGAGAAACCGTGCTCATGCAACAGATCACGCTCCCGCCGGGTGATGTTCTTGCAGTTGATCCCGGCATTGTTCTGGTCGGAATAGTAGCGGATGATCGTGTCGATCCCGTTCTCGCGCAACCCGTCGAGGAAACGGTGATTGGGGCGCGTGCAGGCATTGGGGCCGTCAATGTCGTTCGGCACCTCGTCGCGGTCGAGAAAGGGCGCGTTGGAGAAGTCGATCACGTGAACCCGCGTGTCCGTATCGGCGACCCGCGCCTGGCCGGGGCGGGCAACGAGCAGCGAGGCCGCGCCCGCCAGAAGGCTGCGTCTGTCGATCATCCCTGTCGGTCCAATATGCCTTCGCGCGCGGGGTGCGCGCGTCCAATATCGGTCAGGATAGCATGATTCAGGCGTTTTCGGATATGGAGGCTGCGGCTCAGCCGCTCAGAACCATTGTCCCGGCTCCATCAGCCCCAGTTCCATGAGCTGGTGCGAGGACCATTCGAACTTCACCGAATTGTACCAGGCGAAGCTGTCGATGTCATAGGTCGAGCCCGGGTTGAGCTTGAGCGCCTTGGCGGTACGGAAGGAACAGACCGCGGCGGTCAGGTTGTGATGCCAGGGGCAGGAATAGGTGTTGTATTCCTCGTTCTCGAAGGTGAAATCCTGCCGCAATTTCAGGCCCGGCCGGGTGCGGAAAAGCGAGATCCGGTCGATCCGGCGTCGGGATTTCGGCACATGCTCCTCGAAGCGCCAGCGCAACCCGCCGAAGAAGTCGAGCTGGCGTTCCTTCGGCCCGTTCTCGCCGTCGCGCGCCAGGGCGAAATAGCCCGTCCGGTCGAGATAGGCCTCCTCCAGCGAGACTGCATTCGGCGAGGCGGCGAAATCGGTCGCGTAGAGGTCGACGACGAAGGTCAGCATCGCGTCGCGCCGTTCCTCGACGTGGAAAGCCAGCATCTCGCCGACCGTCCGTGTCTCGCTGAAGGGGAAATGCAGGTATTCGGAATTGTAGCAGTAGTGAAACCAGGTCCCGACCGGCGCTGCGGCGATGAGCCTGTTCAGCGGCTCGGTCAGCGCGTCGTCGCGATGCGGGTTGTTGGGGATGTAATAGACATTGTCATGCAGCACGGTGGGCGGGCGCACGGTCGGCGCATGCAGCAGGATCGCCGAGCGGAAGCCGACATTCAGGACATGTTCCAGCGTCGAGACCAGTTCGACCCCGTCCTCGGCCAGCACCACGGCAATCGGCCCGCGCGCCAGCACCTTTGGCGCGGCGTCGATGAGGAAATGGTCTAGATCCCGGAACTGCATATCGTCTCCCGATGCCGCCAGGTGGTCCTTTCCGGGCAAGTTAGGCGCGGGCGGCGGGCCGCGCAATGCCTGCCGCGCGCCGTTGCGACTTGGCCGCGCTTGCGCTATGCCGCCCGGCAGCGATCAGGAGAGACCCGATGAGCGACACGCCGAAGAAGCTCTATATCAAGACCTATGGCTGCCAGATGAATGTCTATGACAGCGAGCGCATGGCCGAGGCCCTGGGCGGCAACGGCTATGAGACGGTCGACAGCCCCGAGGCGGCGGACATGATCCTGCTCAACACCTGCCATATCCGCGAGAAGGCGGCGGAAAAGGTCTATTCCGAGCTCGGTCGCTACAAGCCGCTCAAGGCCGCCAATCCGGATCTGAAGATCGGGGTTGCGGGCTGCGTGGCGCAGGCCGAGGGCGCAGAGATCCTGCGGCGCCAGCCGATGGTCGATCTCGTCGTCGGCCCGCAGAGCTATCACCGCCTGCCGGAGATGGAGGCGAAGACGCAAGCTGGCGAGACGGCACTCGACACTGACTTCCCGGAAGAGCTGAAATTCGACCACCTGCCGAAGCGTCCGAAGCCGAAGCGCGGGCCGACCGCCTTCCTGACCGTGCAGGAGGGCTGCGACAAGTTCTGCGCCTTCTGCGTGGTGCCTTACACGCGTGGGGCGGAAGTCTCGCGCTCCGTTTCCCGCATCCTGCGCGAGGCGGAAGGGCTGGTTGAGCAGGGGGTGCGCGAAATCACCCTGCTGGGCCAGAACGTCAATGCCTATCATGGGCAGGACGGCGGCGAGGATTGGGGGCTGGCGCGGCTGATCCGCCGGCTGGCCGAAATCGACGGGCTGGACCGCATCCGTTTCACCACCTCGCATCCCAACGACATGGAAGACGACCTGATCGCCGCCCATGGCGATTGCGAGAAGCTGATGCCCTATCTGCACCTGCCGGTGCAATCCGGCTCGGACCGCATCCTCAAGCGGATGAACCGTGGCCACACGGCCGAGGAGTATCTCCGCCTGATCGAGCGCATCCGTGCCGCGCGTCCCGATATCCTGATCTCGGGCGATTTCATCGTCGGCTTCCCCGAAGAGACCGAAGCGGATTTCCAGGCGACGATGGATCTCGTCGAGCAGGTGAAATACGGCCAGTGCTTCTCCTTCAAGTATTCCGCCCGCCCGGGCACGCCAGCCGCCGAGCGCCCGCTGGTCGACCAGGCCGAGGCCGATGACCGGCTCCAACGTCTGCAGGCGCTGCTGACGCGGCAACAGCAGGCCGCGCAGGACGCGATGGTCGGGCGCGAAGTGGGCGTGCTCTTCGAGAAGCCGGGCCGGCTCGACGGGCAGATGGTCGGCAAGTCGGATCATCTCCACGCCGTCCATGTCCAGTGCGACCTGCCGGTCGGGACCTTGGCGCGCGTCCGGATCACCGAGAGCGGGCCGAACTCGCTCGGCGGCGTGCTGGTCTGACCGGGTGCGGCGGGGTCAGACCCGCCAGCCCAGCAGCCGTTTCTCGATCTGTCCGATGACAGTGCTGACCACCACGCCGAGCAGCGACAGGACCACCACGCCGGCGAAGAGCCGCTCCAGGTCGTAGAGCGAACCGGCTTCGAGGATATAAGCGCCGATGCCGTATTCCGCGCCCAGCATCTCGGCGGCGACCAGCAGGATGATGGCGATGGCCAGCGAGATGCGCAGCCCCGACAGGATGCCGGGCATCGCGCCGGGCAGCACGATCTTGCGCACGATGGAGAACCAGCCCATGCCGAAACTCTGCCCCATGCGGATCAGCGTGCGATCGACATTGTCCACTGCGCCATAGGTGGCCACGACCGTGGGGGTGAAGGTGCCGAAGGCGATCAGGGCGTATTTCGAGCCCTCGTCGATGCCGAACCAGATCACGAAGAGCGGCAGCAGCGCGATCTTGGGGATCGGGAAGAGGGCGGCGACGAGCGGGACAAGCCCGGAGCGGATGTAGGAGAAGAGCCCGATCAGGATGCCGGTCGACACGCCGACGGCAACCCCGAGCGAAGCGCCAACCGCGAGGCGGGTCAGCGAGGGCGCGAGATGCTTGAAGAGCATGCCGGAGGTCCAGAGCTCGCCGAAGGTCGCCACCACGTCCGAGGGGCGGGGCAGGGTGAGCGCCGAGATCCAGCCTGTGCGCGTTCCCCATTCGGCAAGCAGCAGCAGCGTGACAAAAACGGCCAGCCCGACGCCCCGGATCGAGACCGGGCGGAAGCCGCCGCCGCGGAAGGGGACGGGGCGGGCTTGTTGATCAGCCATTGAGCAGCTCCGCATCGGCCGCGCGGGCCTCTTCGCGCATCATCGTCCAGAGATGCTCCTGGACCGCCTCGAGATCGGCATCCATGTGGATGCGCTCGGCCAGCGGCTTGTCCAGCGTGACGATTTCGCGGATGCGGCCGGGGCGGCGGGAGAGCACGGCGATAGAATGGCCAAGGCGGACGGCCTCGGCGAGGTTGTGGGTGACATAGACCGCGGTGAAGGGCTGCCTTGTCCAGAGGCTGATGAGGTCTTCCATCAGCAACTCGCGGGTCTGGGCGTCGAGCGCGGAGAGCGGCTCGTCCAGCAGCATCACGGCGGGGTTCACGGCCAGCGCGCGGGCGATGGCGACGCGCTGTTTCATGCCGCCGGAGAGCTGCTTGGGCAGCGCGTCGGCGAAATCGGAGAGGTTGGTGCGGGCAAGCACATCGGCGACGATCTCGTCGGCGCGGCCCGGCGGCAGGCGGTGCTCCTCCAGCCCGAGGCGGATATTTCCGGCGACTGTGCGCCAGGGCAGGAGGGCGAAATCCTGGAAGACATAGGTCAGCGGGTTGAGGCAGCCCTCGGGCGGCGCGCCGACCTGCAGCACCTTGCCTTCGGTCGGACGTTCCAGCCCGCCGATGATCCTCAGGAGCGTGGATTTCCCGCAGCCCGAGGGGCCGACGAGACAGAGAATGCGACCTGAGGGGATGTCGAGATCGATCCCCTCAAGCACGGGCAGGGCGTCATAGGCATGACGCAGCCCCTCAACGCGCAGATCCATCCGCGCTCCTTTCTCTTTGGGCGGCGGGCATGGCGGCGAGATGGGCGCGGATATCGCGGTTCTCCCAGACCCCGCGTGCCTCGCTGTGCAGCCCGGCATCGGACATGACGGCGCCGAGGTCGCTATCCTTGATGCCGAGCGCGGGGAAGAGGCGGAACAGCGCCTCCAGCAGCCCTTTCGGCCAGAACCGACCCTTGCCGGGGGCGGTCGGCACGATCAGGCCGGGGCGAAAGATCAGGTGATCTTCCAGCGCCGAGCCGGTCAGCACGTTTTCCGCGCGCCCCTTGACCCGGGCGAAGACAGCGCTGGCGGTCTGTTCGGGCGAGGCGCCGGCAGCGCCATGCAGGCAGATGCGGACGGTCGGGTTGACCTGCTCCAGCAGCGCCACCAGCGCCGCGAGATAGCCGACGGTGATCTTCTCGTAATCCACGGGCGAGACCTGCGACTGGTAGGCCGCGAGGCACCAATGCACGATGTCGGCCGTGGCAAGAATGCCTTCCAGCGGGCTGAAATCGTTGAAATCCCTGTGCAGGATCTCGCTGAGATGGGAATCTGGCAGCCCGGTCTCGCGGCGCCCGATGGAGACGAGTTCGCCGACCCCGGGGTCGGCGAGCGCATGGCGCAGGACCTGGCCACCGACCATGCCGGTGGCCCCAAAGACAACCACCGTGGCCGATGATCTCTCCATGCGCTCTTCCTTCTCAGCCGGTCACGCCTCAGACGGCGTCGACGTAGCTCGCATCGACCAGAGTGTCCATGGTGATGGCGACGTCGACGAGATCCTCGGACTGGAACCATTTCAGCTGGTCCTCGACCGACGCCATGTTGAGCGCGGCGCCCTCGTTGAGGCGCATGGTGCCGTTGATGATGCCGGGGGCCGCCTTCTCGCGCGGGCGGTCCGTGTAGACGAACTTGTGGATCAGGTCGACCATCTCGTCGACGCCCGCATCGCCGCCAGACTTGTCGATCATGGTGCTGTTATAATCGGCAACGCCCTTGGAATAGCCGCCGAGGAAGGACTTCACGAGATCGGCCTCGCCGGAGGCGTTCTTCTCGGAGGTGAAGACGGTCGTGACCTGGTAGTTCGGGATATAGTCGGAGACACTGCCGATGATATGCACAGCACCCGAGCCGGCCAATGGCTTGGCGATATGGGGCACGATGGACCAGGCGTCGATCTGGCCGGATTTAAGCGCACCGATGATGGCGCCGACCTTCTGCAGCGGCTTGAACTTGACCGAGACGCCTTCGGCGGCGGCGATCTTGGAGCCCATGTAGTGGAAGGACGAGCCGGCGGTGGACATGCCGAAAGTCTTGCCGTCGAGCTTGGAGGGATCGGTCAGGCCGGCCCGGAAGGCAGCGTCGGAGGCGAGGATCTTCTGGCCGTCAATGCCGTCCTCTTCGGAGAGCGCGCCGCCGATCACCTTGACCGCGCCCTTCTGGGCCAGCGAAATGAGGCCGCCGGAGATGGCGGTTACGCCGAAATCCACGTCGCCAGAGGCGATGGCCACAGCCATGGGCTGGGCGGCCTGGAAGAATTTCAGCTCCACGTCGAGCCCGGCCTCGGCGAAATAGCCGCGCTCGAAGGCGACGAAACTGCCCGAATGGCTGGTGAAGCGCAGCGCGCCGACGGTGATCTTCTTGCCCGAAGCGATGGCCGGAGCGGCGAGGGCTGCGGCGGCGGCTGCGCCGCCCATGAGGCCGAGCGCGTGGCGGCGATTGAAATCTGTCATTGGGTTGATCCTCCCGTTTCACCTTTGTCCGACAGGGTGACCTGTCGGGCGGAACCCCCCCGGCGCCGCCGCGGGGAGTGAAGCCCGTGACGGCGCGCGCTGCAAGCTCGAAGCGGCGCGCGGGCGCGGCGAAACTGCCGCAGGGGGCCGGCACGGGCGGCGCTCCCGCCGGTTTCCCGCGCATCGAAGATGCTTGGGAAACGGTTGGGCCGGGCGCGCCCTTCGGGCGCGGGATGCCCTGAGAAACGTGGGGGCGGTCTTGATACCGGGCATGGTGCGAAGGCTGGGCGCGCGGTGGGTTTCAAGCGCCGGACCCGGCGTATTCGGATCGAACTGGCTGGCCGCAACTCTCGACCGACACAAAGACGAAAACCGGATAGTGCTGATAATCAATCTCTCGCTATGTGATCACGTGACTGAATCCGTCCGGCACGGCGTCCATTCCGAAAGACCATGGTCTGAGTTGGACGGGAGAGACAACAGAGACGGAGCTGTCGACTTGATCCCTCAGGACGGAAATGTCCTGACCGGTCACCGGTCTTCCAATCCGCCCAACCACCAAGCGCAGACGTTGGCACACTCGCGGTCTGTCAGTCCTGCAAGTCGATCAGCCGGGAGCTTGATTTGCCTGTTTTTGTGGTCATCACTCCTGCCGGCGATGGGCGACCTTGCGGACATTTGATCGAAACGGTCAGGTGATGTGTCGAACCAAGGGTGCAGGAGTCACGGTTCAAACGGATAAAGCCTTCTGGTATCGCAATAGCTGACAGACCACCAACGACGCTCGGGAAGGCGAGTAATGCGAGACCTGCTATCAAGACCGTTTGTCAACTTCGTCTTGGCCGTGCTCTTTGTAGGGTTGTCCTTTGTTGCTCCAAGGCTGCTTTCTGGCCTTTTGGACCCGCTTGTCCCAATGGCCGTCTGTCTTCTTGGTTTTCTCTATTTTGCAAAGCGGATGACCAACTGATTCAGATGAGTTGCGGCAAACCAAGAGAAAAGCCAGCCGCAGGCCAATCAATTCAACTCGTGTTCGGCAGGGTTATCCTCGCTTCGAACATTGGCAGGAATAGACCCAACACCTTTTTTGCACGGGGAACCGCTCTCGAGTGATTTCCGCAAGCGCGGAAATGCCCCGAATAGAAGCCTCACCTCCGGTACATATGCTTTTTTGTGGATAGGCGGCGCAGACAGGCGGCCTCGGGCCGGTCTCTACAGCGCGGCGTCTGCGGCTTCGCGGATCCTGCGAATGTTCTCGCCATAGGGCGCGGGATCGGCAACCGAGCCGCCCTTGAACACCGCTGAGCCGGCGACCAGCACATCCGCCCCGGCCGCTGCCATCAACGGCGCGGTATCGGGCGTGATGCCACCATCGATCTCGATCTGGATCGGGCGGTCGCCGATCATCTCGCGCAGGCGGCGGACCTTGTCGACCTGGGAATGGATGAATTTCTGCCCACCGAAGCCGGGATTGACCGCCATCACGCAGACGAGATCCACCATGTCGAGCAAATAGGCCATATCAGCCAGCCCGGTGCCGGGGTTGAGCGCCAGCCCCGCCTTGCAGCCCGCGGCGCGGATCGCCTGCAGCGTGCGATGAATATGCGGGCCGGCTTCGAGATGGGCGGTGATGATGTCCGAGCCTGCTTCGGCGAAGGCGTCGATATAGGGATCGACCGGGGCGATCATCAGGTGAACATCCATCACCGTCGAAATATGCGGCCGGATCGCCTTCACCAGCGGCGGGCCGAAGGTGAGGTTGGGGACGAAATGCCCGTCCATCACGTCGACATGAATCCAATCGGCCCCCTGCGCTTCAACGGCGCGGATTTCCTGGCCGAAATTGGCGAAATCGGCCGACAGGATGGATGGTGCGATCTTGATGGAACGTTCAGGCATGGCTTTCTCCCCTCTGGCCTCTGCGGGCCACCTGAGACCGGGGTTTGCCAGCTTCCCGCGCCGCTGTCGAGACGGATTGGCGCGGCGTCAGGCGGTGTCGAGCACATTCCAGTGCAGCATCTCCGCCTCGACCACGCGCCGGGCGAACGGGGCCATGCCGGCCGGGCCGGAGGCGCGATCCTTCAGGTGGATGGCGAGATCCGGGCGCCGCGCGGCGATCACGCCGATCAACTCGCCGCGGATCGTGTCGTCCAGCCCGGCCCCCATGACGACGCATTGGATATTGGGCTCGGCATCGAGCTGCGCGATCACCTCGGCGCGGTCATGGGCCCCGAGCCACTGGATCGGCAGGTCCTCCAGCTCGCGGATTACGTTGCGCATGACATCGGGCAGGCGCCCGATCAGAAGTACGACAGGTTTCATTTCTCCCTCCCTGCGGTTGCCGATCGGAAGATCGCCGCCCAAAGCGGCGGTCCTGGGAAAGGATAGCATATCGGCGCGGAAAAATCCCTGATCGAAGGCAAGAAGCGAGCGGCTTTGGGCTTGCGGCAGCGGCGCAAAGTGACTGACATGGCGGCGGAAATCATCGGAGGGTGTCATGCTGACCAATTCGGACCTCGTCGAGCTGACGGAGTTTCGCCGCGAGCTGCATCGCTGGCCGGAGATATCGGGCGAGGAAGCGCAGACCGCGAAACGGATCGTTTCAGCGCTGCAAGCGCTCGGGCCGGATCGGATCCTCACCGGGCTGGGCGGTCACGGCGTGGCGGCGGTGTTCGAGAGCGGGCAGCCGGGGGAGACGGTGCTGTTCCGGGCCGAGCTGGATGCGCTGCCCATCGAGGAGCTGACCGATCTGCCCTGGACCTCCCGCGTGCCGGGCAAAGGGCATCTCTGCGGCCATGACGGGCACATGACGATGCTGCTGGCGCTGGGGCGGTTGCTGTCGCGCCGCCCGGCGGCGCGGGGACGGGTGGTGCTGATGTTCCAGCCGGCGGAAGAGGATGGCAGTGGCGCCCGCGCGGTTGTTGCCGATCCGGGCTTCGCCGAGATCGCGCCGGACTGGGCCTTTGCCATCCACAACGAGCCGGGGCGGCCCTTCGGTCATGTCTCGACACGGGTCGGGCTGATCAACTGCGCGTCGCGCGGGCTGGAGATCCGGCTGACGGGCAAGACGGCCCATGCGGCGGACCCGGAGGACGGGATTTCGCCGGCGCGGGCGGTGGCGGCGCTGATCCCGGTGCTGGAGGCGCTCGGGCAGGGGGGCGCATTGGAGGCGGATTTCCGGCTGGTCACCCTGACCCATGCGCGGATTGGCGAGGCAACTTTCGGGATTGCGCCGGGCGAGGCCGTTCTGCACGCGACGCTGCGCACCGGCGAGGATGCGGGCATGGCCGCCTTGGAGGAGGAGGCGCGCGCGCTGGCCAGCCGGATCGCGGCGGAAGAGGGGCTGGAGATCGGCTTTACCCTCCAGGATGTTTTCGCGGCCTCGATCAACAACGCGGAGGCGACGGCTGTGGCGCGCGTTGCGATGGAGGCGCTTGGCATCTCCCATGGTGAGGATGGGGTGCCGATGCGGGCGTCGGAGGATTTCGGCGTCTTCGGGCAAGCGGCGAAGGCGGCGATGCTCTGCCTTGGCCCGGGCGAGCGGAGCGCGGCACTGCACAATCCGGATTACGATTTCGACGACGGGTTGATTCCGATCGGGGCAGGTCTCTTCGAGCGGATCGCGCGGGACTTGCTGGGGGGCGGATGAGAGCCGCGCTGCGCGGGGGGATGGGAACGGACTCCGGAGCCAGAGGCACCTCGTCTCGGCAGTGATCGACGGGGCTGCCGGGCATGCTGCTCGCCAGTCGAGACCGGCCTGCGCCGCGAAATGGGCGGGTCCCTTCTGTTGCACCGGCCCGCTATTGGCCCGGGCGTACGGTCGAGATCCTTCCGCCGGGGCAGGCCGGTTTCAATGCCGGAGCTGGTGTGGCGTCAGGGCCATGGCGACGCCGACGGGGCACGGGGACATGCGTTGTCAGATCTTTGCGCCGGGGATCCGCCCCTCAATCCAGATCCGTCCAGGGCCAGGGTTTCACCTCGCTCGCGGCGACCTGGTAACGCGCCGCCTTGGCGATCCAGATCCCGAGATCGGTTCCGAAATCGGCGAGCCGCTCGTTCGGTTGGCGGTCATTGATCATCATGATGACGATCTGTCCGAGCGTTGCCACCGCCAGGATCGTGTTGGCCACCCCGATCATGAAATAGATCAGCAGCATGTAGACCAGCCGCAGGAAGAGGGAATCCTTGTCGCCCGGGTCCGGTTGCGGGCCGCCAAGCCGCCCGTCGATATTCTCGTTTCGCATCTTTGCCTCCGTGGACGCGTTCGTCGCGAGCTTACCCGCTCCTGCCCGGCAATCAACGACCCAGCGTCACGGCGACGACAGGCTTGGCAGGGCAGGCGGCGCGTGTTTCGCTTCCGTCAGGCAAGCGGGAGGGAAAGCAATGCGTGTATTCGGCAAGTGGATGGGGCGGATCCTGGCCGTGGCCGGTCTTTTATTGGCTGCGTTTCTGATCTTCGCGCCACCGATTGTCGACCGGATGCAGAATCAGGTTGTGCCGCATGACCCCTATCCCGTCAGCGCCCAGGCACAGGCACTGCATGACAGCCTGGTCATTGGCGATTGGCATGCGGATTCGTTGCTTTGGAAGCGCGACCTGCTCCGGCACAACAGGCGCGGCGCCGTGGATCTTCCGCGCCTTGAGGCGGGCAATGTGGCGGTTCAGGTCTTCACCGCTGTCACCAAGAGCCCGGCGGGCCTGAACTACGACGCCAATTCCGCCGAGAGCTTCGACAATGTCACGGCGCTTGCCATCGGCCAGCTCTGGCCCCCGCGGACCTGGGACAGCTTGTTGCAGCGCGCGCTGTACCAGGCGGAGAAGCTGCACCGGTTCGAAGAGGACAGCGACGGGCGGCTGAAGATCATTCGTACACGCCGCGATCTTGACGCCGTGCTGGCGGCGCGCGGCGCCGGGGCGCAGGTGACCGGTGCGCTGCTTGGCATCGAGGGATCGCATCCGCTGGAAGGCGACCTGGCCAATCTGGACCTGCTGGAGGCTGCAGGGCTTCGCGTGATCGGCCTGCAGCATTTCTTCGACAATGATCTCGGCGGATCCCTGCATGGCGTGGAAAATGCCGGACTGACCGATTTCGGCCGCGCCGTGGTGCAGCAGATCGAGGCAAGCGGCATGGTGATGGATCTGGCACATTCCTCGCCGCGAGTCGCCGCCGAGGCGCTTCAGATCGTCTCCAGCCCGGCCATTGTCAGCCATACCGGGATCTACTCGCATTGCGAGGTGAAGCGGAATTTCCTCGATGCGCTGATGATCGAGGTGGCGCGGGGAGGGGGCGTGATCGGCATCGGCTTCTGGAAGGACGTGACCTGCGATGACAGCCCGGCAGGGGTTGCCGGCGCGATCCGGGCGGCGATCGAGGTTGTCGGCGAGGACCACGTTTCGCTCGGCTCCGATTACGATGGATCGGTCATCACGGCGTTCGACAGCTCGGAGCTGGCCGCGCTGACGCAGGCTCTGCTGGATGTCGGGCTGAGTGACGGGCAGATCGCCAAGGTGATGGGCGAGAACATGCTGCGGGTCCTGCGCGCACGGCTGCCCGACTAGCCCGCCCCCGCACGCATCGGATGATGGCCGTCGATACGCGGCCTGCGCGGGAAAGCTCTCTCATTCTACGGATACGCCCTGTTCGGCGGGCTGAAATCCATGACCACCGCCCTCGCGGGCAGCGGTTCGGACGATCGGGAGGCAGGGCGTGCCACTTTCGCGGCCAAGCCTCATTCGGGTCTTCTTGCCATCTCGGCACCATCTCCCACGGGCAATGACCCGCGCCGGGCTCTGTGTGCAGACGGGTTGGCAGGGGCGCCGATCCGGATCCCCGCCGCGCGTGATATCACCGGCCATTCGCTTCGGTTCCCGTCGTCGGGGGCGCCCTGTCCACGGATGCGGGCACGGGGCGGGCAGCCTTCCTCTTGCGCCCTTTCCCGGAATGGTGCATCCCCGGAACCGGCCCCGTCTCAACGCGGGGTCCATTCATTCGTGAGGATCAGGATCATGGCAGCCACTCAAAACGACCCCATTGCCCGCCCCACCGAGGAAATCTCGGTCCGTGATGTCTTCGGCATTGATACGGATATGGTGGTCAAGGGGTTCGCAGAGCATGCCGACCGCGTTCCCGAGGTCGATCCGACCTACAAGTTCGATCCCGACACCACGCTCGCGATTCTGGCCGGTTTCAGCCATAACCGCCGTGTCATGATCCAGGGCTATCACGGCACCGGCAAGTCGACCCATATCGAACAGGTTGCTGCCCGGCTCAAATGGCAGACCGCGCGGGTCAACCTCGACAGCCACATCTCGCGGATCGACCTGATCGGCAAGGACGCGATCAAGCTGCGCGACGGCAAGCAGGTCACCGAGTTCCACGAGGGCATCCTGCCCTGGGCGCTGCGCAACCCCGTTGCCATCGTCTTCGATGAGTATGATGCCGGCCGCGCCGACGTGATGTTCGTCATCCAGCGTGTGCTGGAGCATGACGGCAAGCTGACGCTGCTCGACCAGAACGAGATCATCACGCCCCATCCCTCCTTCCGCCTCTTTGCGACGGCGAACACGGTGGGTCTGGGCGACACGACCGGCCTTTATCACGGCACCCAACAGATCAACCAGGCACAGATGGACCGCTGGTCGCTCGTGGCGACGCTGAACTATCTCAGCCATGACGCGGAAACGCAGATCGTGCTCTCCAAGGCGCCGACCTACAATACCGAGAAGGGCCGCAAGGTCGTCAGCCAGATGGTGACCGTTGCCGACCTCTCGCGCACGGCCTTCATGAATGGCGAGCTCTCGACCGTCATGAGCCCGCGCACGGTGATCAACTGGGCCCAGAACGCGCTGATCTTCCGTTCGGTCGGCTATGCCTTCCGGCTCACCTTCCTCAACAAGTGTGACGAGCTGGAGCGGCAGACAGTTGCCGAGTTCTACCAGCGCTGCTTCGATGAGGAACTGCCGGAAAGCGCTGTCAGCACCGCGCTGGTCTGAGGCCGGTCCCCGGCGACAGGCGACACTGCCCGCCCGGTCTGGCGCGGGTCCGTCTGTGTGGAGCGTCCGCCAACGGAACCACACAGCGTCTCTCGAATCTCTGTGCCGCCCTGTGGCGTCGAAGCGGGCGCCGCTCTCGGCGTATGCACTCCCGGCGTCGAGGCAGGGTACGACTCTCCTGGGCCGTGCAAACACATGCGCCGAAGACGGTGCGGCGGGGGATGCCACGCAGCGGGGATTGCCTGACCCTGTCCTGCGCGAAAACCGATCGGGTACCGTAGCCATCGTCCCGAAATGCCGTCATCCAGGATGGCCTATACGTCCCGGCAATTGGCCGTCGAGGCACCCGCCGCAAGGGACCCGGAAACCGGCACGTCGCCGCGGGCCGGTATCTCGACAGCGCCCTTTGCACCTGCCGGTGTCTTGCCTATAAGGAGCGGCGCCGCGCGCGCTGGTGACAGGGAAGAAACATCGATGCCGATCTACGAATACAAGGTGGTGCCTGCCCCCGAGAAAGGGCGAAAGGGAAAGGGCGTAAAAGGGCCTCGCGAGCGTTTTGCCAACGCGCTGGAGGCACTGATGAACGAGCTTGGTGCCGAGGGCTGGACCTATCTGCGCGCCGATACATTGCCTAACGAGGAACGCAGCGGCCTGACGGGCTCCAGCACGACTTACCAGAATATGCTGGTGTTCTGCCGAGAGAAATCCGAGACCGGGACGCAACCTGCTCCTGCCGCCACGATCCGTGCCCCGGAAGCCGCGCCAGCGGTTGACGCTGGGGCCGAGGCGGCCCGGAGGGTCCCCGAGGCGCCCGCTGCCCCCCACCCTGCCGAGGCAGAGACGCCGGAGACCTCGGCAACCGATACTGCTGCCGCCGCTGCCGCCGCCGCCGCGCTCACTGCCTATCGGGAGACCAGTTCGGCCGCGCCGAAGCTTGGTCCGGCCCCGGAACGCCATCCCGACCGAAGCCAGGACTGACCCGCGGGGCGTGAGACCAGGTTGCGCGCCTCAGGGCATGAGATCAGGCCGCGCGCCTCAGGGCGCGACATCCAGCGCGAGGGCATGGATGCGTCCTACGAGGTCGGGTCCGAGTGCGGCATGGATCGCCCTGTGCCGCGCGATGCGCGTCATGTCGCCGAACGGCTCGGCCCGAATCACGATCCGAAAATGGGACTGCCCCCCCTCGCGATATCCCGCGTGCCCCCGGTGTTGCTCGCTCTCGTCCAGCACCTCCAACGCGCGCGGCGCGAAGCGATCCTCAAGTTTTTGCGTGATTTCTTCTGCGACACTCATTTTTCGTCAGACCCCCTGTTCGAATCCCCATCACGCAGATTAAACTCTCGCGTCCGAGTCGGAAAGAACTCAGGCCCGAGTGCAGCTGTTTCGAGAAAGGATCCCGTCCCATGGCCAAATCCGATCCCTTCGGTTTCGATATCCGCGTGAAAAGCGACAAGAAAAAGCGGTCGAGGGGCAAGCGTGGCATGTCGGGCGCCTTCGAGACGTCGCAGCGGGTCTGTGAGCATCCGGGCTGCGAGGAGGCCGGCAAATATCGCGCGCCCAAATCGCCGGATTCACTCGATGACTATTTCTGGTTCTGCAAGGACCATGTCCGCGAATACAACCTGAAATGGAATTTCTTCGACGGCACGACCGAAGAGGAGATGCAGGCGCAGGTCGACAAGGACCGTGTCTGGGAGCGCGAGACCAAGCCCTTCAAGCAATCCGCCGAGGAACGCGCCTGGGCGCGGCTCGGGATCGACGACGCCCACCAGGTGCTGGGCGAGAACGCGACGCGCAATCCGGGCAAGGGCTCCGGCGGCGGCCGCCGCTTGCCGCCGACCGAACGCAAGGCACTGGAGATCCTCGATGCGAAGGATCACTGGACCAAGGCCGATATCCGCAAGGCCTACAAGGGGCTGATCAAGGTGCTGCACCCGGATATGAACGGTGGCGATCGGTCCGACGAGGAGCGCCTCCAGGAGGTCGTCTGGGCCTGGGACCAGATCAAGGACAGCCGGAGCTTCAAATAGGGCTGTTCAGCGGCGCAGCCGACCTGCCAGGATCGGTCCTGCCCTCCGCAGAGAGAACTCTTTCGGCCAGATCGAATTGACCACCGTTTCGGGCGAGACGCCGTGATCCGCGCAGCGTCCGACACCCGGCCTCACCCGCGCCGGCGCTTGGCCAACACATGAGTCACCACGATCAGCACCACCCAGCCAAGGGCCAGGAAGGGCCGCGCGGCCATTGAAAGCGGCAGGACAAGCAAACCGAACAGGATCGGGATCAGGTCGGAGATTTGCCAGCCATCGGTCAGCAGGTCCGGCAGCAGCCCCACCGCCGAGCCGAACAGCCCGGCACAGCAGGTCGCGATCACGCCACCGATTGCGGCCACGGCCCAGCCTGCTACTCCAGCGCGTCCGAACATTCCGGCCAGCAGCCAGCCTGCAAGCGCACCGCCCAGACCCATGGCAAGAAGGTAGCGTAGGATCAGCGCGGGCGGCAGGTCTGCCCATTCGGTTCCGGTGAAATTCTCCACGTCATCGCCAAGCAATACGGCAAAGAACATTGCGCCAAGCAGCGCCATGACCCCTGCGACCAAGGCGCGTGGTGAATCGCCCCGTCTTTCGTCGTCTGTCTTGCTCATGCTGCCTTCTCCCGGCCGTACAACCCGCGCGCAGAGTGCAACGGATGTTCCGGCAAGAAAAGCCCTCTCGCCCGGCCCGCGCCTATTTCCAGAATGGCCCGGTTTCGACGACCCCGTGCCAGAGTTCGCGCGCATGCGCCCAGGCGGCCTCGGCCTTGACCGTGCGTGCCCCCAGCACCCAGCCGACCGAGCGCTGCGCATTGGCGTTGCGGGCGCCGGGGCTGTCGGGCTTGCACAGAAGCTCCTCGGCCATGGCCAGGTCATTGAGGTCGCCAAAGATGTTCTGCATCCGCTTCATCTTCTTGACGAAGGTCGCCACCTTCTTCTGGGAATAGAGAGGCCCAAGAAATTCAATCGTGTAGCGGAGCTTCTTCAACTCCTTTCTCAACTCGTGGCGTTCCTCGATCGTCAGGTGGTCGATGCCATGCGCATGTTTCACACAGCTCTTCCAGCGCTTGCCGAGCGCCTTGCCCGACAGCTCGCGGATCGGCTGCGCCAGGCGCGCGGTCTGTTCGAAATCTTCCGGAGCCAGCCAGCGCCGCGTCTCGATGAAGCGCGCGAGATCGATCTGGAACTTCTGTGCGGCCTCGGATCGAAGATAGCCCCGCAACTCCTTGCGGACCGCGACCCGCCGCGTCTCGATCGCCTGCCGCAGGGCGTTGAAACCCTGCTCTTCCGGATGAAGCGCATGCTCGGGATCGATGATGTCGGTGATCACCACGTCGAGGTCGCGCAGCGCGCCAACCCGCGCGCCGAGCTGCCTGGCCTCCGCGTTCAGCCGCAGCATCTCCGGATGTCCGATCACCGGCTTGAACATGCCAAAGGCGGCCCGAAGCCGCCGTAGCCCGATCCGCAGCTGGTGCGGGCCTTCCGGCGCGTCGGTGAACAGCACGACCTCGGTATTCGCGGAAATCTGCTCGAAACACTCGCGCAGCACATCCCGCGCGGCGATTTCGGAGGTCATCTCCGAGACCAGCGGCACGGGCATGGCGTTGCGCGGTAACGGGTCGGTCTGGATCTTGCCGGTCTCGGCCAGCATGTAGCCGCGGGCCGATTTCGACATGCTCGACAGGTGCAGCCCGCCTTCGGGGAAGAGCATCTGGGTCAGGTCGTAGAGCGAGTCTATGTCGCCCTCTAGCAGCTCCAGCTCGGCCTCGCGGAAGGGCTCCTTCAGCTCGCCGGCAACGATCTCGCCGATATCGAGATCAAGCTCGATCCGAGCGCCGCGCTCCAGCGTCAGCACCGAGGAACTCCGCTTCATCTGCGTCTCGCAGACTACTTGCAGCTCCGCCTCGCCAATCACGTTCTCGACCTCGGCGCGGATCGCCACGGTCGGGATCATGGACAGGTCCAGCCGTCCGCCCGGCGCCGGAACCTCGACCTCCCGCGCGCGCAGAAGCCCGCCATTGATGGTCGTGCCCGCTTTCACCGTTTGAAGCCAGCGCCGGCCGTCGCGGCGAAGCCGCAGCGCGATCCCCGCCTTGCGCAACCCGTGTTCGGCCGTGTCGTAATAGACGCTGCGCAAGCTTCGCGTGCGCACGGCGCTTTCATCCAGATTGAGGGACTTCAGCCGGCTCCGCAGGCGTTTGACACCTTCTTCGTCCAGGACGAACTTCAATTCGATCTCGGTCATGCCGAAGATCTAAGCGATTGATACCTGAGGTACAAGGGAAAATACGTGGATGAAAAGTCTCGACCGGCGCCTCGCCGGCGCGTTACGCTGAGGCATTGATTTTCCGGAAGGAGGGCGCCCATGCCCATGCCTGCTGCGCGTATTTCCGACATGCATGTCTGCCCGATGGTGACGCCCTCGGTGCCGCCGGTTCCGCATGTCGGCGGTCCGATCCTTCCGCCCTGCGTCGTCAACGTGCTTGTCGGCATGATGCCCGCGGCGCCAATCGGCAACATGGCGGTCTGCGTCGGTCCGCCGGATGTCACCGCGATGGGCTCGACGACGGTGCTTGTGGGCAAGCGTCCCCAGGTCCGGATCGGAGACACGACAGGCCATGGCGGCACGATTGTCAGCGGCTGCCCGACAGTCATCGTCGGCGGCTGACCGGCCCTACCAGATCATCAAGGCCTGGCATTGGGCGATCTCGGCCTCCGCCCGTCGTCTTGCCCAGCCGGCATCGCGCCCATTCTCGTTGAAGGTCGCGCGGGAGAGGAGGGCTGCATGGGCCTGGCGCGCGGCAGAGCGATAGTGCAGCGCCTCGCGGCCCGCCCGTGCATTGCCGGGCAGCGTTGCATCCAGCAAGTCGATCATTGTAGAGCGCCATGCCTCGGTCTGTTGCGCGTCGGATTCTGCCAGTAGCCACTGATGATGCATCAGCGCCGTCAGCCGTCCGGCGCAGGAGGCGAAGTTGCGTGCAATCTCAGGCAGTTCGGATCGTTCGGCCAAGAGCCGGTGGCCGGGGAGAACAAGCAGCGTGGCAATCAGAAGCGTTCTTATTGCGGTCATTTTTTAATCATGCCGTGATTTTTTACGCCAATCAACTGTGCAGTTAAAGAATCGTTGCGAGTGCGATGATCGTCCTTCGCGCCCCGTTCCGCGCTCGACGGAGCCATTTTGTGCGTCAGGCATGTCTCCGCGATCGGCCCTGCCAGGAGCGGGGCCTGCCGCAGCAACCTGATTGCGGGCGCGGCTGGCGCGTCCTAGGGTGCGCGCAAGCCTCTCAGCCGGAGAATTCCCGATGTCCCAGGACAATCAGAAGACCGTATTTCTCGCCGATTACGCGCCCTTCACGCATCGCGTGACGCAGGTCCATCTCACCTTCCGTCTCGCGCCGCAGGCGACGCGGGTGATTTCGAAGATCGCTTTCGAGCCCAATCCCGAAAGCGCCGGCGGTCCATTCTTCCTGCATGGCGAGGCGCTCAAGCTGCTCTGGGCAAGGATCGATGGCCGTGACGTGACCCCGCAGCCCGCCGAGCATGGCATCACCGTCGATATCCCCGAGGGGGCCTTCACCTGGGAAGCCGAGGTCGAGATCAGCCCAGAGACCAACACCGCGCTGGAAGGGCTCTACATGTCGAGCGGCATGTATTGCACGCAATGCGAGGCGGAGGGGTTCCGCAAGATTACCTACTATCCCGACCGGCCCGACGTGATGGCGCCCTTCGATGTCCGCATCGAGAGCGATCTGCCGGTGCTGCTCTCCAACGGCAACAAGCAGGCCGAGGGCGAGGGCTGGGCGGAATGGTCCGACCCCTGGCCGAAGCCGGCCTATCTCTTTGCGCTGGTGGCGGGCGATCTCGTCAACCATCCCGACCGCTTCACCACCCGGTCCGGCCGGGATGTCGAGCTGAATATCTGGGTCCGCGAGCCCGACCTGAAGAAATGCGCCTTTGGCATGGATGCGCTCAAGCGCTCGATGAAATGGGACGAAGAGGTCTATAGCCGCGAATACGATCTCGACGTCTTCAACATCGTCGCCGTGGACGATTTCAACATGGGCGCGATGGAGAACAAGGGGCTGAACATCTTCAACTCCTCGGCCGTGCTGGCCTCGCCGGAAACCGCGACGGATGCCAATTTCGAACGCATCGAGGGCATCATCGCGCATGAATACTTCCACAACTGGACCGGCAACCGCATCACCTGCCGCGACTGGTTCCAGCTCTGCCTGAAGGAAGGGCTGACCGTCTTCCGCGACCAGCAGTTTTCCGGCGACGAGCGCTCCCGCGCCGTGCAGCGGATCAATGACGTGCTCGCGCTGCGTGGCCGCCAGTTCCGCGAGGACAATGGCCCGCTGGCCCATCCAGTGCGACCGGAAAGCTTTGTCGAGATCAACAATTTCTACACCGCCACCGTCTATGAAAAGGGGGCCGAGGTGATCGGGATGCTCAAGCGCCTGGTCGGCGATGAGGGTTACGCCCGGGCGCTCGATCTCTATTTCGAGCGCCACGATGGCGAGGCAACGACGATCGAGGCCTGGCTGAAGGTCTTCGAGGATGCCACCGGGCGCGATCTCTCGCAGTTCAAGCTCTGGTATTCCCAGGCCGGCACGCCGCGCCTTGCGGTCGAGGAGAGCTTCGACGCCGGCACCTACACGCTCACCCTGTCGCAACAGACCCCGCCTACGCCCGGCCAGGCGGAGAAACAGCCGTTGCTGATCCCGGTCGCCGTCGGGCTGCTCTCGGCCAATGGGGACGAGGTTGTTCCGACCAGGGTGCTGGAACTCACGCAGGCCGAGCAGAGCTTCACCTTCGAAGGCCTGTCGGCGAAACCCGTGGCCTCGATCCTGCGCGACTTCTCCGCGCCGGTGATCGTCGAGCGCGAACTCTCCGCCGAGGACCGCGCCTTTCTGCTCGCGCATGACACCGACCCGTTCAACAAATGGGAGGCAGGGCGCGCGCTGGCCAAGGACGTCCTGCTGCGCATGATAACCGAGGAGGCCGCGCCGGATCCGAGGTTCCTCGACGCGCTGGAAAACGTCGCACGGGACGACAGCCTCGACCCCGCCTTCCGCGCCCTCGCACTTGGCCTGCCGGGGCAGGATGACCTCGCGCAGACCCTGTTCGAAGCCGGTCGCACGCCAGATCCGCTGGCCATCCATGCCGCGCGCCAGGGCCTGCGGGAGGCGATCGCGGGCAAGCTCGGTCCGGTGCTGGACGAGCTTTATGACGAGATGGCGATCCACGGCCCCTACCAGCCGACTGCCGGGGATGCCGGCCAACGCGCGCTGCGCCAGGCCGCCCTCGGCTATCTGAGTCTCGTAGACGATGGCGTGCGCGCGCAGGCGCAATACGAGGCCGCGGACAACATGACCGAGCAGCTCGGCGCGCTCTCCTGCCTGCTTGAGATCGGCAAGGCAGAGGCGGCGCTGGCGTCCTTCCGCACGCAGTGGCAGGGCGACCGGCTGGTCATGGACAAGTGGTTCGGCCTGCAGGCCGGCCTTGCGGCCCCCGAGGAGACCGCGGCCACAATCCGCCGCCTGACCGAGGATGGTGATTTCGACTGGAAGAACCCCAACCGCTTCCGTGCGGTGATGGGCGGGCTGGCGATGAACGCGGCGGGGTTCCACGATCCCTCCGGCGCCAGCTACGCGCTGCTGGCGGACTGGCTGATCCGGCTCGATCCGGTCAACCCGCAGACCACCGCCCGCATGGTCACCGCCTTCGAGACCTGGAGACGCTACGACGCCGACCGGCAGGGGATGATGCGGGAGAATCTCCGGCGGCTCGCTGCCACGCCAGGACTGAGTCGCGACACCGGCGAGATGGTCGGACGAATCCTCGGGGATTGAACGAATCGCGCTTGCCCGACATGCGGGGAATCAGCACGTGCCGCGGCTCGCGCCCGGCGGGGTTTGGAACCGCGCTGACGGTCCTTGCCCCCCGCCGCGCCATGACATGGCCCCAAGAAACAGCTTTTCTTGGGGGGCAGAGAACCGCCATAGCGTTCACTTGCGCGTGACGACCTGTCATCAAGCTGATAAGCTGACTCTGTAGCGCTGCAAAAATGTGCGCGCACGGGCGCAAGACTTGGGGTCGGAAAATGCCGTATTACGGGCCGGGTTCTTTCAACCCCATGAATTTGCTGGGGTGAGGCCATGCAAGATAGATTTGATCCGCTGATCGAGGAACGGGCAGCCTGGCTCTTCAAGGACAACCCGGTCAGCCGCAATTCCCGCCGACTGCTCAACCGCATGTTGGGCTATGACCGGACGGTCGAATTGGGCACCCAGCTCAAGGACGAGCCCAATGACGTGATCATGCGGCGCATGGCCGATCTGATCGCGCGGGACGTGCAGATTTCCGGCCTAGAGAATGTACCCGCCAGCGGCTCCGCGCTGATCGTTGCCAACCATCCGACCGGGATCGGCGATGGCATCATCCTGTGGGATGCGATCATGCGGCGGCGGCAGGATCCGTTCATCTATGCCAATACCGATATCCTGCGGGTGATGCCGCAGATGGAGACGATGATCTGTCCGGTCGAATGGCGGCTGGAAAAGCGCAGCCACGCCAAGACCCGCGAGACCATGGCCTATACGCGCAAGGCGATCGAAGCGGGCCGGATCGGCGTGATCTTCCCCTCCGGGCGGCTGGCGAAACGGCGCTGGCTGAAGCTGCATGAGCGCGACTGGATGGCCTCGGCGGCGATGATTGCGCGCAAATGGAATCTCGACGTGATTCCGGTCAATGTGCGGGCCCGCAACTCGGCGCTGTTCTATCTCTTCGACATGATCCACCCGTCGTTGCGGGACATCACGCTTTTCCACGAGACGCTGAACAAGGACCGGCAGCCCTTCCGGCTGACATTCGGACGCCCGATTGCCGCCAACTCGCTCTCGACCAATTCGAACGAGGCGATCGAGGAGTTGAAGGCGGCGACGCTCAAGCTGGGCGGGCGGCATGCGCCGACTGTGTCGCTGGCCGAAATGACCCGGCGTCCGCGATGGGTTCGGTCGACGCTCTCTGCGTGAGTAGCGCGAAGCAGCGGGGCTGCGCGCCTTGTCTCTGAGCCGAGGCCGGATGAATGTCGGGCCGGTCCTGCGTTGCGCAATGTGAACCCGCAGGGGCGCTCTGTCCTTGGCGCGTCGCCTACAGGAACACCCCAAGGGCGATCCACAGACCCCAGGTCAGGAGCACGCTGCCAGAGGCGAGGTCGAGCCAGCGCAGTGCGGATGCGTCCATGCGGCTGCCGGCCATGCAGGCAAGTTGGACAAGCAGCATCCACCAGAGCGCGGACCCGGTGAACACGCCGATTACCAGCAGGTAAGGTGCGGCCGGATTGCCGGATGCTGCGGAGCCAAGGGCGGCGATCATGCCGATAAAGGCGAGGATGGTCATCGGGTTGGAGAGCGTCAGAGCGAAGGTTGTCGCCCAGGCGGCGAGCACGCCGCGATAAGGGCGCCCGCGACCTGCCGCGACCGGCTCCTCCGACCCACGCGCGATGAAATAACCTCGCAGGGACAAGGCCCCGAGCGCGGCGATCAGCAGGCCGCCCGCTACGGCAAGCGGCTCCGCGAAGGCGACGAGGATCCCCGTCGCGGCGAAGCCCGCCGCCACCATGAGGCCGTAGAGCCCGTCCGCGGTTGCCGCGCCGAGCCCGGTGGCGAGTCCGGCGGCGCGCCCGTCCATCAATGTCCGGCGAATGCAGAGCAGGCCAATCGGGCCGACCGGTGCCGCAATGGCTAAGCCGATGCCGATCCCCTTGATGAATGGCTCAACCATCTCCCGGCACCGCTTCGGGTCCGTCGATGCCGTCAATGCGCATGGCGCCGCTTTCCTTCAGCGCCTCCAGCGACAGCAGGGTTTCGGTCCGTCGAATGCCGGGCAGCGGCTTGAGGACCTCCTGCAAGAAGGCTTGCAAGGCGCGGCTGTCCTTCACGCGGATCTTCATCAGGTAGGAATGTGGACCGCTGACATGGTGCAGCTCCATCACTTCCGGTCGCGCCACGAGCGCGGCGCAAGCCGCCGCTTCGCCCGCGTAATCCATGTCGATCAGAACCAGCGCGCAGAGCGCGGCGCCAACGGCTTCCGGAGACAGGCTTGCGTGCCAGCCGGTCACGATCCCCTGGGCGGTGAGACGCCGGACGCGCTCATTGGCCGAGGAGACGGAAAGCCCGATCGCTTCGGCTAGTTCGGCAGAGGCGGCGCGGCCATTGGCCTGAAGGAGGCTGCAAATTTTTCGGTCCATCATGTCCATGGTCATTCATCTGCCGGCAAATATCCAATCTGTCAATCAATTGTACGGAATTAGGATGTATGGTCCGGCGTGTCGCCGGTCTTAGTGTCCTTGCGCCCCCTTCCTGCCGGCACATCGAGGTCAACAGCTCCCCTTCCCCAGACTGGCCATTCCTGTCAAAATGGCCCACAACATCTGGCAATGAACACCAAGAAGAAGAGCAGCCCCATGCCCGAAGATCTCCTCTCTGGCGGCGATAGCAATCAATCCTATGACGCCTCCTCCATCGAGGTGCTCGAGGGGCTGGAGCCCGTCCGCAAACGCCCCGGCATGTATATCGGCGGCACCGATGAACGCGCGCTGCACCACATGGTCGCCGAGGTGCTCGACAACTCGATGGACGAGGCCGTCGCCGGGCATGCCAACCGGATCGAGGTCGAGCTGCACGCCGATTACGCCCTCACCATCCGCGACAATGGCCGTGGCATCCCCGTCGACCCGCATCCGAAATTCCCGGATAAATCCGCGCTCGAGGTGATCCTCTGCACGCTCCATGCCGGCGGCAAGTTCTCCGGCAAGGCCTACCAGACCTCCGGCGGCCTGCACGGCGTCGGCGCCTCCGTGGTCAACGCGCTCTCCGACAGTATGGTCGTCCAGGTCGCCCGCGACCGGCAACTCTATGAGCAGCGTTTCTCGCGTGGACTCCCGCTCGGCCCCATAGAGGTCGTCGGCAAGGCGCCAAACCGGCGCGGCACCACGGTCACCTTCCATGCCGACGAGGAAATCTTCGGCCATCACCGCTTCAAACCGGCCCGCCTGTTCAAATCCATCCGCTCGAAAGCCTATCTCTTCTCCGGCGTCGAAATCCGCTGGAAATCCGAGATCGATGACGGCGAGACCCCGACCGAAGCCACGTTCCACTTCCCCGGCGGCCTCGCCGACTACCTGCGCGAGACCATGAACGGCTCGACCACCTATGCCGAGCAGCCTTTTGCCGGCAAGGTCAGCTTCCAGGAGAAATTCGGCGAACCCGGCTTCGTCGAATGGGCGATCAACTGGACACCCACGCGCGACGGCTTCCTCCACTCCTACTGCAACACCGTGCCGACCCCCGAGGGCGGCACGCATGAGCAGGGCTTCTGGGCCGCGATCCTGAAGGGCATCCGCGCCTATGGCGAGCTGTCGAACAACAAGAAGGCCGCGCAGATCACCCGCGACGACCTGACCTCGGGCGGCTGCGCGCTGGTCTCCTGCTTCATCGCGGACCCGGCCTTTGTCGGCCAGACCAAGGACCGCCTCTCAACCGAATCCGCCGCCCGCATGACCGAAAACGCCGTGCGCGACCATTTCGACAACTGGCTTGTCGCGGACCCGAAATCGGCAGGCTCCATCCTAGACTTCCTCGTCCTGCGCGCCGAGGAACGCCTCCGCCGCCGTCAGGAAAAGGAAACCGCCCGGAAATCGGCCACCAAACGGCTGCGCTTGCCCGGCAAGCTGGTCGATTGCTCGGCCACCAACCGCGCCGGCACCGAGCTTTTCATCGTCGAGGGCGACTCGGCGGGCGGCTCCGCCAAGATGGCCCGCAACCGCAAGACGCAGGCGCTGCTGCCCCTGCGCGGCAAGATCCTCAACGTGCTCGGCGCGGCCTCTTCCAAGCTCGGCTCCAATGCCGAGATCTCGGACCTGACACAGGCGCTCGGCACTGGCATCGGCACGAGGTTCAACCTCGACGACCTGCGCTATGACAAGGTCATCATCATGACCGACGCCGATGTCGACGGCGCCCATATCGCCGCCCTGCTGATGACCTTCTTCTTCGCCCAGATGCGCCCGATGATCGACACCGGGCACCTCTACCTCGCCTGCCCGCCGCTCTACCGGCTGACGCAGGGCGCCAAGCGCGTCTACTGCCTCGACGAGGCCGAGCGCGACGAATGGCTCGCCAAGGGCATCGGCGGCAAAGGCAAGATCGACGTCTCCCGCTTCAAGGGCCTGGGCGAGATGGACGCCAAGGACCTCAAGGACACCACGATGAACCCGGCGACCCGCAAGCTCATCCGCGTTTCCATTGACGAGGACGAGCCGGGCGAGACCGGGGATCTTGTGGAACGGCTGATGGGGAAAAAGCCGGAACTGCGCTTCCAGTATATTCAGGAGAATGCGCGGTTTGTGGAGGAGTTGGATGTTTAGGCACAAGCAAGTACCCCGCCGTCGCGCCTACTCTATTTTGTTTTTTCATGCTCTGCTTGTTAGATCATAGCGAAACGGAAAAACAAAAATCATGCTGGCAAGGCAGGTGTCAAATGAGCAAGTTGGATTGGTCGAAGGCAACCATGGATCGTTTGGTACGGACCCATGGCGCGCAACCGCATGAGGATTTCCTTCCACGTGGCCCAAAAGAGACCGACGACATACCAGCTCGCCCAGAGGACTTAGTCCCCAAAAGAAAAAAGGCACCGAGGAAACCAAGGAAAGGCGCCGCTGCTCTTACAAAGTCTCGACGCCGACAAAAAAAATTGAAAGAAAAAACAAAGAGGGTAGATGAGGCAAGGGCATTTGACCGAGCGCTTGCTGATCCGAACAGCACCTTGAGACGAGCTGCCCGAATTACACGGGCGCGGTGGAAGAAACAGAAGCGGCATTAGAGGAGAGCTCGAGTTAACCAGTCACCACATTCGAGCAAATCGCGGAGGGCCGCACCCGACCCTAGGTGGGCGCTTCGCAACGCCAGTTCAACGCGGTTTATCCCAAAGCCCCGAACGACCTCTCAAAAACGAAAGACCTCGCCAATGCGCCCTCCCGGGGGGAGGGTCGGGCGCGGCCCGGGCTGGTCGCCCGAGCCAACAGGTGAGCGGCGTGGTGTTCCGGAATTGGAAATTCGGCTAACGGCGGCTCACTTCGCCAGCGGTGTCGCGCCGGTCTCCAGCCGCGTTATCTTGCCATCCTTCAGGCTATAGGCCGCCAACAGGGATTCCCGGCTGCCATCGGGGTAATCGTTGATCGAATGCACCACGAGGATGTCGTCATTCTCGTAAATCAGCCGCGTATCGCCAAAATCGCCGCCCGAGGCCATCATGTTGCCCAGCATCTCGACGATCTCGGGCTTGCGCATCTCTGTCCCGCTCTGGTGGCGGACAAAGACGCAATCTTCGGCCATCACCTCGGCATAGGCCTGGATATCCCGGTTCTCGCGCGCGGATTGGATCTTTTCGAATACGGACATGGTCCCTCCCAAGTGACTTGTTTCAAGAAATTGGTTGTACCCGCACGGGTCGTTTCGCGCCCGGGCAGATGGGAGAGCGTAGCACGAAGACGCGCCGGCACCTAACGGGCGACGCGGAACGGGCCGCGATGCCGTGGTGGGGTCAGAGCGGCTTTGTTCGGTAGAGCTTCACCTTCAGCCCGCCATGCGCGACCGGCGCGCCCGTGGGCAGGAAGGGCAGGCCGGTCGCCTTGGCCAGCCCGCCATCCGAGGTGATAATCCCCACGCGCCAGCCGGTGAACCGCGCCTTCAGCACCTGTCCGAGCGCGTTATGCAGCGCGAAGAGCGGCTTCTTGTTGCCGATCCGCGCGCCATAGGGCGGGTTGATCATCACCAGCCCCGGCGGCCCTTCGGGGCGCTGGAGATCCGCCACTGGCGCGCGTGTGAAGCGGCAGAGGTCCGTGACACCAGCCCGCTCGGCATTGGCGATTGCGCCGCGAATGGCGCCGTCATCGCGGTCCGAGCCGTGGAAGAGCAGGTCGGGCGCTGTCGGCTTTCCGGCGCTGCGCAGCGCCTCCCAGGCGGCGGGGTCGAAACCTGTCAGCTCCTCGAAGGCGAAGCTGCGGGTCCGGCCCGGCAGGCGGCCCGCCGCGATCTCCGCCGCCTCGATGACGAAGGTGCCGGAGCCGCACATCGGGTCCAGCACCGGCTCGGTGCCGCGATAGCCGCATTGGCGCAGGAAGAGCGACGCCATGGTCTCGCGCATCGGCGCCTTGCCGACGAATTCCTTGTGGCCGCGCTTGTGCAGCGACTCGCCGGTCGAATCGACCGAAACCGTGACGAGATTGTCGTCGATCCGCACCAGCAGGCGCAGCGTCGCTTCCGCCGAGATCTCGACCCCGGCCTCCTCGGTCAGCGCCCGTTCGATCCGCTGCGCAGCCGCGCCGGCGTGATAGATCTTCGAGCGTTTGGAGGTGACCTCGACCCGCGCGGCCTGTCCGCGCTGCAGGAAATCACTCCATGGGAATTTCCGCGACCGCTTGTCGAGCTGCGCCAGGTGAAAGGCCCGGAAGGCGCCGATGCGCGCCAGCACCCGCGTCGCCCCGCGCAGCTCCAGGTTGGCGCGCCAGACATCCGGCCAGCCGCCCTCGAAGGCGACGCCGCCCTCCTCGATGCGCGCGCCGTCAAAGCCGCGCTCCAACGCCTCTTCGCAGAGAACGCTTTCCAGGCCCGGTGTCGCCACCAGGTAGATCTCGAAATTATCGGTATTCATGCAACGTGCTTAGCCCGAAGCCGCGCGGGCTTCGAGCTTGAAACGCATTATCCGAGCTTCTCCGCTACGATCTCGTTCACGGCCTTCGGATTGGCCTTGCCGCCCGTCGCCTTCATCACCTGTCCGACAAACCAGCCCGCGAGCTTGGGATTGATCTTGGCCTTCTCGACCTGGGACGGGTTGGCCTCGATGATCTCGTCCACCACCTTCTCGATGGCGCCGGTATCGGTGACCTGCTTCATGCCGCGGCTTTCGACGATCTCGGCCGGGTCACCACCTTCGGTATAGACGATCTCGAACAGGTCCTTGGCGATCTTGCCGGAGATATCGCCCTTGGAGATCAGGTCGATGATGCCGCCGAGCTGGGCGGCGGAAACCGGGCTCTCGGTGATGCCGTGATCTTCCTTCTTCAGCCGGCCGAAGAGCTCGTTGATGACCCAGTTCGCGGCCAGCTTGCCGTCGCGGCCCGTGGCCACTTCCTCGAAATAGGCGGCGGCTTCGGCCTCGGCCGTCAACACGGAAGCGTCATATTCGGTCAGCCCGAAATCGCCGACAAAGCGCGCCTTCTTCTCGTCTGGCAACTCGGGCAGGGTCTCGGCAATGCCATCGACCCAGGCTTGCTCGATCTCCAGCGGCAGCAGGTCGGGGCAGGGGAAGTAGCGGTAGTCATGCGCCTCTTCTTTGCTCCGCATGGAGCGGGTCTCGCCCTTGTCGGGGTCGAAGAGGCGGGTCTCCTGGTCGACCGAACCACCATCTTCGAGAATGGCGATCTGGCGGCGGGCCTCGCAATCGATGGCCTGCTGGATGAAGCGCATGGAGTTCATGTTCTTGATCTCGCAGCGCGTGCCGAGATGGGCGAAGTCCTGCGTTTCCTGGTATTTCTCGTACTGGCCGGGACGGCAGACGGAGACGTTTACATCGGCCCGCAGGTTGCCGTTCTGCATGTTGCCGTCGCAGGTGCCGAGATAGCGCAGGATCTGGCGCAGCTTGACCACATATGCCGCCGCTTCCTCGGGGCCGCGAATGTCGGGGCGGGAGACGATCTCCATCAGCGCGACACCGGTCCGGTTCAGGTCGACGAAGGACATATGCGGATCCATGTCGTGGATCGACTTGCCGGCATCCTGCTCGATATGGATGCGCTCGATGCGCACCTTGCGGGCGACACCCGGCGCCATGTCGACCAGCACTTCGCCCTCGCCGACGATCGGGTGGTAGAGCTGAGAGATCTGGTAGCCCTGCGGCAGGTCCGGGTAGAAATAGTTCTTCCGGTCGAAGGCGGAGAAGAGGTTGATCTCGGCTTTCAGGCCCAGCCCGGTGCGCACGGCCTGCTCGACGCAGAACTCGTTGATCACCGGCAGCATGCCCGGCATGCCGGCATCGATGAAGGCAACATTGGAGTTCGGTTCGGCCCCGAAGCGCGTGGAGGCGCCGGAGAAAAGCTTGGCGTTGGAGGCGACCTGGGCATGAACCTCCATGCCGATCACCAGTTCCCAATCTTCCTTCGCGCCGGAGATTACCTTGGGTTTGGGGGCTTCATAGGTGAGGTCGAGCATCGCGGCAGGTCCCTTTATCTGATCGCAGCGGTCTTAGACCGGCGGGCCGTCCGGGGCAAGACGCGACGGCTCCGCGCGAGCGGTTCGACCCTGAGACAGGGCGCGAAATCGACCGGCAGGGCGCAAGATGCCGCCGATTGCGTCAGCCGCCCTTTGCCAGCGCGACCAATACCGGGTATTTCGGGCGAAACATGTTCGCTGCCACGAGACATCACAATGTTCAAAAAGTTCCCCCGCGCCGTCGGCGCAACGCTCCTTCTCGGAGCCCTTGCCGTGAGCGGCTGTGCAGAAATGTCGGGCGAGACAACGACTTCCTCGAAGGCCCCGTCTGTCGGTTACGACATGCGGTGGGACCATCGAGCCGAATCCGATGATTGGACCAGGAGCGCGCTTTCCGCGCTGCGCAGCCATGGATCGGTGCTGCCGACAATGGTGCCGCGCGATATCGAGACCTGGTGCCCCGGATATGTCGATGCCAGCCAGGAAGACCGCGAGGCCTTCTGGGTTGGGTTGATCTCGGCGCTGGCCAAGCATGAGAGCACCTGGAACCCGAGCGCTGTCGGTGGGGGAGGGCGCTGGTTCGGACTTGTTCAGATCGCGCCGCCCACGGCACGCGGCTACAATTGCAAGGCAAAGAGCGGGGCGGCGTTGAAAGACGGCTCCGACAATGTCAGCTGCGCCATCCGCATCATGTCCCATACGGTGTCGCGCGACGGCGTGGTCAGCAAGGGGATGCGGGGCGTGGCCGCCGATTGGGGTCCGTTCCATTCCTCGAGCAAACGCTCCGACATGATTGCCTGGACCAAGGCGCAGCCCTTCTGTCAGCCCAAGCCGTCGCTTGCGGAAGAGATGAAGGAGAAGGGGCCGCTGGCGCTGTTCAAGGGCAAGAGCGAAGGCTGATGGATCTTGCCACTCGCTGGGGCCGGAAACGGGTCCAGCACAGGGCAGGGCGGAGTATCGCCGCGGACGCAAACGGCAGCTCGGCAGCCGGGCGGGTGACAGAGACCGTGGGCTGGCGCTGCAACAAGCGACCAGCGCGCTTTAATCCAACCAGTTCCACACAAGGTCAAAGCCTTGCGTGCGGGTGGCAAAGCGCTAGGCCGCCGGGACGGTCTGACGCTCGCCCGGCGCCTTTGGCTTTGTTCCGGGCGAACCGGCGCATTGTTCAAGCATTCGCGTTCCGCTCGTTGCGGTCCTGACACTGGCACCCGTTCCTTGCGATGGATTTCAGTCGAATGAGAAAGGCCCGACGCTCTCGCACCGGGCCTTCTGATTTCGATCGGTTTAATCTGCTGCCTCAGCCGCCCCAGATATAGACGGCGAAGAAGAGGAAGAGCCAGACCACGTCGACGAAATGCCAGTACCAGGCCGCCGCCTCGAAGCCGATATGGCTCTCCGGCGTGAAATGTCCGGCGCGGGTGCGCAGGTAGCAGACGAAGAGGAAGATGGTGCCGATGATGACATGGGCGCCGTGGAAGCCGGTCGCCATGAAGAAGTTGGCGCCATAGATATTGCCCGAGAAGCCGAAGGCGGCGTGGCTGTACTCATAGGCCTGGAAGACGGTGAAGATCAGGCCGAGAACCACGGCAATGATCAGGCCCATCTTCATGTCCTTGCGGTTGTTGTCTTCATGGACAAGCGCGTGGTGGGCCCAGGTGGCGGCACAGCCCGAGAGCAGCAGGATCAGCGTGTTGATCAGCGGCAGGTGCCAGGGGTCGAAGGTCTCGATGCCCGCCGGCGGCCAGACACCGTCCACGGCCGGGCTTTCGGGGCCCATCGGATACATCGCGTGCTTGAAGAAGGACCAGAACCAGGCCGCGAAGAACATCACTTCGGACATGATGAAGAGGATGAAACCGTAGCGCAGGCCGATCAGGACGACGGGCGTGTGGTCGCCGGCGTTTTCCTCGGCGATCGTCTCTGCCCACCAGGCATACATCGTGTAGCAGACGCCGATCAGCCCGGCGAAGAAGAGGAACGGCGTGATCTCGTGCATCCACATGACAGCGCCGAAAAGCATGACGAAGCCCGAAACCGCGCCGATGAACGGCCAGATCGAGGGCGGCAGGATGTGATAGTCGTGGTTCTTGGCGTGAGCCATGGTGAGGGGTCCCTTTGCGCGTTTCTTCTCGGGTGCCGGTCAGTCTGTCACGACCAGCGCCGCCTGCTCTTGCGGCAGGTCGATTTCATGGAATGTGTAGGAAAGCGTGATCCGCGGCGCGTATTTGGCGTCGCGGTCGTTGACGATCTCGGGGTCGACATAGAAGGAGACCGGCATGATAACGCTCTCGCCGGGCTGCAATATCTGCTCCTCGAAGCAGAAACAGTCGATCTTGACGAAATAGCTGCCAGCATCGAACGGCGCGACGTTGTAGCTCGCGGAGCCGGCGACGGGGCGGCTTGTCGGGTTGGAGGCTTCGTAGAAGGCCAGCCCGGTCTCGCCGATACGGATCTCCATCTCGCGCTGCATCGGCTTGAACTCCCAGGGCATGCCCGAGGCGAGCGAGCCGTCGAAACGGACCTTGATGGTCTTGTCGAGCACGATATCCGAGCCGTCCTGGGCGGTATTGGTGGTGCCGCCATAGCCGGTGACCCGGCAGAAGAAGTCGTAGAACGGCACCGAGGCCCAGGCGAGCGAGCCCATCAGCCCGACCACGCCCAGTGTCTGGGCGAGGGTGCGCTGCGGTCCCTGGAGCCGGCGGAAGATCACTGGCCGGCCTCCTGGTTGATCATGCCGGTGCCGAGCACGTCCTGCCCGCCGCCGACCTTGACGATGGTCATGCCGAAAACGATGCCGACAAAGGCGATCAGGATCAGCCCGAGGCCGAAATTCCGGCCACGGCGGCGATCGTGGATCTCATGGGTTGCGCGGATCATGCAAGACCTCCCCAGATGCCGAAGCTGCGCAGAGCGGCATCGACCAGAAGTGCTGTGAAATGGGCGAAGAGATACCACAGCGAGAGCTTGAAGAAGCGCTTTTCCTCGCCATAGGCATCCGCCTCGGCCTGTGCGGTGTCGCGTTTCCAGATCTTCCAGGCGCCCACCAGGAAGCGGAAATTCATCACCAGGGCGCAGGCAAGGTAAGCCGGTCCGCCGATGGAGGTGAAGGCCAGCGCCAGCGAGGTGACGGCCAGCAGCACGGTGTAGGCCAGGATGTGGCGGCGCGTGGTGTCATGGCCGTGGGTCACGGTCAGCATCGGCACCTTCGCCTCGTCGTAGTCCGACTTCATGAACAGCGCCAGCGCCCAGAAATGCGGCGGCGTCCAGATGAAGATCAGCGCGAACATCAGCACGGATTCGACGGACACCCCGCCCGTGGCCACGGCCCAGCCGATCATCGGCGGGAAGGCCCCGGCAGCACCGCCGATGACGATGTTCTGCGGCGTCCAGCGCTTCAGCCACATCGTGTAGATCACGACATAGAAGAAGATGGTGAAGGCCAGCAACGCGCCGGCGACGATATTGGCGGACAGCGCCAGCATGATCACCGCAAGGCCGGACAGCGCGAGGCCAAGTCCGAGCGCCTCGCCCTCGGAGACCTTGCCGGCCGGGATCGGGCGCTTCTGCGTGCGGCGCATGATGCGGTCGATATCCGCGTCCCACCACATGTTCAGCGCCCCGGAGGCACCGCCGCCCAGGGCGATGAAGAGCACGGAGGTGAAGATGAGGAAGGGGTGCACGGGCACAGGCGCCACGAGCAGCCCCACCAGCGCGGTGAAGACCACGAGCGACATGACGCGGGGCTTGAGGAGCGCGAAGTAATCCTTCAGCTCCGGCTCCGCGCCACGCGCAACGCTATGCAACGAGGTATCGGACATGTGCGGCTTACTCGGCGGAGGCCAGGTTCAGCTCGCGCGGCTTGCCGGCATATTCCTCGATCGCGCCGTCAAGCCAGGCGTCATAGGCCTCCTGGCTGACCACTTTCACGGTGATCGGCATATAGGCGTGCGCGATGCCGCAGAGCTCGGAACACTGGCCGAAATAGACGCCTTCCTTCTCCGCCTTGAACCACAGTTCGGCGAGACGGCCCGGCACGGCATCCTGCTTCACGCCGAAGGCAGGGATGGTCCAGGCGTGGATCACGTCGGACGCGGTGACCTGCACGACGACGGTCTTGTTCACCGGAACAACGACGGCGGTGTCGGTGGCGAGCAGGAAATGCTCCTTCTCGTAGCCCGCGGCTTCCAGTTCTGCCACGACCTCGTCGGTCAGCTTGTTCTCGGCATCCTGGCCGATCATGTAGCTGTCGAACTCGAACTCGTGATCGGAGTATTCATAGGTCCAGTACCACTGGTTGCCGACCGCCTTGATGGTGATGTCGCCTTCCGGGATCGTCTGCTGCTTGGTGAGAACCGGCAGCGAGTAGGCGCCGATGAAGACGAGGATGATGATCGGCACGATGGTCCAGGCAATCTCGATCGGCGAGTTATGCGTAAAGCGCGCCGGCGTGGGGTTCGCCTTGCGGTTGTGACGCAGGAAGACATAGCCCATCAGCCCCGAGACAAAGATCACGATGCCGAAGATGATCCAGTTCAGGAAACCGTCGAGAAACTGGATATCCCGCGCCAGTTCGGTCACGGCGGGCTGGAAGCCGACGCCGTTTGGTACCGGCGCGCCGATGATTTCCAAGGTGCCCGCATCCTGTGCCAGGGCGGCGCCGGCTGCAAAAAAGCTTGCAAGGGCAGCCGCGAAGCCGCTCTTAAGCGTCATAAGTCGCATCAATATTTGTCCCGTTCGCTAAGCGGTTTTCACCGCGACGGGCTCTCCTCCCCGATGGCACTTGGCCAGCAGGTCCGTGAGCCCGCTTGTGTCCTCGCGGCAGCAGACCATATTAAACAGGACCGCACAAGCCGGTGATTTGAAATTTCGACTCACCTGCGAATATGTCGATAGGACCACCGGCAACAGGAGCCATCCCCTTGACCTCAACCGAAAATACAGCTTTTCGTCCGTTCGAGACACATCTGGAACCGGAGGCGGCGCTCTCGGTGCTGCGCGATGCCTGCCAAGGCGCTGACGACGGGGAGGTTTTCCTTGAAAGGCGCCGGTCGGAAGCGCTGGTTTTTGATGACGGTCGGGTGAAGACGGCGAGCTATGACGCGGCTGAGGGTTTCGGTTTGCGCGCTGTGAAGGGCGAAACGACCGGCTACGCGCATTCGACCGAGATCAGCGAAGCCGCCTTGAAGCGCGCTGCCGAGACAGCGCGGCTGGCGGTTGGCGATGGCGGCGGGACGCTGGCCGAGGCGCCGCTGGCGACGAATCGCCGCCTCTACGGGGATGCCAACCCGATCGCCGATGCCGAGTTTCCGGTAAAGATCGAGACACTGCGCGAGATCGACGCCTTTGCCCGCGCGCTTGATCCGCGCGTCATCCAGGTTTCGGCGACCCTCGCTGCCTCGCTGCAGGAGGTCACAATCCTGCGCCCCGACGGCACGCTGGTGCAGGACAGCCGCCCGATGAGCCGGTTGAATGTGAGCGTGATCGTCGAGCAGGACGGGCGGCGCGAGCAGGGCGGGACGGGCGGCGGCGGTCGGGCAGGCCTCGATGGCCTGATCGACCGCGCCCACTGGGAAGGGACGGCCCGCGAGGCGCTGCGCATCGCGCTGGTCAATCTCGACGCCGAACCGGCGCCGGCCGGCGTCATGGATGTTGTCCTCGGCCCCGGCTGGCCCGGCATCCTGCTGCATGAGGCCATCGGCCACGGGCTCGAAGGCGATGCCAACCGCAAGGGAAGCTCCGCCTTTGCCGGGCTGATGGGCCAGCGCATCGCGGCCCCCGGCGTCACCGTACTGGATGACGGAACCATCCCGGACCGCCGCGGCTCCATCACGGTCGATGACGAAGGCACGCCCTCGGGCAAGAACGTGCTGATCGAGGACGGTATCCTCGTCGGCTACATGCAGGACCGCCAGAACGCCCGGCTGATGGGCGTCGCGCCCACCGGCAATGGCCGCCGCGAAAGCTACGCCCACCCGCCGATGCCGCGCATGACCAACACCTATATGCTCGGCGGCGAGACCGACCCCGGCGAAATCCTCGCGGATCTCAAGGACGGGCTCTACGCGGTCGGGTTCGGCGGCGGGCAGGTGGACATCACATCCGGCAAGTTCGTTTTCTCCTGCACCGAGGCTTACCGGGTGAAAAACGGACAGGTCGGCGCTCCGGTCAAGGGCGCCACGCTGATCGGCGACGGAGCCACCGCGCTGCGCCAGATCTCCGCGATCGGCAATGACATGGCGCTCGATCCCGGCATCGGCAATTGCGGCAAGTCCGGCCAGTGGGTGCCTGTCGGTGTTGGCCAGCCGACGCTGAGGATCGGCGGGCTGACCGTGGGCGGATCGGCCGCCTGAACCGGTCATCATCGTTAATCCGCCGCGTCGTCCCCGGAGTTGACGCGGCGGAGACAATCCCGGAACAGAAAAAATTTCGACATAAAAACAGAATATTGCCAGTTTGTGCCGAAACTCCTTAATCCGTTTACCCGTGGTTAACGCTTTCACCTTAGCCATGGTGTCAGCAAGAGACGGAGTAGCGACGGTTTGGAGATAGTTTCTTCCCCACCCCCCCTCGCACCACCCACCTCGGAAGGAACCAGATTGTGCTGGCTTCGTCTCTTGCGCTCTCACCGCGTCGGGACGAGCACCTTTTTCCGCTTGATGACAGAGAATGACGGAGACGCGAGCGCTGCGCTTGACGCGCTGCCCGGTCTTGCCCGCTCAGCCGGTGTGGCGTCCTACAAGCCGTGCCCTCTGGAAACCGTCGAGATCGAGCTGGAAGCCGGCTATCGCGCCGGCGCAGCCCCTGTTTTTATCGGCGAGACCGCCTATCCCGAACTTCTCCGCCATATCCCGGATCCGCCGCCCATGCTCTGGGCGCTCGGAGACACGGGTCTGTCTGCGCGTCCCGCGCTGGCCCTTGTCGGCGCCCGAAACGCTTCCAGCCTTGGCAGCCGCGCCGCCCGCGCCCTGGCCGAAGGGCTGGGGGCCGCCGGCCATGTTGTCGTCTCCGGGCTGGCGCGCGGAATCGATGGCATTGTTCACGAGGCGGCGCTGGAAACCGGGACCATCGCTGTTGTCGCCGGTGGGGTCGACGTCATCTACCCGCGAGAGAATGCCGAACTGACCACCCGGATCTCCGAGACCGGCCTGATCCTGTCGGAGATGCCCATTGGCATGCGCCCGCAGGCGCGCCATTTCCCGCGCCGCAATCGCATCGTCGCCGGGATCTCGCAGGCCACGATCGTCGTCGAGGCCGCGCTGCGCTCCGGCACGCTGATCACCGCCCGCATGGCGCTTGAGCAGGGCAGGGACGTGCTTGCCATCCCGGGCCACCCGCTCGACCCGCGTGCCGCCGGCTGTAACAAGCTCATCCGCGATGGCGCGACCCTGGTGCGCGGCACGGAGGATGTGCTCGACTCGCTCTCCCCCATCGCTGCCCCGCCGCGCCGCCGCCGGACGCGCAGGCCGCAAGAGGCGGCGCCGGAACCGTTGGCCGCGCCAACGCCGGACCGGGCTGCCCCGCCCGAGACCGGCCCGATCCGCACGCGCATCCTTTCGCTGCTCGGCCCCGCCCCCGTCGCCGAAGACCAACTCCTGCGGGACCTCGCGCTGCCAAGCCAGCAGGTCGCCGGAGAACTTCTGGATCTTGAAATGGAGGGCCTGGTTCAACGCCAACCGGGCGGTCTTCTGGCGCTGTCGGCGTGAGGCAGCAAATAATCCACCCGTAGGGTGCGCCAATATCGGCCGCGTCACCGCATTGACAACGCTCCGCGCCGGCCACATGTATCCCCGCCAATTGAACGACCCATTTCCAAAGGTTTCCACATGCCCGTTGTCGTCGTCGAATCGCCTGCCAAGGCAAAGACAATCAACAAGTATCTCGGCGACGACTACACCGTGCTCGCATCCTACGGGCATGTGCGTGACCTGCCGCCCAAGGACGGTTCGGTCGATCCGGAGAATGAATTCGAGATGCTTTGGGAGATCGGAAACGATTCGCGCAAGCATGTGAAGGCCATCGCCGACGCGCTGAAAGACGACAACGCGCTCATCCTCGCGACCGACCCCGATCGCGAGGGAGAGGCGATTTCCTGGCACCTGGAAGAGGCGCTGCGCAAGCGCCGGGCGATCAAGAAGGACACGCCGGTCTCCCGTGTCGTCTTCAACGCGATCACCAAGTCTGCCGTCACCGAGGCGATGAAGAACCCGCGCCAGGTCGACCAGCCGCTGGTCGATGCCTATCTGGCGCGCCGGGCTCTCGACTATCTCGTCGGCTTCAACCTCTCGCCGGTGCTCTGGCGCAAGCTGCCGGGCTCGCGCTCGGCGGGGCGTGTGCAATCGGTCTGCCTGCGGCTGATCGTCGAGCGGGAGATGGAGATCGAGGCCTTCCGGGCCCAGGAGTACTGGACCGTCAAGGCATTGCTGGCCACTCCGCGCGGCCAGACCTACGAGGCGCGCCTGACCACGCTGGCGGGCAAGAAGCTCGACAAGTTCGATCTCGGCAACGAGACCGCCGCCGAGATGGCCGTGCAGGCGATCAACTCGCGCGACCTGACGGTGTCGGCGGTCGAAGCCAAGCCGGCCAGCCGCAATCCTTCTGCCCCCTTCATGACCTCGACCCTGCAGCAGGAAGCCAGCCGCAAGTTCGGCATGGGCGCACGGCAGACGATGAACGCCGCCCAGCGTCTCTACGAGGCCGGGCTGATCACCTATATGCGGACCGATGGCATCGACATGGCGCCCGAGGCCGTCTCGGCGGCACGCGACGCCATTGCCGCACGCTACGGCGCCGAATACGTGCCGAAGAGCCCGCGCATTTACAAGAACAAGGCCAAGAACGCCCAGGAAGCCCACGAATGTATCCGCCCGACGGATATGACCCGCGATGCGGCGAGCCTGAAAGTGTCCGAGCCCGATCAACGCAAGCTCTATGACCTGATCTGGAAGCGGACCCTCGCGAGCCAGATGGAAGCGGCCAAGCTGGAGCGCACGACCGTCGACATCGCCAGTGCCGATGGCCAGGTCGGCCTGCGGGCCACAGGCCAGGTCGTGCTCTTTGACGGCTTCCTGCGTGTCTACGAGGAAGGCCGCGACGATGTCGCCACCGACGATGACGACAAGCGCCTGCCGCAGGTAATGCGTGGCGAGGCCGCCGAGAAGCGGCAGGTCACACCGGAGCAGCATTTTACCCAGCCGCCGCCGCGCTACACGGAGGCCACGCTGGTCAAGCGGATGGAAGAACTCGGCATCGGTCGGCCCTCGACCTATGCCTCCATCGTCACCACGATCCAGGACCGTGGCTATGTCCGCAAGGACAAGAACCGGCTCTTTCCGGAGGACAAGGGGCGGCTCGTGATCGCCTTCCTGATGAATTATTTCCGCCAATATGTCGGCTATGAGTTCACCTCCGGGCTTGAGGCCGAACTGGACCATGTTTCGGCCGGCGAGGCCGATTACAAGGCGGTTCTTGCTGCGTTCTGGCGCGATTTCTCGGCCGCCGTGGCCGAGACGGCCGAGCTGCGCATCACCGACGTGCTGGAGAAGATCAACGAGGTGCTTGAGCCGCATCTCTTCCCGCCGACCGAGGATGGCAGCAACCCGCGGACATGCCCCAATTGCGGCAATGGGCGGCTGTCCATGCGCACGGCGCGCTCCGGTGGGGCCTTCATCGGCTGCTCGAACTATCCCGAATGCCGCTACACCCGGCCCTTCGGCCCGCCGGGCACGGAAGAATCTGGCATCGGTCCGGATGGCAAGCTGCTGGGCGAAGATAATGGCGACAAGATCACACTGCGCGACGGCCGCTTCGGCCATTACGTGCAGCGGGGCGACGTCACCGAAGAAAACCCCAAGCCGAAGCGGGCAAGCCTGCCGCGCGGCTGGCAGGCCGAGGATATGGATCTCGAGAAGGCGCTGACCCTGCTCAGCCTGCCGCGCGAGATTGGCGAGCATCCCGAGGGCGGGATGATCACCTCGAATTTCGGTCGGTTCGGTCCCTATATCGCCCATACAGCGCAGGGCGAGGAGAAGCCGACCTATGCCAATCTGAAGGATCCGGCTGAGGTCTTCGAAGTCGGCATGAACCGCGCCGTGGAGATGTTGGCCGAGAAACGCGCCAACCCGCGCGGGCGGGGCCGGACGGTGGCCAAGCCGCTCAAGGAGTTGGGCGAACATCCCGATGCGGGCGGTCCGGTCAATGTCATGGAAGGCCGCTACGGTCCTTACGTGAAATGGGAAAAGGTCAATGCGACCCTGCCCAAAGATACGGACCCGTTGACGGTGACCATGGAGCAGGCCGTCGAGCTGATCACCGAGAAAGCGGGCAAGAAACCGGCACGCAAGAAGGCGGCGCCGAAGAAAAAGCCGGCCGCGAAGAAGAAGCCGGCTGCAAAGAAGACAGCGAGCAAGGCCAAGAAAGACGAGTAGGGCTGCCGCTCGCGCTGCGGATTTTACTGTCGGTCGCTATGGGCGCAATGGTCGCCGTCCCTGCGCCAACTCGCCGGGACGGACAGGCGCCGGCATGGCGGCTTTGCCATGATTCCGTGCCAATCAGTCCCTTTTCCCGTCCTCGCCTATCGGCTCTTTCTGCACCATTGTTCGTGCCCCGCCGCGAAGCGGCGCCACCGCCGCACGAGCTTGCTCGGCGGCACGCCTCCCTGTTCAGGCCGGAAATGGTCGAAATCCCTGGACCGGCCTCACTCTACATGTCGCAACGACCGCCCGATCCGCGTTCCTGTTCCATCTGTCGATAGAATTCCGAGAGGCTCTTGCGGCGTTCGGCGCGGAAGGTTTCACCGGCTTCCTCAAGTGTATCGATCCGGTCGAGGCGGAACATTCGGAAATCCTCCCGCAGCTCGCACCAGGCCACGAGCGTCCAGACCTTGCCCCAGAACCACAGCCCCAGCGGCCGGACCCGGCGCTGGCTCGGCCGGCCCTCGGCATCGGAATAGGCGAGTTCCAGCAGCTTGCGCGCGTCCACCGCGGCTTCCAGATAATCCACGCGGTCGCGCAGCGCATCGGTCATCTCCGGCGCAATGCTGTGCACCTGCACGGCGGCGGTGCGGTCGCGTTCCGGCTCCGGCAGCACGGCAGCGATCTTGACCAGCGCCTCCTCGGCACCACGCGCCATCGAGGCCCCGCCCCAGGCCCGGATCAGCCGCGCCCCGGCCACCAGCGCCACGATCTCGTCGCGGGAGAACATCAAGGGCGGCATCTCGTAGCCACCCTGCAACACGTATCCCACCCCCGCTTCACCATCGACCGGCACGCCGGAGGCCTGCAGGTCCGCGATGTCGCGATAGATGGTCCGTTCCGAGACTTCGAGCCGTTCGGACAATTGCCGGGCCGTGACGAGCCGACCGCCGCGCAGGAATTGCACGATCTGGAAGAGGCGGTCGGCCCGCCGCATCAGGCGGCCGCCTCGAAAAAGGCGATGGAGTTGCCGTCGGGGTCCTGGAAGTAGAAAAAGCGCCCCGGCGGGATGGTGATGATCGGTGAGATCTCCGTGCCGCCGGCGGAAGTCACCCGCTCGAGCGCCTCTTCCAGCGTGCCGTCGGCGACGAAATGCACGGTCGGACCGGATCCGCCCTGGGCCGGCTTGCCCGGGTAGAGATGGCCGGCCACGCCGGTCTTGTCATCCTCAGTGGCGAAGATCGCGATCGGGTTGGGGCCCATATCGGTGATCTTGTTGAGGCCGATCCCGGTGGCCCTGGAATAGAAATCGATCGCCTTGTCGAGATCGCTCACCGGGATTTCCGTCCAGACAACGGCGTGTTGCGGCAGATAGGTCATCGGTATCTCCTTGGTTTCATAAAATCCGATACCGCGCTTGTCGCATAGCCCTCCTGACAGCGTTCTGTCAGGAGCCTCGCCATTGCAGGACATACTTTCCCGACACGGCAGCCGCCGCGTTGCAGCATTCATTTGACAGGCCCGCAATCTGTCGCCACAACCCATTACCCAAAGGAATAGCGGGAGGTTTCCTATGGACAAGGTATATGGCAGCGCCGCAGAGGCGCTGGATGGCTTGCTGCATGACGGCATGCTCATCGCCGCAGGGGGCTTTGGTCTCTGCGGCATTCCGGAGCTGCTGCTCAATGCGATCAAGGAAAGCGGCGTGAAGGATCTGACCTTCGCGTCGAACAATGCCGGGGTGGATGATTTCGGCATCGGCATCCTGCTGCAGACCAAGCAGGTCAAGAAGATGATGTCGTCCTATGTTGGCGAAAACGCCGAATTCATGCGGCAATATCTCTCCGGCGAGCTGGAGCTGGAATTCAATCCGCAAGGAACACTGGCCGAGCGCATGCGCGCCGCCGGTTGCGGCATTCCTGGCTTCTATACCAAGACCGGCGTCGGCACCGTCGTCGCGGAAGGCAAGGAGCACAAGGAATTCAACGGCGAGACCTATATCCTTGAAGAGGGGATCTTTGCCGAGCTCTCCATCGTCAAGGCCTGGAAGGCGGACCCGACCGGCAATCTCGTCTTCCGCAAGACGGCGCGGAATTTCAACCCGCCGGCGGCGATGTGCGGCAAGACCTGCGTCGTGGAGGTCGAGGAGATCGTGCCGACCGGGTCGCTGGACCCGGATTCGATCCACCTGCCGGGGATCTATGTCCACCGCCTTATCCAGGGCGAGCATGAAAAGCGCATCGAGCAGCGCACCACCCGTAGCAAGGAGGCGTCGTAATGCCCTGGGATCGCAATGAAATGGCGGCGCGGGCCGCGCAGGAGCTTCAGGACGGCTGGTATGTGAATCTCGGCATCGGCATCCCGACGCTGGTCTCCAACTACATCCCCGAAGGCATTGAAGTTACGCTGCAATCGGAGAATGGCATGCTGGGGATGGGCCCCTTCCCCTATGAGGGCGAAGAGGATGCGGACCTGATCAATGCCGGCAAGCAGACGATCACCGAGCTGCCGCAGACGGCCTATTTCGACAGCGCCGCGAGCTTCGGCATGATCCGTGGCGGCAAGATCGCGATGGCGATTCTCGGCGCGATGGAAGTGGCCGAGAATGGCGACCTGGCGAACTGGATGATCCCAGGCAAGCTGGTGAAGGGCATGGGCGGGGCGATGGATCTCGTTGCCGGCGTTGGCCGCGTCGTCGTGGTGATGGACCATACCAACAAGAAGGGCGAGAGCAAGGTTCTGCACGCCTGCACCCTGCCGCTGACCGGCCAGAGCGTGGTGGACCGGATCATCACCAATCTCGGCGTGCTGGACGTGGTCGAGGGCGGTCTGAAGATCGTCGAATGTGCGCCGGGTGTCTCCGAGGAAGAGATCCGCGCCGCGACCGAGGCGACGCTGGTCTGATTTTGCCTTTGCGGCCGCGGGCCGCAGGAAACGACATTGGAGAACGCCGGGGGGGACCCGGCGTTTTTCTTTTGCAGGATTTGCAACGAAGGCTGTGCCGGTGCCCGCCGAGGGATCGCGCTGCAGCTTCCGGGGTCTGGACCTGATCCTGGCCAAGTCCGAGAGAGATCAATCTGCGGCGCGCGGCTGACAATGCGCCAGCCCGCAGGGACGGGTAGGCGCTGGTACAGCGGCTTTCGGCCGTGCGCCCGTGCCAAGGGCGCTCCCGGCGCTTTGCGCCCCTCCTGGCCGCTGCAGGCGGGCGCCAGGGCGAGGGGCTGGCTGGCATCGGGCGTTGCGCCACAGATGCGAGAAAAGCGCCTTCGCACCGGGGGCCGCCGGCGGGATCTGGCCACCTCGTTGCCTCAGGTGGCTTGCCGTTTCGCACGGGCGGGTCTAAGGGGCGAATATGTCCCAAGCAATGACCCCTTCCGGGCACGCCCGCGCGCTGCTCATTCTCGGCGTGCCGCTTATCGGCGGCCACCTGGCGCAATTCGCGATTCAGGCGACGGATACGATCATGCTTGGCTGGTATGATGTCGAGGTGCTGGCGGCGGTGATCATGGCCGGCTCCTTCTTCTTCACGCTGTTCATCATGGGCTCGGGCTTCGCCTTTGCCGTCATGCCGCTCGTGGCGGCGGCGAGCGAGAATGGCGAGGGAGATGCGCAGATCCGCCGGGTCACCCGGATGGCGCTCTGGATCTCGCTGCTCTATTCGGCCATCGTGCTACCGCTCCTGCTGCAGGCGGAGCCTTTCCTGCTTGCCATCGGTCAGCCGGCCGAAATTGCCAGCGGCGCGCGGGAGTACCTCTCTGTCGCCGCCTGGGGCATCGTGCCCGCGCTTGGCGTGATGGTTCTCAAATCCTATCTTTCCGCGCTGGAACGCACCCAGGTCGTGCTCTGGGTCACCATCCTCGCCGCCTTCGCCAATGCCGGGGTGAACTACCTTCTGATCTTCGGCAATTTCGGCTTTCCGGAGATGGGCGCGCGGGGCGCTGCCGTGGCCTCGCTTACGGTGCATGTCGTCTCGCTGATCGGGCTGGCGCTCTATGCCAAGCGCAGCTTCCCGGAACACGCGCTGTTCCAGCGATTCTGGCGTCCGGACTGGCCGGCCTTCGCCCAGGTCTTCCGTCTCGGCTGGCCGATCAGCCTGACCAATCTCTCCGAGGTCGGCCTCTTCACCTTCTCCGCCGTGATGGTCGGCTGGATCGGCGTCATCCCCGTCGCCGCCCATGGCATCGCGCTGCAATGCGCCTCGGCGACCTTCCTCGTCCATCTGGGCCTGTCCAACGCCTGCACGATTCGGGCCGGAAAGGCGCTCGGGCGGAAGGATTTTCGGCATTTGCGGCGCGGCGCGGAAGTGGCCATCGCGATGTCGATCCTGTTCTCGGCGGTGACCATCGCTGTCTTCCTGACCTGGCCGGAAGTGTTCCTGAGCCTGTTCATCGACCCGGAAGATCCGCGCAAGCCGGAGATCCTCGCGCTCGGGGTCGGGCTGATGACCATGGCCGCGCTGTTCCAGCTTGCCGATGGCGCGCAGGTGATCGCGCATGGGCTGTTGCGTGGCATTCAGGATACGCGGATGCCGATGGTCATCTCCGCGATATCCTATTGGCCGGTCGGGTTGGGCGCCGGGTACATCCTTGGAATCCGGATGGAATACGGTGTGATGGGGATCTGGTCCGGGCTTGTCTTCGGACTGGTCGTGGCCGGCATCCTGCTCATGTATCGCTTCTGGGCCCGTAGCCTGCCGGCGCTGGATGCAAGGGTCGCCTGAGCGGCGCTAGCTCGCGTCCGATTGCGGCTTCGTCATCCGGTCGGCCTTCTTGCGCACCAATGTCGAGCGAAGGTCGTGCATGGCCAGAAGCAGGGCGTCGGTGACGCTTTCGAGCTGTTCATCCGTTGCCTTGGACTGAACCCATTGCGTGGTGATGTTCAACGTGTCTACCGCGCGAAGGATGTCGTCGATGTCACGCCGGGCGAGCAGGGATCGCCGCTCTTCCATCCAGACGTCGATTGCGGCGCGCTCCCTGTCGGTCAGGACGCGTGTGCCCTGTGGGCGGACATCGCCGTTGCGGATGTTGAGCACCGCGATCTGTTCCATGTCGATACGACGCTGGCGGTTTTCCGTGTCGATGCGGAACACGGCAGCGCCGTTTTCCCGCACGCGGAAATAGAATTCTGGCAGATCCGTCATCGTCTTCACCGACTTTCCAAACACTTGGCGCACCCTATTGGGCAGGGCCAAGCCTGTCAAAGTGGTCGCAAGGAGCAGGCGGGACATCCGGATCGAGCGCTGCACGCCCGGGGCCCTCCGGCCAGCCCCCAAAAGGAAATGCCGCTCCCGGATGGGAGCGGCATGACATGGGGTCGGTTCCGGCTCAGCCTAGCTCAGCGAAGCACAGAAGGCCTGGATCCGGGCGCAGGCTTCCTTGAGGTTCTCGTCCGAGGTCGCGTAGGACACGCGGAAGCAGGGTTCCAGTCCGAACGCGGCACCGAAGACCACCGCGACGCCCTTCTCTTCCAGCAGCGCCGTGGCGAAGATCTCGTCATTCTCGATCTTGACGCCCGCCGGGGAGGTCTTGCCGATGCAGCCCTCGATGGAGGGGTAAACGTAGAAGGCACCTTCCGGCTTCGGGCAGGTGATGCCCTCGGCGGCGTTGAGCAGTTCCACGACCATGTCGCGACGGCGCTTGAACACCTCGTTGTTGACGGGGATGAAGTCCTGCGTGCCGTTCAACGCCTCGACCGCCGCCGCCTGGGAGATGGAGCAGGGGTTGGAGGTCGATTGGGACTGGATCTTGCCCATCGCCTTGATCAGCTTCTCGGGGCCACCCGCATAGCCGATGCGCCAGCCGGTCATCGCATAGGCCTTGGACACACCGTTGCAGGTCAGCGTGCGGTCAAAGAGCGCGGGCTCGACCTCGGCCGGGGTGCAGAACTTGAAATCGTCATAGACGAGGTGCTCGTACATGTCGTCGGTCATCACCCAGACATGCGGGTATTTGACCAGCACGTCGGTCAGCGCCTTCAGCTCGTCATGGCTGTAAGCCGCGCCGGTCGGGTTCGACGGCGAGTTGAAGATGAACCACTTGGTCTTGTCCGTGATCGCCGCTTCGAGCGCTTCGGGCGTCAGCTTGTAGCTGGTCTCGGCCTTGGCCTCGACGATCACCGGCTCGCCACCGCTCAGCAGCACCATGTCCGGATAGGAGACCCAGTAGGGCGCGGGGATAATCACCTCGTCGCCGGGGTTCAGCGTCGCCATCAGGGCGTTGATCAGGATCTGCTTGCCGCCATTGCCGACAGAGATCTGTGCCGGCGTGTAATCCAGCCCGTTGTCGCGCTTGAACTTGGCGCAGATCGCCGCCTTCAACGCCGGCGTGCCGTCGGGCGCGGTGTATTTGGTGTCACCGGCGTCGATTGCGGCCTTTGCGGCGGCTTTGATGTTGTCGGGCGTGTCAAAGTCGGGCTCACCGGCGCCAAGGCCGATCACGTCCTTGCCGGCGGCCTTGAGCTCGCGGGCCTTGGTCGACACAGCGATGGTCGGCGACGGTTTCACCCGGTCGAGGGTCGCGGACAGAAAAGACATTCAGGGCCTCCGGTCTTGTTGTCTCAGGGTAAGGTCCGGGGGCTTCTTAGGCTTGCACTCCGGGCCATTCAAGGATTAACCGACCACATGGAGACCCCGATGGATGACAAGAGCGACTGGTATGGCGCGGACACCGCGACATTTGGAGACCGTGTGGCGGGTGCGCGCGATGCGCTTGGGCTGAGCCAGCCCGATCTCGCCCGACGCCTCGGGGTCAAGGTGAAAACCGTTCGTGCCTGGGAAAACGATCTCAGCGAGCCGCGCGCCAACAAGCTGCAGATGCTGTCGGGCGTGCTCGGCGTGTCGCTGATGTGGCTGCTCAACGGCGAAGGCGAGGGGCTCAACGGTCCCGTCGAAGAGGAGGCGTCGCTCGTGCCCGAGGTGCGCGCGCTGCTTCTGGAAATGCGCCAGATCCGCGCCGAGGTCGACGATGCGGCCGATCGGCTGGCCCGCGTCGAGAAGAGGCTCCGGACGGCCCTGATGGAGGCGACAGAGCTATGATCGAAGAAACGCACGAAAACCGCCTGAAGCGGCTTCTGATGCGCTCCTGGCGGCGTGGGATCAAGGAAATGGACCTGGTCTTGGGTAATTATTCGAATGACAAGCTGGCAGACATGGACGATGCCGAGCTTGACCTCTACGAGGCGCTCCTGGCCGAGATGGACCAGGACCTGCTGCGCTGGATCACCGGGCTGGACCCGGTTCCGGAGCAATATGTCGACCTGTTCGCGAGGATTTCGGAACATGCGAAATCCCGGGGTACGGCACATTGATTCTGTCGATTGTCGTCGTTTTTGAGCCGACTTAACGGCTTGTTGGGACTTTTGCCTCTATGAATTGGCCAAAGAGAGAGCCAAGCGGAGGCCAGAAATGAGCATTCACAGCAGTGTCGCACCCGGGCGGGGCCATGGGTTCATGTCGGGGTATCTCGACACGCTGGCGCTGGTGGAGCGCCTCCACCGGTTGCTGCTGGACGTGATCAAGGACGAGTTCGAACGGGTCGGGATTCTGGATATCAACGCGGTCCAGGCGCTCCTGCTGTTCAACATTGGCGACAACGAGGTGACGGCTGGGGAACTCAAGACCCGCGGCTATTACCAGGGTTCGAATGTGTCTTACAATCTGAAGAAGCTGGTGGAGATGGGCTACATGCATCATCAGCGCTGCGAGATCGATCGCCGCGCGGTGCGGGTTCGTCTGACAGAGAAGGGGCGGGAGATTCGTCGGATCGTCACGGAACTCTTCGAGCGTCATGCCGGCGGGCTTGTGGACCGCGAGATCATCACGATGGAAGGTCTGGAAGATATCACCACCGCCCTCCGCCGCATGGAACGCTACTGGACCGACCAGATCCGCTACATCTACTGATACGCGGTCGGGGGCAGATCCGCTAAAAAATTCCCTTAGAGTTCGACAGCGCCGTCCGCAGGGTGAACCCGCGGGCGGTTTGCTGTTGGCGGACAGGCATGTTTTGCGGATGGCGCCTGTCGTGATGCGGGATCCCTCACCAAGTCGACCCCTGGTCGGATTCGGCGCTGATACGGAAGGTGCCGGCGATCCGGCAAGGGATTTCCGGGCGCTGCAGCCGGTACCCGGCCGGGGAGGGCCGCGGAAGACTCCGCCGCGCAGGGCGCGGACGGGACGAACTGGTCGCATCAATTCCGGGATGGTTCCTCCGCCTGCCCCAGGACGATGACCTGCAGTTCCTTCAGGAGCTTTCGCTTCATTGCCTCCGCATAGGCGTCATACCCGACGGCGATCTCGACAAAGGCGTCCGGCCCGCGCAGAACATAGGCGCGGAAATAGGCGATGAGCTCTTCTGTTTCGTGGGCTTGCGCACCAACCGCACCGGGCCGATTCGGGCCGATGACCAGCGCGTTCACATTCAGGCCGGACAGCGCCGCGGCGTCGGTATCCTGCGGGCGCGGACCATCATTGTTCTTTCCGTCGCCTGAGATGTCGAGAACATTGCGCGAGCAGGGCGGCGCTGTTCCCAGCCGGGCGCCAGCGAAGAGCATCGCGGTTCCCAATCCGGTGCTGACCGACATCTCGCGACGGGTGGTGCGGCGCAGCCGGTCGGCCAGGGCCTGGAGATCCGCCGGTGCGCGCATCAGTTTCCACTCCGACAAAAGGCGCTGCGATCTCCTGCCACTCCATTCGAAGATCGAAAGCGCGACCGGAACCTGCGGCATGGCCAGAATTGCGTCCTGAACCTCAGGGTCGAGCAGGGCCTGTGCCACCCCATCGAGCTGAAGCCGGTATTCGCGCGCATCGACAGAACCGGAGACATCCAGCGCCAGTTGCAGAGACATCCGGCACGGGCCCTGCGCCGCGACCGGCGACGCAGAGAGAAGGCAGGCCAGACCCAGGAACCCGGCCAGCCGGTACATCAATCTACCAGTGGCCAACGTTTTCCATGCTGGTCCAGGGCTCGGCGGGCTCCTTGCTCTCGCCGGCCTGCAGCAACTCGACCGAGATATTGTCCGGCGAGCGGACAAAGGCCATCCGGCCATCGCGCGGCGGGCGGTTGATGGTGACGCCATTGTCCATCAGGTGTTGGCACATGGCGAATATATCCTCGACCTCATAGGCGAGATGGCCGAAATGGCGGCTGTCGGAGGGCAGCGCGTCATCGCCATCCCAGTTCCAGGTCAGCTCGACCGGGCAGTCCGGCTGATCCGGCGGCGCCATGAAGATGAGCGAGAAACGCCCCCCCTCGCTGTCATGGCGCCGAGTCTCTTCGAGCCCGAGAAGCTTGTAGAAGGCCATGGATTTCTCCAGGTCCTTCACGCGGACCATCGTGTGCAGGTAGCTGACTTTCATTGCCGTTCTCTCCAGCATTTCGGTTGGCCGCAGACTAGCGGCAAAAGCTGGCAGAGGAAATCCGGCAAACGGGTCAGAAATTCGATCGGAAGCCGAAATTGACCCCGGTGTCGATCGTGTCGTAGCGGTCGTCGGTGGATTGGGTCTCCGCGTGGCGCAGGGTCACCGTGGGCGAGAAGCCGTAATAGTCGACCTTGTCGAAGAAGAGACTCAGTCCGAGGGCGCGGCGGCGATCCTCACGTTCCTTGTTCCGCATGACGATAAAGGGACCGAAGGTGTCGAGGGTCGGGAATTCGTCGTAGAGCTTGTGTTCGTAGTCGAATTCGATTGTGGCACGGGCTTTTGCGATGGGTTTCGGCAGCGTGTAGGCAATGCCGGCAAGTTGGCGGGTGAAGTCGAGCGAGCCGAGATCCGACTGGCTGTCGCGCAATCCGAAGGAAAAGCGCAGCCCGCCGCCATTGTCGAACTCGTGCAGCAGCGTCGCGCCAGCATGGTAGGACCGTTGGGTCGCTTCATCCGTGACCCTGTAGAAATGCTCGCCGCCGGCCTCGATCCTCAGCAAGGTGCTTTTGGAGAGGATGAAGGGGCGACCGACAGAGGACCGCGTGTAGCGGGAATAGTCCTCGCCGCCATACCAGCCCCGACCGTAGAGCAGCGAGAATTCGAGCGGGCTTTTCCAGTCCCCGGGCAGCCATTTGTGCCGCAGGCCGACCGCAACGGAGCTATAGGCGAAGTCGCCCCCTTCGGCATCGGGCGCGATGTCCCTGGCTTCGTCGGAGAGGATGTAGCTCTGGTGAAACAGGTGGAGGCCGACCTCGGTCTGGTGATGCCGGCCTTCGGAGAAGCGGTAGCGCGTGGTGACGCGGCCGGAATAGGAGAGGCCGGAAAGCGCCCGGGCGCTGCCGTCGAGAACGATGCCCTGAAGCCCTCCATAGCTGATCGTGTCATGGGCGGAGCCGTCATTGACGTTGGAGGTTGGCGCAAGCGAGAAGCTGAGCCTAGTGTTCCAGCGGTTGCGGCTGCGGACGTAGCGAAAATCGCGGATGGCGCGGTCGCGGGCCTCATCGGTGGGCGCGTGTTCGCCGGCCATGCGCAGCCAGAACTGGGCGCGGGTTCGGGCGCCGAGGGAGGAAAGTGCCTGGGCACGGACCAGCGCCGCGGCATAGATTTCTTCGTTTGTCTCGGCGGCGCTGTAGGCTGCCCGGGCGGTGTCGAGCGCCTCGTCATAGCGTCCGAGGTCGCGCAGGGCGCGGGAACGCAGCACCTGTGCCTCGAGATCCGTCGGGTCGCGTGCGAGCAGGGCGTCGGACAGCCGAAGCGCCTGGGCGGGATTGCCGATTTCGAGAGAGAGGGCCGAAGCCTGCCGCATTTCGGTCGGCGAGAGGCTGTCGGCAATGGCGACAGGGGCGCTTCCCAGACAAAGGGAAACGCCCAGGGCAAGGGCGAGCCAGCGACGCCGGCTGCGCCGTTCAGCGGCTGAGGATGAAGCCACCGGTCTCACGGACTGTCGCGTCAAAGCGCGGGTCATCGGCTGTGACGACGATGACGCCGACAACCTCTTCGGCATTGGAGCCGGAAAGAACGGCGTAGTAATTGCCCTCTTCGTACTGGGTGGCCACGCCATCAGCGTCATAGGTGTTGGATCGCAACTCGCCGGCAATTTCTCCATTGTCATCCATCACACCGGGACCGACATCGAAAACAAGGGTGGGCAAGGCGGTTGCGGAGGTTCCCATTGCTGTGAGGATATCATCCGTCACGTCATTTCCGGCGGTGTCATAGACCCGGCGGTTGTAGACGAGGCCCTGAACGGCGTTGCCGTCGTTGAAATCCTCGAAGTCGATGGCCATTGTCATGTCGCCGGTGACATATTCGATGCCAGCGCGGCCATCGAAATCGCGCAGGCCGGCATAGTCGCCAGAATAAGCGGCCTGACCCGAGGTCGGAAGGGTGACCGAGCCGTTGCGGGAATAGACGAAACCGCCGAAACCGTAGTCGATATAGCCGCCGGTGCGGACAATCGCGAAGTTGGTAGCACCGCTGGTGGAGAGGCCATAAATCGCCTTGTGGGGCGCAATCTGGCTGATTGGCTCTCCGGTGACGGAATCGTAGAAGGTCTCGGTGGCCTCGTAGACAGCATATGGACCGAGCGACGCGACCTGGTCGTCGCGGGTATAGACGTTGTCACCGTCAAAGCCGAGATTGTCGACAGTGAAGGTATCTGTCTCGGCGTCATAGCTGATGCTGCTCGCATAGCCATTGCCGTTGCTCTCATCCTGCTCTTCATAGCGGGTGATCGGATCGTCGGCCGTGGCATCGTCCGTGCCATCGGGAAGTTCCGTCTCGTCGTCGTCTTCTTCTTCCACGCCGGGATTGTTGACCGGGTTCGTTCCGTCGCCATCCCCGCATGCCGCGAGCATGCCTAGAAGCGCCAGGAGAAGCGCCAGGTTTTTTGCCATTATACTGCCTGCCTCGATCTGTTTTTCGATCTGGTTGGGGCAACCGTGCCCAAAGGGAGCTCACGCTGTCAACTGGCAACACACAGTGTGGAAACTTTATGGAGGCGGCTGTGACTCAAAAGCTTGAGAGCAGTCGGTCTTTCAGTTGCGGAGGTACTCGTGCAGCGTGCAGGAAGGGTCCTGTCCGCGCAGCACCGCGCGGCCGGTTTCGCGCCAATGGGCCGGGTCGAATTGCGGGAAAAAGGCGTCCGCTGCGTCGATCTCAACCCCGACCTCGGTGACCATGAGCCGGTCCGCCAATGGCAGGAGCGCGCGGTAGATCGCTTCGCCGCCGATGCCGTAGAGCCTGTGATAGCCTTCGGCCCGGGCGGCGGTGAGGGCGGCCTCGGGCGAGGGGAAGACGTGCTCTGCCAGGGTCGGATCGGAGGAGATGACGCAATTAAGGCGCTTTTTCAGAGGTTTGACTGGAAGACTTTCCCAGGTCCGCCGGCCCATGATCAGCGCGCCGCCGAGCGTTTCGCGTTGAAAATGGGCGAGGTCTTCCGGGGCGAACCATGGGATGGTGTTGTCCTTGCCGATGGCGCCGTTGCGCGCACGCGCCGCAATCAGGGTCAGCATCAGACGGCCACCGGAGCGCGGATGCCCGGGTCCGGGTCGTAACCGGTGATCTCGAAATCCTCGAAACGGAAATCGAAAAGAGATTTTACATCCCGTTTGAGGCGCAGCTGGGGGAGGGGTTTCGGGGTGCGGGCGAGCTGGGTCTGAACCTGGTCCATGTGGTTGGAATAGATATGGGCATCGCCGAAGGTGTGAACGAAATCGCCGGGTTCATAGCCGGTGACATGGGCAAGCATGGTTTGCAGCAACGCATAGGAGGCGATGTTGAAGGGCACGCCGAGGAACATGTCCGCCGAGCGCTGGTAGAGCTGGAGATGCAGCTTGCCCGCCAGGATGCGGACCTGCCAGAGCGTGTGGCAGGGCGGCAGCGCCATGTCGGGAACGTCGCCGGGGTTCCAGGCGGAGACGATGAGGCGGCGGGAATCCGGCGATTTCTTTATTGATTCAACAAGTTCAGCAATCTGGTCGACTTCGCCAGCGTGGAAGAGCGGGCGCCCATCCTTCATGTCGCCCGTGGCTTCGAGCTTGGGGAAATGGCGCCATTGATGGCCATAGACGGGGCCGAGATCGCCGTTTTCGTCGGCCCATTCGTCCCAGATCGAGACGCCGTTCTCCTTCAGGTAGCCGACATTGGTGTCGCCGGAGAGAAACCACAGGAGTTCGTGGATTATGGAGCGAAGGTGGAGCTTCTTGGTGGTGACGAGCGGGAAGCCATCCGAAAGCGGGAAGCGCAGTTGCAGTCCGAAATGGGAGATCGTGCCGGTGCCGGTGCGGTCGCTGCTCTCATGCCCCTCGTCGAGGATGGTGCGCAGCGCGTCGTGATACTGCTTCATGGTGGTCCCCATATGTCTTTCCGGGCGTGGCCGAATCCGTCGGTCCGCGCGGTGCTTCTGAGCTATAGCGTGTAGGGCGTGGGGTTCAAAGGCGCCGGAGCGCCTCCCATTCGGGGCGGAGAATGGAGAGCACGTCGAGATCGGCCACGTCGCCAGCCGGGCGGCGCCAGCGGGCGCGCAGGCGGCCTTCATGGGTGAAGCCGGCCCGTTCATAGCAGTGGCGCGCGCGGGGATTGTCGGCGACGACGTCGAGCCAGAGGCAATTGGCGCCAAGTTGTTCGAAGGCGTGGTCGCGCAGGGCGGCGATGAAACGTTCTCCGGCGCCCGTGCCGGGGGAGGCGAGGGCAAGGCGGCGTAGCTCGATCCGGTCGGCGGGGCTCGTCCTTTCGCAGAACAGGGCGAAGCCGCTCGGAGCGCCGCCATCTTCCCAGATCAGCAGGGCGGTGTCGGCGGAGCCGATAAGGGCCGCGAGGGCGGCCTCGTTTTCATCGTCGATGAAGCGGGCATTCGAGGGGGCGCCCGCGACGGCACGGATGAATGGGAAGTCCGCTGCCGTCGCCGGACGCAGCATCAGCCGATCGCCGCCTCGAAGGCGCCGTGATACAGCGCGGAGAGCGCTTCGAGCGAGGCTTCGGAGCCGCCCATGCGGACAGTGTCGCCGGTGAAGCGGCCAACGGTTTGCAGCGGCACCCCGGCCTGGCCGGCGGCAACCATGAGGGCCTCGGCCTTGTCGAAGGAGCAGGCGATCAGGTAGCGGCCCTGGTCTTCGCCGAAGAGGGTCGCGGTGTCGGCCTCGTCCAGGATTACCCCGACGCCAGCGCTTTCGGCCATCTCGAAGGCCGCGAGGGCGAGGCCTCCATCCGAAAGGTCGGTGCAGCCGTCGATCCAGTCGCGATTGTCGCGGATGAAGTCGCCATGGGCGCGTTCGGCGTCGAGGTCGACTGCCGGGGCGTCGCCATCTTCGCGGTTGAAGACCTCGTAGAGCAGGGCGGACTGGCCGAGATGGCCTTGCGTGTCGCCCAGCAGAAGCAGGACATGGCCGTCGCGGGCCTCGCGGCCGATCATGTGCGAGAGGTCGTCGATCAGGCCGATGGCGCCGATTGTCGGCGTCGGCAGGATCGGCTCGCCATCGGTCTCGTTGTAGAGCGAGACATTGCCGGAGACGATTGGCATGTCGAGTGCGGCGCAGGCCGCGCCGATGCCCTTGATGGCGCCAACGAACTGACCCATGATTTCCGGCTTCTCGGGGTTGCCGAAATTCATGTTATCCGTTGTAGCCAAAGGTTTGGCGCCGACAGCGGTGAGGTTGCGATAGGCCTCGGCCACGGCCTGCTTGCCACCCTCTTCGGGGTTGGCGCGGACATAGCGCGGGGTCACGTCGGAGGTGAAGGCGACGGCCTTGTTGGTGCCGTGGATGCGGGTGATGCCGGCGCCGGCGCCGGGGTTGCGCACCGTGTCGCCCATGACCGATTGGTCATATTGCTCGTAGACCCAGGATTTGCAGGCATAGTTCGGCGAGCCGATCAGGGCCTTCAGCGCGTCGATGGCGTCGATCTCGGGGACAGGGTCCATTTCCGGCGCCGGGGGCGTTTCGACCCAGGGGCGGTCATATTCGGGCGAGGAGCCTGCCAGCGTGGCCAGCGGCAGGTCCGCGACGATCTCGCCGTGATGCTGGATCAGGAAGCGGTCCTCGGGGATGGTCTCGCCGACAATGGCGAAATCCAGCTCCCATTTCTCGAAGACGGCCTTGGCCTCGGCCTCCTTCTCGGGGCGCAGCACCATGAGCATGCGCTCCTGAGACTCCGAGAGCATCATCTCGTAAGGTGTCATGTTCTCTTCGCGCTGCGGCACGGCGTCGAGATCGAGCTTGATGCCGAGCTTGCCCTTGTCGCCCATCTCGACGGCGGAACAGGTCAGGCCAGCCGCGCCCATGTCCTGGATCGAGATCACGGCGCCGGTCTGCATCAGCTCCAGCGTTGCCTCCATCAGGCGCTTCTCGGTGAAAGGGTCGCCGACCTGGACGGTCGGGCGTTTCTCTTCGATGGTCTCGTCGAATTCGGCCGAGGCCATTGTCGCGCCGCCAACGCCGTCGCGGCCTGTCTTGGCGCCGAGATAGACGACGGGCATGCCGACGCCGGAGGCGGCCGAATAGAAGATCGAGTCCGTCTGGGCGAGACCGGCGGCAAAGGCGTTGACCAGGCAGTTGCCGTTATAGGCGGCGTGGAAGCGGACCTCGCCGCCAATGGTCGGCACGCCGAAGCAGTTGCCGTAGCCACCGACGCCCGCGACGACGCCGGAGACGACGGATTTCGTCTTCGGGTGGTCCGGCATGCCAAAGGAGAGGGAGTTCATCGCCGCGATGGGGCGGGCGCCCATGGTGAAGACATCGCGCAGGATGCCGCCAACGCCGGTGGCCGCGCCTTGATAGGGCTCGATATAAGAGGGGTGGTTGTGGCTCTCCATCTTGAAGATGATCGCCTGTCCGTCGCCGATATCGACAATGCCGGCATTCTCGCCGGGACCGCAGATGACCTGGGGGCCTTCCGTGGGCAGGGTGCGCAGCCATTTCTTGGAGGATTTGTAGGAGCAGTGCTCGTTCCACATCGCCGAGAAGATCCCCAACTCGGTGAAGTTCGGATCGCGGTTCAGGATCCGCAGGATCTCCGCATATTCCTCGGGCTTGAGGCCATGGGCCTCGATGATTTCCGGCGTGATGGCTGGATCGTGCATGCTCATTCCCTCTTGTCGGCAGCGTTTTAGGCGCTGCGGGACAAAAGGGAAAGGGGGCGCGCGCCCTTGCGGCGCAGGCGCGACCATGCAAACAAGGGGTGCTTACAAAAACCGAGGCCACATATCCCGGGAATGCCCGGTTCGATGGGCGGGGCAGGACCCTGCCTCTGACGGTTTTTTGTAGAGGAATGGCTGCGGCCATCCAGGGAAACAGCAAGATGTACGATATTTTGAGGAATTTCACGCGGAGACCGGCGCTTTTTGCCGGCTTCGATACCGGCGCGCTTTGGGCCGACCCGCATGTTGCGCGGCGCATGCTGGAGCTGCATCTGTCGCCCGACACCGCGCTGGCTTCGCGGCCGCCGGACGCTATCGACGCGATGTGTCGCTGGATCGATGCGGAGATCGGGCTGTCTGGCAGGAGGTTGACGGATCTCGGCTGCGGGCCGGGGCTGTATGCGCAGCGTTTCGAGGCCGCCGGGGCGGTGGTGACGGGGTTGGATCTCTCGGAGGTCTCCCTGGCGCATGCCCGACAGGTGGCCTGTCCGAAGGGGCGGTTCCTGCTTGGGGATTACCTACGGGATCCGATTCCGGCGGGAGATGTCGTGACCCTGATCTATGGTGATATCTGCGCGATCCCTGTTGCTGGGACGGATACGGGCGGCGCTGCCGGAGGGCGGGCTGCTGGTGCTCGATGCCTTCCCGCCGGATGCGCTGTCGGATCGCAAGGAAGGAACTGAGATTGCCGAGCGCCTCTGGGACGGGTTCTGGGCAGCGGGCGACTATGTCGGGCTCAAGGCGAGCTTCGTCTATCCGGAGGCTTCGGCGGCGCTTGACCGGTTCCTGATCGTCGAGCCCGATCGGCAGCGCGAGGTCTTCGCCTGGTTGCAGTACCTCGCGCCGGAGCAGCTTTCAGCGGAGCTGGCGGAGAGCGGCTTCGAGACCGGCGCACCGCTTGACGCGGTCACCGGTCTGCCCTGGGCGGGCGGCGCGGAGGCCTATGCCTTGCTGGCCACTGCTTGCTGACCCGTGTGAGCAAAGCAGGGCGCCGGGATCAGCCGTCGATCTGGGCGCCCATCACGGCGAGCGATTTCTGGTAGACGGATGCCGCGTTCCATTGCTTGAGCACGTTGTAGTTATGGCTGCCCGGCTGGTAGCTCTGGCCGGGCTTCCAGCCCTTGTTGCGCAGGTAATTGGCGGTGGAGGCGAGCGCGTCGGCCATGTTGTTGAGGTCGACCCTGCCGTCACCATTGCCGTCGCGCCCATATGTATAGGCATTGCCGGGCAGGAACTGGGTGTGGCCGAGCTCGCCATGCTTGGCGCCAATGGCATTGGGGGACATCATGCCCCGGTCGATCATTGCCAGCGCGCCGATCAGGTGAGGGCGGAAGAAATCGGGCCGGCGGCAGTCATAAGTGAGTGTCGCGGTGGCGTTGAGAACGATTGAATCCCCCATGAAACGACCAAAACCGGTTTCCATGCCGTGGATGGCAATCAGTACGCCAGCGGGCACGCCATATGTCTTTTCGAGCGAGGCGTAGAAGCTGGGGTTCTTCGCCTTGCGCTTCTTTCCCTGGGCCACGATCGTGTTGCAGCCACGCACCTGGCAGAATTTCTCATAGCTGTACTTGAAGCTTTTCTGGTTTCGGTCGGCATTTATCGTGCCTTGGGAATAGCTGGTCTGGGCGAGGGCCGAGAGGCCGCGCTTGGAGACGCCCGCCCGTGCCGCTTCCTTGGCGAATTCCTGTTTCCACGCTTCGAAGCCGCTCGAGTTATTGCCGCAGGACGCGGCAAAGGAGGGGGCGGCGAGACCGATGGCAAGGAAGGTGGAGAGAACGAGTTTTCGGGCAAGCATAGGAATCCTCCGATGAAATTACTGGTACTTTAGCGCAAGCCGGGTCGATTCCAAATGTTGCTTTGCATTGCCGGGGACCTGTTTCGCCCCTGTTTTCCGGGGCGCGTGCCTGTCTTCGGGCGGCAGCGGCACAGCTCGGCTCCTCGACTCCAAAAAAAAGGCCGAGATCAAATCTCGGCCCAAGTCCAACAGGGAGGTAAAGACGAACGAAACCGTCCGTCGATAACTTCGATGTAGAAAGCGGGAGCCGCGCATTCAAGGCCAAAGTTGCCGCAGCGCCGAATAGCAGTCATGCCTGTGTTGCATGAGCAACGAAAACAGGGGTCAGCCTTCGTCGCTGTCGCCGCGCCGCCGCGCGAGCTGGATTTCCTCGACGACGAAGTCCCGGAAGGCGGCGATGCGCTTGGATTGGCGCAGTTCTTCCGGATAGGCGAGGAAGACCGGCACTTCGGCGCTTTCGACCTCGGGCAGGACGCGAACCAGATTCGGGTCAGTCTCGACGATGTAATCGGGCAGGACACCCACGCCGAGATGGTTCTGCACGCATTGCAGAACGCCGAAATAGTTGTTCACGTTGAGGCGCGAGGTGACGCCGTGACCGAGCAGCCATTGCACCATCGCGGCGCCGGCGGCGACCTGGGTCGAGGAGGTGCCCTGGCAGATCAGCCGATGGGTCTTCATGTCGTCCGGCGTGGTCGGCAGGCCGTGCTGCTCGATATAGGTCTCGGTCGCGTAGAGCCGCATGCGGACGGTCATCAGGCGCTTGCGGATCAGGTCGGCCTGCGAGGGCTCCTTCATCCGGATGGCGACATCGGCTTCGCGCATCGGCAGGTCGAGCACGCGCTCTTCCAGCATCAGGTCGATATTGAGGTCCGGGTAGCGGCCGTAGAGCTTTTCGAGCCGGGGCGCGAGCCAGAGGCAGCCGAAGCCATGTGCAGTGGTCACGCGGAGCTCGCCGAAGACTTCCTCCTCCGAGTCGCGGATGCGGGCGGAGGCGGCTTCGAGGCGTTTGCTCATGCCGGAGGTCGCGTCATAGAGCAGTTCGCCCTGCTCGGTCAGGATCAGTCCGCGGGCATGTCGGTGGAAGAGCGTGGTGTTCAGGCTCTCCTCCAGAGCGCGAATCTGGCGTGATACCGCTGATTGGGACAGGTGCAGCGAATCTCCGGCATGGGTAAGGCTGCCGGCGGATGCCACGGCGTGGAAGATTCTTAGCTTGTCCCAGTCCATCTCTACTACCCGGTTTGTTGTTGGTGGCCGAACGGTTAGACCGGCCTTGTGGCATGCTCTGCGCCGAGATCATATCCCCGTTGCAAGAAAAATCTATATGGGGACTTGAGCCGCGCAGCACGATGGCGATTCGGCGCAGTCGTCCTCCGGGTCGATCACCCCCGGATCAGCCCTCCCAATCGTCGCATTCCCGTCATATATGATGACAAAGCGCTCCGTTCCGGGGTAAGCCGCAGGTCAAAACGGGAGAAGTTCGAAATGCCTGACAGGCAAGTCGCTCGCGACATAACCTATGCCAATTCCGTTCGCTCCCGAGGCGGGCGGGCGGTGGTTCGGGTTCTGGAGAATGCGACGGGTCGGCTCGGGTTGATCCGCCGTGCCGAGGGCTACGAGCACGAGATCGCCAATGGCAGGGATTTCTGGGGGGTCATGGTCTCGCGCTACGGGCTGAGCCTGGACGTGGTGGGCGGCTCCCTGAACAATATCCCGACCAATGGTCCGCTGATCCTGATCTCCAACCATCCTTACGGCATTCTGGACGGGTTGATGATGGGCTACATCCTCTCCGTCGTGCGGGGGGATTTCCGGATCCTGGCCAATAACGTGTTCAAGAAGGCCGAGGATCTCGACAAGGTGATCCTGCCGATCTCCTTCGACGAGACCAAGGAGGCGATGCGCGAAAACCTTGCCACGCGCAAGGAGGCGCTGCGCTATCTCGATGCGGGCGGCGCGATTGGGGTCTTCCCCGGCGGGACGGTGTCCACGTCGGCCAAGGTCTATACCCGGCCGATGGATCCGGGCTGGCGCAGTTTCACCGCGAAGATGGTGGCCAAGTCGAACGCGACGGTGGTGCCGATCTTCTTCGAGGGGCATAACAGCCGACTGTTCCAGTTTGCCAGCCACCTGCATTCGACGCTGCGGCTGGCGCTGTTGATCAAGGAATTCCGCAAGCGGATCGATGAACCGGTGCGGGTGGTGATCGGTGAGCCGATCGCTCAGGAGCGGCTCGAGCAGCATACGGGCGATCCTCGGGCGATGATGGATTTCCTGCGCTCGGAGACCTATTCTCTCTCTCCGAGGCCTTTGAAATCCCTGGATTACGGCTTCGAGTTCGAAGAGAAACACCGGGATGACAAAGGCGAGAGGGGGCCGCGGGTTTACTGATGGCTGTAGGAATTTTCGACAGTGGGCTGGGCGGTTTGACTGTCCTCGATGCGGTGGGCCGGCGTCTTCCGGAGGTGCCGTTCGTCTATTTTGGGGACAATGCACATGCGCCCTACGGGGTTCGTGACGCGCAGGATGTCTATGAGCTGACCACGGCCGCGGTGGAGCGGATGTGGGAGGCGGGCTGCGATCTCGTCATCCTTGCGTGCAATACGGCTTCCGCGGCCGCCTTGCGGCGGATGCAGGAGAGCTGGATTCCGCCGGAGAAGCGGGTGCTGGGTGTGTTCGTGCCGTTGATAGAGGCGCTGACCGAGCGGCACTGGGGCGACAACTCGCCGCCACGCGAGGTCGCCGTGCAGCATGTGGCGCTGTTTGCAACACCGGCGACCGTGTCGAGCCGGGCGTTCCAGCGCGAACTGGCGTTTCGGGCGATCGGCGTCGATGTCGAGGCGCAGGCCTGCGGCGGTGTTGTCGATGCGATCGAGGACGGGGACCTTATCCTGGCGGAGGCGCTGGTGCGGAGCCATGTCGATGCGCTGAAGCGGAAGATGCCATTGCCGGAAGCCGCGATCCTGGGCTGCACGCATTATCCTCTGATGGAGACGATCTTCGCCGAGGCCCTGGGTCCGGAGGTGAAGGTCTTTTCGCAGGCCAATCTCGTGGCCGAGTCGCTGGCCGATTATCTGGAGCGGCACCCGGCGATGGTCGGGACGGGCACGGAGTCGGTCTTCCTGACCACGGGGGATCCCGCGACGGTCTCCAATCGCGCAACGCAGTTCCTGCGACGAAGGATCGAGTTTCAGGCCGCGTGATTGCGGTCCGGCCCAGATTTTCCTAAGAACACGACCACTTCACAAGCAGGTCCCGTCATGCACCACAATGTCGCCATTCTCGGGGCGTCCGGATATACCGGCGCCGAACTCGTCCGTCTGATTGCCACCCATCCGGGGCTGCGCATCGCTGCGCTCTCGGCCGACCGCAAGGCCGGGATGGAGATGTCGGCGGTCTACCCGCATCTGCGGCATCTCGATCTGCCTGCCCTGCAACGGATTGAGGAGTTGGACTTTTCCAACATCGACCTCTGTTTTTGCGCTTTGCCGCATGCGACGAGCCAGGCTGTTATTTCTACGCTTCCCAAAGGGGTTAAGGTGGTAGACCTGAGCGCTGATTTTCGGCTTCGCAACCTGGACGACTATGAAAAATGGTACGGAAAACCGCATTCGGCGCCGGAGCTCCAGAGGAGTGCGGTCTACGGGCTGACGGAGTTCTATCGTGACGAGATCCGGAGCGCGCGGCTGGTGGCCGGAACGGGCTGCAACGCAGCAACGGGGCAGTTTTCGCTGATCCCGGTGATCAAGGCCGGCGCGGTCGATCTCGACGAGATCATCATCGACATGAAGGTCGGCGTCTCGGGAGCCGGGCGCTCGCTCAAGGAGAACCTGCTGCAGGCCGAACTGGGCGAGAACTGGTACGCCTATGGTATGGGCGGCAAGCATCGGCATCTGGGCGAGTTCGACCAGGAGTTTTCAAAGGCGGCGGGGCGCCCGGTCGAGGTGCAGTTCACGCCGACCCTGGTGCCGGCGAGCCGGGGGATTCTCGCTGCCTGCTATGTGCTCGGGGATGCGGCGGCGATCCACGAGGCTCTGGCGTCAGCCTACAGCGCCGAACCCTTCGTTCATGTGCTTCCGTTTGGCGAGGTCCCGGCGGTGAAGCATGTGCGGGCGACGAATTTCGTGCATATTGGGGTCGTGGCCGAGCGGAAATCCGGTCGGGCGACGATCTACACGGTTCTGGACAACCTGGCCAAGGGCTCGGCCGGGCAAGCTGTCCAGAATGCGAACCTGATGCTGGGATATGAGGAGACGGCCGGGTTGATGCTGTCGCCTGTCTATCCATGATAATTGCCATTGGACGCAGGGGAGAGCGACGATGACGGGAATGAAGGGGCTGAAGAAGCGCCGGCGGGTGCAGATCATCCTTGTGGCCTTCGTGGCGCTGGCAGCGAGCACGGCGCTGATCGGCTATGCGATGCGTGATGGGATCAACTATTTCCGCGCGCCGTCGGACGTGGCGGCCGAGCCGCCCGAGGCGCGGGAAACCTTCCGCATTGGCGGGCTGGTCGAAGACGGGACGCTGGTGCGCGGGGAAGGGGAGACGATCACCTTTTCGGTGACCGATGGCGGAGCGTCGGTGCCGGTTTCCTATACCGGGGTGCTGCCGGATCTCTTTGACGAGGGCCAGGGCATGATCGGGACCGGTAACCTGGTCGACGGCGTCTTCGTTGCGACCGAAATCCTGGCGCGACATGACGAGACCTACATGCCGAAAGAGGTTGTTGACGCGCTCAAGGAGCAGGGCGTCTATCAACATATGGAAGAGGATAGCGGGAGCTGACCTCGCTTTGAGAGATGACGGCAGGAACGCCGCGTATCCTTTTGGGAGCGCGGCGTTTTTCGTTTGGGCCACTTGGTCGATGCGGTCGCGCGATCGCGCGTTGCGCCTTTTGGCGTGCGCTCTGGTTTACTCTTCTTAAAGACTTTGGGCGAGTTTCGAAGGCATCAATTTATGCCGGGGAACAGGCTCCATGAAAAACATTGAGGCAATCGCACATGAAATCGTCGCCCGCGAGGGCGGGTTCGTGAATGATCCGGACGATCCGGGCGGCGCCACGAAATACGGCGTGACCATCGGAACCATGCGCAGGCTTGGGCTCGACCTCGACGGGGACGGGCGCGTGACCGTCAATGATGTCCGCAAGCTGGATCGCAAAACGGCCGAGAAGATCTTTATCGAGCATTACTTCCGCCGCCCGCGCATCGTGGAGCTTCCCGCGTGCCTGCATTCGAGCGTCTTTGACATGTATGTCAATGCGGGTTCCAACGCGGTGAAGATCCTGCAGCGGCTCCTTGGGCAGTTGGGAGAGGAGGTCTCGGTCGATGGGGCCATCGGACCGCAGACCATAGCGGCAGCCGGGCGGGCGGCGGAGAAAGCGCCGAACCACCTGGCTGACGCCTATGGCATCGCACGGCGGAACTACTATTACGCGCTGGCAGATCGCCGCCCGAAGAGCCGCAAATACGCCCGCCGTCGCGATGGCGGCAAGGGGGGCTGGATCAAGCGGGCGGAGGAGTTCATCTCGCCGCGTTTCCGTCTGACGCCGGCCGAACACCAGGCGAGGGTCGCGGCATGGGTGTGATCGATACACTTGCCTCGACGGTTTTTGGCAGCGGCCGAAATGTCGTTGCGGAGACGGTCCAGGTGTTTCGCGAAAATGCCGAGAATGGCGCGGCGCGCGAAACCGCCCTGTCGCAGGCCGCCCTCGCACAATTCGCAGCCGAGTTCGCGCTGGAACGGAAGTCGACCTTCGACACGGTGATCGATGGTCTCAACCGCGTGCCCCGTCCGGCCATGGCGCTTGGAACGCTCGGGCTCTTCGTTTCGGCGATGGTGGACCCGATCTGGTTTGCGTCGCGGATGCAGGGGATCGCGCTTGTGCCGGAGCCGCTCTGGTGGCTGTTGGGTGCGATTGTCGGCTTCTATTTCGGCGCGCGGCACCAGGCGAAGGGCCAGGCGTTTCAACGTTCCATCGCCTCGACGCTGGCACGCGCAGGCCAGGTGACCGAGGGAATCGCGGCGCTGCAGGCATTGCAGGCTGGCTCTGGCGAGGAAGCGACGCGGATTGCGGCGCCGGACGTGGTCGAGGGCGAGGTTCAGGAGAACGCAGCCCTTGCGGAGTGGAAGAATGCCCGTACCTGAAGGATTTTGGCTCACCCTGATCACCGAACACGGGCCGTGGGTGCTCCTGGTCTTCTATCTGCTGTTCCGGGACCATCAGAAAGACGATGCGACCCGAAACATCCTGAACCGCAACACCGAGATCATCGTGGAAATCACCACGCTGATCCGCGAACGCCTGCCGCGGGACCGCGTGGGCTGAGAGGAGACCGGGGACGTGAAACAGGCCCTTTCGATCTTTGTAATAATTCTTGCCGGGACGCATTCGTCCTTCCTGCTGCAAGGGTATCTCGATACGTCCGAGATCCTTTACGGCGCGATGACGATCATGGCGCTGATGATCTCGGCAATTTTCCTGTGGCTCTGGGGGATGCGGATGTCGCCGCTCTCGCTGGGCATGGCCTTCTCCTGGGCGGGGTCGGCCATGGTCATGGGCTGGTGGTGGCTCTCGGCGCAACTCGGGCGACCGGCCTGGATGAGCGAGAACGAGATTCTCCTGCTTGTCATGGGTCTGATGATGACCGGTGCCGTGCTGCATTTCGAGGTTCTGGAGACCTCCTTTGGCTATCGGCGCGGCGCGTTTCTCGCGCCGGTGGCCGGGGCGCTGGCGCTGTCGACCTTGCTTCTCGCGCTGGTGAGGTAAACACCGTGGCTTGGGCAGGCGATAGCATGTGTTTCGGACGCGCGGTGACGGCGCTCTGGCGCCTGGCGCAGGACGGCTTGCGGGCGGTGCGCAAGGTCGTGCTCGGGCGCCGTTTTATCCACTCGCTGGAACAGAACCAGGAAGCGGCGGACCGGCTTGACACAGCGCTCAAGGAACTGGTTGAGCGGCAGGGCTGAGAGGCTTTTTGTGAGAAATGATTTGGGCCGGGGATCTCCCCGGCCTTCTTGCGTTTCAGAAGTGGCGGTTTGGCTGCTGAGCGGCAACTTTGGTTAAGGTGCAATTCACCTAAATATTTTTATGAGGTCCAGAACCTCTTTCAAGAAGTGGTAGGCGCTAATAACGAGCGCGGCCTGCGTGATCATTTTCGGTCGTACAAGGGACTCTGGATTCACGAACAAAAAATAGGATGCACCAATGACAGCCCTAAACCGACTAAAATGCGAATTAGGCGAGTTCGGAGGTCTTTTTCTTCCAATTGCATGCCCCGCCTTGAGGCCGAGTAAGCTGACGCCCAGTTGTGCTTGGGCTCAGCCAACTCTCAGAATGTGCATTGAGAACAGGGACGCAAGACATTTGGGAGCCGAACGAGAGGCGCTGAGATCCGGCAAAGGATCTGTTTCCTGCCTGTGGGCCACTTTCCGAACCATGGTTTTGCCCGGACCTAATCGCGGGCAACAAATGAAAAAGGCCGGAGAATTCCCCGCCCTTTTTGCTGTCTGGTCTCTTTGGTCCGATCGGCGTTCAGCCGCGCTCGTCCACCGGGACGTAGTCGCGATAGGGCGCGCCGGTGTAGAGCTGACGCGGGCGACCGATCTTGTGCGCCGGGTCGGAGAGTTGCTCGTGCCACTGGGAGATCCAGCCGACGGTGCGCGACAGCGCGAAGATCGGCGTGAACATCGAGGTCGGGAAACCCATCGCCTCGAGGATGATGCCCGAGTAGAAATCGACATTCGGGAAGAGCTTCTTCTCGGCGAAATACGGATCGGCAACGGCCTGCCGCTCCAGCTCCTTAGCCACCTGAAGCGTCGGGTTGTCTTCGACGCCCAGCAGGTCAAGCACTTCGTCGGCGGACTGTTTCATCACCGTCGCGCGCGGGTCGAAGTTCTTGTAGACGCGGTGGCCGAAGCCCATCAGGCGGAACGGGTCGTTCTTGTCCTTGGCGCGGGCGATGAACTCGGGGATCCGGTCGACGGTGCCGATTTCCCGCAGCATCTCGAGGCAGGCCTGGTTGGCGCCGCCATGGGCAGGACCCCAGAGACAGGCCGCACCGGCGGCGATACAGGCGAACGGGTTGGCGCCCGAAGAGGAAGCCAGGCGCACGGTCGAGGTCGATGCGTTCTGCTCGTGATCGGCATGGAGCGTGAAGATGCGGTCCATGGCGCGGGACAGGATCGGGTCGACATCAAACGGCTCGGCCGGGACCGAGAAGCACATGTTGAGGAAGTTCGAGGCGTAATCGAGCTCGTTCTTCGGGTAAACGAAGGGCTGGCCGATAGAGTATTTGTAGGCCCAGGCAACCAGCGTCGGCATCTTGGCGATCAGGCGGATCGAGGCGACCTCGCGCTGCCAGGGATCGGTGATGTCGGTGGAATCGTGGTAGAAGGCGGACATGGCGCCGAGCACCCCGACGACGATCGCCATCGGGTGCGCATCGCGGCGGAAGCCACGGTAGAAGAAGGTCATCTGGTCGTGCAGCATCGTGTGACGCGTCACGCGGTTCTCGAAATCCTCCATCTGCGCGCGGGTCGGCAGCTCCCCGTAAAGCAGCAGGTAGCAGACTTCGAGGTAATGGCTGTCGCTGGCCAGCTGGTCGATCGGATACCCGCGATGCAGGAGCTCGCCCTTGTCACCATCGATGAAGGTGATGGTCGATTCACAGGCCGAGGTCGAGGTGAAGCCCGGATCGTGGGTGAACACGTCGCCCTGGGCATAAAGCTTGCGAATGTCGAGGACGTCCGGGCCCAGGGTAGGCGAATGGATTGGCAGTTCGAGCGTCTTGTCGTCGAAAGTCAGCGTCGCTTTTCTGTCAGTCATGATGGGCATCCCTCTGTCTTGCATCCGGCTCGGGAGTGGTCCCGGGATGCATTGGCTTAACTCTCTCGCGGCCCGGTCACTGATCCGTGCGGCCCGCGGCATCTTCAATTCGGGCCAGGCTCTCCTCCCGACCAATCACGAGCATCATGTCGAAGACACTCGGCGTCACTGTCCGTCCCGCAAGGGCGGCGCGCAAGGGTTGGGCGATCTTTCCGAGCTTGAGCCCATTGGCTTCGGCAAACCCGGCGACGGCCTCCTCCAACCCGTTGCGGGACCAGCTAGCATTTTGCAGGTGCGGCGTCAATTCACTCAGTATACCACGGGATACCGCATCGAGGGACTTAAGCGATTTCGTATCTGGCTCGAACGGACGGTCTCCGATAATAAAGTGCGCCTTTTCAAGTAGTTCTCCGAATGTTTTTGCGCGTTCCTTGAGGCAATACATGCCCTGCGCCAAACTGTCCTTCTTTGAATCAGCCAGTTTCTCGGCGCCAATCGCCTCCAGGTAGGCGAGAATTTCGGCCAAAAGTGCGCCGTCTTCTGCAGCTGCAATATGTTGTCCGCAGAGATTCTCCAGCTTCTTGAAATCGAACCGCGCGGCGGATTTGTTGATTCCATTGAAGTCGAACCAGTCGCGCGCCTGGGCGTCGGTGAAGAACTCGTCATCGCCATGGCTCCAGCCGAGCCGGGTGAGGTAGTTGCGCATGCCGGCGGCCGGGTAGCCCATCTTCTGGTACTCCTCGACTCCCGTCGCGCCGTGGCGCTTTGAGAGCTTCTTGCCATCCGGGCCGAGGATCAGCGGAATATGGGCGTAGACCGGAAGCTCCCAGTCCATCGCACGATAGATCAGCGACTGGCGGGCGGCATTGGCGAGGTGGTCATCTCCGCGGATGACATGGGTGACGCCCATATCCACATCGTCGACGACAACGGCGAGCATATAGGTCGGCGTGCCGTCCGATCGCAGAAGGATCATGTCGTCGAGCTCGGCGTTCCGGAAGGTGACCTTGCCCTGGACCTGGTCATCGATCACCGTCTCGCCCTCGCGCGGGGCCTTGATGCGGACAACATAAGGCGCGTCGGGGAAGGTTGCGGGATCGGCGTCGCGCCAGGGCGAGCGGAACAGGGTGGACTTGCCTTCGGCCCGGGCGGCATCGCGGAAAGCGGCGATTTCCTCCTGCGTGGAGAAGCATTTATAAGCCCCGCCAGTCTCGAGCAGCTGCCGCGCGATCTCGGCGTGGCGCTCGACGCGTTCAAACTGGCTGACGGCCTCACCGTCCCAGTCGAGCCCGAGCCATGTCATGCCGGTCAGGATCGCGTCCGTGGCCTCCGGTGTGGAGCGCTCCCGGTCGGTATCCTCGATGCGAAGCAGGAACTTGCCGCCGCGACCGCGCGCATAGAGCCAGTTGAAGAGCGCCGTGCGCGCCGTTCCGATATGCATGAAGCCCGTGGGGGAAGGGGCGATGCGGGTGACAACCTGTCCGGTCTCGGCCATGGGCTCTGCCTTTCAATCAATGATGGGCTTGGCGGGGTGGGCCTGCAGCCCTACCGGATCGACTCCGCCCCCCGCCCGGAGTCTTCGTTTCCGCGGGATATATTGCACCGCCTTGGGGAAGGGAAGACAAAGGCGGCAGCGAGCGATTGGCAGACCCGACAACAGGGGCGCGCCCATTGTCCTGGAGGAAGACGTCCAACGGAGATTCGGAGAGCCTTGAAGCGCGCGGGGCGCGTATCTGTTCGAAAACCGTGTCGCCGGCGTCTCCGCGGGGGCTCCTTACGGCCGAATTAACCCTTTCCTAACCATGTTTAACCTAGCGTCGCCTCAATGTATGCCGATCCCCTGGACGCGGCCGTTCCAAGCCGCAAGGCGGTCCTGTCCGGGCCGCTGCGCGCGGCGCTTCTGGCGCAGCGCGGTCACTTGCTGTCCTGGGTTCCGATCAGCCTCGCCGTCGGAATTGGCGGCTGGTTTGCCTTGCCGGTCGAGCCAGGTGCGACGTTCTACACGTTTTGCGCGGGGGCGGCGCTGGTTCTGGCGATGATGGCTCTGCGGGCGGGCGAGGCGGTAGCGCCGCTCTTCTGGATGATGGTCCTGGTGCTCTGCGGGGCGTTGCTGGCCGGCGAACGGGCGCATTCGGTGGCCGAACCGGTGCTCGGGTTCCGCTATTACGGACCGATCCAGGGGCGGATCGTGGATATCGATCGATCCGGCTCAGACAAGCCCCGGATGACGCTGGACCGGGTGGTTCTCGAGGACATGCGGCCAGGGCGAACACCGGCCCGGGTGCGCGTTTCGCTGCATGGAGATCAGGGATACACGCTGCCGGAACCCGGGCTCACGGTGATCCTGACCGGCCATCTTTCACCGCCGAACGGACCGGTGGAGCCGGGCGGGTTCGATTTCCGCCGCATGGCCTGGTTTGAGGGGCTCGGCGCCGTGGGGTATACGCGGACGCCGGTGCTCGTGCTTGCAGCGGCCGAGGAGGGGCAGGCGGGGCTCGCGATCTTCCGCATTCGCGTTTCGCTCAGCGCCTGGGTGCAGGCGCAGGTCCCCGGGCGCGCGGGCGCCTTCGCCGCGGCGATCCTGACCGGCGACCGCTCGGCGATGCCGCGCGAAGCGGTTGAGGCGCTGCGCAATTCCAACCTCGCACATCTGCTGGCAATTTCCGGGCTGCATATGGGGCTGCTGACCGGGGCTGTCTTTGCTTTCCTGCGCGGGGCAATGGCGCTTATCCCGTGGTTTGCGCTCAGATATCCGATCAAGAAATACGCGGCCGCGGGCGCGTTGCTCGTCGGGGCCGGCTACCTGGCGCTCTCGGGTGGGGCGGTTTCGACGGAACGCGCCTTCATCATGGTCTCGGTGATGCTCTGCGCCGTGCTGTTGGAGCGTCGGGCGATCTCCCTGCGCTCTGTTGCGGTGGCCGCGACGATCATCCTGTTGCGCGCGCCGGAGGCGCTGTTCAGCGCCGGGTTCCAGATGTCCTTTGCCGCCACGACTGGTCTCGTCGCGGTCTTTGGCCTGCTGCGGGACAATCGCGCGCGCCTGCCGCGCCCGCCGCGCTGGCTTGGGCCGGTGATCGCGGTTGTTATCTCCTCGGCCGTGGCGGGCGCGGCGACCGCGCCCTTCGGGGCTGCCCATTTCAACCGGATCGCCGATTACGGCCTGATCGCAAACCTGCTCTCCGTCCCGCTCATGGGTGCGCTGGTGATGCCGGCCGCGGTGGCCACGGCGGTCCTCTGGCCGCTGGGGCTTGCCTTCCTGCCGCTCTGGGTGATGCGATGGGGGCTAGAGTGGATCCTGCTTGTGGCCGAGACCGTCGCTGGCCTCGACGGCGCGGTGACCCATGTCATCGCGCCGGGGCCGCTCGTCCTCCCGTGTCTCAGCTTCGGCTTCCTCTGGCTGATATGTTGGCAAGGGCGCGGCCGGTGGTTGGGCGCACCGCTGGTCTTCGTGGCCCTGGTCCTCTGGAGCCTGGCTGAACGTCCGTCGATCCTGATCGCCGGCAGCGGTGGGCTGGTCGGGGTGCTCGGCCCGGAGGGACGGGCGCTGTCCAAGCCACGCGGCGACGGGTTCGCCGCCGATAACTGGCTCGAGAATGACGGGGACGGCGCCGACCAGGAAACTGCCGCCGCGCGGCCGGGCTTTTCCGGCCCGAAGGCGCAACGCCGCACCCGGAGCGATGCTGTCACGCTGCTGCACCTGACCGGCAAGACCGGGGCCGAGAGCTTCGATGGAACCTGCAGGGCAAATATCATCGTCGCCAACAAGGAGTTGCCGCCAAATGCTTGTAACGTCCTTGATGTACTGACGCTCCGGCAGAGCGGTTCGGTCGCGATCTGGACCGACGCGGTGCCACCACGGATCGTGACCAGCGCCGAAACCGCCGGCGATCGCCTTTGGACACGCTGAAGGCCGGGACCTTCCATTCCCATCCAGCCGCGCGCGCTGAAAGCGCGCGCCACGCCCGACGGGAGAGGTCGAATCTCTGATCCGGCCGAACCGGCGGGATGCCCCGCCGACCGGTCCTGGTCAGGTCGTCAGGTCAGGTAGGAGCGGATCAATCCGACCAGCCGACCTTGCACCTTCACCTGGTCATCGGGGAGGATACGAGGCTCGTAGGCCGGGTTTGCCGCTTCCAGTGCGATCATCCGGCCCTTGCGACGGAACCGCTTGAGCGTCGCTTCATTCGCGTCCACGACGAGCGCCACGACGATATCGCCATCATCGGCGGTGTTCTGTTCGCGGATCACGACGATATCGCCATCGTTGATCCCGGCCTCGATCATCGAGTCGCCCCGGACTTCCAGCGCGTAATGCTTGCCGTCGCCGACCATCTGTCCCGGTACCGCAACCGAATGGCTGACCTGGCTGATCGCCTCGATCGGCACGCCCGCGGCGATCCGGCCCATCACCGGCAGTTCGAGCGCATGGATCTCCACTGGCATCGCGCGGCCCGGCGGCGGTGCCGACGGCGCATCCCCTTCGATCACCCGGGGGGAAAAGCCTGTGCCTTGCCCCGCGGCCTGCATTGAGTCCGGCAGCTTCACGATCTCGATCGCCCGCGCCCGATGTGCCAGCCGCCGGATGAAGCCGCGCTCTTCCAGCGCCGTGATCAGACGGTGAATGCCCGATTTCGAGCGCAGGTCCAGCGCGTCCTTCATTTCGTCGAAGGAGGGCGGCACGCCATCGCGCTGCACTCGCGTGTGAATGAACTCCAAAAGGTCGAGCTGTTTCTTCGTCAGCATGGCATTCCCTCTCTCGACGCAAATCCGCCGCGTTTACGGGATGTTCTGCCAGTGTTCACGTTTTGTGTCAACCATTCCGCTCACAGCGGCAGAATCTCCACCGATTCGCCTTGCTTGCGTGGCCCGTCGCCCACAGGCCGGACAAGCAGCGCATTGGCGCCCGACAACACGCTAAGCAGCGCTGAATCCTGCCGGTCATACGGGGTCACGATCGCGCCTTCGACCCGTGCGCGCATGAAATGCTCCCGGATGCCGTTCGCAGGAATATCGCATCCCAGCACCGCCGCCTGGCGCGGCGCGGGTGCGGCCGCGAGCCCCAGCATCGCCCGCAGCATTGGCAGAATGAAAATCTGGCCGCAAACCATTGCCGAAACGGGATTTCCCGGAAGTCCAACCATCGCGGTCCGGTTCAGACGACCGGCCATCAGCGGCTTTCCGGGCCGCATCGCGACCTTGTAGAAAGCGCGCTCCATGCCGAGATCGCCCGCGACCTTTCCGACGAGATCATGGTCGCCCACGGAGGCCCCGCCAATGGTCACGACGAGATCGGCGCCCTCGGCCAGCGCGAAGGCCATGCGCAAGCTCGCCTCGGTGTCCCGGGCGATCGGCAGCATCCGCGCGTCCGCGCCGGCTGCCTCAAACATCGCCTTCAGCCCGAAAGAGTTCGAAGCCACGATCTGGTCGTCCCGTGGCGCCTCGCCGGGCATGACAAGCTCGTCCCCGGTCGCAAGCAGCGCCACGACCGGCCGCCGCCGCACCACCAGTTCCGGCACATTCATCGCCGCCGCCAGCGCAATGTCGCTCGGGGTCAGTTCGCGCGGCGCTTCGATCCGGTCACCGGGACGGAAGTCCCCGCCCGCAGGCCGGATATTGTCATTATGCGCATCGGCATCCGTGATCGTGATCGCATCGCCCTCACGCGCGACATTCTCCTGGATCACGACGAAATCCGCGCCCGCCGGCACCACGGCGCCGGTAAAGATCCGCAGCGCTTCGCCGGGTCCAACCGCGCCCTGGAAGGCACGCCCCGCCGGCGCTTCGCCGATCACCCGCAGGACCGCGCCCGCCGCAAGATCCGACGCGCGGATCGCGTAGCCATCCATCGCGGAGGCCGCGAAGGGCGGCTGCATTCGCAATGCCACGACCGGCTCTGCCAGAACCCGCCCGGCAGCGTCGCGCAGCGGAACCACTTCCGTCTCCAGCACAGCGGCCAGCGACAGGACCTTGTCCAGCGCCTCCGAAACCGGGATCATTCCGACACCTCGTACCGCCCGGACTTGCCGCCATCCTTGAGCGCGACCCGCACGCCGCCGATCTCCATGCTCTTCTCGACCGCCTTGAGCATGTCATAGACCGTCAGCGCCGCCGTCGAGACCGCCGTCAGCGCCTCCATCTCGACACCGGTCTGGCCCGTCGTCTTCACTGTCGCGGAAATCCGCACCCCGGGCAGCGCCGGGTCCGTCTCAAGCTCGACCGACACCTTGGTGATCGGCAGCGGATGGCAAAGCGGGATCAGCTCGGAGCATTTCTTCGCCCCCATGATCCCCGCCAGCCGCGCAATCCCGAGCACATCGCCCTTCTTCGCCGAGCCGGCCTCGACATGGGCCAGGGTTTCCGGAAGCATCTTCACGAACCCCTCGGCCACGGCGACCCGCGCCGTCACCGCCTTCTCCGAGACATCGACCATATGCGCCTGTCCGGCGCCGTCGAAATGCGTGAGCGTCATTACATGCCCCCGCCATGCGCGCCGGTCAGCGGGTTGGCGAGCAGTTCGCGCGTTGCCGCCTCGACATCGTCCATGCGCATCAGGCTCTCGCCGATCAGGAAGCAGCGCGCGCCATACATGGCAAGCTCCGCCAGTTCCTTCGGACCCGAAAGCCCGCTCTCGGAGACGATGAGCTTGTCCTCCGGGATATGCTTGATCAGCCCGCGCGTGGTGTCGAGCGTGGTGACAAAGGTGTTCAGGTCGCGGTTGTTGATCCCGATCAGGCGGGATTTCAGGACCACGGCCCGGTCCAGCTCCTCGCGGTTATGCACCTCGATCAGCGCATCCATCCCCCATTCGGCGGCGGCCGCTTCCAGCTCCTCGGCCTGGGCGTCGGAGACCGAGGCCATGATGATCAGGATGCAGTCGGCCCCGAGCGCGCGGGCTTCGGCGACCTGGTAGGTGTCATACATGAAATCCTTGCGCAGGACGGGCAGAGAGACCGCCTCCCGCGCCGCCACGAGAAAGGCGTCGTCGCCCTGGAAGGACGGCCCGTCCGTCAGCACGCTAAGACAGGTTGCGCCGCCACGCTCATAGGCTTGCGCCAGTTCGGGCGGGTTGAAATCCTCGCGGATCAGGCCCTTGGACGGGCTCGCTTTCTTGACCTCGGCAATGAGGCCGTAGCCGGACTGGATCGACTTGGCGAGCGCGCCGGCGAAGGGGCGCAGCGGCGGTGCGGACCGGGCGGCGGCCTCGACCTCCTCCAGCGGGCGCGCCGCCTTGCAGGCAGCGATATGGTCCAGCTTGTAGGCCTTGATCTTTTCGAGAATGGTCGGCGTGCTCATGGGGCGGCCTCCGGAGTGGTCCAGTTGATCGGGTCCTGGCCGCGCGCGCGCAGCCAGTCATTCGTGCGGGAAAAGGGCTTGGAGCCAAAGAACCCCCGGCGCGCGGAAAGCGGGGAGGGGTGGGCGGTCTCGATCCTGAGATGGTCGGAGCCGGTGACGGATTGCGCGGCGGCCTTCTGCGCCGGTTTGCCCCAGAGCAGGAAGGCGCGCGGGGCTTTGGACAGCGTTGCGAGGATCTGTGCCGTCAGCACCTGCCAGTCGAGCTTGGCATGTCCACCCGCCTCGCCGGCGGGCACGGTCAGCACCGAGTTCAGCAGCAACACGCCCTGGCGGGCCCAGAAGCGCAGATCCGCGTTTTCCGGTGCGGCGCCGAGATCCGCGCGCATTTCCTTGTAGATATTGCCCAGCGAGCGGGGCAGAGGCCGCACCGTCGCTTCGGCCGAGAAGGCCAGCCCATGGGCGTGCCCCGGCGTCGGGTAGGGGTCCTGCCCGAGGATCACCACGCGTACATCTTCCGGCTGGGTCATTTCCAGCGCGGCGAAGACCTGCCCGGGCGCTGGCAGCACCTGCCGGTCCTCGCGCGCCAGCGCAGCCTCGATCCCGGGCAGCGTGTCTGCAAAGAAGGGCAGGGCGCCCCAGGCGCCTATATTCCCGGTCTCAAGAATCATCCGGCCTCGGAGGTGAGCTTCGCGAGCGCGGCGATCTTGGCTTTGGCGGCCCCGCTGTCGATGGAGGCGCGGGCCAGTTCGACCCCCTGCGGCAGATCGGCCGCCTTGCCGGCCACGACCAGCGCTGCGGCCGTGTTGAGCAGAACGGCGTCGCGATAGGCGCCCTCTGCGCCGTCCAGCAGCGCGGCGAAGGCCTTGCCGTTCTCTTCCGGCGTGCCGCCGAGAATCGCCTCGAACGGGTGGACCGGCAGCCCGGCATCCTCCGGCGAGATCTCGCGATCCGTGACCGTGCCCTCCTTCAGCTCGGCCACCCAGCTCGGCCCGGCGATCGAAAGTTCGTCCGTCCCGTCGGAGCCATGGACCAGCCAGGCGGCCTCGGAGCCAAGCGATTGCAACGTCTCGGCCATCGGCCGGATCAGGTCCTTCGAGAAGGCGCCGGTGAGCTGGCGCTTGACGCCGGCCGGGTTGGTCAGCGGCCCGAGAATGTTGAAGATCGTCCGCGTGCCGAGTTCGGCGCGCGTGGGCATCACGTGGCGCATCGCCGGATGGTGCATCGGCGCCATCATGAAGGCGATCCCGACCTCAGCCAGCGCGGCCTGCACCACATCGGCGCCGACCATGACATTGATCCCCATCTGCCCGAGCGCATCCGCCGCGCCGGATTTGGAGCTGAGATTGCGGTTGCCATGCTTGGCCACGGGCACGCCCGCGCCGGCCACGACGAAGGCTGTCGCGGTGGAGATGTTCAGCGTGCCCTTGCCGTCGCCGCCGGTGCCGACAATATCCATCGCACCTTCGGGCGCGGTCACGGCGTTGCATTTGGCGCGCATCACCCGCGCGGCGGCGGCGATCTCACCCACCGTCTCTCCGCGCGTGCGCAGCGCCATCAGGAAGCCGCCGACCTGGCTTGGCGTCGCCTCGCCCTCGAAGAGCGCGTCAAAGGCGGCTTCCGCTTCCTGCGGGGTCAAGGCGCGGTCGGCGGCAAGGCCGATCAGGGGTTTGAGAGTGTCGCTCATGCCGGCACCTTCATCATGTCCAGGAAATTGCGCAGCATCCGGTGCCCGTGTTCGGAGCGGATGCTTTCGGGGTGGAATTGCACGCCTTCGATGGGCAGCGTCTTGTGGCGCAGGCCCATGATCGTGCCGTCCTCCAGCCAGGCGGAGACCTCAAGGCAGTCCGGCAGGCTCGCGCGCTCGACGACGAGCGAGTGATAGCGCGTCGCCGCGAAGGGTCCGTCAATGCCGACAAAGACACCGCGCCCGTCATGGTGAATCTGGCCCATCTTGCCATGCACGATCTCGTGGCAGCGGATCACCTTGCCGCCAAAGGCCTCGCCGATGGTCTGGTGTCCGAGGCACACGCCCAGCAGCGGCACCCGCGCCTCGGCAGCGGCCTTGGCCAGCGGCAGACAGATCCCCGCGCTCGCCGGATCACACGGGCCCGGCGAGAGCACGATTCCCTCCGCCCCCAGACCCATTGCCGTCTGAACATCCAGCGCATCGTTTCGCCAGACCTCGACATCGGCACCCAGCTCGCCAATGTAATGGACGAGGTTGTAGGTAAAGCTGTCATAGTTGTCGATCAGGAGAAGCATCTGCATGGTCCTAAGCAATAGGGGGTGAACCCCCGAACGGGTCGGGCTATACATGCTCAGAGGCATTCGCCGGGGTCAAGGTCAAGGCTGGCCCGAATGGGCGCTCGAGGCGGAAGCACAACGAAAACAACAGGGGTAAGGCATGGGACGCGGTATCCTGTCGGGCCTGATCTGGGGCAGTATCATATCGGTGGCCGTGCTCGGTGCCGTTTCGCAATTGACACCCTTGCCGGAGCAGGTCTCCGAGGCGCAGGAGGACGTCGCGTCAGCGGCCGAGCCCGCGCAGCCCGAGGCCGTGCCCGAGCCCGAGGAGGCCGCGCCGGAGGACGGCGCGGAGGCATCTTCCGATCCGGCGGCCGAACAGACCGCGACCGTCAGCGGTACCGGGCAGGATGAAACCGCCCCGGCGCCCGCGCCGGTCTCGCCCCTGATGGAGAGCCCCGAGGCCGAATCCGTGCCCGAGCCGGCCGAGGATCCCGCCGCAAGCGCGCAGACTGCCCGCACTGTCGAGGCGCCCTCCACCGGTGTCGAGCTGCCTGCCGGTTCCGAGTTCCGCAAGGCGCTGCCGGAAACCGAGGCCGAGCTGCCCGGCAGCGCCGGCGCGCCAACCGCGAGCCATACGCCGATGGCGCCGCCGCCTGAGGCCGAGGACGGCACCACCGGCTTTGCCTTCGACCCCGCCCCGCGCCCCGCGACGCCGGGCATGTCCGTGACCGCGCCCGCCGCCCCGGCCGCCGATGGCACAGACACCGCTGCCGTCGCGATCCCGCCCGAGCTGGCTGCAACACCTCAATCCCCCGCCGCGCCCGCGCCCCAGGCGATCGACGCCGGTGACACGGCGCTCGATAGCGGTATCTCCGACGGTTTCCCGCCGCCTATCCGGCCCGAGACCGCGCAGCCGGAGACGGTTACGGCCACTGCGGACGCGCGGGAGCAGATCAATGGAGGCGCGCCGGAGGCGACCCTCGCCCCGGGCGGGGCGGAGGCCGTGGCGACCGCCATCGCCGAGACGGTCACGGCCGGTGCGGTCGACCGGGCTGGCAGTGTCGCAAGTGAAACCGCGCCCGCCGCCGAGGCCGAGAGCCTTGCCAGCCTTCCCTCGCAGGCAGGCGACGCCGCGCCCGTGCCGGTGCCCGATGCGCCCGCCGTCACCGACCACGCGACCAATGGCGGCACCTCCGCCGAGACCGCGATCCAGGGCGGGACGGCCGCCATGTCCGCCGACACGCCGCCCGAGGTCAGCGACCTCGCGCCGCGCGTCCCGCCGGTTCAGGGGCCGACAGACAGCGCGCAGGCCGTGACCGGCAGGACGCAGAGCAGCGAAGCCGCACAGGCCATGCCGGAAACCGCCGAGCCCCGCCCGGCGCAGCCGGCCGCGACCGCCGAGGCCGATCGGTTGGACGGCAGCGAGCTGGCCTCTGCGCCAACGACCGGGCTTGGCGAACGGGTGCGCCCGCTGACCGAGCGGACCGCCGCCAGCGCGCGGCTGCCGCAGATCGGCGCTACGCGGTCGGACACCACCGAAGCTGTCGTGGAAGAGCCGGCCCCCGAAGCCCGGGACGCGGATGCGCCACGGCTCGACGCGCTGGCCCGCAATGCAAGCGCCTTCGAGAACAGCGATGGCAAGCCGCTCTTCTCGGTGATCCTGATTGATGACGGCTCGGGCGGCATCGACCGGTCCGTGCTCGCCACTTTCACCTTCCCGGTGACCTTTGCCATCGACCCGACCCGTCCGGACGCGAAACAGGCGGCCGAGGAGCTTTCCGATGCCGGGTTCGAGGTCGTGGCGCTTGCCACTGGCCTGCCCGACGGCGCGACGGCCAGCGATGTCGAGACCACGCTGGAAGCGCATCTGGCGCAGATCCCGCAGGCGGTTGCGGTGATGGATGTCGCGCAAGGTGGGCTGGCGGCGCAACGGCAGCTCGCCGAACAGGCGCTGACCTTCGCCGCCCGCGACGGCCATGGCCTGATCGGCTGGTCCGGCGGGCTCGGCCCGCTCGAAGCGGCGGCGCGCAAGGGCGATGCGCCGGTGGCGCTGGTTTACCGCGCGCTCGACAACGAGGACGAGAACAGCACGAGAATCGGCCGTTACCTAGACCGCGCGGCCTTCAAGGCGGCCCAGGACGGGGCGGTGATCATGGTCGGCCGGGCGCGGCCGGAGACGGTGACGGCGCTGTTCGAATGGGCGCTGGACAGCAAGTCCGGACAGGTTGCGCTGGCCCCGGTCTCGGCGGTGCTGCGGCGCAGATAACGCGGCGCGTCCTCTCGCGAGGCTTGCATAGATCCGCGCTGCCGGAAACAATCGCGCTGTCCGGACCTGTCCGGGCGGGAGGAGCCAGCCATGTGGGTCACGATCTCTGCCGCCGCCTATGTCCTGCTGGAGGGGGTCGCGATCTATTTCGCCTATCGCGCCGTCGCCAAGGCGCGCACGCCGCAGGGCTCCATCGCCTGGGTCGCCTTCCTGATCTCGATGCCCTGGCTCGCGGTCCCGGCCTTCCTGCTCTTCGGCCATACTCGCTTTCGCGGCTACGTCATCGCGCGGCGCGATTCCCAGGAGGTCATCGCCGGGGTCGGAACCTACAGCAAAGCCCATCCGGCCAGCGGCGTGGGCGGTCCCTTCGGGTTCAACGCCTTCGAGGCCATCGCGGAGCTTCCGGTTGTCGGCGGGAATGGTTTTGAGCTGCTGGTCGATGGCGCGGAGACGTTCGACGCCATCTTTGCCGCGATCGACGCGGCCGAGCACTATGTCCTGGTGCAGTTCTACATCATCCATGACGACCGGCTCGGGCAGGATTTCGCCAGCCGGCTCAAGGCGGCCTCCGCGCGTGGGGTCACGGTGCGGCTGCTTTTCGATTCGGTCGGCTCGGCCGGGCTGCCGCAGGACTATCTCGACGACCTGCGTGCGGCCGGTGTCCATGTGGTCAATGCCCATGCGATCTACGGCCCGCGCCACCGGTTCCAGGTCAATTTCCGCAATCACCGCAAGACGGTGGTCATCGATGGCCAGATCGGCTTCATCGGCGGGCTCAATGTCGGCGACGAATATATGGGGCGCAACGCTGTGTACGGGGCCTGGCGGGACACGCATTGCCGGCTGGCCGGGCCGGTGGTCATGCAGCTCCAGCTTGTCTTCGCCGAGGACTGGCACTGGGCAACGGAGACCCTGCTGCTCCCCGATCTCGACTGGCAGCCCGAGCCGTCGGAGCAGAACATGGATGCCCTCCTCGTCGCCACCGGCCCGGGCGACGTGTTGGAGACCGGTTCGCTCTATTTCTGCGCCTGTATTTCGCGGGCGATGAAACGGATCTGGATCGCCTCGCCCTATTTCGTGCCCGATGTCGATGTCCTCTCGGCACTCAAGCTGGCCGCGCTGCGCGGGGTCGATGTGCGCATTCTCGTGCCGGAGGTCATCGATCACCGAATCCCCTGGCTCGCGGCTTTCGCCTATTTCGACGAGATCCGGACGGCCGGGGTCCGGGTCTGGCGTTATGATGCCGGTTTCATGCACCAGAAGGTCCTGCTGGTGGATGACGAGATCGCCTCTGTCGGCACGACGAATATGGACAACCGCTCCTGCCGGCTCAATTTCGAGGCCACGGTGCTTGTCTTCGACCCCCGCGCGGCGGCGGCGGTGGAGGAGATGCTGGAAGACGACTTCGCGCGTGCCTATCTTCTGGAGACAGATCTGAACGAACAGCCTTGGCAGCGCCGCGTCGGCGCGCCCTTCGCCCGATTGCTGGCGCCGATCCTTTAAGGGAAAACAAAGCATGCAACAGGGCCTTCGACTGGCCAGCTACAATATCCAGAAGGCGGTGGGGGTCGATTTCCGCCGCGATCCGGGACGCGTGGTCGATGTGATCAACGGGCTCGGCGCGGATGTCGTGGCGCTGCAGGAGGTCGACAAGCGGCTGGGAGAGCGTCCCTCGGTGCTCTGCCGCAGGATGATCGAGACGGAGACGGATTTCCGCATCGCGCCTCTGGCGCAGAACGATGTCAGCCTCGGCTGGCACGGCAACGCGATGCTGGTCCGGCGCGACCACGCGATCCTCGCGACGGGCCATATCGACCTGCCGGGGCTGGAACCGCGCGGCGCGGTGCGGGTCGACGTGGCGTCGCCGGACGGGCCAGTGGCGCTTGTGGGCGCGCATCTCGGCCTCGTGCGCCATTTCCGGCGCCTGCAGCTCGAGACGATCCGTGGACATCTCGAAGACGCTCCGGCGCGCACGGTCCTGCTCGGCGATTTCAACGAATGGTCGGAGGATCGGGGGCTGGAGCCGCTGGCGTCGGAATACGAGGTCGTCTGCCCGGGGAAATCCTTCCACGCCGCGCGCCCCATTGCGTCGCTCGACCGTTTCGCGCTCGGGCGCGAGGTGACGCTGTCGGATGCCGGCGTGGAAGAGGGCGCGCTGGCCAGCCGTGCCTCCGATCACCTGCCGGTCTGGGCCGATGTCACGCTTGCCTCCGCCGAGCCCGGACTGCCGGTGCTGCCAACCTATGAGAGCCGTGTTGCGCTGGTCATGGGCACGCAGGAATGGTGGGACACGTTTCGCGGCGGGTAGGGGAGGCGAATGCCAGCCCGGCATCGAGACAAGTGACGGCGGCCTTTCTTCGGTCTGCCTCCCTGAAACAGGTCTCGCCATTGGCCGGCGCGACGGGATCCGGTTCGTCCTTGCGCCAGTTCCAGACAGGCGACCAGGGGAGGCGCGCGCCGGTGCCCGACATCTCACGACCGATCACCTGAAGCGTATTTCGAGGCAGTTTCATCGAAGACCCGTCCTGCCACAAAGAAATATCTGCCACGGCGGCGGGTATGCAGGGGTCCTCTCCGGCGCGCAGGACGTCGACCGCCCGCGCCGCGTCTCTATCGTCCCGGCAAGGCGCGCGTGGCCAGGTGTCCTTTCCAGCCCCGCACGGCCCGGTCCGCCCTATCGCTGCCGCATGGTCCGCAGCAGCGCTCCCCAGCCGCCGGGCTGCAGGACCACCGAGAGCAGGAACCCGGTCGCGAAGCCGGCCAGCTCCGCCACCCAATCCTTGTTCGTTCCGAAGATCAGCCCGAAGAGCAGCTGGATGCCCATCAGGAAACCGATCAGACGGAAGGCCTGCATCTGGTTCTGCCCGTTCCGCCCATAGCCGACCCAGAGGATGAAGGTGAAGGCGCCAATCAGCCCGTAAGCCCCTGTATAGCCGCCATAAAGTGGTTGGCCCGTGTTCAGGAGCAGCCCGTAGGCCAGCGCCCCGACAATGCCCGAGGCCAGGAAAATGACCAGCACGGTCCATTGCTGGAAGGTCTCGCCCACCATCTTGCCGAGGGCCAGCACGAAGACGCAGACCATGATCATATGGGTGAAGGAGCCATGCACGAAGAGATAGGTGAAGAAGCGTATCACATGCTCGATTGGCCAGCGGCCGGTCTCGATCATCCAGTGGAAGATCTCGCCGGAGAAGGCATAATCCTGGATCGCGAAGATTCGCCAGTCGGCCCCGCCCCGTGTCCCCCCGATCAGCCCCGATTGGGAGAGGTAGAACAGTATCTCGATCCCGAAAAGCATCGCCACGAGGGCGACAACCACGGGCGGGATCGAGTTGAACGGGCTATCATGTGGCTCTGCCTGCATGGCTGCCTCCGGTTGACGCGATATCCGCGCATGGGTAAGCGGTTGCCGGCCGAATATCCAGCCGGAGAAACCCATGTCCGACCTTTCGAAGTTCACCCCGCGCGTCTTTTCCGGGATCAAGCCCTCAGGCGGGCTGACCCTGGGCAACTATCTTGGTGCCATCAAGCGCTTCGTGGACTGGCAGGAGGCCGGCAGCCACGAGACGATCTATTGCGTCGTCGACCTGCACGCGATCACCGTCTGGCAGGACCCGGCCGAGCTGCATGCCGCCACCCGCGAAGTCGCCGCCGGTTTCCTCGCCTCGGGCATCGACCCGACGAAATCGATCCTGTTCAACCAGAGCCAGGTCTCGGCCCATGCCGAGCTGGCCTGGATCTTCAACTGCGTTGCGCGGGTCGGCTGGATGAACCGCATGACCCAGTTCAAGGACAAGGCCGGCAGCAATGCCGAGAAGGCCAGCCTCGGCCTCTATGCCTACCCCGCGCTGATGGCCTCCGACATCCTGATCTACCACGCGACCCATGTGCCGGTCGGCGAGGACCAGAAGCAGCATGTCGAGCTGACCCGCGACATCGCGCAGAAGTTCAACCATGACTACAAGGTCGATTTCTTCCCCGAGACCGCGCCGGTGATCGAAGGTCCGGCGACGCGGGTGATGAACCTGCGCGACGGGACGAAAAAGATGTCCAAGTCCGGCGAAAGCGACATGGAACGCATCAACATGACCGACGATGCGGCCACGATCGCCAAGAAGTTCAAGAAGGCCAAAACCGATCCGGAGCCACTGCCGGAGACGCTGGAGGGGCTCGCGGGCCGGCCGGAAGCCAAGAACCTCGTCGATATCTATGCCGGGCTGTCCGGTCAGACGGACGAGCAGGTCATCGCCGAATATGCGGGCGCCGGCTGGGGCCGGTTCAAGCCGGCGTTGGCGGATCTGGCGGTGGAGAAGATGGCGCCGATCTCGGAAGAGATGTCGCGCCTGATGGCTGATCCGGCCGAGATTGACCGCATCCTTGCCCATGGCGCCGACCAGGCGCGCGAGATCGCTGAGCCGATCCTGAGCGAGGCCTTCCGGATCGTCGGCCTGGTCGGCCGCTGAGGTTGCACGCCGGCATTCGGAGTTCCCAAGAGCCGATAGCGGCCTTTGGGGCTGAGGACTGATTGGCACGGAATCACGGCCGAAGGCCGCCGTGCCGGCGCCTGCCCGTCCCGGTGGGCTGGCGCTCTGTCATCGGCACGCAACGCTCTAATCTATTTTGGGTCTGGCCGGGATAAACTGCAGACCGCATTTGTTGCAGCGCCACCCCAAGGGCAGGCACTGGCACGACTTGCATTAAAAGCGCAGCGAAGGTCCGCACCGTCCGCAACCCGATCCGCCATGTTCCCATGCCGCACCCCACGGGTCTGGACGCTCCCGCCGCAGGCTCCTAGTCTCGCGCCGGCTCAAGGAAAGGAAATCCCCATGGCGGTCGGCATCAATATCCGAACCTATTTCGATGGCGCCTGGCACGAGGGCGACGTCCCGATCATGCGCGCGGCCGATCACGGCTCCTGGCTGGGAACCACCGTCTTCGATGGCGCGCGCTATTTCGACGGCGTCGCCCCTGACCTGCAATCCCATTGCGCCCGCATCAACCGTTCCGCCGAGGCGCTGATGATCACCCCGACCGTGTCGACCGAGGACATGGTCGAGATCGTCCGCGCGGGGCTCAAGGCCTATGCTCCCGCCGAAGCCGTCTATATCCGCCCGATGTATTGGGGCCTCGATGGCGGCGCCTCCGGTGTGCTTCCCAAGCAGGGCAGCACCGGCTTTGCCATCTGCCTGGAGCAGATCCCGATGCAGGAATCCGGCGCCTCGACCACGCTGACCCGGACCCGTTTCCGCCGCCCGACGCTCGAGTCCTCTGTCTGCAACGCCAAGGCCGGCTGCCTCTACCCGAACAATGCGCGTATGCTCGCGGAGGCCCATGCCAAGGGCTTCGGCAATGCGCTTGTCGCCGATGCCATGGGCAATGTCGCCGAGACCGCCACCGCCAATGCCTTCATGGTCAAGGACGGCACCGTCTTCACCCCCATCGCCAACGGCACCTTCCTGGCCGGCATCACCCGCTCGCGCCACATGACCAACCTGCGCGCCGATGGCTACGAGGTGGTCGAGAAGGTCCTGACCTTCAAGGAATTCGAGGAGGCCGATGAGGTCTTCCTCTCCGGCAACATGACCAAGGTCACGCCCGTCACTGCCTTCGACGACGTCTCCTACCAGGTCGGCCCGGTCACGCGGCGCGCCCGCGAGCTCTACTGGGACTGGGCGCTGTCGGAAGCCTGATCCGCTTTCGCTTGCTCCACCCCGCGCCCGGGGGCAGACTGCGCAAGCCGGTCCCCAAGGGGGACGGCCAGAGGAGGGAACCGAATGCGCAAGTTTCTCGTCGTGCTGGATGACAGCCGCGAATGCCTGAACGCCATGCGTTTCGCCGCCATGCGGGCGTCGAGTACCGGTGGCGGGGTCGAGATCCTCTCGATCATCCGGCCCGAGGAATTCAATCACTGGATCGGCGTCGGCGACATCATGCGCGCCGAGGCCCGCGAGCGGATCGAGGCCCATTTCAACGTCTTCGCCAAGTGGATGCATGACCGCCAGGGCATCGACCCCCATCTCGTCATCCGCGAGGGCGAGCCGCTGCCCGAGCTGCTCACCCAGATCCGCGAGGACAAGGATATCGGCGTGCTGGTGCTCGGCGCGGCCACCGGCAAGGGCGGCCCCGGACCACTCATCACCCAGCTTTCCAAGAGCGCCGGAACCCTGCCTGTCCCGATGACCATCGTGCCCGGAGGGCTCTCCAAGGAGCAGCTCGAGGCGATCACCTGAGCCTGTGCCGCTCAGTTTAGAATCATTCCAAGATATTGACTCCCCACGGCGGAGGGCGCATATACACACGACCCTGCCAGAGAGGCCCTTGCGATGTTCATCCAGACCGAAAACACGCCGAACCCGGCAACCCTCAAATTCCTGCCCGGCCAGACCGTCCTCGAGACCGGAACAGCCGATTTCCCGAGCTCTGAGACGGCCGGCACGTCGCCGCTCGCCAGCCGGATCTTCGCGGTGAACGGGGTTTCCGGCGTATTCTTCGGGAATGACTTCGTCACCGTGACCAAGGCGGATGCAGTCGAGTGGGAACATGTGAAGCCGGCGATCCTCGGCGCCATCATGGAGCATTTCCAGTCCGGCCAGCCGGCCATCGCCGATGGCAGCACCGCGGGCGCGGGCGGTCATGCCGAGCATGACGGCGAGGATGCCGAGATCGTCAACCAGATCAAGGAATTGCTGGACACCCGCGTGCGTCCCGCCGTGGCCCAGGATGGCGGCGACATCACCTTCCACGGCTTCGATCGCGGCGTGGTCTATCTCCACATGCAGGGCGCCTGCGCCGGCTGCCCGTCTTCGACTCTGACCCTGAAGATGGGCATCGAGAACCTGCTGCGCCACTACATCCCGGAAGTCGTCGAAGTTCGTCCCGTCGCCGTCTGAGCCGGTCGACGCGACGTCCAGGAGGCCAGCCCGAAGCGATCCGCCACATGACGTATCCTACCCTCCTTGCCTTCGACACATCCGGCCCGCATTGCGCCGCCGCCCTGATCCGGGGCGGCGACATCCTTGCCGAGGCGCTTGAGCCGATGGCGCGCGGACAGGCCGAAGCCCTCTTCCCACTGCTGGAATCCCTGCTGGAAGGACAGTCGCTCGGCTGGAGCGATCTCGACGCCATCGGAGTCGGGATCGGACCGGGAAATTTCACCGGTATCCGAATCTCGGTCTCGGCCGCGCGCGGGCTGGCGCTCGCACTCTCGGTCCCGGCAATTGGCGTGTCGAATTTCGAGATCATCGCCCGCGCCCATCCCGAGGCGGTGGACTGTCTCGCCCTGCTGGCCGCGCCGCGGGACCGCCTCTATCTCCAGCGGCTTGCGGATGGTCGAGCCGTCGCCGCCCCGGACCTGCTTGACCCGGCCGATCTGCCCGATCTGCCCCAAGGCTTGCCCGTCATCGGTCCGCGCGCGGAAGAGATTGCCCGTCAGACCGGCGGCATCGCCTATTCGGCAGAACTCGAACAGATCGGGCTGCGCATCGCCCGTATCGCCCAGTCCCGCCTGACGGCGCCCGGCTTCGCGCCCGAACGCCCGTCGCCGCTCTATGTGCGACCGGCCGATGCCGCCCCGCCCTCGGACCCACCACCCGTGATCCTGCCGTGAGTCCCGCAGAGCTCGCCGCCCTGCACGCGGCCTGTTTCGAAACCCCGCGCCCCTGGACGGAGGCGGAATTCGCCGACCTGCTGGACATGCCGGGCGTCTTTCTCTGCGACAGCCCGGACGGCTTCGTGCTTGGGCGCCTGCTGGTCGATGAATGCGAACTGCTGACCCTCGCGGTCGCCCCGAGCGCCCGCCGCAAGGGCAGGGGCCACGCCTTGCTCTCGGATTTCGAGGCCCGCGCCCGCGCCGGCGGCGCCGCGACTGCGCTGCTTGAAGTCAGCGCCGAGAACGCAGCCGCCCGCGCGCTCTACGATTCTCGGGGCTATCGCGAGGCCGGTTGCCGCAAAAAGTATTACCGGACACCGGAGGGTCGTCGCGTCGATGCGCTGGTTCTGGTTCGGGATCTCGTCTGAAGCGAGCGTGCATTCCGATGCCGGGATTTCGTTCGATCGGGCGGCCTTGGGTCGCGATTTTCGGCGCCAAACGAAAGCCGGACCTTGCGATTTCTGCCTGTACGCAGGGAGTCGAAGCCGGGAGCTGACCTGCCGATGCGTTCCATCCGTGTCGACCGAAAACGAACTCCCCGCGATTATTGCACTGATAAAAAACAGAAAAATTCGGAGCGATGCGCTTGCTCCCGCAAGGAAGCACCCCTGCCGGAAGCCGGCCCCGGCGCGTCGCGTGCGGTTCATCGCGTTGACTGCTTGCAGGACGCCGTGCCATCGGCATCCGCTTGATCGCGGTCAATCCAGCGCTGCGGAGCCGGCCAGAGAACCGTCGCGCGGAATGCCGGACCCGAAACCGCTTTGGCCGCGCCGATTTGCGCGTGGGGTCAAGGTAAAAACCGGTTGACCCCCCCCGCCGCCTGCGGCCTTATTCCTTTCGTGATCCAAAACGAGATCAATCTCGCAACTCGCGAGCAGGGCCACTCGGCCCGCTGCCAAAAACTGACCCAATCGGGAGACAACTCATGACCATCATGCGGAGCATCCTCGGCGCGGCCGCCACCCTGGCCCTCACCGCCGGTGCGACCCTCGCCGACCCCGCGATCATTTTCGATCTCGGCGGCAAGTTCGACAAATCGTTCAACGAATCCGCCTATAACGGCGCCAAGCGCTGGGCTGATTCCACCGGCGGCACCTTCAAGGAAATGGAGATGCAGTCCGAGGCGCAGCGCGAGCAGGCCCTGCGCCGTCTCGCCGAATCCGGCGCCAACCCTGTCGTCATGACCGGCTTCGCCTTCGGCAACGTGCTCAACGAGGTCGCTCCCGACTACCCCGACACCTCCTTCGCAATCGTCGACATGGTCGTCGACCAGCCGAATGTCCGCTCCGTGGTCTTCTCCGAGCATGAAGGCTCCTATCTCGTCGGGATGCTGGCCGCGAACGCGTCCAAGTCCGGCACTGTCGGCTTTGTCGGCGGCATGGACATCCCGCTGATCCGGAAGTTCGCCTGTGGCTATGCTCAGGGCGTCAAGGCCGTGAACCCCGACGCGACCGTCATCTCCAACATGACCGGCACCACGCCGGCCGCCTGGAATGACCCGGTCAAGGGCTCCGAGCTGACCAAGGCCCAGATCTCCCAGGGCGCCGACGTGGTCTTCGCCGCTGCCGGCGGTACCGGCGTGGGCGTGCTGCAGGCCGCTGTCGATGGCGGCATCCTGTCCGTCGGCGTGGACAGCAACCAGAACCACCTGCACCCGGGCAAGGTCCTGACCTCGATGGTCAAGCGCGTGGACAACGCGGTCGAGAAGGCCTTCAGCGACGGCCCCGGCTTCGAGACTGGCGTGATGGTCATGGGTGTTGGCAATGACGGCGTGGGCTTCGCGATGGACGAAAATAACGGTCCGATCGTTGACGCCAACTGGAAAGCCGCTGCCGACGAGGCCGCTGCCAAGATCGCTTCCGGCGAGCTGACCGTGCATGACTACATGTCGGACGACACCTGCCCGGCGCTCGAGTTCTGATCCGCTGACGGCAAACCAGATGCGGGACCCGGCAAGGGTCCCGCTTTCTTAATCCAAGTCGAAAGACAGCCCCCTTCCAGCCCATCAAGGGGGAGCGAAGGCAGACGCATCTGCCGGGTGGAGTAGCACAATGGGTGACCAAGCTCCCGCGATTGAACTGCGTGGAATCTCGAAGGCATTCGGTCCGGTCCAGGCAAACAAGGATATTTCGCTCTCGGTGGCCAAGGGCGCGATCCATGGCATCATCGGCGAGAACGGCGCGGGAAAGTCGACCCTGATGTCGATCCTCTACGGCTTCTACAAGGCCGATCGGGGCGAGATCCTGATCAACGGACAGGAAACCCAGATCCCCGACAGCCAGGCCGCGATTGCCGCCGGCATCGGTATGGTCTTCCAGCATTTCAAGCTGGTCGAGAACTTCACCGTTCTCGAGAACGTTGTCCTCGGCGCCGAAGAAGGCGCACTTCTGCGCACGACAATGTCGAATGCGCGCAGACACCTGACCGAGATCGCCGAAGAATACGAGATGGATGTGGACCCGGACGCCGTGATCGAGGAGATCGGCGTCGGCATGCAGCAGCGGGTCGAGATCCTCAAATCGCTCTATCGCGAAGCAGAAATCCTGATCCTCGACGAGCCCACCGGCGTGCTGACGCCGGCAGAGGCCGACCACCTTTTCCGCATCCTCCGGGGCCTGCGCGACGAGGGCAAGACGATCATCCTGATCACCCACAAGCTGCGCGAGATCATGGATGTGACCGACACGGTCTCCGTGATGCGGCGCGGCGAGATGACCGCCACCGTCAAGACCGCCGAGACCTCGCCCGAGGCGCTGGCCGAGCTGATGGTCGGCCGCAAGGTGCTGCTCAGGGTGGACAAGAAACCGGCCCAGCCGGGCAGGACGGTCCTCAAGGTGGACAATCTCAAGGTGGTCGATGACGACAAGGTCGAGCGCCTCAAGGGCATCAGCCTGGAGGTCCGCGCCGGCGAGATCCTCGGCATTGCCGGCGTCTCCGGCAATGGCCAGTCCGAGCTCCTGCGGGTGCTCGGCGGGATCGAGCGGGCAACCGGCCAGGTCGAGATCAATGGCCAGCAGATCGACCTGACGGGTCGGCATTCCGACGGCCGCTCGCGCCGCGAACGCGGCATCGCCCATGTGCCCGAAGACCGCCAGCGCGCCGGCCTGATCATGGATTTCGCCGCCTGGGAGAACATCGTCTTCGGCTATCAATGGGACCCGGCCTATAACAATGGCTGGCTGATGGACAATGCCGGTATCCGCGAGGAGACCGAGGGCAAGATGGAGCGGTTCGACGTTCGCCCGCCCCACGCCCACCTGGAGGCGAAGAGCTTCTCGGGCGGCAACCAGCAGAAGCTGGTGCTGGCCCGCGAGATCGAGCGCAACCCGGACCTGCTGCTGGTCGGGCAGCCGACCCGCGGCGTCGATATCGGCGCCATCGAGTTCATCCACCAGCAGATTGTCGACCTTCGCGATGCCGGCAAGGCGATCCTCCTGGTCTCGGTGGAACTCGACGAGATCATGGGCCTCTCGGACCGGATCGCCGTCATGTTCGACGGCAAGATCATGGGCGAACGCCTTCCGGGCGAAACGAATGAAGGCGAGCTTGGCCTGCTGATGGCAGGCGTGACGAACGGGGGGAGCGCCTGATGGACGCGATGCCGAAATGGGCCGACATGCTGCTGGTGCCGCTGATCTCGCTGCTGCTGGCAATGGTGATCTCCGCGCTGGTGATCCTGGGGATCGGGGAAGACCCCTGGGCGGCGCTCAAGCTGATGGTGCAGGGCTCCTTCGGCTCGACCTATGGCTGGGGCTACACGCTGTTCTACGCCACCAATTTCATCTTCACCGGGCTGGCCTTTGCCGTGGCTTCCCATGCCGCGATGTTCAATATCGGCTCTGAGGGGCAGGCGACGCTCGGGGGGCTGGGTGTCGCGCTGGTCTGCCTGGCGCTGCCCTGGCCGCACTGGACGGTGGCGCTTGTTGCGGCGATGGCAGGGGGCGCGCTTTTCGGGGCTGCCTGGGCCTTCCTGCCAGCCTGGCTGGCGGCACGGCGCGGCAGCCATATCGTCATCACCACCATCATGTTCAACTTCATCGGCCTTGCCGTGCTGAACTACATGCTGGTCAACGTGATGCGCCCCGAGGGCTCGATGGACCCGGCCTCGGCCAAGTTCCCCGACAGCACCAACCTGCCTTCGCTGCATGACATTCTTGCCCTTGTCGGCATCCCCTTCTCGAAAACGGCCCCGGCCAATGTCGCCTTCCTGGTGGCGCTGGTGGCCTGCGTGCTGGTCTGGCTTCTGCTCTGGCGGACGCGGTTCGGCTTCGAGCTGCGCGCCTTCGGCAAGTCCGAGTCGGCGGCGGTCTATGCCGGCATCTCGCCCACCAAGATCATCGTCGTCGCGATGCTGATCTCCGGCGGGCTCTCCGGGCTGATGGCCGTCAACAATGTGATGGGCGAAGCCGAACGGCTGGTGCTCAACTCGGTCGAGGGGGCGGGCTTCATCGGCATTGCCGTGGCGCTGATGGGGCGCAATCACCCGCTCGGGGTTCTGCTCGCCGCGATCCTGTTCGGCTTCCTCTACCAGGGCGGGGCGGAGCTGGCGCTCTGGACCTCGATCCCGCGCGAGCTGATCGTGGTCATCCAGGGCCTCGTCATCCTCTTCACCGGTGCGCTCGACAACATGGTGCGCATGCCGATCGAACGTTTCTTCCTGTGGCGACGCCGCAACGCGCAGGCGGGGGAATAAGACATGGATACCTTCTCCACCCTCATCCAGGTCCTCGACTCGACCCTGCGCCTGGCCACGCCGCTGCTGCTGGCCTGTCTCGCCGGGCTCTTCTCGGAACGCTCCGGCATTTTCGATATCGGGCTGGAAGCCAAGATGCTGGTCTCGGCCTTCTTCTCGGCCGCCTTCGCCTACACGACCGGCTCGGTCTGGATCGGGCTGATGGCCGGGGTCGCGGCCTCGATCGTCTTTGCCGGCATCCACGGCATCGCCTCGATCACCTTCCGCGGCAATCAGCTGATCTCGGGCGTGGCGCTCAACTTCCTCGCCTCTGGCATGACGGTGCTCATCGCCCAGAGCTGGTTCCACCAGGGCGGGCGCACGCCCTCGCTGATGGGCGGGGCGCGGTTCGAAGGGGTCGAGCTGCCCTTCGCCATCGGTCCGACCGAAGCCGCCGAGACCGGGCGGCCGCTCAACCAGCTGATCGCCGAGGCTGGCCCGCTCCAGCAGCTCTATTCGGAGCTGATTTCCGGCCATTCCGTCCTCGTCTACATCGCGCTTCTGGCCGTTCCCGCGACTTGGTGGGTGCTCTACCGGACACGCTTCGGCCTGCGCCTGCGCGCGGTGGGTGAAAACCCTGCCGCCGTCGACACCGCCGGCATCTCCGTGGTCGGGCTGCGCTATTCTTCGATGATCATCGTCGGCGTGCTCTGCGGCCTCGCCGGTGCCTACCTGGCCACCGGGCTTCAAGCCGGCTTCGTCAAGGACATGACGGCGGGGCGGGGCTATATTGCGCTGGCCGCGCTGATCTTCGCCAAGTGGCGGCCCTGGCACGCGCTCGGCGCCTGCCTGCTCTTCGGGTTGCTACAGGCGCTGGCGCTGCGGACCGACGTGGTCGAGGCGTTCTTCCCGTTCAAGATGCCGGTGCAGCTGCTCGACAGCATGCCCTATATCCTGACGGTGGTGATCCTCGCCGGCTTCGTCGGCAAGGCCATCCCGCCGCGCGCCGGTGGGCAGCCTTATGTGAAGGAGCGCTGAGCGCGGTCCGCCGCCGCGTTCGGGGGGAGGGGGCAGGCCAGCCCTGCCGGCCTCCCCGCTGACAGAGTCCCGCGCTCCGGTTCCCGGCGCCCGGGATATGCCCGTTGATCCTGGGGGGGGCCAGCCCTGCCGGCGGTGGGCGGCGAGTGGAGGCCAGATGCCGCTGACCGCACTGCCGGCCCGCCCGGTTTGCGGGACGGTATATCCCGCACTGCAAATACAGCAATTGTGACCAGATCCCGAGAGGTCTAGGCCGCACCCATGCAGATCTATCTCCCGATTGCCGGAATCTCCCTCGACATCTTCCTGCTGTTTGGGCTTGGCGGGCTCGTCGGGCTGCTCTCCGGCATTTTCGGGGTTGGCGGCGGCTTCCTGCTGACGCCGCTGCTGTTCCTTGTCGGCGTGCCGCCGGCCGTTGCCGTGGCGACGAGCGCCAACCAGATCATGGCCTCCTCCGTCTCCGCCGTGCTGAACCATTTCCGCCGCCGGACGGTGGATATCCGGATGGGGCTGGTGCTGCAGGCGGGCGGGCTGGTTGGCGCGATGCTCGGAATGCTGGTCTTCAACAGCCTGAAATCGCTTGGCCAGATCGACCTGCTGATCAATCTCTCCTATATCGCGCTGCTTGGCTCCGTGGGCGTGCTCATGTTTGCCGAGGCGCTCACCGCCCTGCGACGGGCGCATCGGGACGAGGCTCCGCCCGCCCGCCGGCGCGACCGCAACTGGGTCCATACCTGGCCGTTGAAGCGGCGCTTCCGCGCCTCCGGCCTCTATATCTCCGTCATCCCGCCGGTCCTTGTCGGCATCGTCATCGGCGTGCTCTCCGCCATCATGGGAATTGGCGGCGGCTTCATCCTCGTTCCCGCGATGATCTACATCCTGCACATGCCGACCAAGGTCGTGATCGGGACCTCGCTCTTCCAGATCATCCTCGTCTCCGGCGCCACCGCGCTGATGCATGCCATCAGCAACCACACGGTCGATGTCGTGCTGGCGACCGTGCTGCTGGTCGGCGGCGTGACCGGGGCCCAGATCGGCACAACGCTTGGCGCGCGCCTGAAAGCCGAGCAACTCCGTTTCCTGCTCGCGGCCCTCGTGCTCGCGGTTTGCCTGAAGCTTTCCTTCGACCTCGTCCTCGCGCCGTCCGAGCCCTTTTCGCTCGGCGCCCCGGCATGATCGCCCGATGGGACCTTGTCGCCACGGCGGGCCCGATTCGTCGCCTTGCGTCCGATCGCCATTGGCCCTATCCGGACGAAGTGTCTAGGGTTGAGCCATGCAGATCTACCTCCCCATCGCCGAGATCTCCGTCAATGCCTTCCTGCTGCTCGGACTGGGCGGCATGGTCGGAATCCTGTCGGGCATGTTCGGTGTCGGCGGCGGCTTCCTGATGACGCCGCTGCTGATGTTCATCGGTATCCCGCCCGCTGTTGCCGTGGCCACGGAAGCAAACCAGATCGTCGCCTCGTCCTTTTCCGGCGTCCTCGCGCATTTGCGACGAAAGACAGTGGACTTCCGAATGGGAATGGTCCTGCAGGTCGGCGGCCTGATCGGGGCCGGGATCGGTGTTGTCGTCTTCAACTTCCTGAAATCGCTGGGCCAGGTCGACCTGCTCATCACCCTGAGCTATGTCATCTTCCTCGGCGTTGTTGGCGGGCTGATGTTCATCGAGTCGGTTGGTGCCCTGCGGCGCGCCCGTTCGCCAAACGCCACCCCGCCGCCGAGACGGCGCCAACGCGGCTGGGTCCAGACACTCCCCTTCAAGATGCGGTTCCGGGCCTCCGGGCTCTATATCTCGGTCATCCCGCCAATCCTCGTCGGCATCTGCGTCGGCATTCTCGCCGCGATCATGGGCGTGGGCGGCGGTTTCATCATGGTCCCGGCGATGATCTACATCCTCGGCATGCCGACCAAGGTCGTTGTCGGAACCTCGCTGTTCCAGATCATCGTCGTCACCGCCTTCACCACCCTGATGCACGCCACCACCAACCACACGGTCGACATGGCGCTGGCGGTGCTGCTGCTTGTCGGCGGCGTTATCGGCGCCCAGATCGGCACCCAGATCGGCACCAAGCTCAAGGCCGAGCAGCTTCGCGTGCTCCTTGCCGGGCTGGTCCTGCTGGTCTGCGGAAAGCTTGCGCTCGACCTGCTTCTGGAGCCCTCCGAACTGTTTTCGATCGGCTTGTCGGGAGGGCATTCCTGATGCGCCTTGTCGCTCTCTTCCTCGCGTTCTGGACGCTCGCCCTGCCTGCCGCCGCGCAGGATATCATCGCGGATCTGAGCCAGAGCCGCGTCGCCATCACGGCCAGTTTCTCCGGCTCCGAGATCCTCGTCTTCGGCGCCGTGCGCCACGAGCCGGGGGCGGCCCCCTACGACCCGGCAAATCCCGAACTGGACGTGATCGTGACCGTGTCCGGCCCGCTGGAGCCGGTCACCGTGCGCAAGAAGGCGCGCAAGGCCGGGATCTGGATCAATGCCGAAGCGCTGGAGATCGATGCCGCGCCGGCGCTCTACAAGGTTGCCTCCTCGCTCGCCCTTGAGGACATCCTCGGCGCGGAAGAGGACCTGCGCCACCATATCTCGATCCCGCATGCGATCCGCGAGATCGGGGAGGTTGGTGAGGTTGGCGATGCCGACGCCTTTACCGAGGCGCTGATCCGCATCCGCACCGAGGCCGGGCTGTACGAGGAAATGCCCTATGACGTGCAACTCAAGGAGCAGACGCTGTTCCGGGCCAATTTCGAGCTGCCGTCCAACCTCGTCGAAGGCGTCTACACGGTTCGGATCTTCCTGACGAAGGACAAGCAGATCGTGTCGGATTACACCCGCGTCCTCAATGTGCGGAAGGTCGGGATCGAACGCTGGATCTACAATCTCGCGCAGGACCATGCGCTGGTCTACGGCATCCTGTCGCTGGCCATCGCCATTGCCGCCGGCTGGGGCGCCTCCGCGGCCTTCCGCTACGCCCGCGGTTCCTGACGCGCCCGGTTTCCGGGGGACGGACGCCTTGGGGGCCTTGGCCATGACCGGAATGAATGACGCCCGCCGGAGGTCTCCCCTCCTCCAGCGGGCGCAGCAGGTTCCGGTCGAACGGATCAGCCGGCGATGAGTTCCGCCTGTTTCACGATCACTTCGGCCTGCTTGATCGAGGCGATATCGACGAGCCGTCCCTTGTAGACGGTGGCGCCAGCGCCCTCTGCCTTGGCCGTCTCCATCGCCGCGAGAATTTCCTTCGCTTCGGCAACGGCGGTCTCGGAGGGTGTGAACACCTCGTTGGCGAGGCCGATCTGCTTGGGATGGATTGCCCATTTGCCGACCATGCCCAGCGTTGCCGAGCGCTTCGCCTGGGCGACATAGCCGTCATCGTCGGAGAAATCACCGAATGGGCCGTCGACGGGCAGCACGCCATGGGTCCGGCAGGCGGCAACAATGGCGGCCTGCGCCCAGTGCCACGGGTCAGACCAGTGCTTCACGCCCTCGCGGATCATGTAGTAATTCTCCTGCGTGCCGCCGATGCCGGTGGTCTGCATGCCCATCGAGGCCGCGAAATCGGCCGCCCCGAGGCTCATCGCCTCCATGCGGGGCGAAGCGGCGGCGATCTCCTCGACATGGGCGATGCCGGCGGCGCTTTCGATGATCACCTCGAACTTGATCGGCTTGCTGCGCCCTTTGGCGCTCTCGATGGCAGTAACCAGCGCGTCGACGGCATAGATGTCGCCGGCACAGCCGACCTTCGGGATCATGATCTGGTCGATCCGGTCGGAGGCTTGCTCCAGCAGGTCCACCACGTCGCGATACCAGTAGGGCGTGTCGAGCCCGTTGATCCGGACCGAGAGCGTCTTGCTGCCCCAATCCACGTCGCCAATGGCCTGGATGATGTTCTTGCGGGCCTCGGGCTTGTCATCCGGGGCCACAGAATCTTCGAGGTCGAGATTGATCACATCGGCCGCACTCGCGGCCATCTTCTCGAAAATCGCCGGACGGGAGCCAGGGCCAAAGAGTTGGCAGCGGTTCGGGCGGGCAGGGGCGGCGGGCTGAATGCGGAAGCTCATGACTCTCTCCGGCAAGGATATTTCGATATTTGCTCGGAGTTGGGTAGATTATTGCGTGACCTCTGGCAAGAGGCTTTTCGCACCAGCAGCATTTCGCTGCGTCGCCGCATGGCTGATGGGATAGGAAAACCGCTCGTGGATGGCGCGCGACGAGGATGTTTCTGACCTGGACGCTGCCCCTCACAGCCGTGCTTCGAATTGACCCTGCGGGCACTCGACCTGGACTGTGCTGGTTGTCGGCTCGACCCTCCCCTTGGGCGCGAAGAGCCGGTAGCGGCCTTTGGGACGGTGCGCTGGTGGGCACGGAATCGAGGCCAAAGGCCGCCGTGCCAGCGCCTGCGTCGCCATTTTCGCTCGGACCAATGGCGCTCCCAATGGCGCCCCCGGCGGGCTGGCGCTGGCACGGCTTATGTTGTGCTCTTTGCGTCCGCAGCGATGGTCCGCTCCGTCCGTATCTGTTCGATCAGCTGTTGCCGCCGCGCACGAACCGTCCGGCATCCTGCGCTGCCGCGCGAATGGCCCGGGACTTGTTCACTGTCTCCTGCCATTCGGCTTCCGGATCGCTGTCATAGACCACGCCCCCACCGGCCTGGATATAGAGCGTCTCGTCCTTGAGCACCGAGGTGCGCAGGGCGATGCACATATCCATCTCGCCATCGGCGGCGAAATAGCCAACGCCGCCGCCATAGACGCCGCGCTTCTCCGGCTCCAGCTCGTCGATGATCTCCATTGCCCGCACTTTCGGCGCGCCGGACACCGTGCCCGCCGGAAGCCCTGCGAGCAGGGCCGAGAGCGCGTCCTCGCCATCCTTCAGCTCGCCCACGACATTGGAGACGATATGCATCACGTGGCTGTAGCGCTCGATGACGAATTCCTCGGTCGGTTTGACCGTGCCGATCTGCGCGACCCGTCCGACATCGTTACGTCCGAGATCCAGCAGCATCAGGTGTTCGGCCATCTCCTTCTCGTCACCGAGAAGATCGGCCTCAAGAGCCCGATCCTCTTCCTCACTGGCGCCGCGATGCCGCGTGCCGGCGATGGGCCGAATGGTCACCTCGCCCTCGCGCAGCCGCACGAGGATCTCGGGGCTGGCGCCGATGACCTGGAAACCGCCGAAATTGAAGAAGAACATGAAGGGCGAGGGGTTGGTTCGCCGCAGGCTGCGATAGAGCGCGAAGGGCGGCAGCGGGAAATGCAGCGACCAGCGCTGCGAGGGGACGACCTGGAAGATGTCGCCGGCCTTGATGTATTCTTTCGCCTTTTCAACGGACTTCATGTAGTCCGGCTTGGTGAAATTGGAGATGGGCTCGCCCACGTCCAGCTCATCGGAGAGGTTGCGTGTCTCGCCGCGCAGGCCCGCATCGAGATCGCGCAGCGCGTCCATCACCCGTTCGGCGGCCTGCGCATAGGCGGCCTTGGCGGAAAGCCCGCCCTCGGTGAAGGCCGGCGAAACGAGGATCACCTCGCCCTTCACCCCGTCCAGCACCGCGACGACCGAAGGGCGCATCATAACCGCGTCGGGCAGGCCGACCGGGTCCGGGTTGATATCGGGCAGGTGTTCGACCAGCCGGATCATGTCATATCCGAGATAGCCGAAGAGCCCCGCCGCCGCCGAAGGCAGCCCGTCCGGCAGCTCGATCCGGCTCTCGGCGATGAGGCTGCGCAGGGAGGTCAGCGGATCCGTGTCTTCCTCGAGCCAGGCCTCGGAATCGAACCGTGCCTGCCGGTTGATCCGCGCCGTCTTGCCATTGCACTGCCAGATCAGGTCCGGTTTCAGGCCGATCATCGAATAGCGGCCGCGCACCTCGCCGCCGGTGACCGATTCCAGCATGAAACTGTCTGTCCGGGCGCCGGCAAGCTTGAGCATCAGGCTCACCGGCGTGTCGAGATCCGCCGCGAGCCGCGCATAGACGATCTGGTTCGCGCCGGCCTCGAAGCCCTTGGCGAAATCGTCGAAGGAAGGGGAAAGCTGTGTCATGGCCTCAGCGGAAGAGTTGCGAATGCACGGCGTTGAGCCCGGCATCATTGATGGAAATCCCCGCGGTTGCGGTCATCTGGCGGGCATAGAGCGTGAAGAGATCCGACGCGATGCCCTGTTCGGCCTGCTGCTGCATGGCCATGCGGAACAGCGCGATCTGCTGGTCGTCCGCATCCGGCTCGGCAACGCTGTCGAGAACGACCAGAACCGCGCCGTCGGCGGTGGTCACGACGGCCGAAGCGCCCGTCTTCATCGCGAAGACCGCGTTGGAGACCTCAGGTGCCAGCCCTTCGACGAAGCCCGAGCGGATCACGTTCTCGGCGGAGTCCACGCCCAGACCGGCCACGTCGACGAGGCTCTTGCCGGCATCGAGCTCGACCTTTGCCGCCTCGGCCTCGGCAACCAGCGCCTTGCGCGTCTCTGCGGCTTCCCAGCCGGCAAGCACGGCGTCGCGCACCTCGTCCAGCGATTGCAGGCGCGGTTCGATCAGCTCCTCGAGCCGCATCGCATAGATCGAGCCATCGTCCAGCGTGAGGATCTCCGGGAAATCCTTCTCACCCAGGGCACCGGCGGCGGCGCGGAAATCGGTATAAGCGGCGATGCCGGCCTCGGCGCCGGCATGGTAATCGACCGTGCCAATCTCCATGCCGGTCTCCTTGGCGAGGTCCTCCACCGTCGCGCCGCCGGCGAGCCGGTCGTCGAGATCGGTGATCATGTCCTCGATCATGCGGCGTGCCCGTTCACGGCCCAGTTCGGAGCGCAGCTCGGGCTCGGCCTGTTCGAAGCTCGTCTCGCGCGCCTGCAGGATGCCGTTCATACGGAACAGCGCGGGGCCGAGATCGGTCGGGTAGGGGCCGACAAGCCCCGGCTCTTCCAGCCCGAAGACAGCGGCGCCGGCCTGGCCGAGATCCGCCTCGGTCTGCTCCCCGAGATCCACATCTTCCAGCGTCAGCCCGCGCGCTTCGACGGTGGCGGCAAAATCACTCTCGCCGGCCTCGATCGCTTCGCGCGCCTGGGTCGCCTCCTCGGCGGTGCCGAAAACCAGCCGCTCCACGAGACGCCGCTCGGGGATGACATATTCGTCCGCCCGCTCGGCATAGAGCGCGCGCAGGTCGGCCTCGTCGATCTCGACCTCGTCCAGCAGCATTTCCGGCGTCAGCCAGGCATAGGTGATGCGCTTCATCTCGGGCAGGGTGAAGGCGGCGGTGTTCTCGCCGTGGAAGGCTTCAAGCTGCGCCTCGGTCGGGGCCAGGATCTCGCTGGTCAGGCTGTCCGGTGCGAAGACGGCCCAGCGGAAGCTGCGGCGTTCGCCATACCAGTTGGTCAGCACATCGCTCAGCTGCTCGGGCGGGGCAAGGCCGGCGACAACGCTGGCCTGCAGGATGTTGCGGCTGCTTTCCTCGCGGACGGATTGTTCAAAATCGGCGACGTTCCAGCCATTCTGGTCGAGAAAGAACTCGTAGGCTTCGCGGTCGAAATCGCCATTGATGCCGTCGAAGGCGGAGGAGCCGGTGATCATCCGGGCGACCTCGTCATCGCCGACGGAGAGGCCGAGCCGGTCGGTCTCGTTGTTGAGCGCTTCGGTCCCGATGAGCTGGCCGCGCACCTGGGCGGGGACGCCCGCCGCTTCCAGCGCCGCAAGGCTGAGATCGGTCGCGCCCGAGGCTTCCTCGACCCGGATCGCCTGCACCATGGCGCGGTAATAATCCTCCGCGGTGATGTCGCGGTCGCCGACGGAGGCGATGCTGGTGCCGCCGCCGGAGAAATTGGTGATGCCGAAGCCGCCCAGTCCGAGGATCAGAAGGCCCATCAGGCCCATCATAAGGTAGTCGCTAAACGACTTTTTCTTGGTGCTCATCGCTCGGTGGCCTCCTGCGCAACGTGTCGCGTTTGTCTAGGCGTTGCGCGGCAGGGAGGCAAGCGGACTCAGCGTTCGAACGCCGCGCGCGCGAGCCGATCGAACAGCGTTTCGATCCCGTCGGCGTCGATATTGGCATAGGCCAGACGCAGGTGGCGCGCGCCCGAGGCCGCGCCGCGGGGCTCGAACATCGTGCCGGGAAGGCAGAGCACGCTCGCCTCTTCGACCAGCGCCTGTGCCAGGGCGTCCGAGGACAGCGCGAAAGGGTGTTCGACATAGGCGAAATAGGCGCCGCAGCCCCGAAGCCGCCATCCCCGGTCTGCCAGTCTGGGGAAACCGGACTCAATGGCGGCGCGCCGGGCCAGGATCTCGCGGCGTTCGCCGGAAAGCCAGTCGCCGAGGGTGCGGATGCCCAGGAGGGCGGCGCGCTGGCCGATCTGGCTGGGGCAGATGGTGACGGAATCGATGAATTTCTCGACCTCGGCCAGGCGTTCCGGGCTCGACATCAGGGCGCCGACACGATGCCCGGTCAGCCGGTAGGCCTTGGAGAAGCTGTAGAGCCGGATCAGGGTCTCGTCCCAGTCCGGGTCCTCGAAGAGCGGGTGCGGCGCGCCTTCGCGGCTGTGGAAGTCGCGATAGGTCTCGTCGATCAACAGCGCGATTCCATGCCTGCGGGCCAGTTCGGCAAAGGCGGTGACAAGGTCCGGCGGGTACTCGACCCCGCCCGGGTTGTTCGGCGTGACCAGGGCGATGGCACGGGTCTTCGGGCCGATCAGGCGCGCGGCGGCCTCCGGCGAGGGCAGCAGGTCCGGGCCGGTGGGCAGCGGGACGGTGCGGATCGAGGACATGTCGAGCCACATCTTGTGGTTGAAATACCAAGGGGTTGGCAGCAGGACTTCATCGCCCGGGCCGGCCAGCGTGGCGATGGCGGCGGCAAAGGCCTGGTTGCAGCCGGAGGTGATGGCGGTCTGCTCGGGGCGGACAAGGCCGCCATATTGCGCGGAGACCTGCTCCGCGAGGGCGGAGCGCAGCGCCGGCAGGCCGAGATCGGGCCCGTAGAGATGGCTCGTCGGGTCTTCCATCAACGCCTCTGCCATGGCTCGGCGCAGCGGCTCGGGAGGCGGCGCGACCGGGGCGGCCTGGCTGACATTGATCAGCGGGCGGTCGGCGGGAAACCTCCGTCCGGCGATCCAGCGCCCGGCCTCGGGGACGGGAGAAACATCCGTGGCCTGCATGGCCGGGTTCAGTGGCAGGGGCATTGGCGGCTCCGGGCGGCGGTCGACCTCTCGTCTCTAGCAATCGCCATTGCGGGCCGAAAGGGAATTGCGCCTCTGCCGGCCCGGAGGGGCAGGCTCCGGTTGTGCCGGATTCTTTTGCGTCAAGCGGCGGAGCGATCCAGGCCCGGGCGAGCAATCGCCTCAAGTTTGTCCGTCAACGGCTTGAGTTGGCTTTCGTATTTCCGCCAGGCCTGCGAGCTGCCGCGATAGATCGGGACACGCACCTAGCTGACGGAGGCCGTGCGCACCGAGCGTTTGGCATCCTGTGGCGAGAGCCAGGCCGATTCGAACGCGATCTGCAATTCGGCGAGCAGGGCGCGGATACGGGGCTCGGGGTCCTCGGTCAGCGCATCGCAGTCAAACGGGACGATATCTGCGCCGAAATGGTGGGTCCACAGGCCCATCATCGCTTCATGCGCCGCGATATAGGCGGCCAGGTCGTCGAAGCTGTAGGAATACGGGTTCATCGGCGGCGATCCGGCGAAATGGGTCCTGAAGATCGACCAGGCAACGGCGCGCAGGTCGCGCAGGGTCTCCATGATCTTCGCTTCCGGGAGGGCCATGCGGACCAGGCCGACCAGGCAGGCATTGTTGGGCAGCTTGTCCGTGACCCATTGCGGCGCGGTGCCGAAGTCGCGCAGCGAGTGGCGGTAGAGGTCGCGGACGATCTGTGCCTGTTCGCGGTCCGGCCAACCGCGAAAGCCGCCCGCGGCGTTGATTGCCATGGGCAGGGCAAAACGCTCGCCGCCTGCCACGATCCCGCTATGGCGGGAAAGGATCGTTTCGGTCAGCGTGGAGCTGGACCGGGGCAGGCCGACGATGAAGATCGGCTTCGGCACGTCGCCCAATCCGAGAGCGGGCCGATTGCCGGAGGGGCGCCACAACAGGGGCGGGAGACCTTGCAGAGATCCTCGACCTGTTTCTGTGGCGACGCTCCGAGGGTGCTGTGCTGGAGCGCGCTGCCGAGGTCGAATGCGGAAAAAGCGTTTCCCATGTCTCCGGCGCGTTCGAGCGATTGCCCGAGCGCGAAGGCGAGCAGGACCTTGTCCGGCAGGGCGTCGGCCCGCTTGAGGGCGGTTTGCAGCAGCCCGAGCCAGGCCGGGTCCGGCGCTTCCATGAGCAGGTTGCTGAGCGCGGAATAGGGCGGGGCAAAGCCGGGATCCGCCAGGATCGCCGCGTTGCAACTCTCCCTGGCGGCCTCGATATTGCCGAGCGACAACTCGGTCGAGCCGATATTGTGGAGCGCTTCCGGGTGATTGGGGTGCACTCGCAGCGCCGCGCAGAAGCTCTCGCGCGCCTCTTCCATTGCTTCCTACTCGTATTGGGCGGCCCCCCTGTCCATGTGATGGGAGAAGCGGTCCCCGGCGGAAGGGGCAGTTCCTTGAGGCTGGCAAGCATCTCGCGCAAGCGGGGATTGCGCGGAAACCGCGACGGGATTTCCTCCAGCAGGAGCGTCGCTGCCGGGACATCTCCGGATTTCTTCAACTTGCGGGCGCGGGCAAGTGTGGCGTTGACCGAGGTTTGCGTGCAAGGCTCCGGTGGCTGATCGGACCCGGCAACGCTGGGGCGCCGGTTTCAGCCCGCAGCATTCACGCTTGGGATGAAATCTCGGTTAATGAGGCCAGGAATGGGGGGGGCGGCCGGACTCGGGCCTGTCGCCGCGTGTCGTAGTCCCCGAGCCGGAGGCCGGCCCAGGACGGTCCCGGCAGCGGATGCGGCCGGGGCGGGGGGCGGTCCGGGTGCTCGACAGTGCGGTGGTGCTGCCGGTCAGTCGGTGCCGCGATAGGGCTCCACATATTGCAGCGCCATGTCCCACGGGAAGAAGATCCAGGTGTCCTGGCTCACTTCGGTGATGAAGCTGTCCACCATTGGCCGACCCTTGGGCTTGGCATAGACGGTGGCGAAATGGGCCTTGGGATAGAGCTTGCGCACCAGTTCGAGCGTCTTTCCCGAATCGACAAGGTCGTCGATGACGAGAATGCCCGTGCCGTCGCCCATCAGCTCCTCGCTCGGGCTGTTCAGAACAACGGCGTCGGTCTGTTGCTGGTGGTTGTAGGATTTCACCGAGATCGTGTCGACCAGCCGGATATCGAGTTCGCGGGCGATGATCATCGCAGGCGCCATGCCGCCGCGGGTGATCGCCACGATGGCCTTCCAGGCGCCGTCATCCGGCCCTTGTCCGTCGAGTCGCCAGGCCAGTGCCCGGCTGTCGCGGTGGATCTGGTCCCAGGAGATATGGAACCCCTTCTCATGGGGCAGGCGGTCGGGACGGGGGCGGTCGCTCATCTTCTGGCTCACTTCTTTCCGGTTACGGCGTCAATATCGGGCGCATCCACGGCTTTCATGCCGACGGAATGATACCCCGCATCCACATGATGCAGCTCGCCCGTCACGCCCGCGCCCAGGTCGGAGAGCAGGTATAGCGCAGAATTGCCGACATCCGTGATGGTGACATTGCGGCGCAGCGGCGAGTTCAGCTCGTTCCACTTCAGGATGTAGCGGAAATCGCCGATGCCGGACGCGGCCAGCGTCTTGATCGGGCCGGCGGAGATGGCGTTGACGCGGATGCCGTCCTTGCCGAGATCCTCGGCCAGGTAGCGCACCGAAGCCTCCAGCGCCGCCTTGGCCACGCCCATCACGTTATAATGCGGCATTACCCTTTCAGCGCCGAGATAGGTCAGCGTCAGCGCCGACCCGCCATTCTTCATAAGCTTCTCGGCCCGCTGCATCACCGAAGTGAAGGAATAGACCGAGACATCCATGGTCATGGTGAAATTGTCGCGGGACGTGTCCACATAGCGGCCGCGCAGCTCGTTCTTGTCGGAGAAGCCGATGGCGTGGACGATGAAGTCCAGCTCGCCCCAGGCGTCCTCGATCTGCTTGAAGGCGGCATCGACCGAAGCGTCGTCCACCACGTCGCAATCGGCCAGCAGCTTGACGCCGAGTTGCTCGGCCAGCGGGATCGCGCGCTTGCGGAAGGCATCGCCCTGGTAGGTCAGCGCCAGCTCCGCGCCGGCATCGGTGCAGGCCTTCGCAATCCCCCAGGCGATGGATTTGTCATTGGCCAGCCCCATGATAAGGCCACGCTTGCCGGCCATAAGCCCATTCGTCATCTCACCCTCCGCCTCTCGGATCAACATTGCGCCCGTTTAGGCCAAGCAGCGGGGCGGAAGCAAGATCCCCGCTTCCTTGCTGGCGCCCGGACGCCGAGCGGTGTAGCCATCAAACATCACGACAGGAGGCCCGCATGAGCGACCGAAGCGGCATCTTTGCCGGAAACGACCCCTTCACCCTCGCCCGGCAATGGCTGCGCGAGGCGGAAGCGACCGAGCCCAACGATCCGAACGCCATTGCGCTCTCCACGGTCGATTCGGAGGGGATGCCGAATGCGCGCATGGTCCTGCTCAAGGAGATCGAGGCGGACAGCTTCGTCTTCTACACGAATTACGGCTCGGCCAAGGCCGAAGAGCTGGAGAGCGCCGGCAAGGCCGCTTTCGTGATGCATTGGAAAAACCTGCGCCGGCAGGTGCGCGCCCGCGGCACGATCACCCGCGAGGAAGGTCCACAGGCGGATGCCTATTTCGCGTCACGCTCGCTCAAGTCCCGCATTGGCGCCTGGGCGTCGAAGCAGAGCCAGCCGCTTGCCTCGCGCACATCGCTGATGGCCGAGGTGGCGAAGGTGACGGCGAAACATGGGCCCAGCCCGAAACGTCCGCCATTCTGGGGCGGCTATCGGCTCACGCCGATCGAGATCGAATTCTGGGCCGACGGGGCCTTCCGGCTGCATGATCGCTTTCGCTGGCGCGCGGACGGGCAGGGCGGTTGGGATGTCGAAAGACTGTCGCCCTGAATGCGCCGTTTCCTGGCGCCGGGACCTGCAGAAAGAAGCCATCGCGAACGGATGAGACTTTTTAACAATGATGCGCTTGATGTATATCGGCCAATGGCTTAATCGTAGGGACTTGTTATCGTTGCCTTCGGGTAATGCACTGTGATTACTTCGACAACGAATTCATTATTGCACTGTTATGTGATGAAGCTCACCCGAGCAACGGGAGTGGTGCAATGGTGACCTCTTGGTGACCGAAAACGTCGAATCTACGGAGCAGCGCGTGATGCGCGGCCATGTGAAGTGGTTCGATCCCCTGAAGGGGTTCGGATTCGTGATCGCGGATGAGGGGGGACCGGATATCCTTCTTCATGCGAATGTCCTCAGAAATTTTGGACAGTCCTCCGTCGCGGACGGGGCCGAGATCGAGATCCTCGCGCAGCAGACCATACGCGGGATGCAGGCGGTCGAGGTCGTTTCGATCGTGCCGCCGAGCGATGGCGACGGCCCGCCGCTCGAAGACCTTGCCACCATTACTCCGGAAGAACTGGCCAGCCTGCCGTTGGAACCGGCGCGGGTGAAATGGTTCGACAAGGCGAAGGGATTCGGCTTCGCGAATGTCTTCGGCCGCTCCGAGGATATCTTTGTGCATGTCGAGGTGCTGCGGCGCTCCGGCCTGGCGGATCTGCAACCGGGCGAGGCTGTCGGGCTGCGGGTCGCGAACGGGCGGCGCGGTTTGATGGCAATCGAGGTTGCCGCCTGGGAGCGGGCAATCCGCGACGACGGCTGATGAGGCGCGGGGCGAAACGCCTGTTTCCGGCCCTGCTGGCGACCTGCCTGCTGTTGCCGCTGGCGGTTTCGGCCGGTTGTGCGCCCGACAAGGTCGAGCTGCGCGGGGACTGGGGCCAGGCACAGTTTCGCGTCGAACTGGCCGATACGCCCGAGGAGCGGGCGCGCGGGCTGATGTTCCGTGAACAGATGCCGCGCTCGGCGGGAATGCTCTTCGTCTACGAAGCGCCCGGTCCGGCCAGTTTCTGGATGAAGAATACCCTGATCCCGCTCGACATGATCTTCGCCGACAAGGACGGGGTCGTGACGCGGGTGCATTCGCGTGCCGTTCCCGGCGACCTGACGGCGATTGATGGCGGCCGGGGGGTGCTGGTCGTGCTGGAGATCAATGGCGGCCTGGCCGAGGCGATGGGGATCGTGCCCGGCAGCGAATTGCGCCACCCGGCACTCGGGCAGACGGCCGCCTGGCCCTGCTCGGAATAGGGCCGGGGCCACTTGCCCAATCCGTGCAAAGCTGTGCTTGTGATTTGCCGCGACTGCGGTCATATAGCGCTGATCGGCGCCGGTGCGAAGGCAGGCCGAACCAGTTCGGGGCGTAGCGCAGCCTGGTAGCGCGACGGTTTTGGGTACCGTAGGTCGCAAGTTCGAATCTTGCCGTCCCGACCATTTTCAAAGTCAGATCCGCCACGAGATTCCCAAGGTCGAGGGGCCCGCTTCCGTGCCGGATCCGCGACCTAGTTCCGCCGCCCTTGCGCCGGGACATGCCGCGCCGGCGCGGCGGGGCTGATGCGCCGTCCGGATCACTCCGGGGCAGTTGCTCAGAACCGTGCGCCCGTGCCCTGCAACACACCATGTTCCATCGCATAGCGGGTCAGCCCGGCTGTCGAGGAGATCCCGAGCTTGCGCTTGATGTTCTTGCGATGCGTCTCGACCGTGCGCACCGAGATGCCGAGGATATTGGCGACCTCCTTGTTCGACTTGCCCTGGGCAAGCTGCAGCAGGATCGTCTGTTCGCGGCTGGTCAGCGCCTCGCGGCCGCTATCGGTCTCCGGGGTCAGCGACGCGGTGGCGCCGGTGCACAGATAGCGCTCGCCGGCCATGACGCGGTCGATGGCTTCCTTTATCTGCTCGGTCGGTACGTCCTTGAGCACGTAGCCGCGCGCGCCATGTCCAAGCGCGGTGGAGATGTATTCCGGCGAATCGTGCATCGACAGGATCAGGATGCGCAGGTCGGGGTGGTCTTCCAGCAGCATCTCGGTGGCGTTCAACCCGTTCACCGACGGCATGTTGAGATCCATCAGCACAACATCCGGGGCCAGCGCGCCGACATTGTCCACGGCCTCCTGGCCGTTGGACAGGGTGCCCACCACTTCGATATCGGGATAGCTCTCCAGGATCGCCTCGATCCCGGCCGCGACCATCGGGTGGTCGTCCACGATCATCACACGCGTGGCGTTCATGCGCTCTTCCTTTCCTTCTTTCGGGCGGGCGCGCCCGAGCGCGGCTCTTCGGCGCCGCTTCCCGGCGCCAGGATATGGCTCAACGGCACCTGGGCCTCGATGACCGTGCCGTTGCGCGTGCTCTGGATGCGCAGCTGGCCGCCAAGCTGTTCGATCCGCTCCTGCATGTTGCGCAGGCCGAGGCCCTGGGTCGGTCCGGTGGCGCTGCGGGCGGCTGCGAGACCGCGCCCATTATCGGCGATCCGCAGCGTGGCGCCGCCGGTATGACCAAAGACATGCAGGCTCACGCGGGTCGCCTCCGCATGGCGCTCGATATTGGTCAGGGCCTCCTGGGCGACGCGGTAAAGCGAGATCTTGGCATCCTGGTCGAGGCGGTTGCGGAAGACGACGGTCTCGAATTCCATCTCGATGCCGGTACGGGCGCCGAACTCCTCGGTCAGCGATTGCAGCGCCGGGCCAAGGCCGAGATCGTCGAGCACGCCGGGGCGCAGGTCGCGGCTGATGCGCCGGACCTCCTGGATCGCGCCACCAAGCGCGTCGATCCCGGCATCGAGATTTTCCTCGGCGCGCCGGTCATCCGCGCGCAGGCGGCGGCGGGCCAGTTCCAGCATGTAGCGGACACTGACGAGGATCTGGCTGATGGAATCGTGCAGCTCGCGGGCGACGCGGCCGCGCTCCTCCTCCTGGGTGTCGAAGATCCGTTGCGTGAGCGCCTTGAGCTTGGCATCGGCCAGCCTTCGCTCGCGGATATTGAGCCAGAGCCCGGAGAAGAAGACCAGCAGCAGCGCCGCCATCGTGATCGCGGCGATCCAGAGGAAGGTCTCCCGGACCCGCGCTTCCGTCTCGGAGCGCGCGGCGGCGACGGTGGTCAGCACGTCGTCGATGAAGATGCCGGTCCCGATGGCCCATCTCCAGTCCTGCAGCCCGACCACATAGGAGACCATCTGCGCCTCCTCGCCGGTCGATGGCTTGTACCAGAGGTAGCTGTGATAGCCGCTGCCGCGCCGGGCGATGGCGATGAGCTCATCGACGATCGGGGTGCCGGCGGCATCGGTCAGCCCGCTCCAGTCGGCGCCGATCAGTTCGGTCTGACGCGGAGCGACAAGGTTCTTGCCTTCGTAATCATAGACGAAGAAATAGCCGTCCTGGCCGTAGATCATCGCCGCAAGTGTCTGGATGACGCGTTCCTTGGCATCCTCGTCATCGGGCAGCGCGCGGCCGTAATCCTTCGAGATGGCGGTTCGGGCGAGGGCGAGATAATTCTTCAGTTCCGTTCGCTTGGCCGCAATCAGCCGGTTCTCAAGCTCCGCGATCTCGCGGTCGGCCAGGCTGCGCGCCTGCACCGCGACAAGCAGCGAGATTGCCGCCATCGCCAGCACCAGCGGCACCGTCGCCAGAAGGAACAGCTTCTGGGCATAGCTGAGCCGAATGCCTTGAAACGAGCGAAGCGGGCGACGGTCCACGGGCAGATCGGCCTCCCTTCCGATTGCGGGCTGGCGAAAAATACGCGCTTGCGCGGGCAAGATGCAAGGGAGCGGCGCGCGCGGATGGGCCAGGCGGATCCTGCGCCCCGGCGGGGCCCTCCGGTGATCGGCGAAAAGGGAAGGAGGCGGCAGGGTCTCGTGCCCCGGGGATGGATCGCCAAGAACCCGTCTTGCCGCCCCCGGGCAGCGCCGGTGCCGGTCGCCTGACGGGCATGTCACCGCGATGGTATGAGGCGAGAAATGGCGTGAGATCCGGTGGCTGTGCTGTCCTGCCGCCGGATCGCAGGACGGTGAGCGTAAGCCTTCCGTCGGTCGGTCGCGGCGTCCCGGTCTCGCAGCGCGCCGAATCGTGTGCGGGGCCGCGGGCCGGGGCGGGTCTTTGCCTGCGTGATTCGACGCCGGGGAGAGCGAAGCGGCCAGCTCCGAACCGGCGCGCGCGGCGCATCTGGCGCGGCCACCATGTCCTGCCTGCCCGAAAATTGGTCGGATTTCTTAACCATTTGCCCGGATCTACGCATTTGTCGGTATTTTAGCGGCACGAGGACCTCGCTAACCTCCCGGACACTTGAAACGATCCGCCTGCCTAAAGGCGGGCTCCAAGGTACCAACGGGAGGACACTCACATGGATCGTCGTTCTTTTCTGAAGACGTCTGCTATTGGCGGCTCCGCTGCCGCCGCGACCGCGCTCGCCGCGCCTGCTTACGCCCAGGGCAAGCGCACCCTGACCATGGTCACGACCTGGGGCCGTGGCCTCGCCGGCGTCTTCGACGCCGCGCAACGCGCCGCTGACTCCATCACCGCCATCACCGATGGTACGCTCACGGTGGACGTGAAGGCCGCGGGCGAACTCGTCGGCGCCTTCGAGGTCTTCGACGCCGTCACCGCCGGCCAGGCCGACATGTATCACGCCGCCGATTATTATTTCGTCGGTCAGCATCCGGGCTATGCCTATTTCACCTCCGTTCCCTTCGGCATGACCGCCCAGGAACTGGTGAACTGGTACTACTTCAATGGCGGCGCGGAGATGCATGACGAACTCGGCGAGCTCTTCGGCCTCAAGTCCTTCCTCTGCGGCAATACCGGCGCGCAGGCCGGTGGCTGGTTCCGCAAGGAGATCAACGGCCCCGAGGATTTCAACGGCCTCAAGTTCCGCATGCCGGGTCTTGGCGGCGAAGCCCTCGGCAAGCTCGGCGCGTCGGTGCAGAACCTGCCCGGCTCCGAAGTGTACCAGGCGCTTGCCTCCGGAGCGATCGACGGCACCGAGTGGATCGGTCCCTGGGCCGATGAGAAAGCCGGCTTCCAGGAGATCACCAAGTTCTACTACACCGCCGGCTTCCACGAGCCGGGCGCGGGTCTCTCCCTGGCCGTCAACCGCGAGGTCTTCGAAAGCCTCACCCCGGCCCAGCAGAAGGCGATCGAGATTGCCTCCGCCGAGACCCACCAGTGGAACCTCGCCCAGTTCCTCTCCAACAACGGTGCCGCTCTGCAGCGCCTCCAGTCCGCTGGCGTGAAGGTTCTTTCCTTCAACGACGCTGTCTGGGACGCGATGGGGGCTGCTGCCAAGGAGACGCTGGAAAGCAAGCGCGATGGCGATCTCTACGACAAGATCTACGACGGCTACCTGGCTTCGATGAAGGCCTCCTCGTCCTGGATCGACGCTTCCGAAGGCGCGTACCGCACGCAGCGTGACCGTATCCTCGGTTAAGTCATCACTTCAAGAAAACCCGGCAGGCCCCTGAAAGGGCCTGCCTTTTCGCTTTCGTCGTGGGGCGGGGCGACAAGAATACCTTCAGGGGACGGGCCATATGGGACTGGTCGAGGCATGGGGCGGCACCTTCATCGGGTGGGTCGCCGCCAATATCATCGAAGCCTATTACAACTTCTTCTACGCGATCTCGCATCCCGGCCTCTGGCTGGACTGGTCGAACAAGGAAGCAATCATGCGCTTCGCCTATTACGGCGGATCGGTTGAGTTTTTCTTTGTCGTCTTCACCGCCTTCCTGACCATCACCGCCATCGGCCTGTTCTGGAACCGGCTGCTCTGGGGCGTGGTCATCGGGCTGGAAGCCTTCGCCAACACGGTTGGCCGCTTCGCCGCCTGGGCCGGGCTGCTGATGGTGCTGCAGCAGATCGTCATCGTCTTCATGCAGCGCATCTTCGCGGCCTCCCAGATCTCCATCGGCTTTGGCAAGACGATCACCTTCGACGTCTCCTGGTGGTCGGAGGAGCTCAAGCTCTACAACGCCATGATCGTCGCGCTCTGCGCCACCTACACCTTCGTGCAGGGCGGCCATGTCCGGGTCGACCTGGTCTACGCCGTGGTGCGCGAACGCACCCGCAAGATCATCGACATGGTGGGCAGCCTGATCTTCATGATGCCGATGGCCGTGCTGATCTGGATGTATGGCTGGTTCTTCATGTGGCGCCACCTCATCACGCCCAAGATCTCGGCCTCCGACAAGCTTGAACTGATGCTGAAGAAATCGCGCATCGTGAAGTGGAACGTCGAGACCATCGGCTTCTCGCCCAATGGCTTCAACGGCTATTTCCTCTTCAAGCTGCTGCTCGTCGCCTTTGCCGGCATGGTCTTCCTGCAGGCCGTCGCGTTCTTCTACCGCTCCTTCCTGGAGCTGCGCGAGGGCCATGAGAGCGAAGGCAAATATCTCGACAAGGACAAGCTCGGCGATGCGGATGCCGAGCGTGTCGCGGAAATACACTAAGGGGCCGGACAGATGTTTCTAGGACTCGACGGGGTCGAAATCGGCCTGATCATTGTCTTCCTGTGCCTCTTCGGCGCAATCCTCTCCGGCTTCCCGGTGGCTTTCGCCATCGGCGGCGCGGCCATCATCTCCTTCGGCATCATCGCCTCGCTGGATTCGGCCGGGCTGCTGATCCACCAGGCGATCGACAAGTCGTCGGAAGCCTACAAGGAGGTCGTCAGTTCCGGCGTTGCGGCGGATGCGATCTCGGTCTTCCGATATCCGGACCTGCCGCGCGAAGCCGTTTCGGTCTTCCCGGGCGGCTGGGAACAGGCGATGGATCGGAATCTCTCCTTCATCGTCAACCGGATCAACGAGCGCGTGCTCGCCGGTGCCTCGATCGAGACGCTGCTGGCAGTGCTGATGTTCGTGCTGATGGGCATCACGCTGGAACGCTCCAAGATCGCCAATGACCTGCTGACCACCATGGCCAAGGTCTTCGGCCCGCTGCCGGGCGGTCTTGCGGTCTCGATCGTGGTCGTTGGCGCCTTCCTTGCCGCCTCCACCGGTATCGTTGGCGCGACGGTCGTCACCATGGGCCTGCTCGCCCTGCCCACGATGCTGCGCAACAATTACTCGCCGGAGCTGGCTACGGGCGTCATCGCGGCCTCGGGTACGCTGGGGCAGATCATTCCGCCTTCCATCGTCATCGTGCTGCTCGGCACGCTGGCAGGCGATCTCTACTCCGCCGCGCAGGAAGAACGCGCCCAGCTCGTCGGCTGTTCGGACGCGCTGACCTATCTCGGTCAGCCTGCCGTGGTCTCGGTCGGCACGCTCTTCCAGGCAGCGCTCGTGCCCGGCATCCTGCTCGCGGTGCTCTACGCCGCCTATGCGCTCGGCTACGCGATCCTCAACCCGTCCAAGGCGCCGCCGGTTGCGATGGATGACGGCGATGGCGCAGGGATCGGTCGCAACCACGGTCTGACCTGGTTCCTCGCCATTCCGGTGGCGCTGATCGCCGGCACGATCTTCCTCTCCTCGGCCAATGTGATCGGCTCGCAGGATGTCACGGTCGACAGCTTCTCCGATGCCGGCAAGACCGCGAGCCTGCGGACCAATGTCGGCGAGCAATGCCAGGCGGCGATGATCGACCTGCATGGGCAGGAGGCCTGGGATGCAGCCATTGCCCAGCAATCCGATATCGACGCCGCCGGCGGCGTTCAGGAGAGCCGCAAGCTGACCGAAGAGGAACTCGTCGAGGCCAAGGCCGAGAAGATCGCCAATGCGCCGATCCTGTCGGGCTCCATTGTCACCGGTTTCCTGCTGCTCTCGCTCGTGTTGACCACGGCGCGCGGGGTTGCGCCGCAGGGCGATCCGCGCGATCTGCTGATCGGCGGGGCAGGGGTGCTGCTGGCGCTCGGCGTGGATGCGGCCCTGATCGGCCCGCTGACGACACCCGGCCAGACCGTGCTGCTGCTGGCGATCCCGCTGGCGATGGTGCTCTATGGCTGCCGCTCGGCGGCGCGGGTGCTGGGGCAGAACGAGCTGCTGCGCGTGGTCTTCCCGCCGCTGGTGTTGATCGTCGCCGTGCTCGGCTCGATCCTGGGCGGCATCACCAACCCGACCCCGGCCGCCGCGCTCGGCGCCGGTGGGGCGCTGATGCTGGCCGCCTATCGCCGGCTGGCGGAAGATGACGGCAAGGGCGCGGTGATCATCTGGGCCACCTTCGCGATCATCATCATGATCCTCGTCGGCGTGAATTTCGACCTGCGGGTGAACCAGGAAAACGTCACCTTCGAGAACTGGATCGCCTTCCTCGTTGCCAAGGGCGCCTATCTCTACGCGATGTTCGGCATCTTCTATGCCTGCTGGGTGCTCTTCGCCAAGCGGGTGCTGACACCGGTCGTGCGGGAGACGGCCAAGGTGACCTCGATGGTCTTCACCATCCTGATCGGCTCGCAACTGCTGAACCTCGTCGTCATCTCCTTCGGCGGTGAACACTATATCCAGCAATTCCTGCGCAGCTATGACAGCGAGATCACCGTCTTCCTGATCGTGATGCTGGTGCTCTTCATCCTCGGCTTCGTGCTCGATTTCCTGGAGATCATCTACATCGTCATCCCGATCGTCGGGCCGGTCATTTACGGCGGCACGATGGACCCGAAATGGGTGACGATCATGATCGCGGTCAACCTGCAGACCTCCTTCCTCACGCCGCCCTTCGGCTTCGCGCTGTTCTACCTGCGCGGCGTGGCGCCCAAGGAGGTCACGACGGGCCATATCTATCGCGGCGTGATCCCCTTCGTGCTGATCCAGGTCGCGGGGCTGGGGCTGCTCTGGCTCTTCCCATCGGTGGTCACGATCCTGCCGAACCTCATCGGCAACTGATCCGGCACCGGATTGCGAGACAAGCGAACGGGCGGCCCCATCGGGCCGCCCGCGTGCGTTCTGGCCGGTTTCATGGTATCCTCGGGCTGATTTCAGCACCTGTCCATCAAACCGGCGCGTCTTTTTCGGCGTGCCATGGAGGCCTCCATGTCCACATTTCGTATACTTCTCGCCAACCCCTATGCGTTCCAGCAGAACTGGCAGGAGCAGGTCGAGGACGTCAAGACGATGTTCGACCCGATCCTGAAATACAGCAGCAAATACAGTGGCATCCGCGTGCGCTCCGAATATGTGCAACCGGCCAGCTTCGATTGCGACCTCTGCGTCTATTTCGTTCCGGATGTCGACCGCTCACTGGTCGGGATCCAGTTCGCCGGATACGAGGCCAGCGAGCTGGCCGGCTCCGACGGGGTGACCGAGGGCAAGATGGTCGACGGACGACTTGTTGTCGGCTCGGAGATCTTCCTGGACAACCTGCGCACGGTGCGCCAGCGCTCGCTGATCGTCTATCACGAGGCGATGCATAACATCCTGCGCAAGAACAACGCGCAGCTGCACAAGCATGGCGGCCTGGCCGGGGGCGAGATCAACGAGGATACCAAGCGCAAGGCCGCCAATGACAAGAAGATGGGCCAGGCCATCGGCAACATGGCGGCGCAATGGGAAGGCGGCTTCGCGGCCGCGCCCTGAGCGGAGGACCTTTGGGCTCTGCCGGACACGCAAGCCCCCCTTCGAGTGTTCGAAAGGGAATTAAGAGCCGCTTGCGGATGTCGGGGCGGTGCGCAGGTGAGCACGGAATCAAGGCCGACGGCCGCCGTGCCAGCGCCTGCCCGTCCCGGCGGGCTGGCGCTATGTCACCCGCGTGTATCGCTCAGATCTATTTCGGATTTGGTAGGATAAAGTGCAGACCACGGGTGTTGTAGCGCCACCCCACGGGCAGGCGCTGGCACGGCTTGCGTTGCAACTGCAGCTAAGGTTCGCCCCGTCCGCATGCTGGGCATCGAAAAGACGCAGGCAGCGCCTAGCCCTTCGGTTCGATCAGATCCCAGGCATTGCCGAACGGATCTTCCCAGACCGCCACCGTGCCATAGGGCTCCCGCCGCGGCGCTTCGCGAAAGGTGACGCCGGCGGCCAGCATGGCCGCGTGGTCCCCGGCGAAATCGTCCGTGGAGAGGAAGAAGCCGACCCGGCCGCCGGCCTGGTTTCCGATGGCGGCCTGCTGGTCCGCCCCCTCCGCGCGGGCAAGCAGCAGGCGGCACTGGCCACCTTCCGGCGCGATGGTGACCCAGCGTTTGCGGCCCTGCGGTATGTCCTCCAGAAGCGCCCAGCCGAGCTTGCCACAATAGAAGGCAATGGCAGCGTCGTAATCGGGCACGACAAGCGTGACGGCAGAGAGGAACTGCATTTCAGCTCCCGGTGGGGCGCGTGTCGGGCAGGGTGATGCGGGCGACCTGTTCGGCGATCGGGTCGACCGAAAGCGGGTGGGTCTCGCTGTCATGGTCGGACGGGTCGCCGATCGGCTGCCACTGGCCGGTCTTGAAGATCTCCAGAGCTTTGAACCCGGCCTTGTAGCCCATCTTGCGGCTGCCGGGGACCCAGTAGCCGAGATAGACGTAAGGTAGGCCGGCGGCGCGGGCGATCTCGATATGGTCCAGGATGATATGGGTTCCGAGCGAGCGCTTTGTCAGGGTCGGCTCGTAGAAGCTGTAGACCATGCTCAGCCCGTCATCGAGCACATCGGTGAGGCAGACCGCCGCGAGGTCGCTTTCCGGGCCATCGGTCTGCTCCAGCCCAGGCTCGCGATATTCGACCATGCGGGTGCGGATCGGCGTCTCCTCGATCATGGCGGCGAATTCGAACACGTCCATGTCGGCCATGCCGCCATCGGCGTGGCGGCTGTCGAGATAGCGGCGGAAGAGCGTGTATTGCTCATCGGTGGCCCAGGGCGAGGTCGCCTCGCGGCGCAGCGTGTCATTGCGCTTGAGCACGCGGCGCTGGTTGCGCGTGGGTGCGAAGTCATCGACCCGGATCCGGGCCGAGAGGCAGGCCGTGCAATCGGCGCAAGAGGGTCGGTAGAGCACGTTCTGCGAGCGCCGGAAGCCCTGCTTGGAGAGCGTGTCGTTGAGAACCTCCGCATGTTCGCCCTGCAGCGCGGTGAACAGCTTCCGCTCCATGCGCCCGGCGAGATAGGGGCAAGGTTGCGGCGCCGTCACATAGAACTGAGGGGCGAGGGGGAGGGTGTGGCGCATTCTCGGGTGCTTGTCGCGAAATGGTTGATGAAACGGTAACAGGCGTTTGAAGCCTCGCCAACCCCCCTTGCCGGGCGCGCGGTTATCGGCCGCGATTCACCGCCGCCGTTCCAAGCGCGAGGTCATGGATGCCCTGCGCGCGGGCGGTGGTCAGCATCAGTCCCATCGAGACGATCTGCGGCAGCAGGAAGGAGAAGCAGACCGAGTAGATCAATGTGTGCATGAAGGCTTCGGGCAGGCTCAGCCGCTCGCCGCGCCAGTTGCGCAGCTCGATGGACATCAGCCGCATTCCATAAGTCGCCGACCCGTTCGCAATCGAGAGCGTGCGATAAACGAAACTGACGAAGAGCCACAGAACCGGATAGAAGAACAGCCCGATGAAGGCGGTGCCGAGGATAACCGGCAGGGTCAGAAGGGCGATGATGGCCGCGTCGACAGCCCAGGCGACGGCGCGCTTGATCGGGATATCGGCGTAATAGGCGGCCTCGCGCTCGGGGTCGGGCAAGCCGGAATAGCTGGCATTCATGGTGCTCATTTGGGAACTGTCCTCCTGATATGCAACGGTGCGCGGCTCTGGGGAAAACCGCGCACCTTCTGTCGAGGCGCCCGGGACGGGGCGCCCCTTGGGGGGATGGATCAGGCCGGGTTGACCTCTTCCGGGGTGGTGTCGCCATTGGTGTTGCGAGCAGCACGGGCACGATCATCCATGAAGCTGTCGAACTCGGCCTTGTCCTTGGCCTCGCGCAGCCGCTGCAGGAAGGCTTCGAAGGCGCCCTGCTCCTCTTCGAGACGCCGCAGGGTTTCTTCCTTGTAGGCGTCAAAGGCGGTGTTGCCGCTGGATTTCATGGCGGCACGGTAGTTGCGGTGATGCGCCCGGCGAGCGCTGCGGCAGGAACCGTTGAACATGCGTTTGCTCCAGATCATGTAGGCAAGAAGGGCGAGGCCGACAGGCCAGAAAAAGATGAAGCCGAGGATCATCGCGGCGATCCAGGCCCCTTTGCCGCGCTCGTCGAGCCAGCCTTCGGCCCGGGCAAACCAGGACGGGTTGGTGACATTGGTTGCGGTTGTCATTGGTTTCTCCTCGTTTCGGTTAATGTGAATGCCTTTCACATCACAACAGATGGGAGGCGCGCGCGGCGGGTTCAATAGTCAATGTGAAAAGATTTTACATTTTTTACGGACGGGTCCGTCCGGCGTTGTTTTGCACAGGGCGGGGCCTGTTTCCGGGATCGCACACAATCTCGACGCAAGCCGGGCGACCCGCTGGTTAGCTTCAATCGCTTCAGTTGGCGCGAGGCCGCCCAAGGCCGCGGTCAGTCCTCGACAAAACCGGCCAGCTCCGCGCCACAGAGTGCGCGCAGATCCTCCGGGGCGATGCCAAAGACATGGCGCGGGGTGCCCGCCGCCGCCCAGACCGTCTCGAAATCGGACAGGCGCGGATCGAAATAGGCCTGGATCGGGGTCTTGTGCCCGACCGGGGAGACACCGCCGATGGCGAAGCCGGTGACCGCGCGGATGCGGGCGCCGGCGGCCGGGTGGGTCGGCTCGCCCAGGATCCCGGCAATGCGGTCGGTCGACACCCGGTTTCCCCCGGCGGTGACGAAGAGCGTCAGCCGGCCGCTTTCCTCTCCCTCCACGACAATGGACTTGGCGATCTGGTCGAGCGCGCAGCCAATGGCGTCGGCCGCCTGCTGCGCGGTTCGCGTGCTGTCCGGCATCTCGCGCAGCTCATGGGACAGCCCGGAGGCCTCCAGCGCCGCGCGGACCCGTTTAAGGCTCTTGCTCATGTCGAAATGCCCTTTCCCGGCCGGATCCCGGCCGCCAATGCGGATCCGCGCAACCGTCTTTCATTGACCCGCGCGCTTCGCCTTGCCATCAAACCCTCATGAGTTTTGCCGCCCGTATCACCCGCACGCCCATCCCGTTCAACCCCGAAGCCGGGGCCGACGCGCAAGCGCTCTTCGCCAGCCTTCCGCCGGAGACCCGCGCTGTCCTTGAGGGGGCGGCCGGGTGCTCGAGCTATCTGCGCGCCCTGATGACGCGGGAGGTGGAGTGGCTGACCGAGGCGCTCAGCCGGGATCCCGCGGAGGTTCTGCCCGAAGAGTTCGACCGGCTCCGCCCGATGTCGCAATCGGAGCTGAAATCAGGGCTGCGGCAGGCGAAAGGGCGGGTTGCGCTCCTGGCCGGGCTGGCGGACCTGGCGGGGGTCTGGCGGCTGGAAGAGGTGACCGGGGCGCTGACCGATTTCGCCGATCTCTCGGTCGACCTGGCGATGAAGGCGGTGCTGGCGCGCGAGTTCGAGCGCGGCAAGTTCCCCGGACAAACGCTGGACGACCTGCCGGAGGCGGGCGGCATGGTGGCGCTGGCCATGGGCAAGATGGGCGCGCATGAGCTGAACTACTCCTCCGATATCGACCTGATCATGCTCTTTGACGAGAGCCGCTACGCGGAGGACGATTTTCTCGACGCGCGCGCGGGTTTCATCAAGGCGACGCGGCGGATGACAGCGCTTCTGAGCGAGATCACCGGCGAGGGCTATGTCTGGCGCACCGATTTGCGGCTGCGCCCCGACCCGTCGGTCACCCCGGTCTGCCTCGCGATGGAGGCCGCCGAACGCTATTATGAGAGTGTCGGGCGGACCTGGGAGCGCGCCGCCCATATAAAGGCGCGGCCCTGTGGCGGCGACCTTGCCGCGGGCGATGCCTACCTGGAGCGGCTGCGGCCCTTCATCTGGCGCCGCCATCTCGATTTCGCCGCCATCCAGGACGCCCATGACATGCGGCTGAAGATCAAGGCGCACAAGGGGCTGCACGAGACCGGCAGCCTTGACGGGCGCAACCTGAAGCTCGGCCCGGGCGGCATTCGCGAGATCGAGTTCTTCACCCAGACCCGACAGATCATCGCCGGTGGCCGCGACCCCTCTCTGCGGCACCGCGAGACCGTTCCGGCACTTGCGCAGCTGGCCGAAAAGGGCTGGATCCCGGACCGGCTCGCGGCAAGCTTCACCGATCATTACCGTTTCCTGCGCGAGATCGAGCACCGGGTGCAGATGGTCGCCGATGCCCGCACCCATGCGCTGCCCTCGACCGAAGAAGGCTTCGACCGCATCGCGCGCATGTGCGGGCAGGGCGACACCGCGGCTTTCAAGGCAGAGATCGCGGCGCGGCTGTCGGATGTGCGGGAGACGGCGGAGGGCTTCTTCGCGCCCGGCGTCGCGGGCGCAGAGGAGGTGGTGATCGCCGACGAGCCGGAGATCGTCGCACGCTGGCGGCTCTACCCGGCGATGCGTTCGACCCGCGCGCAGGAGATCTTCGAGCGGCTCAAGCCGGACCTGCTGGCCCGCCTGCATGCCGCACCGAAGCCCGAGGAGGCGCTTTCGGCCTTTGACGGTTTCCTTCAGGGGCTTCCGGCGGGGGTGCAGCTCTTCTCCATGTTCGAAGCAAACCCGCATCTGCGCGCGCTGATTGTCGATATCGCCTCCACGGCGCCGGCGCTGGCGAGCTACCTGTCGCGCAATTCCAGGGTGCTGGACGCGGTGATCGGCGGCACCTTCTTCGAGCCCTGGCCGGGCCGGACGGCGCTGACGCTGGCGCTTGGCCAGCTTCTCGCCGAGACCGAGGATTACGAGACCCAACTCGATGTCACCCGCCGCTGGCGCAAGGAGTGGCATTTCCGGGTGGGGGTGCACCTGTTGCGCGGCATCGTCGATTCCGCCGAGGCCGGGCGGCAATATGCGGATCTTGCGGAGGCGGTGCTCTCGGCGATGCTGCCGGTCGTCTCCTACGAGTTCTCCCGCAAGCACGGCACGCCGCCGGGGCGGGGCGGGGTGGCGGTCGGCATGGGCTCGCTCGGGGCGGGGTGGATCAACTCGCGCTCCGATCTCGACCTGATCATGATTTATGACGCAGGCGATGCCGAGGCCTCCGACGGCCCGCGCCCGTTGCCGGTGGCGACCTATTACGCGCGGCTGACCAAGGCCGTGCTGACCGCGATCACGGCGCCGACCTCCGAGGGGCGGCTCTACGAGGTCGATATGCGGCTGCGGCCTTCGGGCAAGCAGGGTCCGGTGGCAACCTCGCTCGCCGCTTTTGACAAGTACCAGACGGATGAAGCCTGGACATGGGAGCATCTTGCTCTGACCCGGGCGCGGCCGGTGGCGGGAAGCCTTGCGCTGCGGGAGGATATCGAGGCGGTGCGGCTCGCCGTGCTGGCGCAGCCGCGTGACAGCGCGAAGGTACTGGAAGATGTGCGCGACATGCGGCGGCGGCTCGCGGAGGCCAAGGGCCAGCAGGGGGTGCTGGATGTGAAACGCGGACCGGGCGGGATGCAGGATATCGAACTGGTGGGACAGGCGGGGGCGTTGCTGACCGGAGCCCATGCCCGGCGGACGGCGCCGCAGCTGGCCGCGAGTGCGCGGCGGGGCTGGCTCAGCAAGCCGGAGGCCGAGCAACTGACCGCAACCTACCGACTGGCGCGCGCGGTTCAGAGCGTCGGCAAGCTGCTGGTGGATGGCCCGCTTGATCCGGAGACGCTGGGGCAGGGCGCGCGGGAAGTGCTGGCCCGGGAGACGGCGTTCGAGGACCTGGAGAGCCTGGTCCAGGCGTTGCAGGACCGCCGGGCCGTGGCCGCGGAAATCATCGACAGCGTGCTCGCCCGTCCGGTCGTGGCCGGGGAGGGCGTGGCATGAAAGGGGATCGTTTCGACCCCAAGGCGCTGATCCGCGAGGCCTACCGGATCGAGGGGATCTCGGAGCCGGAATGCCGCTCGATCTTCATGGACTGGGCCCTGTCGTTGCCCGAAGGGATGGAGGCCGTCGAGGCGCTCCCGGCGCTGGTGGCGCGCCATGCCGAAGCGGAGCCCGCGCATCCGATGAGCGCGGTGCTGCGCGAGGGGCTGGCCAGGGGCGACGGACCGCGCCGACGCGGTGGTTGGCGGGGGCGTCGCGGGCGCGCCTGACGCGGGTTTTGCCGCCCTGGGCGGGAGCTGCCGCCCGTAGACAGAAACTGCCTCCGAAGCGGGCAAATCACCCGACATTGGGCACGAGTCGCGGCAAATCGATGAATGCAACCGCAGCGTAACTATCTTGCCGGTTTCGTCAGCGATCTTTAGCTATGCAACTTTGTCGTTTCGCTATGCGTCAGGAGCATGGCGGAAATTCCACCGCGGCAATCCTTGGCGGTTTCATGGCAGGGTCCCTTACCAATTTTGACAACTCGGCCCGAACGCCTCAGGTTAGCGGTCACAACGCCAATGCACAGCTTCAAAAAGGCCGTTCCGGGCCTTTTTCTGTGCTATGGTCTCTCGGGCAGACCAGTGCGCGCGGCGTGTTCGCACAAGATCCCGTGTCCGATGGCGCCATGTATCGTCCGACCAAAAAGGCATAGAATCGATCCGAAAGAAAAACGGTGAGCAAGATGAAAGATACTCTAGCCAAGACACCGGAGTTCCCCGGTGTACCCAGCGTAATTCACGGAAACGGCGCCATCGCGCAAGTGATGGGACAGGTCTGTGGCGGGGTCATCGGCTATCCGATCACGCCCTCGACCGAGATCGCTGAGATCTACGAAGCGTTCCGCGCCGGCGGCGGGCTCAATATCTGGAACAGGCATCCGTTCTTCTTCGAACCCGAGGGCGAGCACTCCGCGCAATCCGGCGCGCTTGGCGCTGCGCTGACGGGCGGACAATATATCTCCAACGCCTCCTCCTCGCAGGGCATCCTCTACGGCATCGAAAGCCATTACGTGACCGTCGGCAAGAAAGTCGGCGGTTTTGTCATGCAGGTCGCCGCGCGCTCCGTCTCCCGCCATTCGCTCAACGTGATGGCCGGCCATGACGATGTCTACGCGCTGCTGCCCTCGGGCTACACGATCCTCTTCGGCTCCAACCCGCAGGAAGCGGCCGACCTCGCGGCGATCTCCTACAAGGTCTCCTCGATGTCGATGATCCCGGTCGCCAACGCAATGGACGGCTTCGTCACCTCGCACATGATGAGCGAATGCATGATGCCGGAAGATGCGCTGCTCGAGCGCTTCGTCGGCGACCCGAACGGCCGGATTCCGTGCCCGACCGTGGCGCAGGAAATGCTCTTCGGCGCCAAGGGCCGGGTCTTCCATCTCAAACGCTATCTCGGCCGCCACAGCGCAGACATGCTTCAGTCGGACTATGCCGCGCTGATCGACTATCTCGACGCCAATGCCGAGGCGGTGGAAATCGACAATGCCGGCGACCTGGTCGGGGAAACGCTCGCGCATCTGCCCGAGGAACTGCACGCACAATGGCGCCGCCAATGGCTCGGCGCCCATGAGAAGGGGACGCGGCAGCGCGTTCCGGCCCAGGTCGACGTTCACAACCCCGGTCTCACCGGCGGGGTGCAGAACCAGCCCGACTACCAGGCCGGCGCCGTCGACCACCGCACCCACTTTGTCCGCGACGTGCCGCGCTTCGTCCGCGAAGCGATGGCTGAGTACAGCGAGTTGACGGGCCGCGAATACTCCACCGTCAAGACCTTCGAATGCGATGACGCGGAAACCGTGCTTGTCGGGCTCGGCTCGGTCACCGATGACGCCGAGGCGATTGCCTCCTACCTGCGCCGCCAGGGCCGCAAGGTCGGCGTGGTGTCGGTCAAGATGCTCCAGCCTTTCCCGGAGGCCGAGATCGTCGAGGCGCTCAAGGGCAAGCGGGCGGTCACGATCCTCGAACGCTCCGACGTCACCGCGCTGACCGGTCTCGTCAACCAGGCGCTGGTCAAGGCGGTCGAGAACGCTGCCGAGCTGCGCTACCCGGACATCCCGGCGTTGACGGAGCTGCCCAAGCTGACCACCGCGATCTTCGGCCTCGGCGCGCATGACCTGCAGCCGCGTCACCTGATCGCCGCCTATGACAACATGGACGAGCGCTGCGAACCCTTTGTCTTCCTCGGCTCCCAGTTCTTCTCCAAGACCCCAAGCCCGCACCTTGCCGAGCTTCAGGACCGCCTCCGCGCGGCCTATCCCGAAACCGAGCTTATGGCGCTGGAAACCAAACCCAACCCGCGCCTGCTGCCCGATGGCGGCTTGCGCATCCGGTTCCACTCAGTGGGCGGCTACGGCACGATCGCGACCGGCAAGCTCTTGACGGATATCCTGGCCAACGCGCTGCAGCTCCATTCCAAGGCCGCGCCGAAATACGGCTCCGAGAAATCGGGCGCCCCGACGAATTACTACATCACGCTCAGCCCCGAACAGGTGAAGATCACCAACGCGGACCTGGAAGATGTGGAAGTGGTGGTCTCTCCGGACCACAAGGTCTTTGCGCATTCCAACCCGTTGCGCGGGTTGGTCGAGGGAGGCACCTTCGTTCTCCAATCGCAGCTCTCGCCGTTGGAGGTCTGGAAAGATCTGCCCTCCACGATGCGCAAATTTATTGTCGACAAGAAGATCCGCTTCTTCGTGCTGGATGGCTTCTCGATTGCCAAGAAGCACGCGCCGCGTCCCGAACTGGAGACGCGGATGATGGGCATCGCCTTCATCGGCGCCATCTGCGGCAATGTCGAACGGATCACCGAAGGCGCGGATGCCGAGGCGGTGATGGAGAAGATCCGGACCCAGATCGCCAAGAAATTCGGCGGCAAGGGCCAGGCGGTTGTCGACGGCAACATGGCGGTGATCCGCGATGGCGCCGAGGCGACGGTGCGGGTCGACTATTCCGCGCCCGAGTTCGCCGAGGTGACCGAGCAGGCCGATATCGCGCCGCATTTCTCGTCTGCGATCTCCGGCAACATGTGCCGGATCGCGCAGGATGCCTCGCCCACCGGCCTCTTTGATGCCGAGTATTTCGAGGAAACCGTTGGCCGACCGACCCGCGAGGGCACGATTGGCGAAGCGCCGGTCCTGCCCGGTGTCGGCATGTTCATGCCCTCCGGTACAGCGGCGGCGCGCGACAAGGGCCTCTTCCGGCGCGATGTGCCGGTGCTTGATCCCTCGCTCTGCACGGGCTGTCTCGAATGCACCATGGTCTGCCCCGATGCCGCCATCCCGGCAACGGTGGTCGACATCAACGACCTGCTGAAGACGGCGCTCAAGGAGATCGAGATGCCGGCTGCGGCCGCGGAAGCCGTGCGCGAGCATATCGCCGATATCGGTGCCAATGTCCGCGCGGCCTATCTCGCGAGCAAGGAGCCGAAGGGCTTCGGCCAACTGGTCGCCGAGGTGGTCGACTCCATGGAGGTCGAGAGCGCGGTTGTGAAGCGCAATCTCAAGCTGATGGCGGAAGGGGCAGCCCTGCTGCCGGTCTCCCGCACGCGGCCCTTCTTTGACGCGATGGAAGCGGAGCGCGGCGGCTCGGGCGGCCTGTTCAACGTGACCGTTGACCCGTGGAAATGCTCCGGCTGTCTCGAATGTATCGAGGTCTGCGGCCCGGGTGCACTGACCGCGGCCGAACAGGACGAACCGCTGCTGGAGAAACTCCAGGCCGAGTTCGAGTTCCTTTCCAAGACGCCGAACACGCCGAACCGCTTCATCGAACATGCCTTCGATCCGGGCGGGGACATCAAGCGCATGATGCTGGACCACAACACCTATTACGCCACGACCGGCGGGCATGGCGCCTGTCGCGGTTGCGGCGAGGTGACGGCACTCCGGCAAGTGGTTTCGACCACTCATGCGATCCACGATCGCAAGCTCAAGACCCATGTGCATGAGCTGGAGGACCTGATCGCCGAGCTGGAAGCCAAGCTGCCCGAGGTTGGGGAGGATGCAGCACGCACGGCCCGCATCACCGAGGCGTTGACGGTGCTCAACAAGCGGCTCTTCCTGATGGAAGGCGGCCCGACGGGCAACGGCCCGGCGGCGATGGTCGTGGCGAACGCCACCGGCTGTTCCTCGGTCTACGCCTCGACCTTCCCCTACAACCCCTATCAGGACCCCTGGGTGAACTCTCTCTTCCAGGACGGCCCGGCGCTTTCCAAGGGGATCTTCGAAGGGATCACGGCGGCGGCCAATGTCGACTTCAAGGCGATGCGGGTGGCCAAGCTCGAGCTGGCGGATGCCTATGACACCGCCGATGACGCCTTCCTGCGCAAGTTCGAATGGCAGGATTACAATCCGGCCGAGCGCGCCCTGCTGCCGACGGTGATGAACATTTCCGGCGACGGCGCGGCCTATGATATCGGCTTCGGCGCGCTATCGCGGCTTCTTGCCTCCAACACGCCCGTGAAGGTGATGGTGCTCAACTCGGGCGTCTATTCCAACACCGGCGGGCAGGCCTCCACGGCCTCGCTCTCGGGGCAGGACAGCGACCTTTCCCGCTTCGGCCCCGCCTCTCAGGGCAAGCAGGAGGACCGCAAGGAACTCGGCATGATCGCCGCCTTCCACCCGGAGGTCTTCGTGGTGCAATCGGCGGCGTCGATGCCGGGGCACTTCCTCAAGAGCGTTATGGGCTACCTGCAGCACAGCTCCAGCCCGGCCCTGCTCGATGTCTACACGCCCTGCCAGGCCGAGCATGGCATCGCCGACGCGGCTGCCTCGCAGCGCGCCAAGCTGGCGGTCGAGGCCCGTGTCTCGCCGCTCTTCGTGCATGACCCGAAAGCCGGCGAGACCATCGAGGAGCGCTTCTCGCTCGACGGCAACCCGGCGGTGGACAAGGACTGGACCACATTCACCCTCGAATATATCGAGGATGGCAAGCTCCAGCTGAAGGACGTGCCGCTGACGCCAGCGCATTTCGCCTTCGACGAGACCCGCTTCAAGAAGCAGTTCCGTCCGCTGGCCGCCAATGCCAACGGGGTTCCGATCGAGGAGTTCATCGACATGAGCGCGGCCGCGCGCGCCGACAAGGTACCCTATGTGCTGGTCACCGATGACGAGAAACGCCTCGTCAAGCTGGAGGTGGGCAATACGATCGTTCATCTGGTCGAGGAACGGCGGCGGTCCTGGCGGACGCTTCAGCATCTCGCCGGACAGGTGGTCGACAAGCTCGACGCCGCCCATCACGCCGAGATCGACGCATTGCAGCAGCAATACGAGGAAGCGGTCGAGGCGCGCGAGGCGACGATGGACAGCATCGCCACCGGCATGAGCGAGCTTGCAGCGGCCTCCGGGGCGCCTGCAGCGGTCGGTCTGACCGGCGGTCTGGCGCCCGTTGCGGGGGCTGCGGCGCCTGCTGCGGCACCGGCAGCGGCAGGCAATGGCGGGGCTCTTCCGCATATCGCGGAAGAGGACATCCCGCTCTGCTCGGACTGCAAGACCTGCTACCAGGAGATCCCGGAGCTCTTCGAGCTGACCAAGATCGTCGTGGACGGGGAGGCCAAGTCGGTCGCCCGCACCATCCCCGGCGCGCTGGACAGCCTCGAGATCACCGACGCGCTTCGGGCCCGGGTCGCCAAGGTGGCCGCAAACTGCGACTCGGAGATCATCAAATGAACGTAGAGGCTTCAACCACACAGGACGACCTGTTCCAGCAACAGATCGAAGTCCTGAAGAAGCACCTGATGGCGGATCCACGTTCGCTCAGGAATATCTTCGTCGCCGACGGAACCCAGGCCATGGCCTGGGAGTTCCAGCAGCCGGAGATTTCCGAGAAGTTCATCGGTGTGCTCTGGAACCTGCTGCTCAAGGAGGACGACATGTCCACCATGCTGCAGCGGTTCCTCTGGGACCTGCCGCTCAAGTTCAAGCGAAAGTTCGTGCGTGCGCTGGACCAGCACCTCTCGGGCCGCTACCCGATGTTCGACGGGCTCTCCGAAGGCTGGCCGGCGGACAATTTCATCCCGCCCTATGTGCGCCCGCCCGAGGACCGCGCGGAAGATTTCGAGTTGGTGAACACGGGCTATCTTGGCTACCGCGCGCTGGGCTATTCCCTGCGCGAGGTGGACCTGTTCGTCTGGCTGGAGGTCATGCGAGACAAGCAATGTGACGACCGGCCCTGTGAACTCGGCGTCCTCAAGGAGCGCATCGCCAACCGCGCCGAGACCAAGATCGGCGGTTGCCCGGTCAAGATCCATATCCCCGAGATGCTGGACCTGATGGGCAAGGGCAAGATCAAGCAGGCGCTTCAACTCATTGAAAGTGCGAACCCTTTGCCGAACGTGACCGGCCGGGTCTGCCCACAGGAAAACCAGTGCCAGGGCGTGTGCAAGCACACCAAGCGGCCGATCGAGATCGGGCAGCTTGAATGGTACCTACCCGAGCATGAGAAGCTCGCGGATGAGGATAGGCTGGAGCGGTTCAAGGGCATCATCAGCCCCTGGGAGCGCGCCGAGAAGCCGCCCGTGGCCATCGTGGGCTCCGGCCCGTCCGGTCTGATCAACGCCTATCTTCTGGCGGTCGAGGGCTTTCCCGTCACCGTTTTCGAGGCCTTCCATGAGCTGGGCGGCGTGCTCCGCTACGGTATCCCGGAATTCCGCCTGCCGAACTCGTTGATCGACGACGTTGTGCAGAAGATCGACCTGCTTGGCGGCAAGTTCGTGAAGAACTTCGTGGTCGGCAAGTCGGCGACGCTGGACGATCTCAAGAACGCTGGCTTCTGGAAGATCTTCGTCGGCTCCGGCGCCGGCCTTCCGACCTTCATGAACGTTCCGGGCGAGCACCTGAACGGTGTGATGTCCGCGAACGAGTTCCTGACCCGCGTCAACCTGATGCGCGGCCGCTCGCCGGAGTTCGAGACCCCGCTGCCGGAGGTGAAGGACCGCCATATCCTGATCGTCGGCGGCGGCAACACGGCCATGGATGCCGCGCGCACCGCACGGCGTCTGGGCGGCAAGGTGACCATCGTCTATCGCCGCACCAAGGCGGAGATGCCGGCCCGTGTCGAGGAGCTGCATCACGCGCTGGAAGAGGGGATCGACGTGGCCGAGCTGCGCGGCCCGACGGAATTTGTCGGCGACAGCCACACCCATTTCGTCACCCATGCCATCGTCGATATCAACGAGCTGGGCGAGCCGGATGCCTCCGGGCGGCGGCGTCCGCAGGCGACGGGCAAGCAGATCACCATGCCCGCCGATCTCGTCATCATGGCGCTTGGCAACAAGTCGAACCCGATCATCCCCGAGGCGGAGCCGGATCTGAAGCTCTCCAAATGGGGCACCATCGAGGTCGAGGACGGCCAGGAGACCTCGATCAAGGATGTCTATACCGGCGGTGACGCGGCGCGGGGCGGCTCGACGGCCATTCTCGCGGCGGGCGACGGCCAGGCGGCGGCACGTCAGATCGTGGGCGACATTCCCTTCGATGCCGAGGAGATCAAGAAACGCGTCGAAGGCGCCAAGGCCTATACCGATATGGGCCAGGCCCGGCAGGTCATCACCGTGCATCGCGACGTCGCCGATGGCATCGTCGAGATGTCGGTCCATGCGCCGGTCGTGGCCAAGGCGGCGAAGGCCGGGCAGTTCGTCCGCGTACTCGCTTCCGATGATGGCGAGCTGATCCCGCTGACGCTGGCCGACTGGGACGCCGAGAAGGGCACGATCGACATCGTGATCCAGGGGCTCGGGACCTCTTCCAAGCTGATCAACCTGATGCAGGAAGGCGAGGCCTTCTCCGGCATAGCCGGCCCGCTCGGGCGGCCCAGCGATGTGCATGCCTACGCGGCGGACGAGACGGTTGTCTTCACCGCTGGCGGTGTTGGCCTTCCGGCGATCCTGCCGATTGCCAAGGCGCATCTGGAGAAGGGCAACCACGCCACGATGATCATCGGCTTCCGCTCCGCCGGGCACCTGTTCTGGACCGGCGACGATGACCGGATGGGCAAGCTGAAGGCCAAATATGGCGACCAGCTCGACATCATCTACTGCACCAATGACGGCACTTTCGGCACCGAGGGTTTCGTGACCGGTCCGCTGGGCGAGATGCTCAAGGACGGCAAGATGTCCAAGGGGCGCAAGCTGGCCGAGGTGATCTCCGTCGGGCCGCCGATGATGATGCGCGCGGTGAGCGACCTGACCCAGCCCTACGAGGTGCCGACGGTTGTCAGCCTGAACTCGATCATGGTCGATGCGACGGGCATGTGCGGCGCCTGCATGGTGCCGGTCCTGCGCGATGGCAAGCCAATGCGGATGCATGCCTGTATCGACGGGCCGGAATTCGACGCCCATACCGTCGAGTGGGACAAGTTCATGCCGCGCTTCAACCAGTTCAAGGCACAGGAAGTGCGCTCGCTGGAAGAGCACGGGCTGGCCTGAACCGGATCAATTGTCGAGAAGACAGGCCGGTGCGCAGAGATGCGCGCCGGCCTTTCTCTTTGGCGGGGCCTCGGTGTCGTATGGGCACGGAATCAAGGCCGAAGGCCGCCGTGCAAGCGCCAGCCCGTCCCGGCGGGTTGGCGCTTTTTCATCCGCGCACACCGGACTGGTCTCTTTCGGACCTGGTTGGGATCAAGTGCAGACCTCGTGCGATGCAGCGCCATCCCACGGGCCGGCGCTTGCACTTCTCGCGGTCCGCTCTGTGCATCCGCAGACCAGACGCACACCGCCTCGCTCACGCTTCGAAAGCGTAGCCGACGCCATAGACCGAGCGGATCGGATCCCAGTCCCCGGTCACGGATTTCACCTTCTGGCGGATGTTCTTGATATGGCTGTCGATTGTCCGGTCGATGACGGCTGCGTCGTCCGGAAAGACCAGGTCGAGCAGCTGCGCGCGCGAAAACACCCGGCCCGGACGGCGGTGCAGCGCTTCCAGCAACTGGAACTCCCGGCGCGTCAGGTCCACGGGCTGCCCGCCGACCTGGACCTTCCAGGTGTCGCTGTCGAGCTCGAGCCGGTGCGGGTCGACGCTCTCGGGGCCGTCCTTCGGCAGGCTGCGCCGCAAGATCGCGCGGACCCGTGCCACCAGTTCGCGCGGCGAGAAGGGCTTGCAGAGATAATCGTCGGCGCCAAGCTCCAACCCGAGCAGCCGGTCGATCTCCTCGACCTTGGCCGTCTCCATGATGATCGGCACCTCGCTCTTGGCCCGAACCTCGCGGCAGATCGTCAGCCCGTCCTTTCCCGGCAGCATCAGGTCGAGCACAACCAGCGCCGGGCCCACGTCCAGGATGCGTTCCACGGCGTGGCGCCCTTCCGACAGGATCTCGACCTCATATCCGGCCTGTTCGAGATATTGCTTCAGGATCTCGGCCAGCGAAGCCTCGTCCTCGACGATGAGGATCTTGTTATTCATTTCCATTTTCCGGTCCTTCCAAAGGCAGCGCCATGCGGATGCGCAGCCCGCCAAGTGGCGAGACATCGGCCCTTATCGTGCCGCCATGGGCATCGACCATGGCGTGGCAGATGGCAAGTCCAAGCCCCGAACCGCCATGGGCCCGCGAGCGCGACGCATCGGCGCGGTAGAACCGTTCGAAGAGCTGCGGCATGGCCTCCGCGGGCGGGGCAGGCGGGCTGTCCTCGAAACTCACAATGGCGTTGCCGGCCTCGATGCGGGCGCAGACACGTATCTCGCCCGGCGCCGTCGTGTAGCGCAACGCGTTTTCCAGCAGGTTGTCGAAGACCTGTCCGAGCCGCTCGGGATCGCAATTCATCTGGATCGGGCCCTCGATCCGATGCGACAGCCGCAGGCCGGCCTCCTCCAGACGCTGGGCGATGAGGGTCAGGCGGGTTTCCAGCAAGGCGGCGAGATCGGTCGGCCGGCGCACGGTCGTGATGCGCTGTTCGCGGGCAAAGGAGAGCGTCCTGAGATCGGCCACCAGCCGCGACAGCCGCATCACGGAATCATGCATCTCCGCCAGCGTCTTCTCGTCGGCCTGCCGGATCCCGTCCTGCATCGCCTCGATCTCGGCCCGCAGAACCGCAAGCGGGGTCTGCAACTCGTGCGACGTGTCCGAGATCAGCTGTTGCGTCGCGTCGCGGGCCGCCTGGAGCGAGGCCGCGAGGGAGTTGGTGTGGTCGATGAGCCGCCCCAGCTCGTCGCGTCGCGTATTGGGAATGCGCGCCGCGAAATCGCCATCGGTCAGGGTGCGGGCGCCGGCCTCCAGCGCCCGGATCGGGGTGAGCAGCTGCCGCGCCATCAGGACAGCGGCCAGCGCCGAGAGCCCCATCGCGAAGAGCGAGGCGAGGCCCAGCGTGATATACTGGCTGCGCAGGAAATAGAGACCGACCGGGCTGCGCGCGCCGCGCGGCGCGGTCAGGCCGACATAGCCGAGAACAGGGGCGCCGGGCTCGGCAGCCGGGATCGGCCGGCGGGCGGAGAGCGATTCCCGTGTGCCCGGCGAAACCAGCTCCTCGCCATCGGGGTCCAGCAGGAAGGCCCGTTCGCCGAAATGGAAGGGATCGAATATGAGCGGTGGCGGCATCGGACGTCCCGGCGGCGCGCTCGGTGGAGCCGGCCTGCGGGGCGGCCAGTCCTCGTCGGGACCCGTCGTTGCCTTGAGCAGCTCGTGCCAGTTGCGCGGATCCTGGACCAGGTCCGGCCAGTTGGGCCGCGCCGGATCATGGCGCTCAGCCAGCGTCTCGACCAGGCTGTCGAGCTGGGACAGCTCGCCCTGGAGAAGGTAGCGGGCAAAGCCGTCTCGCATCGAAAGCACAGTCAGGCCGGCAAGGGTTGCGATAATCAATATGGCGGCGAGGGCGAAGGCGACGAAGAATTGCGCCGCCAGGGAATGGCGGATGGATGTCATGCCCGAAGCTCTATCCGCCTTTATGCAACCAGTATGAAGCCGCGGACAAAAATCCACGGGTGTTTCTTTCCTGCCGCAGGGTCGGGGGGAGGAAATCTCGGACCTACCGGTCTGAAATGACTGAAAAAACCGGCGCGGGGCGCATTTTTCTGCGCCGAAAGGACCTTTTTCGTATTCGCTTCCAACTGGCTCCACCTTCCGGGGCGAGATTGCCCCTCGAGGCGGTTGCCCAACGAGGCACCGCGAGCAAATCGAGAAGGATCCGCAGCATGACCCCGAAGCCCTGTCTTTACGGCGACAGATCCGCCGGCCCTGTCACCGCCGCGGATCGCGCGCGCGACCCCGGCTGACAGCCGGGCGCAAAGGCATTCCTCCGACCCTGTCGACTACCAATCCCCGGCCCGATCAGGGCCAGCGACATCGGAGGATCATCCGGCGCGGCGCCGTTTTATCGCGCCGTGCCGGACACCCGACCCGTCCGTGAAGAGCGGACGGACCAAGATAAATCCGACAGATGCGGAGTTTCAACATGACCCGACCAACCAAGGACCTGCGCCAGATGATGCTGTCGCGCGCCGTTGTTTTCACCATCCTCGCCACCAGCCTGCTGGCGGCCACCGGTTTCGCCGAAGCCCAACAGCAGCAGGGCGGCCGTCCCCAGGGCGCCCCGCCCGAGGCCATCAAGGCCTGTGCGGGCAAGGCTGTGGACGATGCCTGTTCGATGACCATGCGTGGCAAGGGCGATACGGTTTCCGGTCAATGCATCGCCACGCCTGACAAGCAGATCGCCTGTCTGCCGGAGGGAGCACCGCTCCCGCCGAAATCCTGACCTGTCCCCCGTAAACTACAGGATTGCCGGACCCGGCAAACTTGCCGGCCTGTCGTCTTCCCCGACAGGCCGGCCTTTTTGTATTCAAACGGCCGCGCACTCGCCCCCGGCAAGCCATCGGGCCGCATTCGGGGGGGGCGAGAGCTGTACTTTTGGCCAGACCGCGGCGCTCTTTGGCCTCGGACCGCGTCACCGTCATGACAAAGGGATGACACCTGAGGTATAAGCTCGTAAACAGGCCGCGCCTCTCACAGCCCGGATTCGGAGCCACCGCCACATGCCTGCCGCGCTCGACACCTTGAAGCCCTTCCTCGCTCACCCGTTCGATGACGACAAGCTCCGCGAGGAATGCGGCGTCTTCGGGGTCTCGGGCGTCACTGATGCCGCCAATTTCGTCGCCCTTGGCCTGCATGCCTTGCAGCATCGCGGCCAGGAGGCCGGTGGCATTGTCACACATAACCATGGCACCGGTTTTCACTCCGCGCGCCGCTTTGGTTATGTGCGGGACAATTTCACCAGCCAGAAGCTGATGGAGACGCTGCCCGGCGATCTCGCCATCGGCCATGTGCGCTATTCCACCGCCGGCTCCAAGGGCCGGACCGAGATCCGCGACGTGCAGCCCTTCTTCGGCGAGTTCTCCATGGGCGGGGCGGCGATTGCCCATAACGGCAATCTCACCAATGCGGAGGCGTTGCGCCGCGAGTTGATCGACCGCGGCTCGATCTTCCAATCCGGCTCGGACAGCGAATGCATCATCCATCTGATGGCCCGCTCGCTGCAGCGCGACATCCCCGAGCGGATGAAAGATGCCCTGCGTCGGGTCGAGGGCGCCTTCTCGGTCGTCGCGATGACGCGCACCAAGCTGATCGGCGTGCGCGATCCGCTGGGCGTGCGGCCGCTGGTGCTGGGGCGGATCGGCGATGGCTGGGTGCTGAGTTCGGAGACCTGCGCGCTCGACATCATCGGCGCCGAGTTCGTGCGCGAGATCGAGCCGGGCGAGATGGTGGTGATCGCGCCGAATGGTGGCGTCAAGAGCCACCGGCCTTTCGAGGCGCGGCAATCGCGCTTCTGTATCTTCGAGCATGTTTATTTCTCGCGCCCGGATTCGATCCTCGGAGGCCAGTCGGTCTACGAGACGCGGCGGCAGATTGGGGTGGAACTGGCGCGGGAGAACCCGGTCGATGCGGATCTCGTCTGTCCGGTGCCGGATTCGGGCACCCCGGCGGCGATCGGCTTCAGCCAGGAGAGCGGTATCCCCTATGCGCTCGGCATCATCCGCAACCAGTATATGGGCCGGACCTTCATCGAGCCCTCCGAGCAGATCCGCAACATGGGCGTGCGGCTGAAGCTGAACGTGAACCGGGCGTTGATCGCCGGGAAACGGGTGATCCTGGTCGACGATTCGGTGGTGCGCGGCACCACGAGCCGCAAAATCAAGGAGATGATCCTCGATGCCGGCGCCAAGGAGGTGCATTTCCGCATTGCGTCCCCGCCGACCGCCTGGCCTTGTTTCTATGGCGTGGACACGCCGCAGCGCGAGAAGCTGCTCGCCGCGACCATGACGGAAGACGAGATGCGGGAGCATCTTGCGGTGGACAGCCTGAAATTCATCTCGCTGGACGGTCTTTACCGGGCCGTGGGAGAGGTGAAGGGTCGCGACCCCAAATGCCCGCGCTATTGCGACGCCTGTTTCTCCGGCGAGTATCCGGTCGAGCCGGCGGACATGCTGGAGCGTGGTTTCAAGCTCAAGACAGCAGCGGAATAGCGGGCGCTTTCGGCCTCCCCAGCGAGGCCGCGCGCAACCATTTGCGGGACCTGTTCCCAGGCGGTCAGACAGCGCAGGACGCGGCCCGGTTGTTTCTGTAGATTTCTTGAGCGGATCTGTCATCCTCCGGTTGTAATTCTTCATTGTGGTCCGGCGCGGAGATCCGATCCGCGAGCGCGTCTGCATGGAGCTAACGACCTGGGGAGGGTGTGATGCTGAAACTGCTGTCGTCCGCGGCCTGTCTTGCCGCTTTGTCCGTGCCTGCAATGGCGCAGATCGTGGTCACGGAGGAAACCGCGGAGGGGACATTCGCCGGTCGCCCGTTTTCACCTTATGCCAACAGGACATTTCCAGAGCGGCCGCTCTGGGGCGAGACGCATCTGCACACCGGGCTGTCGCTCGATGCCGGCGCCTTCGGCAATATCCTCGGGCCGGATGATGCCTGGCGCTTCGCCAAGGGCGAGCAGGTTGTCTCCTCGACCGGGCAGCCGGTCCGCCTCAGCCGGCCGCTGGACTGGATGGTGCTGACCGATCACACCGATCTGATGGGCTTCGCGCCGGATCTCCAGGCCGGCGATCCCGGCATCCTCGCCGATCCGAAGGGCCGCGAATGGTATGAGGGCTATAGCCAGGGCGGCGAGGCCGCCGGGAAGTCGGCCTTCGACCTGATCACGAATTTCTCGCAGATGACCCTGCCCGAGGCGATCGTGGAGGCCTACAGCCCCGGGGCGGATGCGTTCTCCTATGTCTGGGAAGAGATCGTGCTGGCGGCGGAGGCGCATAACGACCCCGGCCGGTTCACCGCCTTTATCGGCTTCGAATGGACCTCGGTGCCGAAGGGCTTCAACCTGCACCGCAACGTGATGCTGCGCGACGGGGCGGTGCGCGCCCTGCAGGTTGTGCCGCCGGTGACGCAGCCGCCGATGGGCGATACCGATCCGCAGATGCTTTATGAATGGCTCGAAGCCTACCAGGAGAAGACCGGGGGCCGGGCCGTGGCCTTTGCCCATAATGGCAACCTGTCGAATGGCTGGATGTTCCCGACCGAGGACACCTATCACGGCGGCAAGGTCGATGCGGATTACGTCGAGCGGCGCGCCAAGTGGGAGCCGCATTACGAGATCACCCAGATCAAGGGTGATGGCGAGGCGCATCCCTATCTTAGCCCGGAGGATGAATTTGCCGATTACGAGAACTGGGATATCGGCAATCTCGACCTGACCGAGTTGAAGACGCAGGAGATGTTGCAGGGCGAATATGCCCGCGAGGCGCTGAAGCTCGGCCTCGCGCTGGAGGAGAAATTCGGCACCAACCCCTACAAGTTCGGGCTAGGCGGCGCGACGGACAGCCATACGGCGCTGGCGACGGCGGAAGAGGATAATTTCTTCAGCAAGTCCGTCAGTGTCGAGCCTTCGCCGACGCGGATCCAACATCCCTTCATTGCCAGCGATCTTGGCCGCATCGACGGCCATATGCTGGTGGCCTCGGGCTATACGGCGGTCTGGGCCGAGGAGAACACCCGCAGCGCGATCTTCGACGCCTTCAAGCGGCGCGAGACCTATGCGACCACCGGCCCGCGGATTGGACTGCGCTTCTTCGGCGGCTGGGGTTTTACGGAGCAGGATTTGCGGACGCGTTTCATCGCCGATGCCGGCTATTCCCGCGGCGTGCCGATGGGCAGCGACCTGCGCCCGCGCGAAGGGGAAGGGGCGCCGAGCTTCCTGATCGCGGCCCTGCGCGATCCGGTCGGCGCCAACCTGGACCGCGTCCAGGTCGTGAAAGGCTGGATGGATGCCGAGGGGGCGCTGCATGAGAAGGTGCATGACGTGGCCTGGTCCGGCGACCGCGCTCTGGATGCCGATGGCAAGCTGCCGGAGGTCGGGAACACCGTGGACCTGGAGACGGCCAGCTGGAGCAACAGCATCGGCACGTCGGAGATCGTCACCGTCTGGAGCGACCCTGAGTTCGATCCGGCCGAGCGGGCGTTCTACTATGTGCGCGTGCTCGAGATCCCGACCCCGCGTTGGGTCGTCTATGACAAGCTGCGTTATGGAATCGAACTGCCGGCGGAAGCGCAGCTGATCCACCAGGAGCGCGCCTACTCGTCGCCGATCTGGTATACGCCAGAGGGATGATCCGCTGACCAAAGCGGGCTTGATTTCCGGACCGAAGACACAGGCGTTCCCCTGCGCGAATGCGGGCTCCCTGTCCTGAAAACCGTACCGTTGGCCCTGTGGGCGCGCCCGGACACCGGGGCGACGCCGGGGCTACACCCGGGGGCGTGCCGCCGAGCCGTCGATGGGCTTTCGCGGCCCCTTTGGGGCCACGGTCCCATCTCGGCCCGAGCGGCGGTGGCACCGCTTCGCGGTGCTTGCCTTCGGCATTGGGGCCGGAGACGGACTTGGGAGGTCCGACGCCCGATGGAGAATGCGCAACCGCGCCCGCGCCAGCGGGCGCCCGGCCCAACGGGAGGAGGGGCATCTTTGATGCCCGACGACGGGCGGGAGCCCTCCCGGCCGGTCCGGAAAGGGGAACTGTCGCGCCTAGAAGGGGAAGACCAGCGGGATCACGAAGATGGCGATCAGCATGACAAGCACCGTCAGCGGCAGGCCGCATTTCAGGAAGTCGATGAACTTGTAGCCGCCGGGATTGACCACCAGCGTGACCACCGGCGACGAGACCGGCGAGGCGAAGCCCGCGGAGCCGGCGACCAGCACGGCGATGGCCATTGGCAGCGGCGACACGCCCATCGAGAGCGCCGCGTTGACGGCAATCGGGGCGACGAGCACCAGCGTCGCCGTGTTAGACAGGATCCAGCTCAGGGACATGGTCAGGAAGAACATTGCGAACATCACCGCGCGCGGGTTCTCAGCGCCTGCCATGCCGATCAACCCGTCGACGATAATCTCCGTCCCGCCCGTCTTGTCGAGCGCCGTGGCCAGTGGCAGCATCCCCGCGATCAGCACCAGCGTCTCCAGCTTGATCGAGCGATAGGCCTGGTTGGTCGAGACCGTCCCGGTCAGCACCGCCGCGATCGCCGCGAGGATCACCGCGATGGTGATCGACATGCCGCCAAGCGACACCGCGATCATCGCGAAGAGAATGATCAGGGCGATCCAGAGCTTGTTGGAATTGGGCACGGACAGCGAGCGTTCCGCAGGCTCCTCGAGGATGACGAAATCGCGCGTGCGGCGGTTGATCCGGTCGAGCTTGGTCCATTTGCCGGCGACAAGCAGCCGGTCGCTCTTGCGCAGCTTCTCTTCCTGGAAATTGGCGACAGGGTCGGGGCCGCGCTTGAGGGCCAGCACTTCCAGGCCATAGACAGATCGGAATTCAAGGTCGGCAATGGTCTGTCCGAGCACGCTGGCCTCGGGATGGACCATGACTTCCATGATGCCCAGCGTGTCGATCCAGGTATTCATGTCATCGTAGAAACTGCCGACATATTCGATGCCGGGGCGATCGCGGAAGGAGGCCATCTCGGCTTCCGAGCCGACAACGACGATCAGGTCTCCGGGCTGGAAATCCATGCCCGAGGAGTAGAGCGAGGTATTGGCATTGCCGCGCGGACCGCGCCGGCGGCGGGCGAGGATGCGCGGAGCGGAGAGCTCGAACTCCCGCGCCGCCGCGCCCTCATAGGCATGTTCAAGCCGCAGAACCTCGACCCGTTCGACGCCATGGTCGCGATACATCTCGGCAAAGGAGCGGCTGCGGGAACGCGGTTGGTCGGAGCCGTCGGCGTATTTGGGGCCGAGCAGGTGGCGGCCGACAAAGGCGAAGAAGACAAGCGTACCGGCCAGGACGATGAAACCGATGAGCGAAAAGCTGAAGAATCCGAGCGGCTCCCCTGTCGCGTCGCGGAGCGCGTCGGAAACGGCGAGGTTGCCGGGCGTACCGATCAGCGTGAGCATGCCCGAGAGCAGAGCGCCGAAGGACATCGGCATGAGCAGGCGCGAGGCGTTGATGCCGGTGTCGCGCGCGACCCGCATGACGATGGGGATGAAGATCGCGACCACGGCGGTCGAGGACATCACCGAACCGAGCAGGGCTGCGCCAGCGCAGAGCGGGATCATCAGCCGGACCTCGTCGCCCTTGCCCTGTTTGAGGATCAGGTCGCCCACGGTGCGGGCAACGCCTGTCCGGTCCAGCATCTCGCCAACGACGAAGAGGCCCGCGACCATGATGATGATCGTTGCGCCGAAGCCGGCGACCGCCTCGGTCGGGGTCAGGATGCCGGTGAGCGCCAGAGTCACGAGGACCAGGAGCGCGATCAGGTCATAGCGGACCCGGTTGGATGCCATCATGACCGCCGTGAGGCCGATCAGGTAGAAGACGAGTGTTGCGTCGCTGGGCATGGCAGCTTTCCTCCGGCGGGGCGCGGTTGCGTCTGCCTTGTCTTAAAGCAGGGTGGCGGCGGCTGCGCCAGCCCCGGCTCGCGCAATGGTGGTGAGGACCGGGCGTAAGCTCACCGCACGGGCGGCTGATCGAGCGGACCATTGCCGGCCGAGCGGATGCCGCGGATGCAGGCCGTGCCCGGGGCCTTCCGCCGAGAGGCTCTCAATCGGCTCTTTTTGCCCCTTCTGGACGGCCAGTTGTAGTTCGCACAGGGAGGGAGGGGCGTCCCGCCAGATCGTTGATCCCCGGCAAGGCGTTCCCTTTCCGGCAGCCGACGGACCCTGCCCGAAAACAGGGTTAAGAATCCGTTTATCACACTTGCGGCATCGACTGGGGCTGGGCGGGATGTCGCCAGCCCCCGGTGCCCGAACGCGCGGCTTCCGGCGCACGCCGCGCCTCCCGAGCGTTCGTGACTTTCGTCTCCCCGCAAACAGCTGATAGCCGGTCCGTCGACCTGATGCGGCCGAGCCCGGAGGCCACCGCCGCAGTGATTTGAATCAATCTGCTTTTCCCGTTTTCAATCGCCCGCCTCGCGCGGTGTCGAGGGAAGACGGGTGGGTGCAAAGAGGATGCGCATGTCCGAGAACCAGAAAGTGGCCAAGGCGGCCACGCAGAGAAACGAAATCCGCCTCGACCGGCTGGCCCTGATCGGGACCTTCGGCACCGAGACCAGGCGCCACGCGCTGCTGCGCCATTCGACCGGACGGATCGAGAAGGTCCAGATGGGCGAGCGCGTGGCCGGGCGACGGGTCGTGGCCATTGCCGATGGCGTGGTCTTCCTGAAATCCAGCTCAGGGACGAAGCGGCTGGACATGCCGGAGGGCTGAGCCGCGCTTTCACTTGACCTTGCCGGCGTGCCCGGTGCAGATGCGGCCCATGACCAGACTTGCCCTCGTGACCGGAGCGTCCCGCGGCCTTGGCGCTGCCATGGCCGAAGCGCTCGCCCCCGACTACCACATTCTCGCCGTCTCCCGCACCGTGGGCGGGCTGGAGGAGCTTGACGACCGCATCAAGGCCCGCGGCGGCGAAGCGACGCTTGCGCCGCTCGATGTGACCGATGACGGCGCGATGCAGCATCTGTGCCGCTCCGTGCATGAGCGTTGGGGAGGGCTGGATCTCTGGGTCCATACCGCGATCCACGCCGCGCCGCTGACCCCGACCAACATGGTCGAAGGCAAAAGCTGGGACAATTCCGTGGCGGTCAATCTGGAAGCCACGCGGCGGCTGATCAACTATGTCTCGCCGCTCTTGCTGGCGCGCGAAGGTGCGCGGGCGGTGTTCCTCGATGACGACCGCGCCGGCCAGCCTTTCTTCGGCTGCTACGGCACCACCAAGGCCGCGCAGATGGCGCTGGTTCGCGGCTGGCAGGCGGAAACACGCAAGCACGGGCCTCAGGTCGAGATCCTGAAGCCGCAAGCCGTTCCGACCGCGCTGCGCGCCCGCTTTTTCCCGGGCGAGGACAAGACCGCGCTGGTCAATATCCTCGACGAGGGCGCCAGGTTGGCCGCACTGCTCAAGGCGGGCTAGGGCAGGGCGCGATCCGCGACGCAAAGCGAACCCTAGCAGGCCGAGCGCTGGTTTGCTGGCGAGAATGGCGTGCGTTTCGCCTGCAAAAAAGAGCAACGTGAGCCGGGTCTGCGCCTGCCCGTGGGATGGCGCCGCAACGCGCGAGTGGCGCGCTTTATGTCAGCAAGATCCGAAAAAGATCAGAGTGGTGCGCGCGGATCGCAATGCGCCAGCCCGCCGGGACGGGCAGGCGCAGGCACGGCGGCCTTCGGCCTTGATCCCGTGCCAGTTGCGCCCAGCGAGCTGCTCCGGACGCGTTTTATTTTCGGCCCCTCAATCGCGCCCGATGAAAAACGCGGCGGGACCGCGCTCCAAATCCGACCCAAGGAAAACTAGACATCCAACTCCAGCACCCCGTCTGGTTCGGCCGCGCGGGATTGGCAACTGATGAACCCGCGCTCGCGCTGCCGCGCCGAGAGCACGTGGTCGCGGTGCTCGACCTCGCCCGCGAGCAGCCCACAGCGGCAGACCCCGCAGATGCCGTCCGAGCATTTCACATCGACCCGGATGCCATTGGCGTTCAGCACCTCGGCGGCGGTCTCATCGGCCGAGACCTCCAGCTCCCGCCCGTCGCGCAGGCGCAGTCGGAACGGGTGGTTGACGTAATCCGGCGTCTCCGGCGGGTTGAAATATTCCAGATGCCGGGCGCCTTCCGCAAATCCCTGCCTTTCGGCCGCGTCCAGAACCGCCTGCATGTAGCGATCCGGCCCGCAGCAATAGACATGCCAGCCCGCCCGCCCGCCGGTCAGGATGGTGTCGAGATCGGCCCGGCTGCCTTCATCGGAGACATGGAGGCGGACCCGATCCGACCAGGGCGCCTGCGCCAGCGCTTCCAGATACCCCGCCTCGGCGCGGGTCGGGACAGAGTAGTGCAGCTCGAAATCCCGCCCGAGCGCGTGCAGGCGGTGGGCGAAGGCGATCATCGGCGTCACGCCGATCCCCCCGCCCATGAGAAAGCTTTTCTCGGCGGCCTCGACCAGCTCGAAATGGTTGATCGGGCGCGCCGCGAAGAGCTTGCGGCCGGGCGTGAAGATCCGGTGCAACAGCGCCGAGCCGCCCCGGCCGTCATCCTCGCGTAGCACGCCGATCTGGTAGCTCTCGCGGTCAGCCGGATCGCCGGCGAGCGAATACTGGCGGAGATATTCGGGCGCCACGAGCAGGTCGATATGCGCCCCGGCGCTCCAGTCGGGCAGAGGGGCGCCGTCGGGCGCGCGCAGCGTGTAGCCCGTGACCCGCGCCGTCATCGGCTCGACCTTCGCCACTTCGAGCTGGATCACCGGTGATGCGCCGTCATTGCGGTAATGGTGGATCATCGAAGCGTCGCCTTGCGCCAACCGCGCGCGATACTCGGAGGCCGGGATCATCGCCTCATAGGCCGCGATGCCCGCCTCGCGATCCATCGCGAATGGGTAGGGCCAGGGATGCGGTGCCAGTGGGGCCGGGTAGACCGCGAGGGTCTGGTCCTCGTAGCGCAGGTCGAGATCGGTCTGCAGGTCGCGCCGGTTGACCGGCTTGTCGGTCGGGCGATAGGCGCCGTCCGCCGCCTGTTCGAGATCCCACCACCATTTCTTGACATCGTTCAGTCCGCCATTGCCAAGCCGGTCGTCGAGCCTGGCGAGGAACGGCGCGGCGGCGGGAATGTTGGAGGCGGCCCAACGGAAGGGGGCCTCGGCGAAGAGCCCTTCGAGATTCCACGGGCAGGTCTTCATGCAGCGCCCGCACATCGCGCCGCCTTCGTTCGTGACGCGATAGGTCGTGCATTTCTGGCTGTCGGATTTCCAGATTTCGTAGCCATTGAACATCAGCTTCGGCCCGGCAGTGATGGCGCCGGAGGGGCATTCACGGGCACATTTGTTGCAGGCCTCGCAGAAGGCTTGCAGGCCGAAATCGATCGGCCGGTCATGGGCCATCGGCATGTCCGTCGTGACCGCGCCGGATTTGAGCCGCGGGCCGAGATAGGGGTTCAGGATCACCTCGCCGATGCGGGAGACCTCGCCGAGCCCCGCGAGCAGAAGCAGCGGCGGCTGCAACACCTCGCCATCCATCACCGTATGCGCCTTGGCGCTGTAGCCGAGATTCCGGATCTGCTGCGCCATCACCCCGCCCAGCAGCGAGAAGCGCAGATAGGCGCGCATCGACTGGCTGACCGCGATCCAGTCATCGCCCGAGGCGCCGTCCATGGTCTCGAAGCCCTGATCGACGATCATCGACAGCGCCTGGTCATGCGGCGGGTCGATCGGCGCGCCGGTGGCGTCATGGCTGTACCAGGCCCAGTCGGGGCAGCGCGAGGTGCCGGCGGCGTCGATGCCGAGGAAATAGCTCGCGGCCTTGAGGTTCAGCGCGTTGCGCGCGGGGTCGGTGGGGCGCGGGCCGGCCGGGTCCGACGGGCCGTCCTGCAACAGGACGAAAGCCCCGAGGGCGCGGCGCTGCGCCATCGAGGGCGCGGACTTGCGGACATATTTGCCGCCCGTCGCCGCCTTTTGCAGGGCAGGGCCCATATCGCCGAACTGGCTGCGGGCGAACATGTCGGCGCGTTTGGGCACGCGGGCGACATTGGGCTCGTCGATATAGGTCGTGGGGCTGTCGACCCGCTTGAGCCGCTCGAAGGGATGCGCGCCGGCGGCATAGCCGCGCCGCGCGTAGGGATCACGGCTCAGCGCTCCTTTGCCGGTGCCCAGGCCCAACCACCAGCCGGGGCCGTCCGCCCTTGCGCCGGCAGAGAGCGGGGCGTCATGGGCCAGCTCCAACTCCGTCGTCACTGCCGCGAGCCCGTAGCGCTTGCCGAGCCAGGGGGCGACAAGGGTTCCGTCTTCGAGCGAAACCAGCCCGGCGGCCAGTGCAAGTTTGCCGAGATCGACCTCACTCGTGGTCGGGCTGTGGGCGCGTGCGTCGAAGCCGAGCGCGCGGATGTAATTGGCCAGCACAACGGCGTTCTCGGTCGCACGCAGGCAGACCCGATGCGCCTGCGCGTCGAGGATCCAGTCGCTTCCCGGCTCCTCGGGGCGCGGATCCCGGTGATATTCGTAAAGCAGCACGATGGCATGGGCGTGGCCGTCCATCGGCTTCGGCGGCGCCTCCATGCTCTCCTTCAAATCCGCCATGATCAGGTCGATCCCGGCGGCGAGGGTGCGGGTCTGGCGGGTGCGCAGCGCCTCGGCCAGCCGGTCGATCTCCGGGTTGCGGCGCGGCGAAGACAGCAGCGCGTCGGCGGGCAGCGGGCCGGTGCCGACCATCGAGGCGTCATTGTAATAGCCGAAGGCCTTGAGGTGATTGGCACGCTCGGTCGGATCGGCGGGTATGGCGGCGCGGGCAGGGTTGACCATCCCGTCGCGGATCGCATCCATCATCGCCTGGAACTCGCCCATGGCGTTGACGATGCTCTCGGGCCGCTTCGGTCGCCGGAAACTGAGCGCCGGCATCGCAGGCGCACCGGCGCAATCGGCAGCGCCGGCTTGCCGCTTCAAGCGTTCGAGCGGGTAGGACCCGAGATGGACCGGTCGCTTCCGGCTGGAGAAGATCCGCATCGCCTGTCCCCCCGCTCCCGTCAGCCGCCGCAGCTATCGGCGCCGAGCCGGGTGATCCGGGCCAGCGCCATCTCTTCGATTTCGCGCAGCCGTCGCTCGGTCTCGGCGAACTGGGCGCGGATCTCCGCTTCCGGCAGGTAGGTCTCGCCGGTCTGCCGAGACATCTCGGCCAGCCGGTTTTCCAGCGCTGCAAAACGAGTCTCGATCTCCTCGGCGGGGACATATTGCGCCTCCGCGCCGGTCTCGTCCCGCAGCCGCTTCTCGATATCGGCGAAGCGCGCGTGAAGCTCCTGCGCGGGCACATATTCGGACGCGCGTTCATCTTCGATCAGCGCCCGGAGGGCGGCGCGAAAGCCGGGCCCGCCCTTGCGGATCCGTGCAATCACATCGCGCATGAGCTGCTCGTGCTCATGCTCGATCCTCAGGTTGATTGCCTTGGTTCCCGTTTTCGATCCCGTCATGCCCAACTCCCCGACAGTGGCCCGGCGGGACCACAGTCGAACCCGTAGCAGAATGGAAGCATTTCGCAACCACCACTTGGATCCCGACCTGCGCGCACCGGTCGCTCCCCGCAGCGCTTCAAGAACGCCGGAAAGCCGCTTAGCCTGCCGCCAGTCTTCCACATCGAGTTGAGCGCCATGCCCGTGTCCATCCCCGTCTTCGACGGTCACAACGATCTGCTTCTTCGCCTTCAGAGCGCACCGGACAAGCGGCGCGCGCTTTTCCTGCAGCGCGGCACGGAGGGTCATCTCGACCTGCCGCGTATGCGCGAGGGCGGCTTTGCCGGCGGTCTCTTCGCCATTTTCGTGCCTTCGCCGCGTGATCCGGAGACGCCCGATCTCTTCTCGCTCATGGCGCAGCCGCCCTATGACGTGCCCTTGCCGGCGCCGTTAGAGCTGGGCCCGTCTCAAGCGACGGCCCTGGCGCAGGCCGGGACGATGCTCTGGATGGAACGGGCCTCGGCGGGCGGGTTTGCGCTCTGCCGCAGCGCCGCGGAGTGTCGCGCCGCAATGGAACGGGGCGCCATCGCCGGCGTGATGCATATGGAAGGCGCCGAGGCAATCGGCCCCGACCTCGACGCGCTCCACGTCTTCCATGCTCTCGGCCTGCGCTCGCTCGGCCCGGTCTGGAGCCGGCCAACCGCCTTCGGGCATGGCGTGCCCCTCCGTTTCCCCGGCACACCCGATATCGGACCGGGCCTGACCGAGGCCGGCAAGGCGCTCGTGCGCGAATGCAATGCGCTCGGCATCCTCATCGACCTGTCGCATCTCAACGAGGCCGGTTTCAACGATGTCGCCCGGCTGTCCGACGCGCCGCTCGTTGCCACCCATTCGAATGCGCATGCGCTCTGCCCCAGCCCGCGCAACCTCACGGACCGCCAACTCGACCAGATTGCCGAGAGCGGCGGCATGGTCGGGCTGAACTTCGCGACCTTTTTCTTGCGGCAGGATGGTCTTGCGGCGCGTGACTGCGGGATCGAGCCGATGCTGCGCCATCTCGACCACCTGATTTCGCGGCTCGGCGAGGATCATGTCGGCTTCGGGTCCGATTTCGACGGCTGCGTGGTGCCGGATGCGATCGGCGATGTCGCCGGTCTTCCAACCCTGATCGATTCGCTCCGGGCGCACGGGCTTGATACGGATCTGCTGAAAAAATTGGCGCATCGGAACTGGTTTGCCCTGCTGGAACGCACAATCGGGAGTTGATTTCACCAAAATGTCGCATTCGCGTGGTTGAAGCTGTGGACGGCGTGTCCAGTGGTTTTGATACGCTGTGTGGTCTTTGGTAGAGTGAGCGGGATGGAACGATTGGTTGAGGTGCGTGAACGCGACGAGGATTTCGTCGATTTTCCACAGGAGAGCTTCGGCGCGGATATTGTGGAAAGCTGCACCGATCTTGCGCTGGATCGGTTCTTCGAGGCCAAGAATGCCTTCATGGCGCCGCTCCTGAACGCACCCGGCATTGTCATGCTCTATTCGGACGATGCCGAGATCACCCTGGAACTGCCGGTCGAGCCGGGAATGGAGCGCCGCAAGTTTGTCGGGAGCGCCGAGATCCAGGTGCTGTTCGAGGAGTTGGCGGAGATCATGATCTCGATCACGGCGATCGAGGGCGCTCGCAAGGTGACAGGGCGCAAGGCGTTCTGGAGCGGGATTATACGGGGCGTGCATCGGGCGCGGCGAGAGCCGGTGAAGCTGGATGCGCTGTTTCGGCTGGAGTTCGACGAGCATGATCTCGTGATCCGCCAATGGTCGCGTCTGACCCCGGCGGCGCCGGATGAGGCGCCGGAGGCGACCGAGGCCTAGGGACGCCCGAAGGCCCGAAGAGTAATCGGATCGCGGGATGCTGGCGGGCGTTGCCCGAAAGCCCAGCCACAAGTATTCGCAACAGGTGACGGCCCCGGCACGACAGGCCTGCCGCCTTGCCCCTAGCCGTGCTAAGCCTGATGGGCGTCCAGCGCGGGCGCCACCCGCTCCAGCGCTGACAGGATCCGCGCCTGGATCGTCGCCTCACCGGCTGCCGGCGTCAGCGGGCCGGAGACATGGGCCGCGCAGAGCGTGTTCGTGTCGCCCGCCGCTTCCGCGAAATCTTCCGCCCAGCTCCGGAACTCCGCCGCCGCCCCGGCGCGGGGCTCCAGTACCTTGGCAAGGCTGGGGTGGAAGGAGACGCGCGGGCGCATTCCGATTGCGCGCAGCAGGGCGGGCGGGCGCAGGAAGGTCAGCGTGTCGTCGACATGCAACACGCCGGAGGCGCGATGCGTCGCAAGGACGGAGGCAAAATGCAGCTTCTCGTTCGAAGAGATGAAATCGACGCCGCGGGGAATGGAGAGGTCGAGATCCTCGGCGAAGAGCGCCGCGAAATCGGGGTCTTCGCAGTGCAATGCTTCCCAGGGCAGGTCCGGCCGTTTGGTCGCGTGGCGGCGCGTGCCGTAGAGCTTCGCCTGCGGGAAGTCGCGATGCATGGCATGGCAATGCAGCGTGTGGAACGGGTGCAGGTTGAGGATGGCCTCGACGGCGCGGCCGTCGTCCGTCAGCGCGAAGACCTCGCGGCGATGCTCGTCGCGCAGCGTCAGCGAGTCGAGCAGCAGGAAATTCCCGTTCCGCCGGCGCAGGAGCGAGGCATGCGTGCCCAGGTCGATGATGCCGCCAACGCGGAAAGAGCCGCGGATATTCCAGAAATCCTCGGCAACGCGATGGATCGATTTGCTCATTTCGGGGGCCTCGTCAGGGGATGCGGATCACCGGTGCCGGCCCCAGCGGGACCGGACCGAGCCGGGTGCGACCATTGGAAAAGCTGAGCGGGATGTCCAGCGTGTCCGAACGTCCGGCCAGCCCGCTCAGAAGCTCCAGCCCGGACAGCACCGGGTCGATGAGGCTGTCGGGCACGACGCCGCTGCGCCGGACCAGTTCCAGCATGTCGCGCCAGTTGGTGGATTTGACCATCACCTCGCCGCTGACCACGCCCGCCGCGTCCAGCTCCAGATCTCCGGCAACGCGCAGCTCCAGTTCTCCCCATTTCACCGCGATCTCGCGGATCTCGATCTCGCGCGGCTGCGGCCGGGTGGTCTCGAGCGCCAGCCGGTCCCAGGGGCGATCGAAGCCGACAGAGAGATCGGCGCGCAGCGTCTCGACTTCGGCCGGGACCAGCCCGGCCCCGGACAGGCGCTCGATGAGCGCGGAGCGCGGCTTGAGGCCGAGGATCTCCAGCCCGATATCGCGCCGCCCCGGCCTGGCCTCGGTCGGGCGGGAGGCAAGGCGCATCTCGTCGCTCGAAGAGGTCCAGCCAGCATCGGAGACCAGCTCAAGCCCCTCGAAGACCAGCGTTGCCTCGGCAAGCTCCCGCGCGGGGCCGGGCAGGAAGGTGACGCTGCCCCTCAGCGCATCGCCGCGGATCGCGACGCGCTGATAGGGCGTCTGGATCTCCATCGCGTCTGGCCAGACGAGGATGACATGGTCCTTCTGGTAGTTCAGCCCGAGGATCTGGACGAACGGCGCCGTCCAGACCCAGCCGGCCTCGGTATTGGCCAGCGTCACCCCGGTGAGGGTCCGGTCGATCCGGGTCGGAAAGCCGCGGATCTCCAGCGCGTCCCATTCGGCCTGCCAGCCGGCCTCGCGCCGTGCCTCAAGCCAGCTTTCCAGCCCGTGCTTGGCCTGCCAGGCGCCCCAGCCCCACCAGGCGCTCCAGCCAACCGCGAAAATCGCGACCATCCACAAGATACGGCTCGGTCTCATATCGCCCCTTTCCCATCGTCCCGATATGCGGTTTACACCGGCAACCGCGCGAGGGACATCAGATGCTTCAGGAAATCGACACCACCCAGCCGCTTTGGGTTTTCGGCTATGGCAGCCTGATCTGGCATCCCGGATTCCCGATCGAGGAACAAGCCGTTGCCCGGCTGACCGGCTATCATCGCGCCTTCTGCATGTCCTCGATCCACCATCGCGGCACCGAGGAAGACCCGGGGCTCGTCCTCGCGCTGGACCGGCTCGACGACGCCCATTGCGACGGGCTGGCCTTTCGCGTCATGCCCGGTCACGAGGCCGAGACGCTGGCGGCGCTGCGCGAGCGCGAACTGGTCTCTTCGGCCTATATCGAGGAACTGGTCACGCTGCGGCTGCATGACGGGCGCAGTCTCACGGCGCTGGCCTATGTGATCGAGCGCAGCCACGTGCAGTATTGCGGCGGCATGGCGCTGGAGAAACAGGCCCAGATTATCGCCCGCGCTGTTGGCGGGCGCGGGCCGAACACGGAATATCTTTTCAACACCGCCGATCACCTGACCGAACTGGGCCTTGCGGATGCGGATATCGACTGGCTCGCGGCCCGGGTCCGTACACTGATCAGCGCGCGCTGAACCGGGCGGGGAGATTTGCAACGCTGCCCGGCCTTCCCACGCGCCCGCCCGATTGCACATTGGCATTCCCCCGGCCGTTAACTAACGTGCGGCGCAAGATTACCCTTGTGCGAGACGCCAGCCAGACATGAGCGACACTCCGGTCCAGACCCATTTCTCGCAGCCCGTGCGACAGATCACCCAGATGCTCATTGCCTGCGGCCTCGTCGCCGCCGGGACCTGGATGATCTTCCCCTCGGTCCAGCCCGTCTTCTATGCCAATCTCTGGCTCAACGGCACGATCGCGCTGGTCTTTGTCATCGGTGTTCTGGCCTGTTTCCTGCAGGTCGCGCAGCTTTCTTCCTCGGTCCGCTGGATCGAGTCTTTCGCACGCGACCATGACAGCGCGGCGAACTCGCCCACACCGCGCCTGCTGGCGCCGCTCGCGGCCCTGCTGCGCTCGCGCGGGGTCAACCGGCAGATCTCCTCGACCTCTGCCGGCTCGATTCTCGACTCGGTGGCAACCCGGATCGAGGAAGGGCGCGATATCACGCGCTATATCGTCAACCTGCTGATCTTCCTTGGTCTTCTCGGAACGTTCTACGGTCTCGCGACGACCGTCCCGGCCGTGGTCGAGACCATCCGCTCGCTGGCGCCCAAGGAGGGCGAGACTGGCGTTCAGGTCTTCGAGAAACTCATGGGCGGGCTGGAAGCGCAGCTTGGCGGCATGGGCACGGCCTTCAGCTCTTCGTTGCTGGGTCTTGCCGGCTCGCTGGTCGTCGGGCTGCTGGAGCTCTTCGCCTCGCGCGGACAGAACCGCTTCTATCGCGAACTGGAGGAATGGCTCTCCTCGATCACCCGGCTCGGCTTTGCCGGCAGCAGCGATACCGAGCTATCCGGCGAGGCCGGCGCGCTGCTCGGCGTGCTCGATCACATGGCCGAGCAAATGGAGCTGATGCGCGAGACGCTCTCGGTCGCCGATGCCAGCCGGAACATGGTCGATGACAAGCTGACCGAAGTTGCGGTGGCGGTGACGGCGATGACGCGCACCATGCAGCATGGCGACCGCGCCACGGATGTGCTCGAACGCATCGCCGAGGGGCAGGAACGGATGTACGAGACGCAGCAGCAGATGCTGCGGCGCACCAGCTCTGCGCCGACCCAGGAAGGGGACATGGCCGAGACCGGCGGCGATGCGGAAGCGCGGATGCGGTTGCGCTCGATCGATGTCCAGCTGCTGCGGATCCTCGAGGAGCTGGCCGCGGGCCGGCAGGAGACAGTGGCCGAGCTTCGCGGCGACATTGCAACCATGACCCGCGAGATCCGCCGGGCACGCCGCCAGCAGGGACTGGCCGATACCGGGACCGTGGTTGGTCCTGACGAGCGGCCGGGGAGCTAGGCCATGTCGCTGGCGCGCCGACGCGGGAGTGATCGCTTCTCGGCTTCGATCTGGCCGGGATTTGTCGACGCGATGACGGCGCTGCTGCTGGTGCTGATGTTCGTGCTGTCGATCTTCATGATCGTGCAATTCATGCTGCGCGAAACCATCACCGGCCAGGAAAGCGAGCTCGACCTGTTGCAGACCGAGATCCTGCAACTCGCCGAGGCCCTGGGCATGGAGGAGAGCCGGTCTGCCGATCTGGAGCGGCAGGTCGGTGTGCTCGACGCGACGCTGTCCTCGGCGCGCGACGAGGCGTCCGAACAGGCGGCCCTGATCGCGGCGCTGACGACGCAGGTTGGCCAGCAGGAGACGGCACTGGCCGATGCGGCCGGGAAAATCTCGAATTTCGAAGAACAGGTGGCGGCATTGCTGCTGGAGCGGGACGCGGCGCGGGCCGATATCGCGGAGCTGGAGAGCGAGCAGGGCGCGCTGGAGAATGAGCGCAATGCGTTGGAAACAGCCCTTGCTTCGGCGCGCGGCGAGATCGACCTGCAGCAGGAAGCGGCACGGCTGGCGGCGGCGAAGCGCGAAGCGCTGGAGGCGTTGATCGCCGACCTCGAGGTGCAGAACGCCGAGGCCGATGCCGACCTGGCCGACAAGCTGGCCGAAGCCGAGGACCTCGCGGAGCGCCTGTCGGAAGAAGAGGCGTCGCGGCTGGCCGAGGTCGCCGCCGCGCAGGCTCTGCGGGAGAAGCTGAAGGGGGCCGAAGACGAGCTGACGGCGATGACCCTGGCGCTGGAAGCGCAGCGGCGCAAGGCGGAGGAGACGCTGACGCTGCTTGCGGCGGCGCAATCGGCAGAGGCGGCGCTGGACGAGAAACTTGCCGCTGCGCTGCTGTCGCGGCTGGCGCTTGAAGAGGAGCTGGCCGGCGAGACCGCGGCGAAGGAGGCCGGCGCGACCGCACTTGCCGATGCCCGGGCGGAGGCCACCCGGATGCGCGAGGCGCTGGCCGAAGCCGAAGCGGAGCGTGCGCGGCTGGTGGCGGCGCTGGAAGATGCGCGGTCGGGCCAGAGCGCGGGCGCGGCAGCGCTTGGCGAGGCGAGAGAAGAGGTGGCCCGTCTGCAGGATGCGCTCGCCGGACAGACCGCGCGGGGCGAAGCGCTGGCGGCGGCGCTCTCGGAGGCAGAGACGGGAAATGCGGTGCAGCTGACGGCTCTGGCCGAGGCGCAGGCCCGTGTGGAAACCCTGTCGGGGCAGTTGGAGCGCGAGCGTGTCGCGGTCGCGGCTCTGACGTCGGAGCGCGATGCGGCCCTGGCCGAAGGCGGGGATGCGGCCGCGCAACTGGCGCAAGCGGAGCGGACGATCGAGACCCTTTCGGGCGAGATGGCGGATCTGCGGAGCGAGATGGCGCGGCTTGAGACCGAAAACGAGAGCCTGCGCGCGGCAACCGGCAATTCCGAGGACATCCGGCGCCAGCTTGCGGCCGCCCTGGCGGCGAAACTTGCCGCCGAACAGGATGCCGAGAAGCAGCTGAGCGAGGCCGAGCAGCGCGCGGCGCTGCTGTCCGCTGCCGAGACGGAATTGGCGCAGCGCGAGGCGGCTTCGGCCGAGGACCAGCGCCGCATGGCGCTGCTCAACGAGAATATCTCCTCGCTGCGCAGCCAGCTTTCGACGCTGGAGGAGCTGTTAAGCGCGTCAGAGGCCCGCGATGCCGTTACCAAGGTCGAGATCCGATCGCTGGGCTCGCGGCTCAACACGGCGCTGGCGCAGCTCACCACAGAGCAGAGGGCGCGGGCCGACCTCGAGGCGCAGCGGGCGGACCTGGAGGCCGAGCGGGCGCGGCTGGAGGAGGCCGAGCGCCTGCGACTGGAAGAGGAAAAGAAGCGGCTGGAAGCGGAGGCGCGCGACCTGAAGAATTACCGCTCCGAGTTCTTTGGCCGCCTGCGCGAGATCCTTGGCGGACGCGAAGGTGTGCAGATCGAGGGCGACCGTTTCGTCTTCTCGTCCGAGGTCCTGTTCGAACCGGCATCGGCCGACATCTCCGAGGCGGGTCGGGCGCAGATCGCCGGCGTGGCCCGAATCCTCGCGGAGATATCGGAGGAGATCCCAGAGGAGATCGACTGGGTGATCCGGGTCGATGGTCATACCGATGACCAGCCTCTGTCCGGGCAGGGGGCCTATGCAGACAATTGGGAGCTGAGCCAGGCCCGCGCCCTGTCCGTGGTTCGGCACATGACCCGCGAACTGGGCTTCCCGCCCTATCGGCTGGCGGCGAACGGGTTTGGCGAATTCCAGCCTGTCACCCGCGAAGACAGTGACGCCGCCCGGGCCAGGAATCGTCGGATCGAGCTGAAACTGACCGAGCGCTGAGCATCAGGGACGGTCGAAGGCGATCTCGTCGCGGGCCAGAAGGGCGTCGCCGCGCCAGAATTCAACCCGGCCACGATAGGCGCCAGGCGGGAAACCCTGCGGTGGAGCCTTCAGGCCCCAGGCGCGAAAGAGTTGTGGCTGCGCCTTGGCCAGCCGGACCTCGTCGGAACGGGACCGACCATCCGGAAAGTCGATGGCGAAGACCAGCCTGTCGCCTGTTTCGCCCGCGAAGAGCTGGCTCCAGATCACGATTGCCGGAAGCGTCCCGTCCGGCAGATCCACAGGTTCCAGGCCGGCCTTGATCTCGTTCCAGCCGGGCGCCCTGTCCGCGACGCCGACCTGCACCACCCCTCCCGGCCGGTAATCGGGCAGGGACGGCCAGGGGCTCCTGCCGGACTCGGGGCCACAGGTTTCGGCGGACCGGGGGCGGAACGGGTCCACGACGCGGCCATCCTGGCGCAGGCTGAAATGGAGATGGTAGTAATTCGTGTCCCCGCTCAGCCCGACCGCCCCGAGCCGGGTTCCGGCCGAAACGCGCTCGCCCTTGCGCACGGCGATGCTGTCTCGCTTCAGATGGCAATACTGGCTCTCCCACCCATCGTCATGGGCGATCACCACGCCATTTCCGCATTCCCGACCGTTGACATTCGGGGCCCCGGGAACGGTCACGTCGATATCTGGCATGTCGTCCCGGAGGCCGCGCACCCGTCCTGCCGCGGCCGCGAGGACGGTCACGCCGGCGCCGGTTGCATCGGCGGGCGGCACGGCAATATCGGTCCCCTTGTGCCCGTCGCTGGTCAGCCGGCCACAGGCGAAATCCCGCAATCCCGGACCCGGATCGTGATCGACATGTTTCTGGATGAAGCAACGTGTTGCCGAGCAATCCAGCGGGAGCTGCAAGGCGGGCATGTCCGCTCGTCCCGTGCCGGGCTGCAGGGCCAGGGCCAAGGCAAGGCAGGTCAGCAAAAAGGGCGCCGCGAAGCGCCCTTCCTGGTTTCGGGAAGCCCGGGTCATCAATCCGCGGTCAGCAGCGGCGGCTTGCGCGTGGAAAGCCGCGGCTTGCCCGGTTCCTCGATCTGGAGGTCCAGCGCGTCTTCCCTGAGCGCAACCTTGACGATCCCGCCCTTGGTCAGCTTGCCGAAGAGCAACTCCTCGGCCAGGGGCTTCTTGATGTATTCTTGGATCACCCGGCCGAGCGGTCGGGCGCCCATCTTGTCGTCATAGCCCTTCTCGGCCAGCCATTCGGCCGCCGGCTTGGTCAATTCGATGGCGACGTTGCGATCCATCAGCTGGGCTTCGAGCTGGAGCACGAACTTCTCGACCACCTGCAGGATCACCTCCTTGCCGAGAGGCGCAAAGCTGACCACCGCGTCGAGGCGGTTGCGGAATTCCGGCGTGAAGGTGCGCTCGATGGCGGCGGTATCCTCGCCCTCGCGCTTGTCGCGGCCAAAGCCGATCGCGGCCTTGGCCATGTCCGACGCACCGGCATTGGAGGTCATGATCAGGATCACATTGCGGAAATCGACCGAGCGGCCGTTGTGATCCGTCAGCGTGCCGTGATCCATCACCTGCAGCAGGATGTTGAACACATCCGGATGCGCCTTCTCGATCTCGTCGAGCAGGAGCACGCAATGCGGATGCTGGTCGACGCCATCGGTCAGAAGCCCGCCCTGGTCGAAGCCGACATAGCCCGGAGGCGCCCCGATCAGGCGGCTGACCGCGTGCTTCTCCATGTATTCCGACATGTCGAAGCGCAGGAGTTCGACCCCTAGAGTGTCGGCGAGTTGCTTGGCGACCTCGGTCTTGCCGACACCGGTCGGACCCGCGAAGAGGTAGTTGCCGATCGGCTTCTCCGGTTCGCGCAGGCCGGCACGGGCGAGTTTGATCGCCGCGGAGAGCGACTCGATCGCCTTGTCCTGCCCGAAGACGACGCGCTTGAGCGTGGGTTCCAGGTCCCGAAGCAGCTCGGCATCGTCCTTGGAGACGTTCTTCGGCGGGATGCGGGCGATCTTGGCGATCACCGCCTCGATCTCCTTGGTGCCGATCGTCTTTCGCCGCTTGCTCTCCGGTACGAGATGCTGGGCCGCACCGGCCTCGTCGATCACGTCGATCGCCTTGTCGGGCAGCTTGCGGTCATTCATGTAGCGCGCGGAAAGCTCCACCGCCGTCTTGATCGCATCGGCCGTGTACTTGATCTCGTGATGCTCCTCGAAATAGGGCTTGAGCCCCTTCAGGATCTTGACGCTGTCTTCGACCGAGGGCTCGTTCACATCGATCTTCTGGAAACGACGGGAAAGGGCACGGTCCTTCTCGAAATGCTGGCGGAACTCCTTGTAGGTCGTGGAGCCCATGCAGCGCAGCTTGCCGCCCTGCAGCGCGGGCTTGAGCAGGTTGGAAGCGTCCATTGCCCCGCCGGAAGTGGCGCCGGCGCCGATCACGGTGTGGATCTCGTCGATGAAGAGCACCGCGTCCGGGTGATCTTCCAGTTCGGTCACGACGGCCTTGAGTCGCTCCTCGAAATCGCCGCGATACCGGGTGCCGGCCAGCAATGCGCCCATGTCGAGCGAGTAGATCGTCGCGCCCGAGAGCACGTCCGGCGTCTCGCCGGAGATGATCTTGCGGGCCAGGCCCTCGGCGATGGCGGTCTTGCCGACTCCGGGATCGCCAACCAGAAGCGGATTGTTCTTGCGCCGGCGGCAAAGCACCTGGATGCAACGCTCGACCTCGGAGTCCCGGCCGATCAGCGGGTCCACATCGCCGTTCTCGGCCTTGGCGTTGAGATCCACGCAATATTTGGCCAGGGCCGATTCCCGCTGCTCGCCGCTATCGCCCGGGGGCGTTTCGTGGCGCTGGCTTTCCTCTTCCATGTCGGCGCCGGTCACAGGACGGCTCTCGCCGAAGCTCGGATTCTTGGCAACGCCATGGGCAATGAAATTCACCGCGTCATAGCGGGTCATTTCCTGCTCCTGCAGGAAATAGGCGGCGTTCGACTCGCGCTCGGCGAAGATCGCGACGAGGACATTGGCGCCGGTCACCTCGGTGCGCCCGGAGGATTGCACATGGATCGCGGCGCGTTGGATGACCCGCTGGAACGCGGCCGTGGGCACGGCTTCGGAGCCCTCGACCTCGGTGACCAGCGTCGCAAGGTCTTCTTCTATGAACTCGGTCAGCTTGGTGCGGAGCTCTTCGAGGTCGACATCGCAGGCCTGCATGACCTTTGCCGCGTCCGGTTCGTCGATCAGCGCCAGCAGCAGGTGCTCCAGGGTTGCGAGCTCATGACGACGGGCATTGGCAAAGCCCAGGGCGGCGTGAATGGCTTGCTCGAGCGTGTTCGAGAATGACGGCACGATTCGTGCTCCTTGTCTTGCGGGGCCTGCGGCGGGAGCGCCCGGCGTCGAGACTGGCCCGTTTAGGTTAAAGTTTGGTGGGCGGGGCCGCAGCTTCAAGTGTTTTTTTCCCTCAGGTGGCACCAACCATGTGCAGATGCACAAAATGTGATCGTCGCGCGCGCTCCACTGGGCAAGCAAACAAGGGCTTCGGCCGCGCTTCGGGGCGCTGCCGCCGTTAAGCAAAGAAAATGCTTGACGCAGCGTGTGCCGCCGGGCGCGGTCGGCGTTGCGGAGCAGCGGCGCCGCCGGGCGCGACATGCGCGGCGGATGGCCTGCGCGCTGAGCGGGGGTATTCGGCAAACCCGGGGGCGCCTGATCTGCCGGCTTGGGGGCGGCAGGGGGCTCAGAAACAGTCCTTGCGACGGCGGATTTCGGCAAAAACCTCTGCATCCGGCGCGCCAGCAAGTCCGACCTGCGCCTTCACCTCGGGCGACGTGGCCCGAAGGAAGGGATTCGTTGCCAGTTCCAGCGAGAGCAGGGCGGGGACGGTCGGTTCGCCCGCGGCCCGGGCGCGGGCCACATCGGCGACACGCTCCGCAAGGGCCGTGTTCGCGGGATCGACCGTGACGGCGAAGGCTCCGTTGGCGGCGGTATATTCATGTCCGGAATAGACCTGCGTCTCCGGCGGCAGGGCGGCCAGCTTCTGCAGCGACGCCCACATGGTCGCCGGATCGCCCTCGAAGAGCCGGCCGCAGCCGAGCGCCATCAGGCTGTCCGCCGTGAAGACCGCGCCGGGGAAGTGGAACGCAACATGGCCGATCGTATGGCCGGACACGTCGATCACCGTTCCCTCGACCGCGCCGATGCGCACCCTGTCGCCCTCCCGAACGGCCTGGTCGAGCGCCGGCAACCGGTGGATGTCGGCCACAGCACCGATCACGCGGGCCCCGGTTTCCGCCTTCAGCCTGTCGACGCCGTCGATATGGTCCTGATGGTGATGAGTTATGAAGATGTCCGTCAGGGTCCAGTTCCGGGCGGCCAGGGCCTTGAGGATCGGGGCGGCGTCGGGAACATCGACTACCGCCACGGCCCCGCTCTCTTCATCATGCACCAGATAGGCATAATTGTCCGTTCGGCATGGGATCGTGACGATTTCGAGAGACATGGCGTTTCCTTTTCCCAGAGACCCGGTATGTTCAGGCTCCAAGGTGACAAGGGAGTTGTCCGGGCGCAATGCATCTCGATGTGCTGGACCTGAGAAATTTCTATTACAGGACCAGGCTGGGCCGTGTGGCGCAGCGGGCGATTCGTGACCAGTTGGTGGAATTCTGGCCGCCCGAGGAGGCACGCGGGCAGACCGTTGCCGGGTTCGGGTTCGCCGTGCCGCTGCTGCGTCCATACCTGGGCAATGCAAGGCGGGTCATCGCGCTGATGCCGGGACCGCAGGGAGTGATGCCCTGGCCGGCCGGTCAGCCCAACCTGTCCGTCCTCTGCGAGGAAATGCTCTGGCCGCTGGATACCGGCTCCGTTGACCGGCTGGTGCTGTTGCACGGCCTGGACACGTCCGAACATCCCTCGGAAGTGCTGGGCGAATGCCAGCGCGTCCTCGGCCCTGGCGGCAAGGCGCTGTTCATCGTGCCCAACCGCTCCGGGCTCTGGGCGCGGCGGGACGCCACGCCTTTCGGCTATGGCCGGCCCTATTCGACCGGGCAGTTGGAAGCGCAACTGTTGCGCCACGGCTTCCAGCCGGAACGCCATGCGGCGGCGCTGTTCGGCCCGCCGTCGGAGAAACGGTTCTGGCTGCGCTCCTCCGGCGTGCTTGAGAAGATCGGCCGGCAGGTCTTCACCTCGCTGGCCAGCGGTGTGTTCCTGGCCGAGGCGAGCAAGATCACGCAGGTTCCCGGCGGTTCGGCGGTCAAGGACATTGTCCGCGATCCGCTGCGGGTGCTCGACGCGGTCAACGCACCTTCGGGACCGAAGCCGGCGTGAGCCGGCGCATCGCCTGAGATCGGGCGGGTTTCGGCGCCGGGAACCGGTCGAAATTGCACAAATTGCGGTCTGGAACGACCGAAATTCCGGTCGTTCTTGTACCTGGGGGAGTGCTCCGGGCGGCGTGGACGGCCAATACAGCCCGATCCAGGTGTTCTGGTCGCATTTTCGGTCGTTTTCCCCACGGGTTTTGACCGAAATCACGACCAGTTTGGCAAATCCGCCGGGCGGATCGGGACGTGGGGCGGGTGTGGTCCCCTTGGCAGGCCTTTTCGCAGGGGACGCGGTGGCGACCCCCATGCTTCGACCCTACCGGAGAGTACGGGACGGACGGGGCGGATAACCGACAGCGCGGCCACGCGTGGCGGTGCTGCATCGGTCGCTGTTTGGACCCGGCCTGGGGCGCGACATTTCGGCGGCGGAGATCCGGGACGGGCAATCTGCGGGTCAGCGCGGTGCGCCTTTTGCAAGCGGGGGGCCGATCGGTCGGTTGGTGAACGCCGTGCCTTGCGGTCCCCTGACGGGATCGGGCGGGGCTCCGCTTTTTCGAGTTTGGGGGACTCCGTGATACCCTGACCCTTCGACCCGAATCCTGAATTCGGAATCGGGCGGACAATTTCAGGAGGAACTTGCAATGCGTATGGTATTTTTTGCGGCGATCTTGGCAGTCACTCCGGCATTTGCCGAAACGTTCAGCAGTGGAGCGGTTGGCACCGGGACCAGTTCGAACGAACCCGTTCCCATCGCCGAAGGGCATATCGTGATGCGCACCAGCGCAAGTTACTCGATGTTCGAGGTCGCGGCAGGCCATCCCCTTGAAGGGGCGAGTGGACCCTGCTTCGGCGCTGTCGAGATCAAGGGGGGCGCCGTGTCGGGCGGTGGAAACTGTGTTTATGACACAGCATCCGGCGACAAGGCGGTCATGGTCTGGACAGCAACTGGCCTGGGGGCTGACGGCGCCTTGACCGGCGACTGGTCGGTTTCCGGAGGTTCGGGGGCCTGGAGTGGCGCCAGCGGTGGCGGCACTTTCTCGTCGCTGACAAACCCCGAGACCGGGAAGTTCGTGAATACGATCACCGGCGACATCACCGTCGAATAGGTGTGCGACAGGGTCCAGTCCGCCTGATGCGGTGGCGGGCTGGACGGAGAGCTGCTGGTGACCCCGGCTCCGCCGGAGCATCCGGGCTGCGTTCGGCGGCGTTTGCTGTCGACAGGTTCCGCCGCGCGCCTGCGCAATGCCGGGATCGGGCGGACCCTGGAAGCATTCCGCCATGGCCGGGATCGGGCGGTTATCGGAGGCAATGGCGCGGGGCAACGGCCGGTGGATTGCCAGGGCCGTCTCCTCGAACTAGCTTCAAGGCGATATCCAGGGAGGATCACGCATGTTGAAGTATCTGTTTCTCGGGGTAGCGGCTGCCAGTCTGGCACTTGCCGTACCCGAGACCGCCTCGGCCAAGGACAAACCGGCGCAGGCGCAGGGAGGCGGGAAAGGCAACAAGGCAAAGGTCGCCAATCCGGGCAAGGGGCCGAAGGCGGTGCCGCCCGGTCAGATCAAGAGATATACGCGCGGCGCGAAGCTGCCATCCGACGTCAACTGGGACGATATCGGCGATCTTTCGAACTGGAAGCTGCCACCGCCGGGCAAGGGCAACAAATATATCAAGGTCGATAACGAAATACTCGAGATTGCCGAAGACACCCAGACGGTCATTGATGCGGTCGGGATCGTCGGCGACCTGCTCAAATAGCCCGGCCACGGGAGAGTCCCGGAGCAAACCGGGCATCTGGTTGACCCCTGCCGGATATCGGCAAGGGGGGGCAGGGCGGCCTCTGAGGCACTCCGTGACGCCGGGCAGGACGGGCTGCATCCGGTGAAGGTTTTGCGTTAGGGTTGGTTGCCGCAACGGGGAGGCCTTTTCCTGGCTCTTTCCAGCGGTCACCGGCTCCGCCAAGGGGCGGGGGGAGCTGTCGGCGCGCAGGTCCGCAATGCCGGGTGCTGAGGAGATTCGCTGCATCTGCGAAGAACGCCGTGCTGGGTGTCCGGGCTCCGGCCCGGATTTCCGTGGCCGGAATCGCGGGTTTCGGCGAAGACGGTCGGCGGGTCCAGACGGTTGTGCGCGGGCGGCGGGGTGCCGTTTCCGCCTGTCGGGGAAATGGTCCGGTTTCGAGCCCATGCCGCTTTGTCTGCCGAACCTGATCATGGCATGGATCGCAGACCTTCGGCGCGCTCGGAAGGCACGCCACGGTCGCCTTGTTTCAGCCGAAGGGACGTGCTGGCCTCCAGCCGCTGCGATAGAGGGTGAAAGCGCGCGACGGGTAAAACGGTCGCGCGCTTCTGCTTCGCCGGCCTTGCGGTCATTCTCGGCAACGCAGCATTTCCTGCCGCCGTCATTCGCACTGGTCCGTGCCGTCGAGAACCGGATGGGGTGGATGGCTCCCGCTCCAATCGGTGTCGCAATGCGCCAAAGTGCAGATGTCATGATCTGCTTTTGAAAGGAGCCACCCAATGCGAGTTACGACAATTGGCATGGATCTTGCCAAGAACATCTTTCAGGTCCACGGGATTGCCTCGAATGGTGAGGTCGCTTTCAACCGTTCGGCGCGGCGTGCTCAGGTTCTACCATTCTTCGAAGGGCTTGAGTGCTGTCTGATCGGGATGGAGGCTTGCGGAACAAGCCACCACTGGGCGCGGGAACTCTCGCAGCTGGGACATGAGGTTCGGCTGATCCCGCCAGCCTATGTCAAACCCTTCGTGAAGCGTGGCAAGTCCACGGCCCAGCAGGCCGTCCTGTTCCTCCACCGTGCCCGCGACCTGATCGTCCGGCAAAGAACCCAATTGATCAACATGATGCGCGGCATGCGCGCGGAATTCGGGATTGTGACTGGCCAGGGCATCGGCAGGGCCGTCGCCCTTGCCGAGGCGGTCGTCGGCGGTGAGTTGCCCGATCTTCCTGAGGTCGCGCAGGAGGTAATCGCCAACCTCGGCAATCAACTCATTGCCCTGGACATGCAGGTGCGGTGGCATGAGCTTCGATTGCGGTTGGAGGCGAAACGGGATGAACGTATCGAGCTACTGCGTTCCATTCCGGGCGTTGGCCTGATTACGGCATCGGCGATTGTCGCCACGGTCGGCAGCGCCCGGCAGTTCCGAAACGGTCGAGAGTTTACTGAATGGCTGGGGCTAACACCGTTGAACCGCTCGAGTGGAGGAAAGGAACGCCTGGGACGGATCACCAAGATGGGGGATCGATACCTTCGCCGATTGCTGATCATTGGCATGACTGCGCGGGTTCGGCAGGTGAAATCACATCCGACGAGATCTGATCCTTGGACAGATGCGATCCTTGAGCGAAAGCCGATCCGCCTCGCGACCGTGGCAATGGCCAACAGGACCGCACGAACGATCTGGGCAATGCTGACCCGCAATGAGCGGTTCCAGCCGTGCACCGCTTGAACGAGAGAAAGGAACAGACGAACAGCAAGACCAATGAAGTGATGGCACAAGCGTCAGCGGCAATGGCCGGGACACCCCGTCGAACGTCCGGGACGTATCAGTCCGTGAACCGGAATGGGACCCGGCCTGCGGAAACCATCAGGGCCAGCGGTCGTCATATGCCGCGCAAACAGGCCGGACACACGACTGCTTCTGACAAGCGGCCAATCACATCAGAAATGTCTTGCTATGCAGGAGCCAACCACACAGGACGTTCACGGCGTCCAACGCCATTGACGGGTAAGCGGACGTTGCTGCCGTTGGCGTCCGATGCCGAGCAGTATACTGCATGCGTTGTCCTGACGATGCCCAGTTTCCCCTTTTCGCAGGCGCGGCAATTGTAGTCGGGAAAGACCCTTCAGGCCGGACGTCAAAGAGAAACTGGGAATCAACGACAAGAACCACTGGCTGGGGCGTCGGAACTCCGGCGTATATGCTCGCCGCACGACAATGCCGTGCCTTGACCCAATTCGAAAAGAACGCAGAAAAAGCTGATGCCGACCGAAATAAGATAGCTTGAGCACCCGGTCGATTCCGTCAGGCGCTATGTCACTTCGTTAGAATGCCACACCCATCCGCTCTTGAACAAAGCATTCCGAGCTTCGGATAGTTCCTTCGATGTCGTCCGCCAAGGGCGTCATGGAGAGACACAGCTTTAGAAATCTAATTGATTCCAAGTCTTAAGCGGGCTTGATCCGGAGAAAGTGACATCAGGAAGACCGCGATGTTCTTTGCCTCCACTTCACTCAGCGCAATTTCCGGCATGGCCTCGACGCCGCGAACCGACTCCACGACATCCTTTAGGATCATGCCCTGAACATCCGGCGCACTGCCGCCCGAAGCGTCTTTCCCGTGGCATTTTGCGCAGTTCTTTAGGAACAGCGTGCGCCCTGCCTTTACTTGATCCTCTGGAAGCAAGAGTTCGGCGGCAGTTGTCTCGGAGGACCAAATGGGCAGGAGCATCAGAACGCAATACCGCAGTCCAGCGCGCGCGGCCTGCGTTCTCCGAAATAGAATCTGTCTTGGTCGAAACGGTCTCACGAGTATTCAACCTCAACCACCAATGCGGCGGTTCACTGTCTGCGGTTTGGCGATCATCTGGCCGAGGGATTTTTCGTCCGCTGACATCCTCTGTGCAGTCGACCAAGTCTGTCTCGAAGCCAGAAGAGGACCCCGGTATGCCCGGGGTCCCCGGCCAAAGCCGGATTGGTTTCAGCCGACCAACGCACCGTCGTCACGCCAAACGGCGACGATAGAGGAACGCGGCAAACCTTCTCCGTCCGGGAAGGAGCCGCCAGGATGCTGAATTCCAACGAACATCGTCTTTCTGTCCGTCGACCAGCAAAGCCCTGTAACCTCCGACCCGTTCGGGCCGGTCAGGAACCGCTGGATTTCGCCCGTGACCGGATCACCGGCCAACATCTGGTTGTTACCCTGGCCTTCGAAGTCGCCCTCGTTCGAGTCGTCCCCGTCCGTCTGGATCCAGACGATCCCGGTCGAATCGAACATCATCCCGTCCGGCGAGTTGAACATGTTTCCTTCGTTGACGTTCGAGGACCCCTTGTAGGCGCCTTCACCAACAACCGGGTTGCCAGCCATCACGAACAGGTCCCAGCGGAATGACGATGTTCCGTGATCGTCATTCGCCGGGTACCAACGCACGATCTGGCCATACTTGTTGGCCTCGCGCGGGTTGGGCCCGTTGATCGAGGTGTCGTCGCCGCCCGCATTCGGCTTCACACCGCGGTTCTTGTTGTTCGTGAGAGACGCATAGCCTTCGGCCGCGACGGGGTTCACTTGCACCCATTCGGGACGATCCATCGTGGTGCCGCCGGCCGCCGAGGCCGCCATGCGGGTGAAGACCAGGATCTCTACCGCTTCCATGCCGGTCGTTTCCGGTGTCAGCGGCAGCCATTCTCCCGTGCCGTCCCAATTGAACTTCGCAACAAACAGGGTCCCGTCATCGAGCAGTGCACCGCCATCGGCCCCCGGCGAGTAGACCCCGTTCGAGACGAACTTGTAGAGATACTCTCCGCGCTCGTCGTCGCCCATGTAGACAACCACGCGCCCGTCCGGCGCCAGCGTGCAGGCGGCGTTCTCGTGCTTGAAGCGCCCGAGCCCGGTCCGCTTGATCGGGGTCGAGTTCGGATCCGAGGGATCGATCTCGGTGACCCAGCCCTGCCGGCGCGGTTCGGCCGGGTTCTTGGAGACATCGAAGCGTTCGTCGAACTTGTGATAATCGTAGCCCCAGCCATCATGGCCGATGCCGTAGCGCTTGTAGTCTTCAGGTAGCTCCGCTTCCGCATCGGTCGAGCCGAAATAGCCGTTGAAGTTCTCCTCGCAGGTCAGATACGTCCCCCACGGCGTCGGACCGGAACCGCAATTGTTCATCGTGCCCAAGGGGGTCATGCCTTCGGGGTCGGCATCCGTTTTCAGCAGGTCCGAACCCGCTGCCGGACCCGAGAACGTCATCGGTGTGTTGTGATCGATGCGGCGATTGAAGGGCGAGTCGACGACAACCTCGTATTGGCCACTCTCGTTCGGAGCAACCTCCATGATGGTAACGCCCTGGATGCGCTGCAGCATCAGCACGTCATCGGCGCTTTGGGGCACACCTTCGGAGTTCGGAAGGTTGGTCTTGCGATTGGCATATTCGCTGTTGACGGCGATCACCTCGCGACCGTCGATGGAATAGAGCCACATCCCGTCGGTGTTCTCGCCGAAGACATGCTCCGCGGTGGCGGCATCGTGCCCGTTGGCGGGATCAAACGCGGCTGCACCGGAGCGCAGCGGATCGCCCCAGCGGACGACGGTCGACCAGCTATACCCCTCGGGCACATGAACGGTGGCATCCGTCGCGATGGGTATCGGCTTGAAGGCGAAGCGGCTCGCGGCCTGTGCCCTGGCAGACGTGGAAGAAAGAAGTGTGCCGGTGCTCATCACCGCGGCACCGGAGCCGAAGGCAAGGACACCGCCCAGGAAGCCCCTGCGTGAGATGGCCTCTTCCACAACGAGGTCGAATTCCGAAGTCTCAGGACGAGGGTTCTTGACCTCGTCCCACTCGTCCATTGTCAGATCATGGTCCTTCATGGTGTCCTCCCATTGGTGACTTTTTTCTTGAGGCGACTTTCTCCCATCTTCCGGGGACAATAAGTCACCCCAGGCCCGCATTGTCCGCGGGGCATCAACAAATGGGAAGCTATTTCTGATGTCGCGCGTCGGCTCGGAGTTCTTTCGCCGTAACGTTCTCCATCCGTGTTTCATCACCGTTTGATGGTTTTTGTAATTTCCTCAGCGCCTTGCGAGGCCAGAAAATGCTTCCGCTCTATCATGGGACCGAACACCCCGAGCGACCGGTAGTGTCCGCCCAGTCGGACGCCGTGTTGGTTGCGAACGGGTAGATTGGGCTCTGAGCCGCCTTGCGGCGGTGCAGCGCGGTCGACCGATGACGACTCCGGCAATCAGCCATTCAATCCATTGGTTGGAATCAGCCCGTCAACGTGGTGTTGGCGTCTGGAGCGGGAGGGATGGACGGAGAAAGCTCATGTCCAAAATCCAACTGCCCGTTGTCAAACCGAAGCGCCGGCCCTGAAAACAAGGGACGGCCAGTCGGTCAAAACCGCCCATTGCTTCCCAAACAGGTCTGGGCACTTCGCGCCAGGCTCGAACTTGCGGGCAACCTTCGGGATCTGGTGTTGTTCAACCTCGCCATCGACAGCAAGTTGCGCGGCTGCGATTTGGTCCGCTTGAAGGTTGCCGATCTCGCTTCAGGCACCAGCGTCCACGACCGAGCCTCGGTGATTCAGAGTAAGACACAGAGACCGGTGCAGTTCGAAGTCTCTGAAGGCACGCGAGATTCGATCTCAAAGTGGCTATTTGCTCCGGAGATGCATGGGGGCGCCTACTTGTTCCCGAGCCGCTTTCAACATGGGCCCCATGTGTCGACGCGCCAATACGCGCGTCTCGTTCGGGATTGGGTTTCGGCGATTGGCCTTGATCCGAGCGGATACGGCACACATTCACTGCGACGTACCAAGGCCGCGCAGATCTACCGCAAAACCGGCAACCTTCGGGCGGTCCAGCTTCTTCTTGGGCACTCCAAGGTCGACAGCACCGTTAGGTATCTTGGCGTAGAGCTTGAAGACGCCTTGAGCATCGCCGAGAAGATCGAGATCTGAGGGTCGGGCGAACGGCACTTGCCGTTCGCCTTCCATGAACGGCCATCTTCAGAACAGCCGCCCATGACCGCTAAGAGCCCAAACTACGGAATGCTGCGGGACCCTCCGACGACAGATATGCGGACAATGCCGCCGTTCGCCCGGCCGACTTGAACAGCCGCGAACTGCGCATTTCTGCCGTTCGCAGTGTATGAACGCTTCGCGCGCTCAGCGTCTTCCTCTGAAACGGAAGCCGCCATTCATGGTCACTGCGGCGATTGGCAATGAAGAGCCTGTCCTGACGAATCCGCGGTCGGCATGAACTGGCAGAAGCCGCCACCGCGAACCTTTGCGGCGCAAATGAATGCGGCGGGTTCACGAAGGCAGTCCTCCGCAAGGAAGGCGGATACGGGAGCTTGTCCGAGTCCAATGGCAACGACCGGTGGACGCGACAAACCGATTGTTCACCCCTTCTGCGAAGCCGAAGGAAGATACATGTCGCTCGTGCAGCCCCTGGATTTTCTCGATGCGAGCCATTTCATGGTTCAGCTCCAGAGAAACTCGAACCGGCCAAGAGCAACTCGCCTTGAAGAACCCCGCCGGCGCAACCGAGACATCTTGGACGACGAAACGCGGACCGTGGTGCAGCGCCTTGTCGGAGAGCGTGAAGATCGGGATCGGAACCGGAACGCCAAGGAATCTCCGGCGCGGTCCTACGGTCCTTGGAAAACGCAGTCTGCGGCTTTAGGGTCCTTCCCGAGGTTGACCAGTGTAGCCGCCTCCATGATCGGAGGCTGCAGCGGGCAGGTTTGCACCGTTGGTCCAGATATGGATGAGGTAGCGTGGCCAAGGAACTCTCTTCGAGCATGGCGGAACTAGCTTCCGCGATTCGGGCCCATCCGAACCCGGTTCAGGTCGCACTATGCGGTTTCGATCTCTGGCTGGAGGTGCTGGGGAGCGGCCACGCCAAGGGTCGGGACTTCGTGGCTGGCGGAAAGCTGGCGACGGGCGAGGAGTTGCCTACCGCTCTCAAAGTGCCCATTATGGTGATCGGAGATCGTATTGTCGTTAGTTTCGACCCGACACTGCCGCCGGACGATTTCCTGCTGAAACCCTGAATGCCAACCGGGCGCGAGTACGGAGGACCGGACACCCATGCCACCTGCCGCACGAATGATGGATATGGTCTTGCAGACCGCGCCTCATTGCCACGCGCCGATCCACCCGCCAGCGCCCACACCAACACCGGTTCCACATCCGGCGCTTCCATTGCCGATCATGCCACCCTGCGCGGTAACCACCCTGATCGGCGGCATGCCCGCGGCGCGGGTGACGGACATGACAAAGATTTGCACGCTGATCCCCTGCGTCCCGGCCGGTCCAGGGCTGATCGTCAAGGGATCCGCCACGGTGCTCATCCAGAAACTGCCAGCTGCGCGGCTGGGGGATATGTCATCGCATCCGAGCTGTGTCGCGCCCATTCCCTCCCCTGTCGGCCAGATCATTCCGCCCTGCTGCCCAACCGTCATGATCGGCGGCTGACCAGATGCGTGAGACTGTTTTCGAGGCATTGGCGCCGGTCTGCCCGCGCTGTCTGCACGGGGCCGAGCAGCGGTCGCCGCTGGTAGTCGCCGACAGGCTGGAGACACGTGCGGATCACCTGTGGCACGGCACGCTCCATTGTTCCAACCCGTCCTGCTGGCTCGAGTTCCCGGTGATCGATGGCATTCCGATCATCGTCGCCGATCCGGCAACTGCACTTGCAAACGCCCAGTCGCAACTCCTGCGCCGCGACATGCTTCCGGCCCCGATCGCTGGTGTTCTTGCCGATGCCCTCGGAGCGGGTGGGGAGTATGACCTTACGCGGCAGCATTTGAGCCTCTATGCTGGCGACCATTTCGCAGATTGGGCGCCGGAGCCGCGCCCGGCAAATGTGGTCGAAACCCTGTCCAGGGGCTTTGATATCCTCGGGGAAATGCCCGATGGACCCGCGATTGACCTTGGGGGATCGGTCGGACGCGGCGGGTGGGAATTGTCACGGCGCGGGCTCGCGCCTGTTGTCGTGGCGGATCTGAACATCCCGATGATGCGCCTCGGTCAGGCGCTGGCTCTGGAGGGCCACATCGAGATCGACCTGCGCCGTGTCGGTGTCGTTTATGACCGGGTGCGCATAGACCTGCCCGAGGACGCAGGGGCGTCGCCGGATTTCTGGGCCATCGACGCGATGATGCTGCCATTCAAGGAGGACGCGTTTTCTTTGGCGGCCGCGATCAACCTCGTTGATTGCGTGGCGAACCCGACGGCCGTCTTGTCTGAAATGGCGCGGACCCTGGCGCCGGGGGGCGGGGCTATCCTGTCGACTCCCTATGACTGGGCTCCCAATGCGACGGAAATCAGCTTGTGGCTCGGAGGTCATTCGCAGCGCGGCCCGACAGCCGGCGCCAGCGAGCCTATCCTGAAGCAGACATTGCTCCAGGCTGGCCTGCCTATCGTCGGGGAGGTGTTGGACGCCCCCTGGCGCCTCAGGATGCATGCCCGCGCGGTCATGGAGTACAGCCTGCACCTTCTGGCCTGCCGACGGGACGGAGGATCCCGGGAACGCCCGTTCAGTTAAGACGGCGACATCAGGACGAGTTCGGGCAAGTGGACGGCGTCACGACACGCGTGGCACAATGTCGAAGGAGCGAAAGATATGCATATCGTCTTTCTGGAAATCGACACCGAGGCGGAGTGGGCTGTTTGCTCCCTCGGCCCCGCTTTTCTGGCCGGGGTTGCGCGAGAAGCCGGCCACAGCGCGGAACTGTTGAGGATTGGGAGTGACTGGACGAACGAACATGTCGTCCGGATGGTCAGCAAAAGGGAGCCCGATCTTCTCGGAATGTCGCTGACAAGCCGGCAATGGTTGCGCGGGCGTGAGATTGCCGGCCTCCTGCGGGAGGCTGGAGACTGGCCTATGATTGCCGGCGGTCTGCATGCCACATTCTCGCCCGAGCGCGTCCTGGAGGCACCCGGGATCGATGCGGTGTGCCTCGGCGAGGGCGAAGCCCCGTTCGTGGCGCTGTTGGCTCATCTGTCCTCCGGAGGACAAATCCGCGATGCAAGTTTGCGAAACATCTGGGTCGATGGCGGTACGCATCCCGGTCTTGCTCCGCCGATCCCGGAGATCGACTCCATTCCTTTCATGGCCCGCGACATGCTTGACGAGCATCCCGGCGTCGTGCACATGGCGACCCAACGCGGATGCCCCTTTCCCTGCACCTATTGCGCGGCGCGTATGTACGACCAACTCTATGAAGGCATCGGTTCTTACGGGCGGCGTCGCTCTGTTGAAAATGTCATGGCCGAGTTGACGGCGATCGCAAATGCAGGCCCCCTTCACTACGTCATATTCCTCGATGACACTTTCACGATCCATCACCCCTGGGTGTTCGAGTTTTGCGAGGTCTTTCCGCGGAAGGCAGGCGTGGGTTTCTCGATCCATGCCAGGGCCGAGACCATGAACCCGAAACTGATAGACGCGCTTGCCCAGGCAGGGTGCAAACACGTGGTCTACGGCGTCGAAAGTGGATCGGAACGGATACGACGCGACGTGATGAAGCGGCCGGTATCGAACGACCGGTTGATCGATGTCTTTCGACGGACACGGGAGGCCGGTATCATGGCTACGGCCAACTACATGCTGGGCATTCCGGGAGAAAAGCCGGCCGACCTTGTCGCAACCATGGAACTGCACAGCGACCTGCGACCACTCGATTTCGGGTATTTCGTCTTCTATCCTTTCCCGGGAACACAGTTGTTCGAGCTATGCCGTCAGAAAGGATATCTTCCCGAGAAGTGGGAGGAAATGCCGGCACGCCATGATCGGTCCATCCTGGATTTGCCAGACCTGAGTCCGGAAGACATCACGAACGCCTATGCAAAATGGGGTCGGATTCGTGAAGCCGAAACGCGAGCACGGACAGTTGTGACACGCAATTGACCTTGCCGTGGTGATCGCTGGTGCATCGAGGTCTATCCAGGCGAGAATAACGGGAGCGGCGTAGCTGGAAATGTCAGTTCGCGTGATTCCCTTGGCCTATCAGAGTGACCGTCCGGTGAGGTTGCTCGGGCGCGGCCTGCATGTTCTTGGTTACGCTGCCTGCGCAGCGTAAATCCAGGGCATAAGTTGGTCGAGGCGATTGACTTTGTGATCGGCGAACCTCGTTTGCTTCGTTCCGCGACGAACACCGTGGCCTTTTTTCTAATACCTCCCTCTCCTCCCGGAGCTGCCGGTTCTCTCTGCGCAGCTCTGCGACCTCACGTTCAGGGTCGGATTGCGCCGTCGGTTTCTCCGGGTTCTTGCGTTCCAGCTGGATCCACCGGCTCAGCGTTGAAAAGGCGCGAGCAGTCCGGAATACGAAAGCCCGCTTTCTGCGCACTCCGGACATTGGGTCGAACGCAGCGCTTCGCAGGCGCAGCAACAGATCGACGAGCGCGATCGGCCCACTTCCGTCATTCGTTCGGGCAATGGCGTATGTCCGCTTTCATATTGTTGCGTCAGTCGCTTTGCTGGAGGGTTGCTCAGTGAGTACTGAACCGGATGCGCTTGGATCTGTGCCCCGAGACGGTAGAAGCTGGAAGCCGATCCAGCGTCCACCGCTCTCGAAAACACGATCAGACTTGTCCCGGCAACCAGAGTACAATGGCGGGGAATGCCACCAGCAGAGCGATGGTCACGGCATCGGCGATGAAGAAGGGGGTCACGCCTTTGAACACGTCCTGGACAGTCAGATCGTCCCGGACACCGGCCACAACGAAGCAGTTCAGGCCGATGGGGGGCGTGATCAGGCAGAACTCGGCCATCTTCACGACCAGGATGCCGAACCAGATTGCGCACATGGGCCCCGACATGCCGAATGCGCTATCGGCGGCAGTTACAGCTTCGCCGCCATTCAGGGCCATCACGGCAGGATAGACAACCGGCAGAGTCAGCAGAAGCATCCCGATGGCGTCCATGAACATCCCCAACACGGCATAGGCAAGCAGGATACAGATCAGGATCAGCATTGGCGACATCGAGAGCGAGGTGATCCAGTCGGAGAACGCGCTTGGCAACTCCGCAAAACCCAGAAAACGCACATAGATCAGCACACCCCAGATGATGGTGAAGATCATCACACTCAGTTTGGCGGTCTCAAGAAGTGCATCCTTGAGTTCAGACCAACGCATCCCCTGATAGAGGGCCATCAGGAACACCACGAAGGCTCCGATTGCGCCACCTTCCGTCGGCGTGCCCCACGCGTCTCCACCAAAGGGGTTGTAGACAAAGAAGATGATGGTCACGACGACGAAAACGATGGGCAATGCCGGCGGCAGCGCCACAAGGCGCTCTTTCCAGGTGAAACCGGTGACCGGCGGTCCGAAACCCTTGATGACCTTGGCCATGCCTATGATCAGCAACCCGTAGATGACAGCCGAAAAGGCGCCGGGGATGAAGCCGGCCAGCAGGAGCTTTCCCACGTCCTGTTCAACGATGATGGCATAGATCACCAGGATTGCCGAGGGCGGGATAAGCGAGGCCAGGGTGCCCCCGGCTGCCACGACGCCGGCTGCGAATTGCTTGTTGTAGCCGATCTTCAGCATCTCCGGGATGGCGATGCGCGCAAACACTGCGGACGTCGCCACCGAGGCGCCGGACACTGCGGCAAACCCGGCGGTGGCAAAAACTGTCGAAACGGCCAGACCACCGGGAACCCAGGCCAGCCAGCGTTTGGCGGCTTCGAACAGGGCTTTGGTCAGCCCTGCATAATAGGCCAGATAGCCGATCAGGATGAAGGTGGGGATCAGGGAGAGCGCCTGGCTCGAGATCTTGGAATGGGGGACCTGACCGGCGGTCTTGACAGCAACGGTCACGGCCTTGCCGAAACGCTCGGGGTCATATCCGAACTTCGCCCAGAAAATCCAGACAAGGCCCACCATGCCCGCGGCCGCGGCGGCAAAGGCAACCCGCATGCCCAGTACGACCAGAACGAGCATCCCACCCGAAACGATCAGTCCAATATCAATCGGTTCCATATCATCTATCTCAGTTGTCGTGGCCCGAGACATGCTCGGCTTCCATGGCAGCCTGTGTGGCGGCATCGGCGATCAGTGGCACAGCTACGGGCTGGGCTTCTCCGGCAAAGAGGGCCCGGCCATAGGCCCAGACCTGCAGGACGAGACGCAGGCAGAGCACGCTGAACGCGACAGGTGCCAGCAGCTTTGCAGGCCAGAGCGGCAAAGCGATATCCATGGAACTGTCCGAGCTCCACATAGGTGCGCCAGGATCGAAACTGCGGTCGAAATGCGCCCAGCTTCCCCAGACCAGCAGCAGCATGAGCGCAAGGATAATCAGGGTGGTGACCAGTTCGGCCAGATAGAGCGCCCGCCCCCGCAATGCGCCCACCAGCATGTCCATGCGGATATGTCCGCCATCGCGCTGTGTGAACGAGATGCCCATGAAGGCAATCAACGGCATGGCCTGCTCGATCCAGTCGACGTAGCCGGGCAGCGGATGGTTGGCCAGATTGCGGCCTCCGACGGAGAAGACCGCAAGCAACATGAGGGAAAAGACCGCAAAGCCGCTCAGTAGCGCCAGATACCCTTCCAGCTTGTAGAGGCGCTGGTCGATCCGACTGAGAAGGCTGTCATCGGTCAGCACGAGGGTAGATCCTGCCAAGACGACTCTCCACAATATTTTGATGACGGGGGCCCTGCGCCTTCAGGGCGAAACGGCGCAGGGCAGAAGGCTCAGCTTCCGTTGGCGATCATGCCGGTCACGAGGTCGTAGAGTTCCTGCGCCGGCAGTTTGCGGGCGGTGTTCTCCTCGATCCAGGCCGCGGCGGCCGGAGCAGCGGCAGCATCCTTGAAGGCATCGATTTCCGCATCGGGGAACGTAACACTTTCGATGCCGCGCTTTTCCAGGGTCGGGCCCCAGGCTTCCATGGTCTTGGACTCGTAGTGGGTCACGTAGTGATCCAGAGCCTCTTCGATCGACCCCAGCAACGCATCCCGGTGTTCGTCCGACAGGTCTTCCAGAGCCGGCGTGTTGACAACGACCGGACAGTTGACGGTTCCCGGGTTGAGGTTCGTGGTCCACCACGTCCCGTTTTCGACAGTGCCAAAGGACATATGCGCATGCGGCGCGAAGGCGACGGCCTTTACGATCCCGCTGTCCATGGCCTGACGCACCTCCGAGGCCGACATCGAGGTCGGGACGCCACCAATGGTTGCCATAGCCTGGCCGATACCTCCGGTGGCGCGCACGCTCAATCCTGCAAAATCGGCAAGCGTCCGTGGCGCGTCACCGACGCCCACAAGGTTGTATTGCGGCAGAGGCGAGGGCATCAGCAGCGTCGCATCCCAGCGGGCAAGGTCCTTCTGCACCGCCGGATGCTGATAGACTGCCATCGACAGGGCGATTTCCTGCTCCAGTGAAGCCACCCCCAGGAAAGGCAGTTCCAGAACGGTGATCGAGGGGTTCTTGTCCCGGTGATAGCCGGCGCAGAACTGGGCCATCTCGAAGGCACCGATAGAGATTCCGTCGAGGTTCTCCCTGTTCTTCGACAGGCCCCCATAGCTGATGTTCAGGGTGAATTCGCCATTGGTCTTCTCGGAGACCAGTTCGGCGAGCTTCTCGACATGTTCGGTGAAAGCGCGTCGTTTGCCCCAGAGCGAAACATTCCACTCGGTGGCCAAGGCTTCGGATGCAAAGGTGATAGACAGGGCGGCGATGGCCACCCGGTTCAGATACTTGCGCATGTAGGTTCCTCCCAGAAGCAAGCGGATCGTGATCCCGCAAGTATTCAGGAAGCCGATTGTCCGGACTATGAGGGAAAATGCGCCCTGTATTCGATCTGCCCTGCGGATATCCGCAGAGTAGCCGGCGCTAAAGCAATGCGTCCTTGTCGAGCCCGAGTTTGACGATCTTCTCATTCAATGTTCGACGTCCGATTCCCAAGGCCTCGGCGGCAGCCTCCATGCGGCCTTCATGCGCCGTGATCGCCTTCCCGATCAATTCACGCTCAAAGGCGGCCACTGCCTCGCGCAAGGTGTCGGGAACATTGTCCAGATGCTGATCGGCCCGTATCGCCTGAGTCATCGTTCCACCTCCACGACGGGCAGACAGGACCCTGCGCTCGCAGACGCCTCGCAGTTCCCTAACGTTTCCAGGCCAGTCATGCGCGAGCAAAGCGGCCAGATCATCCTGATTGATGTCCGGGACGGCCACTTCGTAGATACGCGCGAACTCTTCGAGGAACTGCGTGGCCAGAAGCACCAGATCGTCGCGCCTTTCCCTGAGGGTTGGCAGCGTCAGCATCATGGTATTGAGCCGGAACAGAAGATCCTGCCGCATGCGGTTTTCCTGCATGGCCAGTTCCAAGTTTTCATTCGTCGCAGAAATGACCCGAAAGTCCACTGGTACCGGCAATTGCGCATTCACCGGAAATATCTGCTTGTCCTCGAGCACCCGCAGCAATTTGGCTTGCACTGCGATCGGGCAGGAGCAGATTTCGTCGAGAAACAGCGTGCCTCCCGAGGCGGCAAGGAGCCTTCCGTCAGGGCCGCCCGCGAGACCGAACATCTCGGCCTCAAATGTTTCGGCTGACAGCGCAGCGCAGTTCAAGGCCAGAAAAGGAGCCCCTGGATCTGTGCCCAGATCGTGCAGCGCGCGGGCAACCAGTTCCTTGCCAGTGCCCGTTTCGCCCTCGATCAAGACCGTGATACCCGTATCGGCCAGATCCAGTATGTCCTGACGTAGGTGAACAACTTGCTCTGTCTGCCCCAGCAGTACGCGATCGAGACCGGAAAGCTTGTACAGGCGCGCCTTCAAGCGCGTATTGACCTGCCGCATCCGGTGCTGCTCGGCCGCATGCCTTAGAATTGTCAGGAGCCTGCGTGGCTCATAGGGTTTTTCTACAAAACTATAGGCGCCATCCTGGATAGCCTTTACCGCCATGGGAATGTCGCCATGGGCGGAGATCAGAACGAGCGGAGCTGCAGTGTTCTTGTTCAGGCTGGCCAGCAGGTCGAGACCGGACATTCCCGGCATTCGCACGTCGGACAGGATGACGTCGGGCTGGAAATCGGCCATACGGTCAATGGCGGCAGTTGCCCGCGAGATCGCGACGGACTGCCAGCCGGCCACCTCCAGAAGTTCCACGAGCGACTGGCGCATTGCCTTGTCATCGTCAATGACCAGGACCCTGAATTGCTTCGTGTCGGTCATCTTTCACCTTCGTCGGCTTGAAATGCCGGGAAGCTGACCCGAAAAACCGCCCCTCCCGACTCGATGTTGCGGGCCGTCATGGCCCCTTCATGATCATTGACGATACCGGCCGAGATTGCCAAACCCAAGCCCATGCCGCGTCCGCTTTCCCGCGTGGTCATGAAGGGTTCCTGCAAGTCGGCCAGGGTGGCCTCGCCAAGGCCATGGCCATTGTCCTCGATTTCGACCCAGGGATCTCCGTCGGTTGATCCGACCCGCACCTGAACCACCGGCCTTTCACGCTCCTCGGAGGCATCGACCGCATTGCGCAACAGGTTGGTCATGACCTGTTCAATCCTCAGACGACTTCCTCGCAAAATCACCGGATTTTCAGGGAGATCGAGCCGGATCTCCGCATTTGCCGCCGTCAGGTTCGGCTCAACCAGAGCAACAGAGGCCCGTACGGCCTCGCTCAGATTCACCTCGACAAAGGTTTCGGCATCTGACGTCGCAAAAAATTTCAGCTGGCTGGTGATACCTTCCATCCGATCGACAAGACTGCCGATCTTGCCGGTCAGGACACTCGGTCCATTCGATCCGATCTCCGCTGCCACCAGATGGTTTCGCATGGCGGCAATCGGCTGGCCGAGTTCATGCGTCACCGATGCGGAAAGCGTGCCGAGCGCGGCAAGGCGACTTGCCCGCCCCAGTTCGTCCTGGGCGCGCTTCAGATGTCGTTCGGCCGTCTTTCGGTCCTCGATCTCGATCGCCAGTAGCTCGTTGGCCTGACGCAGCTTCGCCTCCTCCTTCTCTGACCGGGCCAATGCGGCGCTGACCCGGCGGGCGCGCCTGACTTGGAAAAGGATGAGCGCCAGGCCGGCGAATACGACTGCCAGAGACGTCAACAACCAGCTTTGTGCAACGGCACGGTCATCGTTCGCGAAGTAGTGAAGAGTCCAGTCATGTTGCGGGATGTCCGCTGTCAGATGGATGCGTTCCTTCTTGGAAATCCTTGCGCGTTGCCCATCCAGCGCCTTCCAGTCAAGCGGCATGAGCGCTTGGCCCGGAAACTGCCTTGCGTCTTCAATCCGATGGCGCTGGCTCTCGGAAAGCGCCACCAACACCTGATACCGCCAGGCCGGATCGGACGACAGCAACACCACGCCATCCGCATTGGCCAAAAACACCTGTTCGCCAGAATTGTGCCAGCTTTGTTCCAGTTGGGAGAGGCTGATCTTGATGGCAATGACGCCTATGGTGTCTCCCTGCACGTTGTGCACCGCATCGGCAATGAAGTACCCCGGAAGGCCCGTTGTGGTGCCGATGGCATAGAACCGCCCCTGTTCTCCGGCGCGCGCTGTTTGGAAGTACGGACGAAATGTGTAGCTCTGCCCGACAAAGCTGTTCGCCTGGAGATGATTGGAAGCGGCAATGGTAATCCCTTCCACGCTCATCAGGTAGATGGCATCCAGGCCAGCCTTCCTGGCGAAGTCCTCCAGTCTCGCATTCAGGTTTGCGGTGGCTTTGCCATTGGCGGTCTCAATGACAGAGGCATCTCTGGCCAGTACATGGGTCAGATGAGAAAACCTCTCCAGCTCCGCAACGACAGTGCTCTGATAGAGCGAAAGGCGCCCTTCGGCTGTAGAGAGTTCCTCCGACTGGAAATAGACGTAGGACGCCCTGAAGACGCCGACGGCTACGATAATCGTCGCAAGTACCGGTATGAAGATTGATATCTGACGCATTAGCGTCGATAGGCCGAGAAAACGCGACAGGGCAAGGAATTAGTGGCGCCCCGGTAGGTAACCCGGTGCGCTGTTCTCAAAGGGAGGTATACCGGACATGTTCAATGTGTCGCCAGTATTATGACCGCCCTTCAAAGCAGGCATTCAAAGCGCGCGCAGGCGACCCAGCGTGTGCCGTCCGGCGATAGGCCGCCGCCGGGCACGATCATGTGGATGTGCGGATGGTGGGTGAGAGTGGAGCCCCAGGTGTGCAGCACGCTGGTCATGCCGACGCTGGCGCCGAGAAGCCTGGGATCGGCGGCGATGGTTGTCACGGTCTCGGCCGAGGCGCGGAACAGCAGGCCGTAGACAGCCCGCTTGTTCCAGTATGCGATCCGGGCGACCTCGGCCGGCAGCGTGAACACCACGTGGAAGTACTCGACCGGCAACAGGTCCTCGGCCCGCGCTGCCATCCAGTCCCGGGCCGCTGGGCCCTGGCACTTCGGGCAATGCCGGTTGCGGCACGAGTTATCGGAGATGTGCTTGTGGCCGCATTTGGTACAGGCGGCAACATGGCCGCCGAGCGCGGCGGTCCGGCAGGTCTCGATCGCGGACATCACCTTCAACTGCGGCAGGTTCAGGTGCCCGGCATGGTCACGTCGATAGGCAGATCCATGGGCGCAAAAGATATCCGCGACCTCCAGATTGGGACGAGGCATGGAACAGGCGCGTCAGACGGCCTCGCCCTTCCGTCCTACCAGCAGATTAAGCGGGCTGATCACATCCTGGATCGTCTTGGGGGCCACCTTTGTGTAGACCGTTGTCGTCTCCAGCTTGGCATGACCCAGCAGTACCTGAATGACCCGGATATCGGTGCCACCCTCCAGCAGATGGGTGGCAAAGCTGTGTCGCAGGGTATGAGGCGAGGCATTCTTTTTGATCTCGGCAAAGTCGCAGGCCACCCCAAAGGCCCGGTTGAATTGCCGCGTCGCGATCGGATCGACCCGGTTGCGTCCAGGAAAGAGCCAACCCGCAGGTCGGGCTTCACGATAGTAATCACGCAACAGCCCAAGCAGGTTCGGCGACAGCATCACCTGCCGGTCCTTGAGGCCCTTACCTTGTTCGACCCGGATCGGCATCCGGTCACTGTCGATATCGCCGACCTTCAGATGGGTGACTTCGCTTGCCCGCAGCCCGCCACCATCGGCCACGCGGAAGGCCGCACGATACTTCAGCCCTGGGCCCGGCGCGGCCTCCAGAATGCGCGTGACCTCCTCGGCGCTCAGGACGACCGGGATCTTCTTCGCCGCACGCTGATAGCGCATGTGCCGCTTCATCTCAGGCCGGGGACTGGTCGTCGCATAGAAGAAACTCAGTACCGTCAGCCGGTTGTTGAAGGTCGGCACCCCGACACCCCGCTCCTTCATATCGAGCTGAAACCCGCGCAATTCCTCCGGTGTCGCAGTATCAGGCGAATGGCTCAGAAACCGCGTGAACTCCCGCATCGCCCGCAGATACATCGTCTGCGTCTTTGGCTGCAGACCCTTGATCTGCATATCTTCGAGAAACCGTTGGCGCAGGGCGGGAACATACTGGTCGGACATGGAAACCTCCTGTCATCGGATTGAGAAGGTCCCAATCGTCCGACAGACACGGCCATCCACAAAATCACGGCACCTGGAGCAGAGCGCAGCCCCAACCACAAGCACCCCTACCGCGCGAGCGGTTTCGTCCTTGTCGGCAAAGCGGCCGTAAGTGCCGGGCGCGGCATTTGTAATTTTGGGCACGTCCTGGCCCTTCGCCGAAGCGGGCACGAACGTCAGATTCCGGTTCATGGGACGATGCTGCATCGGCGAAGCGCCCGCATTCGCGAGCGGTGGCAATGCGCAGCCAGCCGATCTCCCGAAGAAGTGTTGGAGACAGATTTCTGTCAATGTGGCTTGAGACGTGCGGCCAGACGTCAAGCTTCAAAGTGAAGTGGCCCCGCCAGGTAAGTGACGGGACTGGTCAGATTCAACATTTACCGCAGGGGCAGCGTGCTGGCCTCAGACGGTTATCTTCATTCCGCCATCGACGAAATAGGTCGACCCGATCGAGTAGCTTGCGCGGTCGGAACACAGGAAGACAAAGAAATCGGCCAGTTCGGCGGGGGAGCAGAAGCGCTTGATCGGCGCGAGCTCGTCCGCGACGCCCTGCAGGTAGCCCTGCCAGTCGCCGCCGCTGTCGGCGGTCAGTTCGCGGGCGGTGTTTTCCCAGTCGGGCGTCTGGACCAGCCCGGGATTGACGCAGTTCACGCGGATGTTCTTGCCGACCAGCTCGGTCGCCAGGGTGCGGGAGAACATCATCAGCGCGGCCTTGGTGACGTTGTAGATCGGTTCATACCAGAGCGGCTGGACGGCGCAGATCGAGGCGTTGTTCAACACCACGCCGCCGCCGCGCGCCTCCATATGGGGGACGACACCGCGCGCCAGCCGGATCGCCGCCATCACGTGCAGGTCCCAGTAATCCTGCCATTTCTCGTCCGGCGCTTCCATGATCGTCTCGTTCGAGCCGGTGCCGGCATTGTTGATCAGGATGTCGACCCCGCCGGCCTCCGAGACGGCCCGCAGGACGGCCGCGACGCCGTCGACGGTCGCGACATCGCCCACCGCCGGTTTTGCCAGCGCTCCGATGGATGTGCAGGCCCGCTCTACCTTGTCGGTGTGGCGCCCGTTGACCAGGACGGTCACGCCCTCGGCGGCGAGCCCCCTGGCGACGGCCAATCCGATGCCGTCCGAGCTGCCGGTGATGAGCGCGGTCTTGCCGGTGAGATTCAGGTCCATGTCATTCCTCCTCCTTCGAGACGTCGTGGGCTGCGGATCCGGGCCCTGCCGGCGGCGGTGCTTCCGTGGAACGGGCGCGTCCGGTCGGAGCGCTCTTCAGCAAGCCCCTGATCTTGCTGTCGCTCCTGCGCTGGGAAAACGCAATGGTCGGCTTGTCGCAAAGGCAGGGGGGCGCTGGGCGCGGCGGCTGCCTCAAGGAAGGGGCCTTGGGTCGGGGGCAGGCTGTGGAGGCAGCGGGGCGTTGCTGCGGATGCGAAGAGTGGGACGCGAGCCGCGCCGGCGCCTGCCCGTGGGGTGGCGCTGCACCATCTGTGGTCTGCGCTGTATCCGGGCCAAATCCGAAGAAGTTGGGAGCTGGGAGCCTTGTGCGCGGGTGACAAAGCGCCAGCCCGCGGGGACGGGCAGGCGATTGCAAGCAATCGCCGAGAGACGGCGGCCTCCGGCCGTGAGTCCGTGCCGATCAGGGGGCTGTGTCGTCCTGTACTGGCGGCTTCTTGCCGACAGTCGCGGTGCGTTTCCGGACGGCCCGGGCGGGGATGCTCCCGAGTTGGCACCGATGCTGCACATGCGAAGCGGAGCCTCGGGGCAAGCGTGGCAATGTGCGGGGAGGGGCGCGGTCGAGTCGGGCTTGTTGGAGGGATCGGGGGGCGCGGCAGGGCAGGGGAGCTGTCGCCATCGGGCCGGCGGGTGATTCTGTCGCTGCCGTGCGAAACTGTTCGTTCACCCTTCGCAGCTGTTCGCTTGGGCCCGACTCGCACCGGTCCTCGTGATTCCCGGAACCGGGCGATGACAATCTGTCGCAAGGTAAAGCAGGGGCGGTCGATGCCGCGATGCAGCATCCAATTGTATGCAATGGCACACCGAAAACGGTTGCTTTGGGCGCTAACGACAGGTTCACGCCGTCATTGCCCGGCAATCGAACGGATCTTTTCCAGATGCCCTTTTCCCGGGCAATGATATTGCGCGCTCCAAGAGAGTTGCGGGGTGCAAACGGGTCTGTTACATCGCTTTTCGATTTGAGGGGGGAACTGTCGTTTCCGCCCGGGACAACATGCGTCCGGGGGTGCACGCCCGAACGCACAAACCGCAGAGGGGTGGACGTGTCAGAAACGGCTTCGATTTCCTCGAGCATCGCTGGACGCTACGCGCTGGCAATGTTTGAACTGGCCAAGGACGAGGGTAAGCTTGCTTCCCTCGAAGCCGATACCGACGCGTTGTCGGCCGCGCTTGAATCCTCGGACGATTTCACGGCGATGATCTCTTCGCCTGTCTATTCGCGCGATGAACAGACCGCCGCGATCTCGGCAATCGCCGATGGCATGGCTCTGGACGCGACGACGAAGAACACGCTGGCCCTGATGGCTTCCAAGCGTCGGCTCTTCGTGCTGCCGCAGCTGCTGAGCAGCCTGCGCGCGATGATCGCCGAGGAAAAAGGCGAGGTGACCGCCGAGGTGACATCCGCCATCGCGCTCAACGACGCCCAGGCCGGCGCCGTGGCCGAAATGCTGAAGTCCCGCTTCGGCAAGGACATCAAACTGAACACGACCGTCGATGAAAGCCTCATCGGTGGTCTTATCGTCAAGGTGGGCTCCAAGATGATCGACACGTCGGTCCGGGCCAAGCTCGCCAATCTCCAGAACGCTATGAAAGAGGTCGGGTAATGGCATTGCAAGCTGCGGAAATCTCCGCGATCCTCAAGGACCAGATCAAGAATTTCGGCCAGGAGGCCGAAGTTGCAGAAGTCGGTCAGGTGCTGTCGGTTGGCGACGGTATTGCCCGCGTGCATGGTCTGGACAACATCCAGGCCGGTGAGATGGTCGAATTCCCCGGTGGCATCCGGGGCATGGCGCTGAACCTCGAAGTCGACAATGTCGGTATCGTGATCTTCGGCTCCGACCGGGACATCAAGGAAGGCGACACCGTCAAGCGGACCAAGGCCATCGTGGACGTGCCCGTGGGCGACGCCCTGCTCGGTCGCGTGGTTGACGGTCTTGGCGCGCCGATCGACGGCAAGGGGGCCATCGAGGCCACCGAGCGTCGCGTTGCCGACGTGAAGGCCCCGGGCATCATCCCGCGGAAATCGGTGCATGAGCCGATGGCGACCGGCCTCAAATCCGTTGACGCCATGATCCCGATCGGCCGTGGCCAGCGGGAACTGATCATTGGCGACCGTCAGACCGGCAAGACCGCCGTGGCGCTCGACACGATCCTGAACCAGAAAGCCTATAACGACGCCGCCGGCGACGACGAGAGCAAGAAGCTTTACTGCATCTACGTTGCTGTTGGCCAGAAGCGCTCGACCGTTGCCCAGCTCGTCAAGAAGCTCGAAGAGACCGGCGCGATCGAATACACGACGGTCGTTGCGGCCACCGCGTCCGACCCGGCGCCGATGCAGTTTCTCGCGCCCTATTCGGCGACCGCGATGGCCGAGTTCTACCGTGACAATGGCCGCCACGCGCTGATCATCTATGATGACCTGTCCAAACAGGCCGTGTCCTATCGCCAGATGTCGCTGCTGCTGCGCCGTCCGCCGGGGCGTGAAGCCTATCCGGGCGACGTTTTCTACCTCCACTCCCGCCTGCTGGAGCGCTCCGCCAAGCTGAACGAGGACAATGGTGCCGGCTCGCTGACCGCGCTGCCGATCATTGAGACCCAGGGCGGCGACGTCTCGGCCTTTATTCCGACCAACGTGATCTCGATCACCGACGGCCAGATCTTCCTTGAGACCGAACTGTTCTACCAGGGCATCCGCCCGGCCGTGAACACCGGTCTGTCGGTGAGCCGGGTTGGCTCCTCGGCCCAGACCAACGCGATGAAATCCGTCGCCGGTCCGGTAAAGCTGGAACTGGCGCAGTATCGCGAAATGGCGGCCTTCGCCCAGTTCGGCTCCGACCTCGACGCCTCCACCCAGCAGCTGCTGAACCGTGGTGCGCGCCTGACCGAGCTGATGAAGCAGCCGCAATACTCGCCGCTGACCAATGCCGAGATTGTCCTTGTCATCTATGCCGGCGTGAACGGCTATCTCGACAAGATCGACGTCAAGGATGTCGGGCGCTTCGAGGAAGGCATGCTGAACTTCGTGCGCTCCAAGCACGCTGACCTGCTCGATTGGATCACCACCGAAGATCCGAAGGTCAAGGGCGAGGCATCCGACCGTATCAAGGCCGTGGTGGACGAGTACGCCAAGGGCTTCGCGTAAGCGAGGAGAGGTAGATGCCCAGCCTTAAGGATCTCAAAACCCGGATCGATAGCGTCAAGTCGACGCGAAAGATCACGAAGGCCATGCAGATGGTGGCCGCCGCAAAACTGCGGCGGGCCCAGGATGCGGCCGAGAGCGCACGGCCTTACGCCGAGCGCATGGGGGTCGTCATGAGCGGCCTCGCTGCCTCCGTTGGCAGCAGCGACAGTGCGCCCCGGCTCATCGCCGGGACGGGCAGCGACCAGGTTCAGATGCTGGTCGTTATGACCTCGGAGCGCGGGCTCTGCGGCGGTTTCAACTCCACCATCGTTCGGGCCGCGCGCCTGAAGATCCAGGAGCTGCTGGCCGCTGGCAAGACGGTGAAGATCATCACCGTCGGCAAGAAGGGCCGCGAGCAGCTCAAGCGTGATTACGCGAGCCACTTTGTCGATCACGTCGACATGAGCGAAGTGAAGAAGGTCGGCTATGGGGACGCATCGGGCATCGCCCGCGATCTCATGGATCGTTACGAGGCCGGCGAATTCGACGTCTGCACGATCTTCTACAATCGTTTCATCTCGGTGATCAGCCAGGAGCCGACGGTCAGGCAGATCATCCCTGCCACGTTCGAGGCTCCCGAGGAGGGGGCCGAGGCTGGCGCGCTCTACGATTACGAGCCCAGCGAGGAAGATGTTCTGGCCGACCTGCTGCCGCGCGGCATCTCGACCCAGATCTTCACCGCCCTGCTGGAAAACGCCGCCTCGGAAGAGGGCGCGCGGATGTCCGCCATGGACAACGCCACGCGCAACGCCGGCGAGATGATCGACAAGCTGACGATCGAGTTCAACCGCTCGCGTCAGGCCGTCATCACCAACGAGCTTATCGAAATCATTTCGGGCGCCGAGGCGCTCTGAGAAACCGGAGACACATAGCACATGGCTAGCATAGGCAAAGTGACCCAGGTTATCGGCGCTGTCGTCGACGTTCACTTCAACGGCGAACTGCCCGAGATCCTGAACGCCCTGGAAACCGAAAACAACGGCAAGCGCCTCGTCCTCGAGGTTGCCCAGCACCTTGGTGAGCACACCGTGCGCACCATCGCCATGGACGCGACCGAAGGTCTCGTCCGCGGCGCCGAGGTGAAGGACATGGAAGGCCCGATCACGGTGCCCGTGGGCAACGCGACCCTCGGCCGGATCCTCAACGTCGTCGGCGAGCCGGTGGATGAAGGCGGCCCGGTCGAAGCGACCGAGTATCGCGGCATCCATCAGCCGGCCCCGGAATTCGCCGAGCAGGCGACCGAGTCCGAAGTCCTCGTCACCGGCATCAAGGTCGTCGACCTGCTGGCACCCTACGCCAAGGGCGGCAAGATTGGCCTGTTCGGCGGCGCCGGCGTTGGCAAGACGGTTCTCATCATGGAGCTGATCAACAACATCGCGAAGGTGCACTCGGGCTTCTCCGTGTTCGCCGGTGTTGGCGAGCGGACCCGTGAGGGCAACGACCTTTACCACGAGATGATCGAATCCGGCGTTATCACCCCGGACAATCTCGAGAACTCCAAGGTGGCGCTGGTCTACGGCCAGATGAACGAGCCGCCGGGAGCGCGTATGCGTGTTGCCCTGTCCGGCCTGACGCTGGCCGAGCAGTTCCGCGACCAGTCCGGCACCGACGTGCTGTTCTTCGTGGACAACATCTTCCGCTTCACCCAGGCCGGTTCCGAGTGTTCCGCACTTCTGGGGCGTATCCCCTCCGCCGTGGGCTACCAGCCGACGCTGGCCACCGATATGGGCCAGCTGCAGGAGCGGATCACCTCGACCAAGGGTGGCTCGATCACCTCGGTGCAGGCCATCTACGTGCCGGCTGACGACCTGACCGACCCCGCGCCGGCCACGTCCTTTGCCCACCTCGACGCCACGACGGTTCTGTCGCGCGCCATCTCCGAGCTGGGCATCTACCCGGCCGTGGACCCGCTCGACTCGACCTCGCGCCTGATGGACCCCGCCGTTCTCGGCGATGAGCATTACCAGGTTGCCCGGGACGTGCAGGGTATCCTCCAGCGCTACAAGTCGCTGCAGGACATCATCGCCATTCTCGGCATGGACGAACTGTCGGAAGAGGACAAACTGGTCGTGGCCCGTGCCCGGAAGATCCAGCGTTTCCTCAGCCAGCCCTTCGACGTGGCCCAGGTCTTCACCGGTTTCCCCGGTGTGCAGGTGCCGCTCGAGAAGACGATTGCCTCCTTCAAGGCGGTTGTTGCCGGCGAGTACGACCATCTTCCCGAAGCCGCCTTCTACATGGTTGGCGATATCGACGAAGCGGTTGCCAAGGCCGAGAAGATGGCCGCGGACGCCGCGTAAGGAGGGCTCATGGCCAATACGATGCAGTTCGACCTGGTAAGCCCGGAAAAGCGGCTCGCGTCGCTTGAGGCCACCCAGGTCCAGATCCCGGCCGCCGAGGGCGACATGACGGCGATGCCCGACCACGCGCCGGTCATCACCACGCTGCGCCCCGGCATGGTCAAGGTCACCGGGGCCGACGGCTCCGAGACCAGCTTCGCGGTGACCGGCGGTTTCGCCGAGATCAACGCCGAAGCGATGTCGGTGCTGGCCGAGCATGCCTCGGAAGGTGCCGAGGGCAAGGTCGCGCTGGAGGGCTTCCTCGAGGATGCCCGGTCGCGCGCGGCCGATGCCTCGGGCGACGCACGGGACGTGGCGGAAAAGCTCGTCGCGGACCTGGAGCAGCTCCTGGAAGCGATGGTCTGATCGCCTGTCGCGATTGACGATTTCGGAAAGCCCCGCCTCGCGCGGGGCTTTCTGCTTTTGGAGCGGTCGGTGGGCGTTTTCTTGCTGGAAGCGGGGCCGTCGATCTGCGAGCCGCCGGCGGGACGCGCGTTTCTTTGAAGGCTGCCAGGTGCTGTGAGCTGGCTTTGGGGCGGTGCTCTGATGGGCACGGAGTCAAGGCGAAGCCGCCGTGCCAGCGCCAGCCCGTTCGGGCGGACTGGCGCTTTGTCACCCGCGCGCGCCGACTTGGACGTCTTCGGGTTCGGCCGGGATAAAGTGGCGACCACAAATGTTGCAGCGCCACCCCACGGGCAGGCACTGGCACGGCTGAGGTTGCTCTTCAGTGCCAACGCCATCCACGGTCGCTCTGTCTGTGTGTTGCTGAAGCGAGACCCAGACCGCAGGATGGCTGTCCCCGTCACGGCAAACACGTCCCTGAAATGAAATTCGCCCCGCGCAGCAGATGCGCGGGGCGACGGTGAAGGGGGATGCTCCACCCAGCCATTGGGACAGGCTATGTCGAGTAATTAGGGCCAAATCGGGCAGAGGAAAGGCGGTTGGTGCCTTTGTGGAAATGAAAGTGGTTTTCCAACAACAGTGGCCCGGCGACAGCCTGGAAAGACCCCGAAATTGGCGCGCGAACCGGTCAGGCGGAGCGCCCGGCGGCCTGCATCCGGTCCTTGATTGCCGGCGGCAGGCGCTGCGGGCGCCCGTCGAGCGACATCGTGACGATGACAACCCGGGCCTTGAAGAGGACCTGCTCGCCGCGCATCACCTGCTGCGCCATCTCGAATCGGGCGCCACGGATCTCCGCAAGCTCGGTCTCGACCCGCAGGTCATCTCCCAGCCGGGCCGGGGCGAGGTAGTCGGCTTCGACCCGGCGCACGGCGAAAACGATGCCGTGCTCCTCCTTGAGCGCGTTCTGGTCGATGCCGATCTCGCGCACCCATTCGGAGCGGCCGCGTTCGATGAACTTGAGGTAGTTGGCGTAGTAGACGATCCCCGCCATGTCGGTGTCTTCGTAATAGACACGCAGCTCGTGGATATGCGGCATGAGACGCTCCGGATTGAGTGTGCTTCGGTGCTAGGCGCGAATGGGGGGCGGTGCAAGCGGGTCAGTCGGATTTGATCAGGCCGGAGAAGCCAGCAACGGCCAGCAGCGAGAGCGCCCAGCCGGCGAGGATCTGAATCCAGAGGAAGCCGCGCGCGCCGGTGCCCCAGGGCCCGGCCTGCTCGTCGGGGATCCAGAATTCCTGCATTTCCAGCGCCACCACCGGCAGCAGCGTGTCGGCGGAATAGACGCCCGCGTGGAACCTCGGATAGCGCTGCGCCTCGGGCTGGCGGGTGAAACAGTCGAGTTGGCTTTCGCCCGGATCAGCCAGACCTGCCTTGGGCCTGCTGTCGGGGGCTGTGGCCAAGTAGCACTTGCACCTCCTTGGGCTCTCCGCAGAGCACCCATTCCGGGGCGCGCAGAACGAAAGCATTGTTAGGCTTGAAGGCATCGGCCGTCCACGCGCCAGAGAAGACGCCGAGACCGATCAGCCAGACGACCCCCAGCCAGGCAAAGGCAAGGGTCGGCTGCCGCCCGTAGCGCACCGTCCAGCCAAGCAGGAAATCACAGATCCCCCGCCAATAGGCGTCCTCGAACAGAAGCCCCCGCCGCAGGGTCTCCCGCCTGGCCCGTCGCTGCAGCTTCTCCTTCTCGATCAGGATCTCCCGCGCGTCCTTGGCATGGCCCATCTCGCGCAAGACCTTGGCGCAGTGCTCCCATGGCTGTGGTTTGAACTCTTCGTCGAGATGATGCGGGTATTGCTTCTTCAGCCAGCCGATGCGGGTTTTCGCATCGGTCGGGCCTGCGATGATCGCGTCATAGGTGAAGCGGTCGAGAAGCAGGCCTGTCTCCGGCCAGGAGTCTGTCCTGTCGCTCAACGCAGCCACATGCGCGCCGGCAAGAGAAAGCGGGCCCGAGAACCGGCAGTTCCCAAGGAAAAAGGTGCCCTCCGCCCGCATTCTGTCACAAGAGAGCGTGACATTTGCATTTTCCGACGCCGGTTTCACGTTGATGCAAACGAGGTCGCCGCCGAGTTTCGCGCCGAGAAGACGGATTTTCCCCTTTGCGGTGACATCGCGCAGGAACACGCCGCCTTGTGTGTCCAAACCATCTGCGTGGAGAGCCTTGCCGCCCTGATGCGCTTCCAGCGTCGCGCCGACGCAATCGAGGTTGCCGCCGAGTTTCGCGCCGAGGAGACGGATTTCTCCCGATGCGGTGACCTTTTGCAGATGGACATTCCCTGCCGTCCTCAGCCGGTCCGCCAGGAGCCCGGGGAGGGTGGATCCTTCAAGGTAGAGCCCGCGCAGCTTTGCGTCGAGCAGGAATGGTGCCTGGTCGAAATGGCAGCTCTTCAGGTTCAGGTTCTGGGGGATGTCGCAGCCTTGGAGGTCCAACTGCCCGGTGATCCGGGCGCCGAAGAGCTGGACGCCCGTTTCGTGGAGCGGGACCTTCTCTTCGCCATAGCCCTTGAGGATCACGTAGCGCAGGAAATCGGCGCGGATCTGCAGGTCGTCACCGGCATCGGCGTCGGGGCAGCTGTCGCTGACGGTGACGAGGTCGGGCGACCACGACTCGTCGCACAGTTTCTGCTCGGCCTTGGAGAGGGCGCCGAAGGCTTTCAGGTCTCGGATATGGGCACTGGTACGCATGGCCTTACGCTGGCGCGTGGGGGCGGGGCGGGCAAGGTGGGAAATGCCGCAGTCAGTGGTCCAGCTTGCGCGCGATGAAGGCGGTTGCACCGACGCCGCCGGCAGTGTGGAAACCGGTGAGGCAGCATTGTTCGAAGCGGGTCTGGAGCTGGTCCGGGGGCGGGGTGTCCTCCGGTTCGGGCTGCCATTCGAAGAGGTGGACGCCACCCTTGTAGCGCATGCGGAACCAGCCGAGATCGCCTTCGGCGTGGATCTTCACCGCCGGGAAGATGCGGATCACCTTGCCGTCTTCGAGGATGAATTCGGACGGGTCCCAGGAATTGGCGCCGAGGCGGTGGAAATGCCCGATCTCGCGGGCCGAGAAGGCATGTGCGGTGCGGGCATTGGGGACCAGCAGGTCGGCGGCCTCGATCGGGCCGGAGAGGGCGTGGAGCCGTTTTGCGCGGGCGTCCATGGCGGGGTCTCAGGCGGTGCGCCCGAGCCGGGCGGCGAGGCGCAGCGCGTGGCTTGGGTCGGTGGCGGTGGCGGGCATTGTGGGATCATAGGCGGCGCGGATCACGTTGCTGATTTCCGGGTGCAGCACGATATGGCCTTCGGGCGTGCGGGCGAGTGGCGAGCGGGTGGTGAAGGCGCGGTCGGACCAGAGCAGGATCGATTGCGCCATCTGGCCGAGGGCGAGGTCTTCGGCGGGCTCGGCGGCGAGGGCGTCATCCATGCGCAGGAAGACGAAGGCGGCGCGGATGGCGCCGTCCGTCTCGAAGCGGAAGGCGCGGTATTGGTTGGCGCCGGATCTTGCGAGGCGCTCCACCAGGGGGGCGAGTTCGGGCACGAGCTTGTCGAGATCCGGGACCTCGAGCAGTTCCTCCCACTGGCGGAAGAAGAAGACCATCAGGTTGGCGCCCATCTCGGTGTCGGTTTCGGCCATCTTGTGGCCGGCCAGCGTGACGATGGCCTCGCAGGCGCCCTTGACGGTGGACAGGGTGGCATCGTCGACGCCGAAGACGATGGGGACGATGGGCCGTTCCCAGCGGGCAAAGAGATAGCTGTCATCGGAGCGGGTGAAGAGCTGTTCAACGTCCTGCGGGGTCATGGGCGGGCTTCCTTTCGGCCCTGTCGCACCATGTGTCGGCGGAAATGTCCAGAGAGCCGTGGCGGATTTGGAGGGATCGGTGGGGCCGGGTCGTTCTTGGCCGTCTGCGGCCGGGGAGGCGCGCGTGTGGGCCTTGGGGAGGTGGGCCGGGTGGTTCCGGCGATGGTGGGGCAGCGGGCGAGGGGCGCGGAATGTGGGGCGGCGTTCGCCGGATCGGGTGTGGCCGACCTGGGGGCAGGGGGGCGTATCAGGTGTCGCGCCGGCCCCTGCGCCATCGGGCGGGCAGGGGCTGGCGTGGTACTTTACGGTGTTTTCCTTTCCTTCAGCGGCGCGGCGGGCCGGTCAGGGCAGGAAGCCCACGGCCTCTCCCGCGCTGGCGCCGGCGAGGCAGTCGAACGCATAGGTGGCCACCGAGCGGAAGCAGACCAGCGTGAACGTGCCGCTCTCCTCCATCCAGAAGGCCGCCGGGACCTGTGCCAGCCGGGTGCGGCGCAGTTCGCCGGGTCCGAAGGCGGCCGGGGAAAGGTCCGCCGGGCAGAGCCGGGCCAGCACTTCGCGCGCGCCCGGGCCTTCGATACGGAAACTGGCGCGGGCATCGGAGACATCGACCGCGAGGTGGTGGCGGCCGGCAAGCTGCTCTTCCAGCGCGGCGACGGTCTGGCTGGTCTCCGCATAGGGGACCAGCAGGAGCAGCTCGTCGGGCGACATCCAGCCGACGGCCTTGTCGCCCGCCTGCACGATACGGCGTTTGTCCGGCATCGCGCAGCCCGTGACCGTTTCCACGGCCGCGGCCAGCTCGGACAGGTCTCCCCGAAGGGTTACCATCCCCTGGAGCGCGCGTTCCTCTACCTGGGCCACCGGACCCGCACTGCTTGCCCCGCCAAGGGCCGTGACGGCTTCAGACATCCTGCTTCTCCCCATCCGGGTCATAGAAGACCGGGCTCACGATTTTTGCCTCGATCACGCTTTCATCGGTGGCCACGAAGCGGAGCACCTCGCCCATCCGGTCCGGCCCGTGATGCACCAGCCCCATGGCGATGCCCTTGCCCAAAGTTGGCGACATGTAGGTCGAGGTCACTCGGCCGATGGTGTTGCGCTGTCCGTTGGCATTCACGCCTTCGCCCACGGCATAGGCACCGTCGGGCAGGGCGGAGCCGTCCAGCGTCTCCAGCCCGACCAGCTTCCAGCGCTCCGGGCTGGTCATATGCGAACGTTCCTGCGCCCGCTTGCCGAGATAGTCGTCCTTCTTCTTCGAGATCGCCCAGCCGAGGCCGAGATCCTGCGGGATCACCGTGCCGTCGGTCTCGTCGCCGATCATGATGAAGCCCTTCTCGGCCCGCATGATATGCAGCGCCTCGGTGCCGTAAGGCGTGATCGACCATTCGCGCCCCGCTGTGAGCAGCCTGGACCAGAGCGTCATCGCCTCGCCGGCCGGAACGGCGATCTCGTAAGAGAGCTCGCCGGAGAAGGAGATGCGGTAGATCCGCGCCGTGATACCGTCCAGCTCGCCTTCGGCCCAGCCCATGAAGGGCAGCGCCTCTTTCGAGACATCCATGCCGCCGAGCTTCTCCAGCAGCTTGCGCGCATTGGGGCCGACAACGGCGATCTGTCCCCATTGCTCGGTGACATTGGCGACATAGACCTTCCAGTCCCACCACTCGCATTGCAGCCAGTCTTCCATCCACCCGTGGATGCGATCCGCGCCACCGGAGGTTGTGTGGCAGAGGAAGGTCTCCGCGTCGATCCGCGCCGCCACGCCATCGTCGGAGAGGAAGCCGTTCTCGTTGCACATCAGCCCGTAGCGGCACTTGCCCGGCTTCAGCGTCGACATCTTGTTTGTGTAGAGCATGTCCATGAAGCGGCCGGCATCCGGCCCCTTCACGATGAGCTTGCCCAGTGTCGAGGCGTCCAGCAGGCCTAGCGAGTTGCGGGTCGCGAGCACTTCGCGCACGACCGCCTCGTCATGGCTCTCGCCTTGCTTGGGGTAGCAATAGGGGCGGCGCCAATGGCCGACCGGCTCCCAATAGGCGCCGTTCCTTTCGTGCCACTCGTGCATCGGCGTGCGGCGCAGCGGCTGGAAGGTCGCTCCGCGCGCCTCGCCGGCGATGGAGCCGAAGGAGATCGGCTGGTAGGGCGGGCGGAAGGTCGTGGTGCCAACCTGCGGGATCTCCGCGTTCAGGCTGTCGGCGAGGATGGCCAGGCCGTTGATATTGGAGAGCTTGCCCTGGTCATTGGCCATGCCGAGCGTGGTGTAGCGCTTGGTCAGCTCGACGCTTTCATAGCCTTCCTTGGCGGCGAGCTGGATGTCCGCGACCTTCACGTCGTTCTGGAAGTCGAGGAACATCTTCGCGCGCAGCTCGGGCAGCGCCTGTTCCGGCATCACCCAGACCGGCTTCATCGGCACTTCCTCGGCATCCACCGCCTGCGCCGCGCTTGCCGTTACGGCATAGCCCGCCGCGCCGCAGGCTTCCGCCGCATTGCTGGCCGCGTCCGTGAGCACGGACCCCGTGCCCATTGCGCCCGAAGCAGCACCCGCCGTGGAGACAAAGGGTTTGCCGTCCGCACCGGTCGGCGCGCGGGACGGGTCGGGGTAGAAATGCGCGTTCTCGTTGGACCAGGTGAGCTTGCCGCCGCAATGGGACCAGAGATGGACCACGGGGGACCAGCCGCCGGACATGGCCACCGCGTCGCATTTGACCGGCGCGCCGGCGCCTCCCGTTCCATTGGCGCGGCAGAGCATGACGCCCTCGACCCGTTTCTTGCCTTTCACCTTCATGATCGCAGCGCCGCATTCGACCGCAACGCCGCGCCGCATGGCTTCGCGGGCCAGCGGGCCGTCATTGCGATCGCGGGCATCGACGACGATGGGCACTTCCAGCCCGGCATCGATCAGCGCGAGCACGGTGCGATAGGCGTCGTCATTATTGGTGACCACGACGACCTTCTCGCCGGGGGCAACGCCGTAATTCACGACGTAGTCGCGCATGGCCGAGGCGAGCATCACGCCGGGCACGTCATTGCCGGCGAAACTCAGCGGGCGCTCGATGGCGCCGGTGGCGGTGACGATCTGCTTGGCGCGGATCTTCCAAAGACGGTGGCGGATCGCGCCATCGCCCGGCATGTGGTCGGAGACACGTTCATATCCGAGCGCATAGCCATGATCGAAGACACCGGCGCCCATGGTGCGGCTGCGCAGGGTGACATTCTCCATCGCCTCAAGGGTGGCCAGGGTCTCGGCAATCCAGCGCTCGGCCGGCTTGCCATCGATCTCGTAGCCATCGACCGGCGCGCGCCCGCCCCAATGCGGGGTCTGCTCCAGCAGCAGCACGCGGGCGCCGGACTGGCCGGCGGTCAGGGCCGCTTGCAGGCCGGCAATGCCGCCGCCGAGGATGAGCATGTCCACGAAGGCGTGGAAATGCTCGTACCTGTCGGCATCCGGCTCCTGCGGCGGACGGCCGGAGGCGGCGGCGCTGCGGATGACCGGCTCGTAGACATGTTTCCAGAAGGCGCGCGGCCACAGGAAGGTCTTGTAATAGAAGCCCGCCGGCATGAAGGCGGACATCCAGCCATTCACCGCCATCGCGTCGAAACCGAGCGAGGGCCAGGCGTTTTGCGGCATCGCGGTGAGGCCGTCGAAGAGCTCGGTGGTGGTGGCGCGCTGGTCGGGTTCGAACCGCGCGCCCTGGCCGAGGCCGACCAGCGCATTGGGCTCTTCCGCGCCGGAGGCGACGATGCCGCGCGGGCGGTGGTATTTGTAGGAGCGGTTGACCAGCGTCTTGCCGGCGCCGAGCAGCGCCGAGGCGAGCGTGTCGCCCGCGTAGCCTTCCAGCCTGTTGCTGTCGAAGACGAAGCCGAGGGGCTTGGCGCGGTCGATCAGGCGGCCGCCCTGTTCAAGGCGTTTGCTCATGGACGTGCCTCCCATCCCGGAATGCGCGCGCGGATCTTCTCGACGATCTCGGCGGGCGGCTCGGTGGTTTGTGCTTCATAGGTGCCGAAGACTTCCAGCGTGGTGGTCGAGCGGGCGGCGAGGAACCACTTGCCACAGCCATTGGCGTGGCGCCAGCGCTCGAAATGCACGCCTTTCGGGTTCGCGCGCTCGAAGAGATAGGCTTCGAATTCCGCGTCCGAGGCACCGGGACCGTGGCGCGTGAGATGCGCCTCGCCGCCGGGGGCCAGCTCGGTTTCGTCGCATTCGATGCCGCAATAGGGGCAGTGGAGGATCAGCATGTCTTCATCCTTTTGGCGGCAGGCTGGCAGCATTGAACAGGGACAGCTCCACGAGGGCGCGTCGCAGCGTGTCATCGGTGAAGGCGCCGTCGTCGATCTCGACCATCCCGCCCATTTTTCGTCCGGTGAAGGAAAGCGGCTCGGCGCCAAGCTCCAACGCCGCCGCCTCGCGCTCCTTGCCGACCCTGAACATGGCGCCGTCTTTCAGGACGCCGCAGACCATGTTGCCGTTCAGCAGGAAACAAAGCCCGCCGAACATCTTCTTCTCCGAGAGGCCAGGCTCGATCCCGAGATCGGCGCGCATGGTTTCGGCGAGCTGTTCAGAATAGGCCATCTATGCAACCTTCTCGGAAAGCGCGGAGGGGCGCGCCCGACCCTGGGTGGGCGCCTGCAACGTTTGGGTGTTGCGAGGCAGCGTCGCTCTGTCAAACACCGGTTCAGTGCGGGACGTCGACGAGGCGCCCTCCCGGGGGGAGGGTCGGGCGCGGCCCGGCCTTTCGGCCGGGCACCACGGCTCGAACGGAGCGCCCATCCTTTGGAAAGGTGTCCTTCGCATCACCCTGCCTCCCCAGATACGTATCTCGCGAGAAGATCTCCAAAACCGGCCTGCATAGTTGCCAAGACCAAAGTGGTTAGCTGCAGTCTTTCGATACGAGCCCGCCCCCTTCCCACTCGGTCGTTGGCAGCGACTGAAATCTCTAGGTTCTTGATCATTTTGCCTTCTGGCTCTGACAAGATTTCCTCGGCATCTTTCACGAAGTTCCCCAAATGAAACAGACTGGCGAGTTTGGATACTGTATCCGATGGCGTTCGTCCGGCCTTGATCGCCTCTCCTTCCAAGGCCGCAGCAAGGGTGCAAAGCCTTGCGTGGGCCATGTAGATTGAACGGGTGTTGGAGATAGTGTCCTGGGACAGATAAAAGAAACGCTCTTCATATCTCGGTGGCGATTGGACACCGTGACGGATCAAACCGAAGTAAATTACGGACGCGCATACCCCGACAGTTCCCAAACGCTGAAAGCGGCCCCAATCTCCATCTGTAAAGGCATGAACAGAAAGGGCTATCCAGAACGCAATGAAGGACAGTCCAACCGCATCATACAACAGTACCGGTTTCAATCGTGCCTTCTGCATCAGTGCGCCACCCCCGCCGCGACACTCTCGTCGATGAAGCGGCCTTCGCGGAAGCGGTCGAGGCCGAATTCGGCGGCCAGTGGCCCCGGCTCGCCCTTGGCGACCAGTTCGGCCATCGCCCAGCCGGAGCCGGGGATGGACTTGAACCCGCCCGTGCCCCAGCCGGCATTGATGAAGCAATTGCCGAGCGGGGTCCTGGAGATCACCGGCGAGCGGTCGCCCGTCATGTCGACGATGCCGCCCCACATCCGCATCATCTTCAGCCGCGAGATCATCGGGAAGGTCTCGACCAGCGCGCGGACCGTCTCCTCGATATGAAGGAAGGAGCCGCGCTGGGTGTAGTTGTTGTAACCATCCGCGCCGCCGCCGATCACCATCTCGCCCTTGTCGGACTGGCTCATATAGCCATGCACCGTGTTGGCCATGACGACGCAATCCATGCAGGGCTTGATCGGCTCGGAGACCAGCGCCTGAAGCGCCACCGACTCGATGGGCAGGCGGAAGCCGGCCATGTCGGCGAGCTGCCCCGAATGGCCGGCGACGACGATGGCGAGCTTGTCGCAGTCGATCTCGCCCTTGCTGGTCGAAACGCCGGTGACCGCGCCGTTTTCGGAGCGCACGCCGGTCACTTCGCATTTCTGGATGATGTCCATCCCCATGGCCGAACAGGCCCGCGCATAGCCCCAGGCGATCGCGTCATGGCGCGCCGAGCCGGCGCGCGGCTGCCAGAGCGCGCCGAGGACGGGGTAGCGCGGCCCGTCGAGATTGATGATCGGCACGATTTCCTTGACGCGGGCGGGCGAGATGAATTCCGTTTCCACGCCTTGCAACACATTGGCGTGAGCGGTGCGCTGGTAGCCGCGGATCTCGTGCTGGGTCTGGGCCAGCATCATCACGCCGCGGGGGGAGAACATGGCGTTGTAGTTCAGATCCTGGCTGAAGGTCTCGTAGAGGCTGCGCGACTTCTCGTAGATCGCGGCCGAGGGGTCCTGCAGGTAGTTCGAGCGGATGATGGTGGTGTTCCGCCCCGTGTTGCCGCCGCCGAGCCAGCCCTTTTCCAGCACCGCGACATCGCGGATTCCGTAATTCTTTCCAAGGTAATAGGCGGTAGCAAGCCCGTGGCCGCCGGCGCCGATCACGATCACCTTGTACTTCTTTTTCGGCTCCGGCGAGCGCCAGGCGCGCTCCCAGCCGGCATGGTGGCGGAAGGCTTCGCGGGCGATGGCAAAGGCGGAATAACGGCGCATGGGCGGTCCTCGTCCTGGGCAGCGGCGGGCACCTTGCGGCGCCCCGGGCACGGTAATCTTTTTGGGATCGATTCAGAAAGTACATCTGCCCGCCTGCGGCATCTTGCGTGCGGGAAACGACCTTGTGATCGGACAGCACCCCAGCCCGATCGCGGGAAGGGCTTTGCCCTGCCCAAGGATGCGGATAGAGGTGTAGTCCAACGCTTAAAAATCGACCAACCCAAGGCTGGCCGCCAGGAGGGCCTATGACATTCTGGATCGTCTCTGCTGCGCTTGCGCTGATTTCAACGCTCTGGATCGGCTGGGCGCTGCTGCGCCCGCGTGGCGAGGCCGAGGAACGCGGCGCGCTCGACATGCAGATCTATCGCGACCAGCTTGGCGCGGTGGAGAAGGACCTGGCGCGCGGTGTCGTGACCGAGGAAGAGGGCGACCGGCTGCGCACCGAGATCAAGCGGCGCATCCTGGAGGCCGACAAGTCCCGCGGGGCGGAGACGCGTGCGGCACCGCGGGCGCTGAGTTTCGCCGCGGCGGCCATCGGCGGCATTGCCGTCATCGGGGGCGCTTTCGCGATCTACGAGGCGATCGGCGCGCCGGGTTATGGCGACCAGCCGCTCGCCAAGCGCCTGGCCGATGCCGAGCAGGCCCGTCGCAACCGTTCGAGCCAGGCCGAGTACGAGGCGCAGATGCCGCCCAGCCCGGCGCCGGAAATCGATCCGCAATATGCCGAGCTGATCGAGAAGCTGCGCGCCGCTGTCGTGGAGCGGCCCGACGAGCTGGAAGGCTGGGTGCTGCTGGCGCGCAACGAGGCGCAGCTGGGCAATCTGCCGGCCGCGCATGCAGCCCAGGCCCGGGTGATCGCGCTGAAGGGCGAGGGCGCGACGAGCCAGGATTACACCACCCATGCCGCGATGCTGATCCAGGCCGCTGGTGGCGTGGTCTCGCAGGAGGCCGACCAGGCGCTGAACGGCGCGTTGCAGCTTGATCCGAAGAACCCGATCGCGCGCTACTATGCGGGGCTGATGCATCTTCAGACCGGCCGTCCCGACCAGGCCTTTTCCTTCTGGGAGCCGCTGCTGCGCGAGGGGCCGCCGACCGCGCCATGGATCCCGATCATCCGCGCGCGGCTGGAGAGCGTCGCCTACATGGCCGGCATGCTCGACTACCAGCTTCCGCCGGAAGCGGGGCTGGTCAACCCGCATGGCGCGGGCGGGCCCTCGCTCGAGGATATGCAGGCCGCGCAGGAGATGTCGGAAGAGGACCGCCAGGAGATGATCCAGGGCATGGTCGACCAGCTTGGCCGTCGCATGGCCGAGGAGGGCGGGCCGCCCTCCGACTGGGCCAAGCTGATCCGCGCGCATGGCGTGCTGGGCAATACCGAGCGGGCCGGGCTGATCTGGTCGGAGGCGCAGCGGACCTTCTCCGAGGAGGCCGACCTGGCGCCGATCCGCGAGGCGGCGCGTTTTGCCGGGGTCGAGGCGGTCGGTCCGAATGGACGGGGGCCGTCGCAAGAGGATCTCGAGGCCGCGGCGGAAATGGAGCCCGCGGATCGCGAGGCGATGATCCGTGGCATGGTCGAGCAGCTTGGCGACCGGCTGGCCACCGAAGGCGGACCGCCGCGCGACTGGGCGCGGATGATCTCTTCGCTGGGCGTGCTGGGCGAGCTTGACTGGGCGGCCGCGATCTGGGGCGAGGCGCAGGAGCGTTTCCCGGATCCCGAGCATCTGGCGATCGTGCGCGAGGCGGCCGTGGCCATCGGGCTGGAGCCGGCGCAGTGATCTGCGAGGAGATCGCGGATTTCGCCGCCGCCTTGCCGGCTGCGCGCGCCGTTGCCGGGCTGGATCTCGGCACCGCGACCATTGGCGTTGCGATCTCGGACCGGCTGCTGGGCACGGCGACGCCGGTGGAGACGATCCGGCGGAAGAAATTCGGTGTCGATGCCGAGAAGCTGCTGGCGCTGCTGGCCGACCGCGAGGCGGGCGGCATCGTGCTCGGGCTGCCGCGCAACATGGATGGCAGCGAGGGCCCGCGCTGCCAGTCGACCCGCGCCTTTGCCCGCAATCTGGAGAAGCTGACCGACCTGCCGATCACCTATTGGGACGAGCGCCTGTCGACCGTGGCGGCCGAGAGAGCGCTGCTGGAGGCGGATACGTCGCGAAAGCGTCGCGCAGAGGTGATCGATCACGTCGCTGCCGGGTTTATCCTGCAAGGAGCGCTGGACAGGCTGGGGCATATGAGGCGGACGCAATGAAGGATGACGATCTGTGGAAGCGGGACGAGGTGGCCTCGCCCTGCAACAAGGTCTGCGTGATCCATCCCGAGGCGCGGATCTGTGCCGGCTGTTTCCGGACCATGGACGAGATCGCCGGCTGGGGCCAGCTCTCGCAGGCTGGGCGGCAGGCGCTGATCGACGAGCTTCCGTCCCGGGCGGGTCTGCTGAAGAAGCGGCGTGGCGGGCGCGCGGCGCGGCGCGCCGACTGAGGATATCGGGCCGCCGGGCCCTGGGGATCCCCTTTGTCGGCAGGGAACGTTCGCGGTCGTTTGGGCCATGCGCCGAAGGGCAGGGGGCAAGGCCGAAACCCGCCCTGACAGCGCTTTTACTCCGGCGCGCAAGGATCTGAACCTATCCGAATTTGATCGGGATGGCGGGTGGATTGCCGATGCAGTCTGCGGGGGGGGCGGCGCACGGTCCGGGCAGTGTCAGGCCAGGGTCGAAACCGGCTCCAGGGCGGCGTCGAGCACCTCCAGCCCGGCCCCCGGGCCCGAAGCGCCTTCGCTGAGCACACGGCGCCAGCCGCGCGCGCCGGGTTTGCCCGCGAACAGCCCAAGCATGTGGCGTGTGACCTGGTGCAGGCGTCCGCCGGTTTCGAGGTGGCGGGCGATATAGGGACGCATCCGCGCCACGACCTCATGCCGGGACAGCGGCTCGCAGGCCTCTCCGAAGATCCGTCGATCCGCGTCGAGCAGGATCTCGGCGGGCTGGTGATAGGCCGCCCGGCCGATCATGACGCCATCCATCCCGGCCGCCAGCTGCGCCTCCGCGGCGTCCAGCGTAGCGATGCCGCCGTTGATCGACAGGTGCATCTGCGGAAATTCCTGTTTCATCGCGTGAACCAGCGGGTAGTCCAGCGGCGGAATATCCCGGTTCTCTTTCGGGCTGAGCCCTTTCAGCCAGGCCTTGCGGGCATGGATCGTGACGCGATCGATCCCCGCGCCGCGCAGCGTTTCGAGAAAGCGGGGCAGGACTTCCTCGGGCGTCTGGTCATCGACACCGATCCTGCATTTGGCCGTCACCGGAACGGAGACCGCCGCCTGCATCCCGGCCAGGCAATCGGCGACGAGGTTCGGCTCGCGCATCAGGACGGCGCCGAACATCCCCGACTGAACCCGGTCTGACGGGCAGCCGAGATTGAGGTTGATCTCGTCATAGCCGGCCTCTGCGGCCATCCGCGTCGCCAGCGCAAGCTCCCGCGCGTCCGAGCCCCCGAGTTGCAGGGCCACCGGCGCTTCGGCCGGATCGAAGGCCAGAAGATGCAGGGCGCCGCCGCGCACAAGCGCCGGTGCGGTGACCATTTCGGTATAGAGAAGGGTCCGTGCGGACATCACGCGATGAAAGCAGCGGCAATGGCGATCCGTCCAGTCGAGCATCGGGGCGACCGACAGGCGCGCGGACTGGCGAAGGCAGGATCTTCCTGATCCCTCAGTGGATTGCCTGAGCTCGGCCAAACCTCGGTCTCCGTTGTTTCGGGCCAGACGCCGCTGTTTTCGAGGGCGGTGCAACAGAATGCTGCATTTTCGCGCTCCTGTTGCACCGAACAGCGGCCCGTTGCAAGGCGCAGCACTCCCCCGACGAAGTTGTGTCCAAGGTGGGTCTGCCTCGTCTTTTTTTGTCCCGCAGGGACCGAACCAACCTCGAACTCCCTGTCGCGGTCCCGGAAATGGCCCGCCTCTGGGGGGGTGTCACAACGCGGCGAACGGCCGTTTTGCGCGCGCCTTGCCGAGTGCTGGGTCCGGTGCGAACTGGAAGAGGGCCGAACTTGCTGCCCTTCGTTGTCATTTCCACTGCTCTCACGGGTCATCCGTCATGGCAGCGGAAAACCGCACAGGGAGGACAGGTCACACCATGGTCACAGCGCTACATCTTGTCCTCCCTCCTCGTTTTGCTATAGATTTGATTGCAAGTTGCAATCGTATGGCGACGGGAAACAGGGTTGGGAGTCCAGGCATGAGGGTGTGGCAATACCTTCCAGGTCGCTGCAGAGAGGCTCACGTCTCCGCTGGAGCAGGAAAACCGCGATTGTCCCGGACCGCCGGATCCCGTGGACCTGCCACGCTTTCCGGGACCCGGGAACACGGGCGTCCGTCCTCGGCAGTTTCCGCGCAGCGCTTCGGAGAGGCAGCACGCGGAAGCCGCTCTGATCCGACCGTTCCCCGGCGCCGCTTGCACTGGTCGAGGGGGCGCAAGTGGCGGCGCCTCGCGGCAGGGCGCGGGGGCAGATAATGGTCCGGCCTGTCCCGCGCTCCTCGTTCCAGACCGATCTGTTGCACAATCCGGTCCGCGCCAGGCAGCTGGTCGAGCACCTACGCGCACAGGGGCGTCCCGTGGTTCGGCTGTTGCGCAAGGCGGGCCTCGGTCCGAAAGAGCTTGCGCAGGACACGGCCTCGGTGCCCTTTCGAAAGGTCGTGACGCTGTGGGAGGAGGCTGCCAGGCTCACGGGGGATGACCTTCTCGGGCTGCATTTTGGCACCATTGACAAGCCGAGCGTCGGCACCCCGCTCTTCTATTTCGTCCGCTCGGCCGAAACCGTGCTGCAATTGTCCGAGCTGCTCACCCGCTTCGGCCGGGTTCTTGGCGCAGGGATCGAGTATTATCCCGAACGGCTCGAGACCCATAATGAGCTTGCCTGGCGGGTCCATGTTCCGCCCGAAACAATCGGCCGGCAGACCGTCGAGCATTCCGCGGCAGATATCATGACCGGACTGCGGAGCGCCGCCGGGACGAGGATCCACCCCAGGAAACTGTTCCTGCAAAGCCCGCCGCCGCCGAAAATCGCGGAATTGCAGCGGGTCTTCGGCTGTCCGATCGCGTTCAACGCCCCCCATAACGCCATTCGCCTGCCGCCGTCGACGCTGGACTTGCCGCTGCGGACCGCCGACCCCCACCTCAAGGCGCTGATGGCCAGCCAGTGCGAGGTCATCCTGAGCAAGACGCCAAGGCTTTCCCTCTCGCGGCAGGTGGAAACCCATATCCTGAAACAGTCGGTGACCTGCTGGCCGAGGCAGGAAGACGTCGCCCGACATTTCGGCATGAGCCGCCGGTCCTTTGTGCGCCGGCTGTCGGATGAGGGCACCAGTTTTCGGGCACTCTCCGAAAGGCTTCGCGAGGCGCTTGCCCTGTCCCTTGTGGGCGAAACCGATCAGCAAGTGGCTCGGATTGCCGACCGGCTGGGCTATTCCGACGCCAGTGCGTTCAGCGCGGCCTTCCGGCGCTGGTACGGACAGTCGCCACGTCAGTTGCGCGCGACGGCGCGCCAAGCGGTCTGAAACAGCGTCCCGGGCTTTTCACAGCCCCTTTCCCGCGACCCGAAAGTCCCGGCGGTGACACGGCGCCATCCTGGATGCCGAGGAGGCTCTGGCGGTCCCCCTCGGCACGCGGTCGGGTCTTCAGAACGTCATGCTCAGACCAAGCGAGAATGTCTCGCCGTCCAGGCCGATCCTGTTGCTGGATCCGCTGCCGTTGAAGTCGCCCCTGGCGGTTGCTTCGCTGTTGCCGTAGCCGGCCAGCACCGACATCCCGCCACCGAGGTCATAGCCGGCAGAGAGGCCCCAACCGCTTGTGTCGAGCCTCTCGCCATAGGTGTTCTTGAAGGAGTGCTCGCCGTAATTGGCATGGAGCGAAACCTTGTCGAACGTATATCCGACGCCCACGCCCCAGTAATCGCCGCTTTTCAGCTGATCTCCGTCAAAGACCGTATAGACCCCGCCGAAGGAGAAGCCGTTATCCATCTCGTATCCGATGCTCCCGCCCCAGTTCGTGGTATTGTCACCGAGATCGACGACCAACTCGTACCTGTTGCTGCTGTTGTTGTATCGGAAGAGACCGGATTCCATCGCATCCCCGGGGGAGATCCCGATGGATGACAATGCATCCGCGATGTTTTCCGCCTGCAGGTCGGTCAGCCCCAGGCCAATCTCGCCCCGACCCGCTGTTTCATAGCCGATCCCGAGCTTCAATTGACCGTCCCCCAACCGCGGTGCGTAGCTCAGACCAACACCCCAGGCCGCGTCGCGGCGATCGCGCCCTTGCTCGCGCAGGGAGGCATCGGAGGCGTCGTCCATTTCCAGCGAAACCGCGAAGCCGAAATCGCCCTGGCTGTAGTCGTAGCGCAGGACCTGCCCGTCTTCGGAGCCCTTGAGCCAGTCGTCCTGGAAACCCCAATGCGCCGTCTCGTTATCCGCGATGGAGCCGGGATTGCCCCAGGCATCGGCCCCCTGGACCGCAAACTGGAAGGCCGAATCGGTGTCCCCCATCGACACGGTGCCGAAAGCCCCGCCGATGAAGACCTCGTAGCCGATATCGCCGGTCGTGTTTCCGAGGGTGTCCGCATCGCTCAGGTCGACAAACGCGCCAAAGGAGAGCCCGTTTTCGCTCTGCCCGGTGAAGCCGAACTCGATATCGAGATCCTGGTAGAATTGCGTTACCTCTCCGCTTCCACCGGCGAAGCCCATCTTGGCTTCCCCCATCAAGGTTATTTCCGCCGCCGCCGCGCTGGCTGCCAGCATTGAAGTCGTCGCAAGTGCTATGGTCCTGACTTTCATCATGGTCACTGTCCTTCGGTCGCCGTTAGATGAAACGCACATAGGAATAACGGGTGTTTCAGACTTGAGAGGCGGCGCCAGTGATCGGCGAACCCGCGCCATTCCCGGCACGACGCAGCCCTGTCCGGCCCCGTGTGTCCGGGCCATTGATCTGGGTTCTTTCCCACATGGTTTCCGAGGCCGGCGGACGCCTGTTGAGCGCTTGATGCGGGTCGATGGTGGCGCGGGTGTTGCTCCTTCGATCCTGCGGGCCTCGCCGTGTTCGCCGGTCTTAACGTAGCTTTAGGAGCGGCCGGGCTAAACGGGGCCAAACCTGGAACCTCAGCGAGTGACCCCTATGCTCCGAAAAGCCCTGACACGCCTGTCGACCCGCTTCTACGCCATTGCTGCCCTGGCAGTGCTGACATCCGCAATCCTGAGCCAGGTGCTTCTGTCCTCCTCGATCGGCACGGCATACGAGATGCGGGAAAAGCATCTCAGCGATGTTGTCGACACGGCCGTCAGCATGCTGGATCAGCTGCAAAAGAGCGTCGAGGCCGGCACGCTGTCCCGCGAGGCGGCGATGGCCGAAGGGCAGAAACGCCTGAGCGACCTCCGTTTCGACGGCTCGGGTTATTTCTTCGCCTTCGACCCGGATGCCAATATCGTCGTCCTGCCGACCAAGCCGGAATGGGTCGGTACGAACAAGTCGGAGGTCGAGGATGTGAATGGCGTGCCGATCTATCGCGAGCTTATTCGAATCGCGACCACACAAGGGGGCGGGGCGCTGACCTACCACTTCTACAAGCCCGATTCCGATATTCCGCAGGCCAAGATCGGGTGGGTTGTGCATTTCGAGCCCTGGGACTGGGTTGTCGGAACCGGATCCTATGTCGAGGATATCGAAGCCGATCTCGCGACCTTGCAGCGCATCTCCATGATCGCGTTGCTGGCCTCCATCCTGGTCTTGGCGGTCGCCTCGACCCTCATCGTGCGCAGCGTGATCAATCCGCTGAAGGCGATTGTCGCACGAATGACGGGGATGCGTGAGGACGACCTGGAAACGCCCGTGCCGCATGTCGGCGCCCGAAGCGAGATCGGAACGATGGCACGCGCCATCGATGTGTTCCGCGTTCAGCTCGACGAACGCAAGAGGCTTGAAAGGGAACAGGCGGAGCAGGAAGCAGAGCTGGCGCGGGAACGCGAAGCCGCCCTGCAGCAGAAGCTTGAAAGGGAAGCCGAGCAGGCACGTGAAGCCGAACGCCGGCGCGAGGAGGAGGAGAAGCAGCGCATCGAGCGGGAGGAGATGCGCGCCCGGACCGAAGCGGAACGGGAGCAGAACCGGGAAGAGCAAGCTGGCGTCGTTTCCGCGCTTTCGGGTGCCTTGAGCGCGATGTCGAATGGCGACCTGACCGCCCGTCTCGACCAGGTCTTTCCGCCGCAATACGAACAGCTTCGCCGGGATTTCAACAACGCCGTCGATCGGATTTCCGGTCTGGTCGGGGCCATTGTCGAAGGGTCGCAGACCATTCGATCCGAAAGCACGACGCTGAAGACCGCGGCGTCCGAGATGAGCCGCAGAACGGAATCCCAGGCCGCCTCGCTCGAAGAAACGGCGGCAGCGATCACGGAATTGTCGGCCTCTGTCGAGAACTCGAGCAGCGGCGCGAAACAGGCTGCCGAGACCGCCGCGGATGCACGCAAGCAATCCGAGTCGGGGCGCAAGGTTGTCCAGCGGACAATCTCGGCGATGACCGAGATTGCGGAAAGCTCGAGCAATATCTCCCGCATCACCAGCGTGATTGACGACATCGCCTTTCAGACGAACCTTCTCGCGCTCAATGCCGGCGTCGAGGCGGCACGGGCCGGGGAGGCTGGGCGCGGTTTCTCCGTGGTCGCTTCCGAAGTCCGGGCTCTCGCGCAGCGGTCATCCGAATCCGCCAGGGAAATCTCCGAGTTGATCGCCACGTCCGGACAGCAGGTCGAGAGCGGTGTCACCCTGGTCAACGATTCCGGCCACGCGCTTGAGGAAATCGAGGCCAAGATCGCGGCTTTGAATACGCTCGTCACCGCGATTGCGGATTCTTCCGTTCAGCAATCGACGGGCCTGTCCGAGATTTCAACCGCAGTGAATCGCCTCGATCAGGTGACCCAGCAGAACGCCGCGATGTTCGAGGAGACAACCGCCTCGGTCGCCGCGCTGCAATCCCAGGCAGAAGCGCTCGAGGAAAACGGTGGCAGCTTCAGGCTTTCCACACAGAACACGCAGCGCGCCCCGGTCGCGGCTCCGCGCCAGCGAAGCGGGGCCTCGAAACCCGTCAAGCCGACCGCCCCGGTCTCGCGCGCCGTCGGACATGATATGGTGTCGGAAACCGATCTGGACCATGGTTGGGAGGATTTCTAGGGCTGGAAGGCGCCCGCGGGACAGGCCATCTGCGGCGGAGCAATTGAGCAGTCCGGTTCAGTCGAACCGGAATTGCTCCGGCAGGTGGCACAGCTTTTCCAGCGGGGTCGGTTCGGAAAACAGGTAGCCCTGGCCAAAGGCGCAGCCCGCATCTCGCAGCGCCCGCGCCTGATCCGGACGCTCGATTCCTTCCGCGACGGCAACAGCGCCCATGCGCCTCGAGAAGCCCAGGATGGATTCGCAGAGCGCGACCGCGCGCGCATGTTCCGGGATCTCTCGGACAAACTCCCTGTCGATTTTCAGGAAGTCGAAATCATGCGTGAGATAATATAGCAGGGAGGTGTGGCCCGCGCCGAAATCGTCCAATGCGATCTGCGCCCCCGCGCTGCGCAAGGAAGACAGCCTCTGCACCATCGAGGGCGTCGGATCGAGCAGGGCGCTTTCGGTAATCTCCAGCACGAGTCCGGCCTCTCCGCGCGTCACCTGTTTTATCAGCTCTCGCCATTCCGTCATGCGCGCTTCGCTGGCGCGGGCCAGTTGCTGCGGAGAGACATTCACGCAGACGCCAAAATCGTCCCCGAAGCGCGCCCGAAGCCGGGGAAGATCGGCACAGCATCTGCGCAAGACCCAATCGCCCACCGCGTCAATCATCTGTGCCTCTTCCGCCATCGGTACGAAACGATCCGGACCGAGCAGGCCAAGCTGGGGATGTTGCCACCGCACCAATGCTTCCGCCTTGGCCACACGCCCGGTCATCAGGTTCACAACCGGTTGGTAGAGAACAAGAAGTTCGCCATTTTCCAGGCCTTCCTGCAATTCGTCGAGCAGATGGAGCCGGTCGCGGGCGCGGCGGCCGATCTCCTCAGTATAGGTGACGGACCTGTCTCCGCCCTGGGCCTTGGCCACGAAGCGCGCCTGGTCCGCTGCGGCGATCAACTCGGCCGCGTTCGATGCGTGCTCGGGAGAGAATGCAACACCGATCGACAATCCGATCTGGACATTGCCGCGATCCAGTTGAAACGGGCGGGCAACGTCCTCTCTCAATCGTTGCAGAACCTGAGGAAGTCGCGACACCGCATCCGGCCCGGACAACAGGAGCGCAAACTCGTCCCCGGAATGGCGGGCCAGCAGGTCTTCCGGGCCAACAAGACTGTTCATGCGCAATGCGAGCTGCCGCAGAACCGCGTCGCCGGCCGCATGGCCGTAGCGGTCATTGACCTGCTTGAGGCGATCGATGTCGAGAAAGATCAGGGCCAGTTGGCGATTGGCTGCCTGCGTGGCCGACGACATGGCATGCGCGATCCGCCGCAGCAGTTTCTGACGGTTTGGCAAGCCGGTCAGCGAGTCGAGCTCGGACCGCCTCCGGATCTCCGCGTCTGCGCGCCGTGCGAAACTGAGATCCCGCACCAGCACGACGAACCTGGCCGGCCGGCCGGAGACGGTGTCCGGGATCGCGGTGACAATGGTCCAGGTCGGAAAGGTCGTCCCATCCCGACGGCGGAACGCAACCTCGCCATTCCATCGCGGCGGTTCGGGCAGACCCGAGCGCTCCCCGTCCTCGATTGCCGCCCGAATTGCCGGGCGGTCCTTGTCGGCAAGCAGGTGCTCGAGCGCCTTTCCCGAAAGCTCGGCCAGGGTCCAGCGGCACTCGCGCTCGATTGCCGGGTTGGCGGCCTCGATCCGTCCGTCGCCATCACACAGGATCATCCCCTCGGTGCTGCCCTGGAACAGGACTGTCATGAGGTCGCGCATCCGCCCGGCATCGGTGCGATCGGAAATGTCGGCGATGCTGATGCGAACCAGGCTGCCGGTCTCCGAGGGAAGGGCCGCCAGGCTGATCTCGCAGGGTATGTCGATCCCGGCCGCATCGCGCAGGATCCATTCGAAACGCGGCGACCCGCCGTCGAGCGCATCCTGCATGAGCGCCCGGACAACAGCGTCGGAGAGGGGACGATCGGCTTGCACCGGCGCGCTGACATCGAAGAGCCCCTTGCGACCGGAGAGTGCTGCATTCTTCATGTCGAGGATCTGCTCCGCGCGCGGGTTCACGAGCTCGAAGGTCCCGGTCCCGACATTCTGGATCATGATCCCTTCGGGGGCGTGGCGGACGAGCACGTCCACCTGTTCCTGTCGCTTGCGGACCGAGGCCGTTGCGCGTTGGTTCTGGCGTCGCAATGCCTCCGTCATGCGCATTGTGTAGATGGAGACCGCGACGAGACCGGCCGAAAGAACCAGCCAGTTGCGGAAATCGGCATTCATCGCGTCAAGCGCGGTAACCGGCTGCAGCCACCCTCGCGCAAAGCCGAAGCCGATCGACAGCAGGATGGCCAATTGGATCAGCAGCAGCCCAACCGCGCCACGGCGTTCCGCGAACATCGCCGCCATCACGCCCCCGGCGATGAAACAGATGAAGGCCGGCGCGGAGAGACCGAACTGGACAAGGCCGGCAATCGAAACCAGCAGCAGGGCCGCATGCATGATCGGCGGCCAGAAGGACCTGACCAGGCGCTCCGACAAGAAACTCGCGGTCAGAAGAACCAGCCCCGCCAGAAATTGCAGCACCCGGGCCGGGCTTGGACCGAATTGCGCGATGCGGAATGCGATCAGGGCGAGGATGATCAGGGGCAGGATCGAGATCGGCCGCGGGACCGGCAAGAACGGGCCGATCGCCCTGTCCTTCTGCTGGGCCTCGCTGCGCCCCGGCATCGGATCCTGCATCTTTCCTCCAGATGTTCCTGCGCCCGGGGCCGGCATCCGCTTGCCTTGCATCAGCGCAGGCCGGGTTGCGGCCAGACGGGTACGGTGTTCTCCTGTTTTGCGAAAAGGAGACCCGTCGATGGCTTACATGGGTCAAACAGGCGCCCGATGGAACAGGCTGGGGAGGATTGTCGCAATCTTCTCGGGCGACGGATCGCATTTACAACACCGGTCCGGGGACCGGGGATGCCGGTGTGATCCCTCCCCGGAGCGCTGCTGTCAGAACTGGAGAATGAGTTCGCGGGTGATGCCGATCCGGACACGAACCTGGTCCTCGCTGCCCATTTCGGTAATCGGCGAATCCGCGGCCGAGTTCAGCAGCCGGTCGGCGCGAATGCCGGCTTCCACGCCCCACAGATCGTTGAACCTGTAGCGCGCCGTTGCTTCCAGCCCCGCTCCCAGCAGCCCGCCATCGGCGTCATAGGCGTCAAGCCCGCTCTCGCTGGATTCGCTGTCATCGATGCCGAAATAGGTGTCGGTAAAGGTGTCGTCGCCAAAGACCATGCGCGGGCCGAGCCGCAACTCCCAACGGTCATTGGGAAAGACGATCGCATCGGCTCCCAGCTCGCCGACGAAGCCGTTATGCCCGATCGCGCCGTAGCGCACATCGCCGTAAGCCTCGAAATTCTTCTGGCGATAGATCACGCCGAGGCCGAGTTCGAGCGCGGGGTCGATATCCTCAAGCCCTTTCAGCTCGTCGTGATCGTCCGAGGAGCGCTCGCCGATGAAACGCAGCGAGCCGCGCAGGCCGATTGCGCGGGGACGACCGGTCGCTCCATCCGGGGTGCCGTAATCGCCGAACCCCTTCAGGCGGGCATAGTCGAAATGCAGGGCAAAATCAGGCGATGCCACCATCTCGTCAGAACCGAAATAGGCCGGGCGGGCCTGGACGCCGGCGCGGATATCGTAGCGCAGCACGAACCGCTTGCTCGGGTCGATCTGGAACGGTCCATCCGTCTGCACCGTTTCAACCGGGACGGTTTCTTCGGCACCATCCTGCGCCATGGCCGCGGCGGGAAGCAGAAGCGCCACCAGGGCGGCGATATGCATATATCCAGGCAGTTTCATTGGCCTTCCTCGAATCGGTGGCACAAACGGCCATTGCCCTCGAAGACTAGCTGCGCTTCGTTCACATTCAAGTAAAGCCTCCGGGGGCGATGGCCAGCTGGCGTGAACTGGTTCCAAGTTGCAACTATTCGCCCTGGATCATCTCCAGGTAGCGCGCGATGGCCAGGACGGGCGGGCTGACCTCGAGCATTCCTTCGGGCGTTTCGATTTCGACACGCCGCTCGCCCTCGAAAAACGCGCCATAGATGGGCATCGGGCTTCCATGGGCGATCAGCGCGTCGCGCCCGTCGATCCGCCGGACAACGCGCTCCAGGGGGAAAACCCCTCCCTGCGCGGCGGACAAGCCGGCGAGATCGGTCGGAGCGATGGAGATGATCTCGCTTGTGGGGCCGTCGCCGGCTCCCTGCATGCCGTGGCAAGTCGCGCAATAGCGTCCGTAGAGCGTCCGCCCCGCCTCGGTCTCCCGGTCCCCGGTCCCGAGCGCGGGCCCGGCAAGCGTTCCCAAAAGCACAAGACCGATCAGCCTGAGCCCTGCGATCATTTCGCTAGTCCTCCTGCAGCGTTTCGAGCCAGCCGACAATCGCAAGGATCGGCGCGGTCGTCGAAATGGGGGAGCCGTCCGGAGCATCGACGACAACCGAAGGGCCGGTCAGCAGCCCGCCGAACATCGGCATCGGGCCGCCATGCGCGGCCAGCCCGTCCCGCCCATCGATCAGGCGGATCACGCGCGGCGTGTCGAAGACACCGTCATTCTGCGCCGCCAGCGCCGAGAGATCCGGCACCGGAACGCTCAGCAATGCAGCGGTCGGGCCGTCGCCGCGCGCCTGCGCGCCATGGCAGCCGGCACAGGCATCCCGAAAATACCGCTCGCCCTCGACCGTCTCCGCGCCCGCGGACAACGCAAGGCCGGCGACAGCGGCTCCGGACAGCGCTCCAGCAATCCATCTCATGGCGGCCTCCTTTGGGGAGAAGTGTTACGCCCTGAGCGGGGACTGTCCATGATCTTCGTCATGCACCGGCCCTTGCTCCGAACCATCCGATCCCGCAATCTGCGCCGGATGCGGACCGGGAGCGCGACATGCCAAATCACGTCTATGCCACGATCATGCTGCTCGCCGGGATCGGAATCCCGCTGCTCGCGGCGCTGAATGCGGCGCTCGGCCAGCGCATGGGCTCGCCGGCAGCAGCGGCAACGATCCTGTTCTGCGTTGCGCTCTGCGTGGCTGCGGTGGCGACGCTGGTCACCGGGCCTGGGGCGTTGACCCGCGCCGTCGGCGCGCCGCCGCATCTCTTCCTCGCCGGCACGCTGGTCGCCTTCTACGTGCTGTCGGTCACGGCCATTGCGCCGCGTTTCGGGGTTGGAAACGCGGTGTTCTTCGTCCTGGTCGGGCAATTGATCTCGGCTGCGATCATCGACCATTTCGGGCTCTTCGGCGCCCCGGTCAAGCCGTTGACCGCCGCGCGCGGCGCCGGGCTGGCGCTCATGGCGGGCGGGGTCGTGCTCACACAGCGCGCCTAGGAAACTCGCTGACGCAACGCGCCTAGGCGGGCGTGATCTTGCCCGCGTCGAGCCGGACGACACGGTCCATCCGCTGCGCCAGCTCCAGGTTATGGGTCGCGATCAGCGCAGCCATGCCGGTCTCGCGCACGAGCTGCATCAGCGCCGCGAAGACTGTCTCCGAGGTGCCGGGGTCGAGATTGCCGGTCGGCTCGTCGGCCAGCAGCAGGTGCGGGCTGTTGGCCAGCGCCCGGCAGAAGGCCACGCGTTGCTGCTCGCCGCCCGAGAGCTGGCCCGGCCGATGCGTTGCACGTTCCGACAGGCCCACGGTCGCGAGCAGCTCCGCGGCCCGCGCTTCGGCCGCCGCCGGAGCGACCGCATTGGCCAGTTGCGGCAGGATGATGTTCTCCGCCGCGCTGAACTCCGGCAGCAGGTGATGGAACTGGTAGACGAAGCCGACCTCGCGCCGCCGCGCGATGGTGCGCGCCGCATCGCCCTTGCCGGTCATGACCTGCCCGTTCAGCGCCACTTCCCCGGCATCCGGCGTGTCGAGCAGGCCGGCAATATGCAGCAGGGTCGACTTTCCGGCGCCGGAGGGCGCGACCAGCGCCACGATCTCCCCCGCATCCACGGTGAGGTCGCACTCCGCCAGCACCCGGACCTCGCCCGGCTGGCCGGGATTGTAGTTCTTCGCGAGGCCGTCGAGTTTCAGGACGTTACTCATAGCGCAGCGCCTCCACCGGGTTCATCCGCGCCGCCCGGCGCGCCGGGAAGATCGTCACGCCGAAGGACAGCCCGAGCGACAGCAGCACGGCCGAGAGCACATCGCCCATTTCCAGCTTCGCTGGCAGGTCGTAGATCCCCCGGATCGACGGATCCCAGATCCCGCCGCCCGCGACAAAGTTCACGAAGGAGAAGATCGGGTCGATATAGATCGCGAAGAGGCAGCCCAGGATGACGCCCGCCACGGTTCCGACGGTCCCCACGGCGGCGCCGCAGATGAAGAAGACCCGCATCACCGAGCCCTCGGTCAGCCCCATCGTGCGCAGGATGCCGATATCGCGCCCCTTGTTCTTCACCAGCATGATCAGGCCCGAGATGATGTTCATCGCCGCGATCAGCACCAGGATCGAGAGGATCACGAACATCACGTTATCCTCGACCTCCAGCGCCCGCAGGAAGGCCCCCGACGCATCGCGCCAGGTCCAGAGCAGCACCCGCTCGCCGCCCGCGCGCAGCAGCTCCAGCGTCATCTCGCCGACCTTGTCCGGCTCCGCGACCATGACCTCCAGCTCGTCGGCCACGCCTTCGCGGTTGAAATAGGTCTGCGCCTCGGCAAAGGGCATGTAGACCCGCGTGCGGTCGATATCGTAGCGCCCGGCCTGGAAGACATAGACAACCTCGAAGACGCTCACCCGCGGCGAGGTGCCGAAGGGTGTCCTGGCGCCGTCCGGCGAGATCAGCTTGACCCGGTCGCCGGCCGAGACATTAAGCTGTTGCGCCACGCCCCAGCCAATGGCGATCCCGTCCTCGAAACGGGTGATGTCGCCGAGGCTCTTCTCGGGCGCGGCGATGCGCGGGATGGTGGCGAGATCCTCCGCCGAGATGCCGAAGACCTCGACGCCGGCATTGCGGCCCTGGAAGCTCGCCATGACCTGTCCCTTGACCAGCGGCGCGACCCGCGTGACACCCGCGACCGTGCGCAGCCGCTCTGCCATGGCGTCGAAATCGTCGATCACCCGGCTGGACTGGCCGGTCTCTGTCACCGCGACCGACTGGTAGACCGTCACATGCGCATTGGCGCCAAGGATCGTGTCGACGAACTCCGCCCGGAAGCCGGAGCGCACGGCGAGCGTCGCCACCAGCGCGAATACCGCCAGCGTGATGCCGACAAGGCTGATCCAGGTCATCACCGAGACGCCGCCTTCGGCCCGTCTTGCCCGCAGGTAGCGCCAGGCGATCATCCATTCGAACGCGGCAAAGGGCGGTGGGCTCTGGGCCAAGATTCTGCTCCTATCGTCTTTGGGACTGAATGGCCGGGAACGCCGGGGGGGTCAACTGCAAGAGCGCGCCGGCGCCGACCATGTTCCGACCACAATTGGGAGACCGATTCGCGCCCGTTTTTCCCTCAGGCCCGAACAATGCCGCCGGCCCTCGGTGGATCGTTTTCCGGCAGGAAACCGGAGTTTTTGTGCGACAAGGCTTTAGTGCTATGTTTTTAAATGGAAATTTATTTTTATGGCGATATTCGAAAGCTTCGCCTAAAAGTCGCGCCAATTTTGTGGCAAGAATAAGTCCTGGGTCGGGGCGCCCATCTTTGCCGGGGGGCAGGGTGCCGAGAATGATGTTTGATATGTGTTTATTGCTTCGCCGTGCGCGAAAGACCTTTGTCTTGCCCGCTTCCATGCGCCGTTTTTCGCGCGAAGAGGATGGCGGGATGATCATCTTCACGCTGTTCATCCTTGTCTGCATGTTGCTTGCCGTCGGCATGGCCATCGACACGGTGCGGACGGAATTTGCCCGCATCAAGATCCAGAACACGATCGATTCCGCCGTTCTCGCGGCCGCCGACCTGGACCAGACGCTCGATCCCGAGAGCGTGGTCGAAGATTACCTGGCACGGGCCGGGATCGATCCGGAGCTTGTCAATATCAATGTCACCAGCGCTTTGGATGCGCGGCAGGTTTCGGTCGAGTCGTCCTTCAGCGTCCGGACGATGTTCATGGACATGATCGGCATCGAGACGCTCTCTGCCCCCGCGTCCGGGACGGCCGAGGAATCCGTGACCGAGCTGGAAATCGTTCTCGTGCTCGACAATTCCGGCTCCATGTCCAACAACAACAATTTCCGGTTGAACCTGCTCAAGGAAGCAGCAGGCAATTTCGTCGACCAGGTCCTCGAGGATGACAGCTCGGAAGGAAAGGTGGCGATCTCGATCGTGCCCTTTGCCACCCAGGTCAATGCCGGGGCGGACCTGCTGAGCCATTACACGGTCACGGACGAGCACAGCCATTCCAGCTGCCTCACCTTCGAGGCGGATGATTTCCTGACCACCGCGATGCCGACGACCCAGGAATACAACAGGACCGCGCATTTCGATCCCAGCACGACCTCGATGCCGGCCAACGAGAATTACCGGGTCTGCCGCAACGACAGCAGCCGCCAGATCACGCCCTGGTCGGATGATGCCGTCTATCTCAAGTCGCAGATCAACGACATGGTCGGCTTCGGCTGGACCTCGATCGAGATTGGCACGAAATGGGGGGCTGCGCTGCTCGACCCCTCTGCCCAGCCGGTCGTGACCGCGATGATCGCCGATGGGATCGTGGACGAGAAATTCGCCGGCCAGCCCTTCGATTACGGCAGTTCCGAAGAGGGCATCAGCCGGATGAAATATCTCATCGTGATGTCGGACGGCGCGAACACGAACCAGTGGGAGGTCGACGACCCCTACCGCTCCGGGCTTTCGCCGATCTTCCTCGATGGTGGGCTGAACAATATCGATCTCGGCACCGAGAGCACCTCGTCGATCCGCAGCAAGATGTCCTTCTATGATGAGGATCGTGCCAGCACGTCGAAGTATTACCGCTTCAACAACGGGTCCTGGAACGACACACCCGAAGGGGAGAACGACGCCGTCCAGCTGAGCTGGCCCGATATCTGGGACATGATGAGCGTTGAGTATTACACGGACAGGCTCTACGCGACGGCACTGGGCGAGAGTGGTTCGACGGAATACAACAAGATCGTCGACAAATGGGGCTCATCGACCAAGAAGGGCCGGACCTGGGATATCTGCGGCGCCGCGGCCGCGACCGAGGGGGTGCTGGTCTTCACCATCGGCATGGACACCTATGGCGAGGGCGACGAGACGCTGAAGGAATGCGCCACCGACACGACCTATTTCTACGATGTCTCGACCGATGAGGATGTCGGCGCGCTGGACCAGGCCTTTACCTCCATCGCCCGCACGATCAACCAGCTCCGCCTGACCAACTGATCCGACCTGATCGGCGGCGGCCCCGGGGGCGGTCGCCGCAGCCACGTGCGCCGGGTCTCCTGTCCGCGAGGGATAACGACACCGTGCCGGCCCTTGCGATGGCGTGGCAATGTCCGTTCGGGGCCATCGGTCACGCCAAATCCGAAAACGAATAGGGGGAGGCGCCCGGTCTCCACACCGCGCCATCGGGAAGGCCCTTGCCCCGAGCGATACCGGCGGGCGCGGGCAGAGCGGATGTTTGCGTGCCCCACCGCCCTGTCACTGGGCCCGTTCAATTGCATCTCGCAATCGGTTTTACTTGTTGAAGGCGCAGCGAGCGCGAGATGTTTTCAGGAAAGAGGCGCGCAACCGCCTTGCCCGTCCGGAACCTGCAGACCGTGGCCTGCGCCGCGTCGGGGCCTCCGGATGGATGTTGCTGAATGCCGTCCCTGTCAGCCAGGCGGCAACGTGGACGGATCCGGATAATATCGTGGAGCGTTGTCGTCAGATCGAACGCAGCAGTGCCGCGTGGCGTCACCGCGAAGAGACGACCAACACCTTGTGCACGAACATGCCGGGCAAGAACCTTGCCGCGTTGCGGGAGTGCTCGGCCCTGCTCGGCAATCGCGGGGAATTGCTCTCGCGGTTCGCCGGGCGCGGTCTCGTTCCGCGGGTGTGGGCGGTCGACGCGCAGATCGCCATCGAGGGCATCCGCGGCCGGAAGGTCTGTCTCATCGGTCCCGCCTGGAGCGCCGCGAGGAGGCATTGGAGGCATTCTCCGAGAGCTTCACGGGCGTTGCGCTGACCTTCGAGCGCGGCCCCGAATTCAATCGTTGCGACAGCTGGCCGAAGGCCTTGGCGTTCGATACCGCGACGGTTCTCGGGCTTCGGCCTGCCGCTGCTTTTCGTCTTCCTGACGACGCTGGCGCGGGTCTTGTCAGGAATCCTCGCACCGGTCTTTCCCCAGGTCTTCGGCGACTACATTCTCGTGCGCCTGGCGCTGATCGGTATTGCACTGGTCCGGATCAATATCCTCGTGGTCATCCTCGCCCGCAGCCTGAAACGCGCCGCAACCCCCGTGGCGGGGCGGCTCGATGGCGGCGTCCGCTTTGCCATTGAAGCAGGGCGCGTCGATCCTGCAGGAGGCCGGTTTTGCGCATCGCACCGGGGGAACATCTCGCCGGTGTCGGTTCTCTCGGCTCGACCTTGCCCGAGCCCGAGCCCGGGTCGGTGTCTTGCTTCAGGCCAGCCCGGCTCTCGACAATGCGACACAGGCGGTCGTCGCACGGATGCTCGAAGCGATGGAGGCCAGCCGCATCACCCTTGCCATTTGCCTGTCGATCCTGCGCAACGCGGATGGCATCTGTTTGCTGCGGGGATGGAAGGCCGGAACCGGGCCGGGATCGTCGTGGGGGCACCCGGTCGAAGGGGATCAGGCGGGGTCGGGCCGCGCTGCCCGGAGCAGGTGACGCGGGGGGTGGGGACGGCTCGCACGCTGGCCGGCCCAGACCGAGGCGAGGATGATGACGGCGCCGATGGCCTGCAGCGGCGTGAGCGCCTGTCCGAGCCAGATCCAGCCGAGGATCACCGCCGTGACCGGGCTCATCATTCCGAGCATGGAAACCGCAGCGGGCTCGAGCCGCGCCACGCCCCGAAACCAGAGCGCATAGGAGGCCGCGGCCCCGACCAGACCCAGCCAGGCCATGCCGGCGAGGTTTGCGGGGGAGAGCGGCGGCAGGGGCGGCTCGAGCAGGAGCGCGAGCGGCAGCAGGATCAGGCCACCGGCGGTCAATTGCCAGGCGGTGAAGCCGAGCGCCGGGACCGGCGGCTGCCATTTCCGGCTCAGCACGGTGCCGGCGGCCATGGAGGCCGCGCCGGCGAGGCCCGCGGCGATGCCGACGGGATCGAGCCGGGTCTCCGGGCCGGCCACCAGAAGCGCGACGCCAACCACGCCGGTTGCCGCCGCGAGGACCGCGCCGGTCCGCAGCGGCGTGCCCAGCCAGCCGCGGGCCATGCCGAGGACCATCATCGCCTGCAGCGAGCCGAGGGTTGCGGCGATGCCGCCGGGGAGCCTGTAAGCCGCGACAAGGAGCAGAACCCAGAAGACCGCGAAATTGAGGCTGCCGAGCAGGAAGACCCGGCCGAGCCATGCACGCGGCGGCAAGCAGCGCGTGATCGCCAGCAGGAGCAATCCCGCCGGCAGGGCACGCAGCGCGGCAAGCGTGACCGGGTATCCCGCCGGCAGGGCTTCGGTGGTGACGAGATAGGTGCTGCCCCAGATCGCCGGGGCGAGCGCCGTGAGAAATATGTCGGTGTTGCGGGACATGTCATGCCTCCTGTTCGGGGCCTGGCCGGATGTGAAGGCGCGGGCAGGGCGCAACGCCGGTCTCCCGCATCGGATGTGGCGGCAGATCGCATGGCAAGGCGTGCCGGCGCTGCCGGCGGTTGAGCGGGAACCGGAGCGGAGCGGGCATCAGGCCGCCTCCCCCTGCTGCCGGGTTCCCGCGAGGCGCTGCGCGATGCGGGCCACATGCGCGCCCTGGAACCGGGCCCCGGCCAGATCGGTCTCGGAGGGCTGGCGCGACCCGTCAGCCCCGGCGATGGTGCCCGCGCCATAAGGCGCGCCGCCGATAACGCTGTCGGCCGTGGTCTGCCCGGCGAAGCTGTAGGGCAGGCCGGCAATCAGCATCCCGAAATGCTGCAGCGGGATCTGGGTGGAGAGCAGGGTCGCCTCGTGCCCGCCATGCTGCGAGCCGGTCGAGGCGAAGACGGCCGCCACCTTGCCCGTGAGCGCGTTGCGGGCCCAGAGGCCGCCGGCCTGGTCGAGGAAGCTCTTCATCTGTCCGGCCATCATCCCGAAAAGCGTGGGCGTGCCGAAGATGATGGCATCGTAGCTTTCGAGCTCGGCGATCGTCGCGACGGGGGTGTCGTCGGCGGCAAAGCCGACCCGCGCCCGGACCGCCTCGGGGACGGTTTCGGGAACGCGACGCAGCTCGACGCAGGTGCCGGGCACGCTGCGGGCGCCCTCGGCCTCGGCCCGGGCGAGCGCGCGGACATGGCCATAGCTGGAATAGTAGAGAACAAGAATGCGGGTCATTGGATCCTCTCGGGCATCTGGAGTGCGATGCCGGGAAGATCGGGCAAGCGGCGCGCCGGAATAAGCGGGGCGCTGTCACTTCATTCTTTACGCCGGTTGAAGAATGTCAGCGCCGCAGCGCCGTGCGCAGGCAGTCGAGAAAGGCCGTGACCCTTGCGTCCATGCCGAGCCGCGAGGCCGTCACGGCGAAAATCTCCGGGGACGGCAATTCGTAGTCGGGCAGGACCCGCACCAGCTCCCCCCGCGCTTCCGGGCCGTCGGAGACGAAGTCCGGCAGGGTGCCGATGCCGTGCCCGGCAACCAGCAGGTCGCGCAGCACCAGGCTGTTGCCGACCCGGACCGGCGGGTCGATCTCGAGCGTCACGCGGCCGGTCGGTCCGGTCAGGGTCCAGGAGCTCAGGTGATCGGCCAGAAGGAAGCCGACGAGCCTGTGTTGCGGGATATCCTCGGGGCGTTCCGGGCGGCCGGCGGCGGCCAGGTAGGCGGGAGAGGCAAAGATGCGCTGGCGGGCGATGCCGATCTTGCGCGCGACAAGGGCCGAATCCGGCATCGCGGCCCGGATGCGGATCGAGACATCGAAGCCGCCTTCGACCATGTCGATCACCCGGTCATCCATGGAGAGCGTCAGGCGCAGCTCCGGATGGGAGTCGAGGAAGGCGGGCAGGGCGGGGGCAATGACCATCTGGCCAAAGGAGCTCGACGTGTTCACCCGCAGGTGGCCGCGCACGATGCCGGCGCCTTCGCGGATGCGGCTTTCCACGCCCGTGACAGCGTCCAGTATGCCGAGCGTTTCCTCGTAATAGAGCCGCCCGGCCTCGGTCAGCGACATCGAGCGCGTCGTCCGGGTCAGCAGCGCGCAGCCGAGGCTTTCCTCCAGCAGCTTGACCTCCCGGCTCAGCAGCGCCGGCGAGACGCCGAGATCCTCCGCCGCGCGGGCGAAGCTGCCGCGATCGACGATGCGGAGAAAGGCTTGCATGACGGAAAGCTTGTCCATCGCGTCGGGTCCCGTTCGGTGCTTTTGCCGGCCTCAGCTCCGAGGCGCTCCGGCCGGGGATAGCACGGATCGGGGCCTGTCGCGAAGGGCCGCCTCCGGCGCGCGCGCCCGCGCCGGAGCGGGCGGGCGCGTCCGGTACGCTCGCTGGGTGGTGGCGAACCAGCGGCGAAAGGCGCGGGTGAACGAGCTTTGCTCCGCGAACCCGGTCAGGAAGGCGATCTCGGCGAAGGCGTGGGGCGTCCGTGCGACGAGATGCCCGGCCAGTTCACGCCGCGCCCGGTCGACCAGTGCCTGGAAGGTGACGCCGCGCTCGGAGAGCCGGCGCTGCAGCGTCCGGCTGCCCATGCCGAGCGCGGAGGCGACGCAATCGAGCGTCGGGACGCCGTCGCTGAGCAGGTCACCGACCAGTGCCACGATCCTGTGCTCGAGCGTCGTCTTTTGCGGCGCGGGCAGCAATTCCTCCACCCGGTCCATGAAATAGGACCAGATCCCGGCATCTCCCGCCCTGTTGGGCCTGTCGAGCTGTGCGCGCGAGACCCGCATCCGGTTCGCCTCGGCGCCGAACGTGACGGGACAGCCAAAGAACTCTTCAAGCGGTTCGGGCGCGCCGAGAGGCGGGTGGCAGAACTCGATGCGTTCGGGCTGGAAAGGCGCGTTGCGGGACTCGCGGCAGAGGGTGACGATGGTGGCGAAGGCCGCCTCGTTCGAGAGCCGCAGGCCGAGCCGGTCCGGATCGTTCCGGTCATGGGTCAGGTACACCGCCTCGCCATCGTCGTGACAGAGGAAGTCCGAGTTGCGGTTGAACACGCGGGAATAGCGATCCATCCGTTCGAAGGACTGGCGCAAGGTGGGCGCGGATTTGACGGCCAGCCCGACCACCCCGAAATCCTCGCAGCGCATGGAAGCGCCGGTGCGCAGGTGGACGCGGATCGCGGGGCGCTCGGCCTCCGCCAGCGTCTCGATCAGGCGGCAACAGGCGTCAACGGGGACCATGTTGCGCGGGTCTTCCACCTCCTGTGAGCTGACCCCCGCAATGGCGTAAAGGCGCGCGGGGTCGAGCGAGGGGTCAGCCTGTGCGATATATTTCCTGACATAGAGTGTCGAGATTTCCGGCATGTGTTTCCGGCACGGGCAGCGACGCGTTCACGGCTGCCGGATGTGCCCTCCCTTTTGACGTTCACGGCTAAAACTCTGGCAGCTGCGGCCAATACCCGGGCCGCCCGCGCCGCCTAACCTGTCCTTGTTCAGATCGATGAACCGGGGGCGGAGGCCGCGAAGGACGGCGGCGCCAACCTCTCCCGAGACAGCCCAGACAGCCGCGCAGGATACGGACGCGCGGCGCATGAAAGGACGAACAGGATGACCAAAACGCGCATTCACGACATCTTCGTCGTCGGTATGCTTGCCTCCGCGACAGTGACCCTCGCGGCCTGGCACACACCGGCACTTGCCCAGGATGGCACGGTTCAGGTGGCCACGGCCAAGAGCCGGCCGATGAATGACGGGTTGCCCATGCCCGGCTTCGACATCACCACCGCGGATACCGCGATTGTCATCACGGATCCCCAGAACGATTTCCTCTCGCCGGAGGGCGTGACCTGGGGCGTGGTTGGCCAGAACATCACCGAGAACGGGACGGTCGAGAACCTCCACGCGCTCTTCGAGGCGGCCGAGGAAACCGGTATGCCGGTCTTCGTCTCGCCGCATTACTATTACGAGCACGACCACCGCTGGCATTTCGAGGGCACGCTGGAGCGCCTGATGCACGATATCGGCATGTTCGACCGCCCCGGCGCGCTTGATCTGAACGGGTTCGAAGGTTCCGGCGCGGATTGGCTGGAGCAGTACAAGCCCTTCATCGACAACGGCAAAACCGTCGTCACCAGCCCGCACAAGGTCTATGGTCCCGAGACCAACGATCTCGTGTTGCAGCTTCGCAAGGCGGGGATCGACAAGGTGATCCTGGGCGGGATGTCCTCCAACCTGTGCACCGAGAGCCACATGCGCGGGCTGATCGAGGCGGGCTTCGAGGTGATGATCGTGACCGACGCGACCGCCGGCGCCATCACCGAGCATTACGACGGCTACGCCGCCTCGCTCACCAATTTCCGCATGATCGCCAGCGCCGTCGACACGACCGCGAACACGGTGACCGCGATCCGCAGCGCCTACGGCATGTAGGCCCGCGCGCAGGGTTTCGGCCACCGTCTGTTCCCTGGTCTCCAGGGGCGGCGGCCGATCTTCCCGGCCCCGGCGGAAACTGGCGTTTCGCTGCCGGGGCCGGCCCCCCGCAATCCCACGACAAGAAGACCACAGACGCGACAGCGCGGGCTCCGGCCCCCGCGTCTCCCCACTCCCGGACGGACGGCGCGTCCGCCGCCGGGATCCCATCGCCGGACTGAACGCCGGCCCCATTCCGAGGAAAGACCAATGTTCATCAAGACCCTTCCCCTTGCCATCGCCGCGCTCACGCTTGCCGCCGCACCGGGCTTTGCCGCCGACGAATACAATATCTCCACCGGCCCGGCCCTGGTCGGCGCGCCGCTGGCCGTGCATGGCTTCGACACCGTTGCGCTCTCGACCCTGAACGCGGTGACGCGCGGCAGCGCCGAGCATACGGTCGTGCATGACGGCGTGGCCTATTACTTCGCCTCCGCCATGAGTGCGGAGAAGTTCGAGGCCGATCCGGAGGCTTACATGCCGCAATATGGCGGGTTCTGCGCCTTCGCCGTGGCCATCGGCAAGAAGCTCGACGGCGACCCGCGCTATGCCGATATCGTCGGCGGCAAGCTCTATCTCTTCGTCAGCGAGGCAGTGTACCGGAAATACTTGGAGAACCCGGAAGAGACGCTGACCAATGCCGAGAAGATGTGGCCCGGGATCAAGTCCGAGCCGGTCGAAAACCTCTGAACCGGCGCGCGGTCGGCTGCAAACCCGCCGGCCGCGTTCGTCTTTGCCTTGCCCGGAGGATAGAAGCATGGCCCTCTCCCGGATCGACCTGACTCCGTCAGCCCAGCTCATGGGTCCGGCCCGAGACGCGAATGCCTTCGCCGGGCGTTTCGCCGATTTCCGCGCGCAGCAGCGACGGCGCGCCCATGTCTTCGCCCTGAACGATCTCGATCACGCCGCCATGCGGCCAGCCCCAGTCGCGCAGGTAGCCGCCAAGTGCAGCGGCCGCCGCCCCCGTTGCGGGGTCTTCCAGCACGCTGCCAATGGCAAAGGCGTTGCGGCTGTGGAAGCGGCGATGGCTGTCGGCCTGGAGCAGGCTGATCGTGGTCAGCCCGTTGCGTGCCATGAAGGCGGCACCGTCGGCGAGATCGTAGCCGGCCCGCGCCAGCCGCGTGCGGTCCCGCAGGAGCAGGATCAGGTGGTCATTGCCGGCATGGGCCAGTCCCGGCGGCAGGGCGGGGTCGAGATCCTTCAGGTCCGCCTTGTAGGGATGCGCGCCCTCCTCGGGGAAGATCACGTCATTGGCGCCCCACATCAGCAGCGCCGGCGGCTGGTGCTCGCGGAACAGCGCCTGCCACCTGGCGTATTCGTCGAGATTGCTGCCGTAATCGAGGAACATCTCGAGCTGCACCTCCTGGTTGCCGGGGCGGTCCAGCAGGTATTGCACATGCCAGAAATTGTCCGGGCTGATGGCGCTGGCGTCCTTCACCCCGTGGGTGAATTGCCAGATCGTGGCCTCCAGCGTCAGGAAGCCGCGCAGCGCGTCGCCAGTCTCCGCACTCGGCTCCGCCCAATAGGCCTTGATCGGGTCCCAGAATTCGCGCAGCCCTTCCTCATAGGCATTGCCGTTCTGGATGATGAAGGCATCGACCCGCTCGGGGTCATTGGCGAACATCCGGTAGCCGACGGGGGCGCCGTAATCCATCAGGTAGACGGAATAGCTGTCGACCCCCTTCGCGTCGAGCAGCCGGGTCACGACCCCGGCCGCGTTCTCGAAACCGTAGGCATAGTCGGCGGCCGCCGGCATGTCGGAGGCGCCAAAGCCCGGGTAATCCGGCGCGATGACGTGGTAGCGCTCGGCCAGCACCGGGATCAGCTCGCGGAACATGTGCGAGGAGGTCGGGAAGCCGTGCAGCAGGAGCACGGTCGGGTTGGCCGGGTTGCCGGCCTCGCGATAGGCGATCTTCAGGCCATCGATTTCCATCTGGCCGAAACTGGTGGCGAAGGGCATCGGCTGGGCCGCGAAAGCGTCGCCCGGCAGCGTGACCGGCAGGAGCAGCGTGCCGGCGAGAAGGGCCGCGAAGGATGTGTTGAGAGAGTTGGTATTCATGGCGTTTCCTTTGGTGTGGCGGGATTTGGCCCGCCTGTTGGGGATCAGTCGCGCTCGGGATGTCCTTCCCGGAGGGCTCGGTTCTCGGCCTCCAGCGCCGCGATACGGTCGCGCAGCGGGGCCAGATGCGGGTCCAGCTCGTCCAGCGTCAGGCGAACGGGAATGTTGCGGGGGCAGTTCCAGTCGAAGGCGCTCACCCGAAGGATCACGGCGCGTTCGGGCGCCATGTCCTGTCCTTCGGGATGCAGATCGGCCACCATCTTCGGCGCCTCCGTTGCCTCGACCACGCGGGCGCGACCCCAGATCTTGAGCCGCCGGCGGTTGGGGTAGTCCATCAGGATCAGCGACACCCGGTCATTGCCGGCGAGATTGCCGAGCGACAGGTATTGCCGGTTCCCGCGCAGGTCGGCATAGGCGATGGTCTGCGCATCGAGCACCCGCAGGAAGCCCACCGGCCCGCCGCGAAACTGCACATAGGGCCAGCCGGTTTCCGAGACCGTCGCCTGGTAGGCGCCGTCGCGCGCCGCGATGAAGGCGGCTTCCTCGGGGCCAAGCCGGTCGCCGCCGCTGGCCGCGTCGGAGAGGAAACGGTCATAGCCCCGGGCGCTGCCCAATCGGGCCTGCTCGGCCCGGACGGCTTCGGTGAAGGTGATCTCGGCAAAGGCACGTGCCATTCTGCTCTCCTAAAGGTCAAGATCGTCGAGGCCGGGATGTCCGGCGGGACGCGGCCCGAGCGGCCAGTGAAACAGCCGCGCATCGGCGGTGATGGGGTGGTCGTTGATCGAGGCGATCCGGCGGCGCATCCGACCATCGGGCGCGAATTCCCAGTTCTCGTTGCCAAGGGCACGGAACCACTGCCCGGCAGCGTCGCGCGACTCATAGGCAAAGCGAACCGCGATCCGGGTCCCGGCAAAGGTCCAGAGCCCCTTGATCAGCCGGTAGTCGAGCTCGCGGGCCCATTTCCGGGCGAGGAATTCCGAGATCTCGCCATGTCCGGTGAGGAAATCGCTGCGGTTCCGCCAATGGCTGTCCTCGGTATAGGCCGGGGTCACGCGCGTGGGGTCGCGGCTGTTCCAGGCATCCTCGGCGGCGCGAACCCCGGCGCGCGGTCTCTTCGGTGAAGGGCGGCAGCGGTGGGCGGGTCATGCGGTGTCCTTTGATCGTGGCCCGGCCGGCCTTGGGGGACATTGAGGCGCGGCCGGCCGGGCGCTGGCCGTTCGGGGGGGCGGCCAGTGTTGGGTTGACTGATCTGTTCATAAACGCGAAGCAAAACTGTACCGATCTGTCAGTTTAGTCAACGATGGATCTGTCACGGAGCCGTGAAGAAGCGGCGTTTTATATCCGTATTTGCCGATAAATCCGTAAAAATCAGTAGAAATCTTGACTATCTGGGGAGAGAGAAATAAGTACCGAGTGGTACATTCAAGAGGCGAGATGCGACCGAATAAACGTGATGAACTGATTCGAAAGTCCCTGGAGATCTTCTACCGGGACGGCTTTCACGCGACCGGGATGGACAAGCTGGTGAAGGAAACCGGCATCTCCAAGACGTCGATGTACAAGCATTTCCGGACCAAGGAAGACCTGATCCTGGCCGTGCTGCGCCTGCGCGACGAGAATTTCCGCAACTGGTTCTATCGCCGGGTGGAAGAGCTGGCCGAGGCGCCGCCCGCGCGCCTGCTGGCGATGTTCGACGCCCTGGACGAGTGGTTCCGCTCCGACGGTTTCCGCGGTTGCATGTTCATCAAGGCCAGCGCGGAATACCAGGACAGGGGCGACCCGATCCACGTCCAGTCGGCGGAGCACAAGCGCCTGCTGCTGGACTATGCCACGCGTCTGGCCACCGAAGCCGGCGCGACGGAACCGGCGTCGCTGGCGCGGCAATTGATGTTGCTGAAGGAGGGGGCCATCGTCATCGCGGCGATGACCGGAAATCTCGACGCGGCGGAGGATGCCAAAAGGGCCGCCGCCACGTTGCTGCTTGCACAATTGCCCGCCTGACACCCTGTTCGGAAGGAAGGCGGAACGCTTGCGCGGCGTTGCCGGCCCGCGTGCCGCGCCCGCCTCGCTGCAGGCGCGGGCCTGGATGCCGGTGTCCCGGGGCGCCGGCGGCCGCTGCTACCTTACCTCGACGGTCACGCTCTGCACGGTGCCAGTGAAGCGCGAGGCGGCTTCCGCGCCGATCCGTTCGACCACCGGCGTGGCGAGGTCGATGCCGACATCCGCCGTTTCATCGGCGGAGAAGACAATCGGCTGGGTGCGCTCGATCCGCGCTTGCCCGACCTTTGCGCCATCGACATGGAGTGTTCCCGTGCCGCCCTTGCCGGGCCCGCCGCCGTCATACTCGAACTCGAAGCGGATGCTGTGCGTTCCGGGCGAGAGCCTTTCGGCGCCTTCGACCGTGAACCGCTCCAGCCCGAGGAAGTTGTAGTCATAGGCCGGCACGCCGTCCTTGACATAGAGGCCCCAGCCGCCAAAGCGCCCGCCCTGGACGAGGATCGCGCCATTGCCGCCATCTTCGGGCACGGTGACCTCCGCGGTGATGGTCTTGGAGCGGTTCTTGATGTTGAGAAACACGTTCTCGGTCATGCCCGTCATGCCGTCCGAAAGCATGAGCGCGCTGCGCCCGCCCATGATATCCGGGCGACCGGCGGCGATCGGATCGAACCGTTCGATGGTGCGGTCGTCGATCGGCAGCACCTTGTTGCGGGCGGCCTCGGCCAGGAAGATCTGCTGCATCTCGGCCAGTTTCCCGGGCTGGCGTTGCGACAGGTCCTTGGTCAGGCTGAAATCGGACGTGGTGTCGAAGAGCTCCCAGATATCCTCCCGCAGCGCCCGGCGAGGTTCCGCCTCCCAGGGCGCCTTGTGGATCGTGCGGGCAAACCAGCCATCGTGGTAGATCGCACGGTTGCCGAACATCTCGAAATACTGGGTCTTGTGGCGCTCCTCCGCTTCGGGATCGTCGAAAGCATAGAACATGCTGATGCCGTCCATCGGTCTTTGCGGGACACCGTTGACCGCGTTCGGCACCGGGATGCCGCAGGCCTCCAGGATGGTCGGGGCGACGTCGATCACATGGTGGAACTGGTCGCGCTGCCCGCCTTTCGAGGCGATCCCGGCCGGCCAGTGGACCGCCATGCCGACCTTGGTGCCGCCATGGTCGGAGGCCACCTGTTTGGTCCATTTATAGGGGGTGTCAAACGCTACCGCCCAGCCCGCGGCCATGTGCGGATAGGTCTCCGGGCCGCCCCATTTGTCCATCCTGGCCAGCATGTCCGGGACCTGTTCCTGCACACCGTTGAAATAGGTCATCTCGGAGAACATGCCGTTGCGGCCGCCCTCGGCAGAGGTGCCGTTATCGCCATAGACAAGGAAGATCAGCGTGTTGTCGAGCTGGCCCGTCGCCTTGATGGCCTCGACGACCCGGCCGATCTCGTGGTCGGTCATCTCGATATAGCCGGCAAAGACCTCGACCTGCCGGGCGAAGAGTGCCTTTTCGTCGGCGCTCAGGCTCTCCCAGTCCGGAATCGCAGACGGCTTCTCGGCCAGCCCGGCCTCGCCGGGAACGATGCCGGCGGCGTGCTGGCGAGCGAGGATCTCGTCCCGCAGCACATCCCAGCCCTGGTCGAACTTGCCTTTCCAGCGTGCGGACCAGTCCTGCGGCACGTGGTGTGGCGCGTGGGTGGCGCCGGGCGCGTAGTAGAGGAAGAAGGGTTTCTCCGGCGTCAGCGCCTTCTGATAGCTGAGCCAGGAGATCGTCTTGTCGGTCATGTCCTCGAGGAAGTGGTAGCCCGGGTCCCGGGGAAGTTCGACCGGCACGGTTCCGTCATAGAGGAAGGGCGCCCACTGGTTGGTCTCGCCGCCGAGGAAGCCGTAGAACTTGTCGAAGCCCTGCCGGGTCGGCCAGCGGTCGAAGGGGCCGGAGACGCTGGTCTCCCAGGTCGCCGTCTCGTGCCACTTGCCGAAGGCCGCGGTGGAATAGCCGTTCAGCCGCAGGATCTCGGCGATCGGGGCGACATCGGAGGGGATCTGGCCGGTATTGCCCGGATAGGAGGTCGCGTTCTCGGTGATCCCGCCCATGTTGTTGACATGGTGGTTGCGGCCGCTCTTGATCGCGGCGCGGGTGGGAGAGCAGACGGCCGTGGTGTGGAAATCGGTAAAATAGACGCCTTCCATGGCCAGCGCGTCGAATGTCGGTGTCGTGACCGGGCCACCGAATGCCGAGGTGCCGGCAAAGCCGAGATCGTCCACCAGAACGATCAGGACATTCGGAGCCCCGGCGGGAGGCACAACCTTGAACGGCACCGGCTTCTCGGTGTCGCGCACGTCCAGATCGACAAATTGCGGCTCGGATGGCGGTGCGATGGGGAGGACGGAGCGGTCCATCCCGGGGGCCGCAACGGCCTGCGTGGCGAGGAGGCAGGCGGCGGTTGTGCAGATCGCAAAGGCTCCGGAAATCGTGAGGCGCATATCTTTCTCCCTTGTCCGGTTCAGAACCGGTGGTTCCACAGCAGCGCCGGGCCGCTGAGGGCGTATTCGGAGATGAGGCCATCCTTGCCGAGGTCCCATTCCATGTGGCGATAGCCGAAGACGAGGTCGCTGCGGCCGAACTGGTATCCGACACCGCCCCAGGCCTGCCAGGTCAGGTTCGACTCGCCGGCGCCGATGTCGACGGTGAAGGGCGCGAACCATTTCTTGTCCAGGTGGACGCGCCCGTTCAGGCCGATGGTGAGGTCCCAACTGTCCTGGTACTCGCGCAAGCGGCGGGCCTGGAGCGGCCCGTCTGCGATCAACTCGGTCTCTATCCCGAGATAGCGACCGCCGAGCGTTCCGTAGAGACTGTAATCGTCGGTCTGCATCAGCCGATAGGCGGCGCCGAAGCTCAGGACGGTCTGTTCGACATCGATCTCCATGTCGATATCGGCGCCGCCCGCCGGTGCGCCCGGAAAGACCGAAATGTTGATGGAATCCTCGCCGCCGAGACCGGCGTAACTGCCCTCGACAAACCAGCCCCAGTCGCCGCGCGTTGCCACGACCCCGCCCATGAGGGCAAGGTTCAAATTCTCCAGCAACCTGTCGAAGCCGATCTCGAAGCTCTCGCTTGCGGCCTCTCCGCTGAGGGCGGTGCCCCAACCGTAGATCTTGAACTCGTAGGCCCATCATCATCGGCCATCCCGGGATTTGCATTCTCCTGTGCAACCGCGGCTTGCCCGCATATCGCAAGCAGAGCCAAGGCGGTGAAAGGGGACGGCTTCATGTGCTTTCCTTCCGTCTTGTTGGTCGAGGATGAAGGCTGTTTCGGGGAAGCTTCATCTGCGGGGGCCCTTCACGACGCGGGCTGGGCTCCGGTGCACCCTGCGGCAGGGCGCGCGCTTGCGCCGGTCTGACCAATCCGGGCGCGGCTTTGACGCCCGGCGAGGATCGTCGTCCCCGCAATTCCGTGCCGCGCGAGGAATGCCCTGTTGGCGCGGTGCGCCAGGGCTTCGGTCTCGGCCGTGGGATGACCCCGGCGCCCGGCGCATGGGAGGACCATGATCGGCCCTGCGGCGCCGCGTGCCACTTCCTGACTGCGGCCAAATGGTTCTGTTTTTGCACGAATTCGCGGCTCCTCCCGCTGGCGACGTCAGAATAAAACGTAGTCCTTTCGGAGTTCTAACCTATTGGCTGGCCATGATGTTTGCCTTTTGGTGTCAATTGCTGTCTGCTGGCCAAGCAAGAGGTCGCACCTCGCCAAAGGAAGATCCGACGTGACACAGAGCATCCCGTTGATCCGGGCCTCCGCCCTTGTACCGATGCTGAAATGGATGTCGGCACGTGGGCTCAATACCGGTTCGGCGCTGAGCGCTGTCGACCTATCCTGGTACCCGGCCGGCAACCCGATGCAGCCGGTTCCGCTGCTCAACTGCATCGAGTTCCTGCGCAATCTCGCGCGGGCCAGGGGGGCGGATATCCCCCTTCGGGTCGTGGGCGATACCGGCCTGTTCGACCTCGCGATGCTCGTGCGCATCGCCCTCGGAACCCGGACCCCCCGGGAGGCACTCGACCGGATCGAACGCGCGATGCCCCTGCATTGCTCGCACGAGACCCTGTCGGTCTGGGAGGAGGACGGGTCCTGTGTCGTCCGGGACAGCTGGTCGATGAAGGTGGATGCGGAGGCGCGCCACCTGGTCGATCAATACCTGGCCGCGATGCTGGGGGTCCTGTTCGGCCTGACCGTGGCGGGGCCCAATTTCGCGGCCCGGGTGTCGATGGTTCCGCATCCGCGGTTCGGCTTCGATCACCTCGACCGGTTCAGGGATCGGTTCGAGTTCGTCGAAACCGACGGTCCGGTCGAGATGCGAGTCGCGCTCGACCATGCGGAGGGCAGGTTTCGAAGGGTCGCGCGGGACAGGATGAACGGCGCCGCCGCCGGGGCGTGGGAGCCGTTATCCGGTGACGGAAGCCTGTCGCATTCGATCAGGGCATTGCTTCCCGGAATGCTCGCGCATGGTCTGCCCGGAATCGACCGGATCGCCGGATATGCGGGCACGAGCCGCCGCACATTCCAGCGGCGATTGGCCCGGGAGGATGCGAGCTTCTCCGATATCCTGGATACGGTGCGGCTGGAGATGCTCGATCGCCTCGCGGATAGCCCGGAGCTGACGCTTGCCGAGATTTCCGACAGGCTCGGCTTCGCGCGCCAGTCAACCCTCACACGGGCGGTCAGACGGTGGATGGGGCAAACCCCGAGCCAGGTTCGGTTCCGCTCGAAGGCAGGCGCTCTGGCGAAGCCAGCCGCGCAACATCAATCTGGCATCGAGGCGCCGTAGGCGTCCGCAAATCGGGTCGAGACGGCGACACAGGGTACGGAAGCGGGTGTGACGCGCCGCTCCGCCATGGTGTTTGCGCTCATGGGGCGTTCCCTCCGGTCCACAGGTCGGGCGGACACATCGGAGTGCGACCGCAGAGAACAGCATCGGGCCTGCATCGACAGCACGCGGATGTCGTCCCGGGTGCGCTTGGGGGCGGTTGCCGCCGCCGCATGGAACCGAGAGATCGTGCGGAGGCGGACAGCCGCTGCGCCTGCAGCTGCCAATCCGTCGCGGATCGGAGCAGCTATTCGCCTATCGAAGGATCGTTTCCAACTGCCGCTTCAGGTCATCCATTTCATCATGCGCCTGATCCAGAACTTCCTCTATTCGGTGAACCTCCAGCACGCCGACCACACGCAAGGACGGCTGGATGAGGGTCACGTTTTCCCGCAGCGCCAGACGGCTCCGGGTCATGGAGTGCATCATGATCCGAACGGCTTCGGTGACCATGCCGATGGTGGACGGAAGCGGACGCTCGCCCCTGCCGGAGCGCATCCCGACATCGGCGGCGATGGTTGCTGCACTTTCCGGCAGGACATCCACGGGGAGGTTGTTGCAGATCCCCCCATCGACGTAGTCGCGCCCGTTCCAGTGCACGGGCCGGAACAGGCCGGGGACCGCGATGGAGGCCGCCAATGCCTTGAGCGTGTCCTCCTTGCGGAAGGCGACAGGTTCGCGGGCCCGGAAATCGGTTGCCACGACCGTCACCGGAAGGGGCAGCTCCGCGAGTGTTTCGGGAAGCCCTTCGGGCAGGATCGTGCGGAGCAGGTGTTCGGGGTCCAGCGTGCCCTTGGGCAGGCCGGTCCAGCCCGTGGTCAGGAACCGGCGGAACCGCGCGCCGCGATTGCGCGCGACCGCGCGGACATGATCCTCGATCTCGGCCCCGCTCATTCCGGCGCCGTGACAGACGCCGATTGCCGCTCCCATTGACGTGCCGGCGATCGCATCCGGTTTCAGCCCGAGCTCTTCCATGGCCTGCAGCACAACGATATGCCCCATGGCAGCGATCCCGCCGCCGCTCAGGGCCAGGGTCACGGCCAGGGTTTCGTCACTTGGCATCACACGCGCCTTTCTCCTGCCTGGGTCCGCGCAAACTGATCCTCTCCGGGATTTCCCCGGGGCGCAATATGTTGCCGGACCGACATGGCGACGCGGTCCGGCCGGAGCTGCGGAGCTGCCCAATGGCAGCATTGCACGGTCGATTCTGGGGGGGGGCGATCAGCCAGTCCTGCGCCCGGCGCATCGGCACCGAAAGCAGTTCGACATCCTTCAGCGCCGAAGCCACTGCCTCCGAGCGCTCCCGCATCAGCAAGGTGATGAGATCGCCCCCTTCCCCGGGGCCAAACAGGAGCGGGATATGCTTCCGCCCGGTTTCCGGATGGCGCACAGAGATCTTCATCTGCCCCGACAGGCCGGGGTAGACCTGCGCCTCCTCCCCAAGGCGGGAGATATCGGTCTCGTCCATCGGTCCTCCTTGGACCTGACGGCGCAGCCCGTCACCGAGGGGACCTTCCGAAGGGCCGCCCTGGGGGGCGCTGCAACGAGTCGACAGGACCGGCAATCGGTTCGCGGAAACGGATTTCGGTCCCGTTTCTGTGCCCGGTTGTCTCGATCCCGTATTGGTGCCAGCCTGTCCCGAAAGGGGAGGTGATTTCAGATGCGCTTGTCACATATTGGGTCCGCAATCCTGCTTTCGAGCAGTCTCGCTTGTGCCGCTGGCCTGGAGCCTTGGGGCGAGGCGGGCGAGTGGTCGATCCTGATCGATGCCGAGAATGGCGATGGCTGTCTTGCCAACCGGCACTTCGAGTCCGGCCTGATTGTCGAAATCGGCATGGACCCGGCCCTGGGGGGCGCGTTCTTTGCGGCCTACAATCCGGAATGGACATCCATCGTCGATGGCGCGATCGGGGAGGTGAATTTCGACTTCGGAGACGATCAGTTCGCCGGAGAGGTCGTGGGCGTGCACCGCAATGGCGTTCCGGGAGGCTACGCCTTCTTCGACAATCCCGAATTCGCGACCGAGTTCGTCAAGCGGACCGAGGTCACCATCTGGGGCGAGCGCGAGGAGAAATTCCTTGTCGACCTGTCCGGCTCCAGCAAGGCCGTCGCGGCGGTCCTGTCCTGCCAGGCCGAGCAGCCGGAGCAAGCCGCCGAATAGCGCGGGCTTATTCGAGCTGATGCATGTCCGGCACGCAGGGTTTGCGGTCGGCCGGCATTTCATCGGCGCCATCGGCCCGGCGGCTGCGCGAGCCGCCGACATCCAGCTTGAACTCGGGGGCCGAGAGCTTGCCGGTCACGTCAAAGGGCCAGGCGCTGCGCGACAGCGGCTTGCCGACGCGGCGCGGTTCCGCCCGCAGGGCGATCAAGTCATTCACCCAATCGACCGTCCCCTTGCCGACGAGCTGGACGGAGCCCGTTTCGACCACGATGGAATTCGTGCTGACCTTGCCGGCCTCGATCCGGACCGGGGCGACGACGCAGGTGATGTCGGTGTAGCCCTTCCGGAATTCTTCCGAGAAGAGCCAGGGGAAGATCCCCAACCCGGCCAGTTCCAGCAGGCTGGTGCTGATCTTGCCATTGGCCATCGAGATCGACGCCCGTCCGCGCATGGAGTTGAGGAAGCTCTCGGCCGATCCCAGGCGGCCATTGAGGGCGAAATCACCGCGCAACATGCCATGCGCATCGATGCCCAGCCCAAGGGAGTCGAGGATTTCGCCGAAATCCCAACCGCTTGTCGCGCCGGACAGCGCGATCCGATCCGGCGCGTCGATCATGTCCATCGCCGCCGTCAGGCTGAAATTCCCGCCGCCATAGGCGAGGTCGAGGGGGCCGAAACTCAATTTCCCTTCCCTGGATGACAAGGTGCTGGAAACAGCCGACACGCCTTTCTGGCCGCTGATCTCGCGGAAATCGATCGCAATTTCCACATCGGCTTTCGTCAACAGGTCTTCCGGGTTCAGAAGGTCGGAGGGCTTTCCCTGCTCCTTGGGAAGGACCAGTGGCTTCACCTCCGGTTCCTCCCTGGGCAGGACCAGCGGCTTCACTTCCGGATCGTCTGGCCGCTTCTCGCTGTCGAACAGGACCTGAAGCTGGGCGAGCGAGGCCGAGAGGTTCTGAAGATCGCCGAGATTGACCCGATCGCTTTCGATGCTGCCGCGCACGACCGGCGCGCCTTCGGGGAATGTCGCGTCGAGCGTGGCCGTGAGGTCCGATCCTCCGGCTGTGAACCCCGCGCTGGCGGCGAAATCCTCGCCCTGTTTCCGGGTCGTGGCGGAGATGCCGAGGGCACCGACGGGAACCGGGCTCAGCTCCAATGCGGAGAGGAAGGTTGCGCCGTCCAGAACATCGAAATCGAGATCGAAATCGAGACCGCCAAGCGCTGTCAGGTCATCGACCAGAAGCTTCAGGTCAAGGGTCCAGATATCGGTTCCGAAATTCCTGGCCTCGAACCGGTTCAACGCCAGCGCGCCGCCTTCGTCCGAGATCCCGAAGCCGGCCTCGATGCCGCCAAACGCGTCAGCAACCTCGTCTCCAAGGTCGGAGAGCAGGAGCTTCGCCGAGCCATTCAGGCTGCCTTCGAAGGACAGATCCTCCAGTTGCAGCAGGTCGAGGATTTCGCCGTTGGCCCGAAGGTATGGCGCCTCGACCGGGCCAGCCTGCAGGGTCATGCCCTGCATCGCGAGCCGGCCGTCGGGCAGCTTTCGCAGATGCTCGATGGTGATCGGGCCGACACGTTCCAACCCGTGGTCGAACAGGTTGGTGTGAAAGACGAGGTTCTCGAATTCGAGGCCGGCATCGGTGCTGACGACATGCAGGTCGATCGCGGTCAGTTTGAGGTCCCCAAAGGTTCTTGCGGTGGCGGGCTGCTTGCCTTGCTGGAAGAGTTGCGCGTCGAAGGTGACATCCAGCCCCTCGGTTTCCAGCAGGTTCTCCGCCGATCCGTTGGCGGCGAGTTCCTGTCCCTCGGCCAATGTGACGGTGGCGTTGAAATCCTCGACCCCGAGGCGGCCGGGCTTGCGGACCAGATGCGCCGTCAGCGTGCCGCCGCCTTCAAGCGCCCGTTCCAGACCGAGCACCTCGAGGAAATCACCGAACGCGCCGGTATCGACCGCGAGATCCCCCGAGAAACCACCGCCCTGATCCGCGGAGTAGGGGGCGCCGTCGAACTTGGCCGTCAGGTCTCCGAACGCCGCCCGGGTGGTGAAGGGCGCATCATGCGGGAAGTCGCCGTCGATCTCGAATGCCTGGCCGTTGACGGTTCCCTCGCCGGTCAGGGTCGACCGTGCCCCGCCCGGGTCTTGCGACAGCGACAGCGCCTCCAGGTCGAAGGCGAAGGAGAACCCGGAGACCGCGTTGTCGATGGTCAGGCCGATCGAGGTGAACTCGACATTCTTGTCCTTGAGGAACACGAGGATTCCGTCGCCTTCGGCCTCGCGCTGCGCGGGCTCGGGGTCGTCCTCTTCTTCATCCTTCTCAAGCGGGGCTTCGCGCCAGCTCGTCGTGCCATCGGCCTCGGTGAGCAGGTTCGCCTGCACCCCGTCCACCAGCAGATCGTCGAAATGCAACTCGCCCCGGCTGAGCGCGACAAGGTCGAGATCCATCTCCAGGCGCTTCAGCTCCGCCAGCGCCGTGCCGTCGACCGACTGGCTGGGGATCTCCACCCCCGCGACGGTGATCCGGCTGACCGGCCCCAGAACGACCCGGACATCCTCCCGGATATGGAGCGGCTGCCCGATCTGATCCGACAGAACCTCCTCGGCAATCGACCGCCGCAGGTCCGAGAAAAGCGGCAGGGCCAGCAGGAGCCAGATCCCGATCGCCGCAAGTGCGACCAGCCCGAGCAGGGAGCCGAAAGTCCAGAGCAGGAGTTTTCTCATTATGCTTCTTTCAAGTGTCGCTGGCCACGCCGGAAGGCCCGGTGCGGCATATGTTCTGGGCGTGCCCTCACGGCGCCGCCACGACTTCGCCCGACCGGTCCGCCTCGGCCGCGATGGGCTGTGCCTCCGCGGCCTGCATCTTGCGCCAGGTCTTCGGAGGCATCCCGAAACTGCGCGTGAAGACGCGGGGGAGCGCCGATGTCTCGGACAGGCCGACCAGTTGGGCGATCTCCCGGATCGAGTGATCGGTCCCGGCGAGCAGCTCCGAGGCCCGTTCCATCCTGAGGCGGCTGATCACCCTGGAGGCCGAGGTCCCGTAGGAGGACAGGCGCTTGTTGAGCACCTTGGTGGTGAGGCTGCACATCCGGGCGACCTCGCTCACCGTCAGCGCGGGGTCCGACAGCCTTGACAGCACAAGGGATTCGAAACCTTCCTTGAAGTCAAGCGGCACGTCGACATGCATGGCTCCGGCTTGGTCCTGGTCATCGCGCGAAAGTGTCTCGGGAGAGATCGGGAGCGACAGCCAGTCCGCGGGAAAGCGGATCGAGAAGCCCCTGTTGTTGCATTTGATCCCGCGCAGGCCGTGGAACTGTGCCGGCAACAGGGTCGGGTCGCAGAGCCGCAGCACGACCTGGGCGGGGTCCCACCGGAAATCGAGAACCCGGTGCAACAGCGAGATCCAGATCCCGACGAGGAAGGCGTCCGAATGGCCGGGCGATACCTCGGGTTTGAAATTGCGGCTGGTGGTGAAATGGGCGTGTTCTTCCTCGATCAGGAGCCGGAAGGACACCGCGTTGCTTTCCTTCGAGACGATCTGGGTGAAGCGGGTGAAAAAATCGCCAAGGGTCACCGACTGGCCGAGCAGCGCGCCGCGCGGCAGGATTTTCAGCAGGTCCGTCTGTTGACCGGCCAGGGCGCAGATATCCGGGCGGGTGGCTTCCGCGATGGAGGCCAGCGCCGCATAAACCGTGTCATGCGGAATGAAGGCGGCCGGGTTCAGGACCTGCTCCTCGCTCAAGCCGTGCGACCCAAGTGCGAAGGCGGGCTCCGCATCCAGCCGCCGCATCATTGCCACGGCGGGGCCGAGAACCGTGTGTCCGTCGTCATATAAAATGGAAAATCAACGCGGCTTGAGCATTGGAGGCTCTCGCTCGCCGCGGCCGCCGTGCTGGGCCTGCCGGAGGCACCGATCCGCGATGTCCGGCTGAGCGATGTCCGGGTGTCCTACGACCCCGACGCAATCGCCGGCGAACCACTGATGGCGCTCGGTGTCGCGCGCGTGCGGCACGCTGGCGTGATCGCCGAGAATGGCGAGGTCGCCGGCGGCGTGACCTGCCTCACAGAGGACGAGGACATGACCCCATGCTGATGGAGTATTTCGACAGGTTTGCCCGGGACTACCAGCCCTACAAGAAAAGGGCATGGTGCTACGAGGACGGCTGCATCTATCGCGGTCTCGAATGCCTTCACAAGTCGACCGGCGATCCGCGCTGGAAGGACCACCTCGTCCGGATGGTCGATGCCCGGATGGAACCCGGCCCCGCGCTGCGCGGCTACGACCCCAACAGCTGCAATATCGACAATGTGTTGCCCGGCCGGGCGCTGCTCTACCTGCGCGAGATCACCGGTCAGGCGCGCTACCTCCACGCCGCCGGCCTGTTGGCCGGGCAACTCGCCACCCATCCGCGCACGCAATCCGGCGTCTACTGGCACAAGCTCCGCTACCCATGGCAGGTCTGGCTCGACGGGCTCTACATGGGCGCTCCGTTCCAGGTCGGCTACGGCCTCCGCATCGGCGACGAGGCGCTGATTGCCGACACGTTCTCGCAGGTCGGCAGGGCGCTCGCGATGACCTTCGTGCCGGCCACCGGTCTCTATGCCCATGCGGTCGATGAGGCGCGCAAGCAGCCCTGGGCCAACCCGCTGACGGGCCAGTCGCGTGCGCATTGGGCGCGCGCGCTCGGATGGCTTGCCATGGCGCTGGTGGACCTGGCGGAGCTCGCAGGGCCGGAGCGTTTTGCGCCTCTCTGCGCCGCCACGGTATCCCTGCTCGAGGGGATCGAGGCGGTCCGGCGGTCCGATGGGCTCTGGCTTCAGGTCATAGACCGGCCCGACCTGGCCGGAAACAACGAGGAAAGCTCTGCCTCGGCGACGTTCGTCTATTCCCTGCTGCGTGGGAATGCGCCCGGGTTCTGGAACGGGGCGCCGGACGGGTTCCTGCAGCGCTTGACCGACATTGCGCTCCGGCCGTGTGCTGCTGGCGAGCTGGAATTCGTGGAGATCTGCGAGGTTGCCGGGCTTGGCACGTTCGAGGATCGCTTCCGGGACGGCTCGGCCGAATACTACCTCTCCGAGCGGCGCGTCTCCGACGACGCAAAGGGGGTCGGGCCATTGATGATGGCGGCCGCGGCCGACCTGGAGCGTGCACAGGGCCGGGAGCCGCTGCGCGCCAGCCAATGAGCCACTTTCCGGACTGGCCGCCGGATGCCGATCGGCTCCCGCGGTCGGATTGCGCGCGCGCTGTCGTGCTGTCCGGGGCCGGACCGGGGGGACGCGCGCTGGCCGAACCCTGGAACCCGGCGCCTGTTAGCCTTGTCTCTGGACGCGCAGATTACATCGTCGACAGCGAGGCCCCGCTGGAACCGCCGCGCCGCTTCCGGGCGCTGCAGGCCGCCATCGATCAGGCCATTCGCGACGGCGCCAGCGCTCGCGCGGATGGGCGGCGGCTGATCCGGGTTGCGCCCGGCTTCTATGAGGGCCCGGTTTTTCTTCCCGCCGAAGGGCCGCCGCTGACGCTGCTGGGCGCCGGCCCGGGTGAGGTAACACTGGCCGCCAGGATCGATGCGCAGATGCCGGGCCGGGAATATGAAGACCGCTTCGCAGCGGTGTTCGTCGGTTCCGTCCCAGCAATCCGGGCGCGATTTGCCCGGGTGGCGGCGCGGGAACGGATCACGACCGGCAATAGCGCGGGTCTGCGGATCGAGCGCGACGACACGGTCGTCACCGGCATGACGATCCGGAATGATTGCGCCTGCGACCGGAGCGCGGCCGCGCCCTCCGGCGCCGAGCCCGACATGTATGGCCGCTACGCTCACGGCCAGCACCAGGCCGTTGCATGCCATGTCGCCGGAGCGGATCGCGTCCGGTTGCATGACCTGCGCTTCGAAAGCTTCCAGGATACGCTCTACCTGCAGGCCCCCGCGGAGGGGATCGGGCGCAGCTTCCTGTCCGCGTGCCGGATTGCCGGCGATGTCGATTTCATCTTTGGCGGGGCCATCGGTTTCTTTGACCAATGCGAAATCCTCTCGCGCGGCTCTCGTGGCGCCGAGAGCTGGGCCCTGGCGCCAAGCACCAATCTCTGGATGCCCTACGGGTTTGTCATCGACCGATGCCGATTCACCCATGACTCCGGGGAGGCTGGACGCGCGGGGAAGAACTTTCGTGGCCGCCAATGGTTCGAAGGCGTTCGCGCGACGCCCTATTCCCTGCCGAAAGAGGCGGGCTACGCGTGTCGCCTCGGTGACGTGAACCGCCTCGACAGGCCAGTGGGCCGGATAAGCCGCCGCTGCCTTGAGGCCGTCGGGAAATGCACGGTCGTCAATTCCAGCCTCGGGTCGCATATCTCCGCCGAACGGCCCTTGGACGACTGGTCTGCCGGTGCATGGTCGCCCCGCTATCGCCCGGTCCAGAGCCATGGCGGGGAGTTCTTGCGCCGCCTCGGTCCCTGGCTCCGGGCGATGGATCTGGACTACGCCAATCTGAGCCAACAGGATCTCTGGCTGCGGATCGAAAACTGCGCGTCCCACGGCCTGTAAGCCCGTTTCGGAGCCCGGATGGGGAAACGGCCACGGGCTCCGCTCGGAGGCCGGTCGCGATTGCAATGCGCCTGTGGTCCACCTCGCCAGACAGGTTGGGGCAGGGGGCATCCGGTGGCGCCGGTCAAAGCCTATCCTCGGCCTTGACCGGCCAGCCAGTTCAGGATCGCACGGTTGGTTTCCTCGGGCATCTCCTGTTGAATCCAGTGACCGCAATCGAGGCTGACCACGTCCAGATCGGGCACGAATTCCGCGAGACTCGCGGATTTCGGTATCACGTCCCGGTCGCCATAGATCATCAATGCCGGCTTTCGGATGATCGGGTCCACATCCGCGAGGATTTGCCAGTTGCGATCGAGGTTCCTGTACCAGTTGATGCTGCCGGTGAAGCCGGATGTCTCGAAGGCGGACACGAACACGGCAAGTTCGGCCTCCGTCATCACGGGGTCGCCAGACGGCGTTTCCGCCTGTGCAAGGTTGATCATCATCATGCCCGGCTCTGGCGGGACCTGGGGGAGGTTCTTGCGGAACAGGTTGCGAAGGAACCGCGCGGAATTCTCGTTCAACACGGCATCCGCAACGCCTGGCTGACGGTTGAAGTGAACGAAGTAATTGTCATCGCCGAAGACCGCCTCCATGAACGCGATCCAGGGGATTTCCGTGCGCTGCTGATAGGGCAGGGCGAGGTTGATCACCTTCTTGACCCGCTTCGGATGCAGCAGGGCGGTGCTCCAGACGACATTCGCTCCCCAGTCATGGCCAACAAGGACGGCCTCTTCATACCCATAGTGATCGAGGAGCGCGACAAGGTCGCCGGCCAGATGTTCGATGTCGTATTCCGTGACCTCGCCGGGACGCGATGAGTTGCCATGGCCCCGTTGGTTCGGAACGATCACATGGTAGCCGGCCGCTGCCAGGGCTGGCATCTGGTGACGCCAGGAAAAGGCATGTTCCGGCCAGCCATGGCAAAGAATGATCGGGTTTCCGGCGTTCTCCCGGCCGGCCTCGAAGACTTCGAGCTGCACCCCGTTCACGGATATGAGCCTGGGCGTCTGGATTTCGGCAGAATCAAGCATGATTGTCTCCTTGTTGCGTTCGACAAGACCTGCCTAAGATCCAATGGTGCCAAAAACTGGCACCATTGTGGGGAGCTTGCGGGAATGAACTCACGCCTTCGACAAGACGAGATCGTGCGCAGCCTGCGCCGCGCCGGGACCTCCACGGTCGCGGAACTGGCCATTCAGGTTGGCGCATCGCGGCGGACTGTCTTGCGGGACATCGCCGCGCTGCGGGACGAGGGCTTTGTCATCGATGCCGAACCGGGGCGAGGCGGCGGGCTGTCCCTGGACCCGCATTCCGTTCAGACCACGGCCCGCCTGTCGGTCTCCGAGGTCTTTGCGCTGCTCATCAGTGTTGCCAGCATGCGCGCGGCCGGGAATCTCCCCTTCTCCAGTCTGGCGGATTCGGGGCTCGCCAAGATCGAGAAAGCCCTGCCATCCGACAAGATCCGCGACCTGCGCCAGTTCCTGGACTGCCTCTATGTCGGACCGCTGGCCCCGCAGGTCGACATCTCCGATATGGGCGAAATGGACCCGGCGCTGTTGCCGGTCTTCGAGCCGGCCTTTCTGCAACGGCTTCACCTTCGGTTCGACTACCGTGACGCGAAGGGGACGCAGAGCAGGCGGCACGTCGAGCCGCAAGCCATGCTGATCCTGCCGCCGCTCTGGTACCTCGTCGCCTGGGATCCGTCGCGCGAGGGTTTTCGGCATTTCCGAATGGACCGGATTGGCCGGCCGGAACTGGTTCCGGGGTCGACATTTCGCCGACGGCATGTGCCCTTCGATGATGGTGTCCGCAGAGTTCGGTTCGCGTGACGGAGGTTCACGCCCATCGCAGCACCAGATGCATCTCCGGGGCAAGCGCCTCCCCGTCCGCCGAGCGCAGGACGCCGCTGCGAAGGCGCTGAAGGCCCGGCCCGGCGTCGTTGATCGACGATTGATCCGCAGGAATTCTCCAGATTGCTGGCATCAATTCTGTTTCTGATGTCCGGCGCAATGCGGTCAAGTTCCAGACCGTTGTCCTGACCGAACTGCTCCGCCCGAAATCTTCACTCTTCGGACATCCAAGTGCCACGCCACCCGACGCCCAGCTTCCGGCACGGTTGCAGCCCGTGTGATCAGCGTCCGGCCAAGTATCGCTCCGCGTTGCTCCGATGGTCTCCATCCGGGAGGAAACCAGGGCAATCGCGCGTCGCAGAGGATCCCATGTCGGCATGCCTTCAGTGATCGGCAAAATCGGGCAGGTGCAATCCCTGAAACACGATACAGGCGACAGGCGTCACCAGTCCGGAAATCGCGTGATGATCGCCCTCGGCAAGGCGACAGCAAAGGCCTTTTTCAACCAGGAGGTCAATCCTTGCCTGGCTGGGCCGCTAACTGTCTCATGTATTGGTATTGAGACGGTTCGGCCGTCTTCGAAACCACATCCTTGCTGGCTCGTTGAAATTGATCGCAAAGCTGGCTCTAAAACAACGCCGTATGCGGCAGATCTGCTTAAGTTCCTCCACCGACTTGCGGCGCAGATCGTTGAGGCCGGAATACATGGCGAGGTTCTTCAGCTCCGGGAAGGTCTCCCTGATCCTGGCGATCACCTTCAGCAGGAGTTCGGTCTTCAGCACCATGACATTGCCGTCGATCAGGAAAATCGACTCCACACGCCCGCGATACCGGCGCAGCATGTCGATATCCGCGAAGATCTCCTCCAACGGCTTGCGGCGGAACGACTTGTCCCGGAACATGCTGCAGGAGGTGCAGGTATTGACCGAACAGCCCAGCGTCACCTGGATCAACTCGCTGTCCGCCTCCATCCAGGGGCGGTAGATCTTGCCTTCGTAGCTCATTTTCTCTGGCCCATTCTCTTCTGCCGGACGCCACCCCGCGGGCGGTCCAGACACTTGCGAAGAGAATAGCCATTGTTATGCGCGAAAAAAAACGGGCCAATCCTGATCTCAGAATTCACATGCGGGATGTAATTCGATGGATACCGTCAGCGTCCGCCTCTTCGTGCTGGCCGCGGAAAAGCAACATTTCGGCGGCCGGGCGGGAGCTTGGCATGGTTCCGGCAGCGGCAAGCGCGCGTCTGGCCAAGCTGGAAAGGCTGGTGGGAGCCGACCTGCTCAAGCGCTCCACACGGAAGGTCTCGCTCTCCCTCGAAGGCGCGGAGTTCCTGCCCTATGCGCGCGAGATCCTCGCCCAGGAGGAGGCCGCCTTCGCAGTGCTCGGCAAGGGCAAGGCCGAAGCCAAGGACACGCTGCGCTTCGCCGCGCCCAGTACATTCGCCCAGCTCTTCATCGCGCCGATCCTGCCGGAATTCGTCGACGATCACCCGGGCATCGACCTCGACCTGCGCCTCTCCGATACACGGTTCGACCTGATCAACGGCAGCTTCGATCTTGCGCTGCGCAGTTCCGTGCTGGAGGATACCAGCCTCAAGGGGCGTAAGCTGGCTGACGACACACGTATTTTCTGCGCCTCTCCGGCCTTTCTGGAGAAATCCGGAATGCCGCAGACCCCGGATGACCTCTCCCGCCATCGGGTGGTCGGCTTCATGGGACTCGCGCCGCGGCCGCTGGTCGGGCGCAATGGCGAAAAGGCGCTCTTCGATCCGCGCCACGCCTGGCGGCGGTTGGCGTTGGATGACGGGCTGAGCCAGAAGGTGACGACGCTTGCCGGCGCGGGCATCTCCATGAACTCGCTCTGGTCGGTTTACCGCGAGATCGCCGACGGCTCGCTTGTCCGGGTCCTGCCGGACTACGAGGTGGATGATCAATCCGTTCTCTGGCTGGTCTATCCGAAGTCGAACGTGCTCACGACGAAGGTGCGGGTATTCATCGACTTCCTGCTCGACAAGATCGGCAGGAACCCACCCTGGATTTCCGACAGCTCGGACTGATCAACCCGGGCTGTTGAGGGTCATCGGCCGGATGCCCCTGCATTATCGATCGCCAAGGAATTCGCCCCGGCGACCACGATGTCCTTGCCGGGGTCAGGGAGGATGACTCAGTGTTGCTGAAAACCGTCGCGGGGCCCGCTGAAAAGGCCTGACGAGATTGGCTTCCAGAACCCCCCGTCACATTCAAAAGTCCTAATGGGTTTCTTCTTGCACCCTAAAACGCCTGAATCGTGGAAGAATCAGAGTGGGGACGGGATGATCCGGCATCGGATCGCCCAGAGCAGAAAGAGTGCGGGCAGGCGTTTTTCGCCGGTCCTTCTCGTCTTCGTATTGCTTGCGAACCTGCTTTCCCCGCTGGCGCCACTCGCGTCCTCAGCAGTGCAGGTTGCAGGGCTTGATGACAGCAACTCCATTATGGTCTGCACCGAAGGAGGTTTCCGGCGCGTCGCGCTTGCCGATCTTGGTATAGGCAGCGCCACGGAGGACATACCGGAAGATTGCGCAGAGTATTGTTCGCTGAGTGTTGTTGCATTTGCCGGCCAGGTGGTGATTGATCCGAGCTTCGCGTTTGTGCTGGAAACAGCTGACCATGCGACCCGGGTGTCGATCCAGACGTCCAATCGCATACTCGCGACGGCAAATCCCAACTGGAAGCGCCCCCGCGGCCCGCCCACTCTCTCCTGAAATCCAACCCATCCCAGGAATCCAACACCGCGTGAGTCACTCCAACCCCGGAGCTGCATGCGGAATCTCACGGAGAGACATCATGAAGAGCATCTTGCCCGTGGCACTGATCGCCGCTCTCGGCGCCATTGCGCCGACCTTGGCCGAGGCCGAAATTACCGTTACCGACGTCCTCGGCCGCGAACGCATGCTTGAAGGCCGGGCCCAGAGGGTTGTCCTCGGTTTCTACTTCGAGGACTTCCTCGTCATCTCCGGCGAAGGGGCTTTCGACCGTGTCGTCGGGATCAACAAGGCCGCCTGGCACGACTGGCGCAATTCGCAATGGAACGCCTATTCGGAAGTCATCCCGCAGATCGAGGCGCTGGCAGACTTTGGCCGCACCCGGTCCAACGCCTTCAGCCTCGAGAAGGTAATCTCGCTGAACCCGGATGTGGCCATCCTACCGGTCTCGACGTTCAAGGCGCTTGGCGAGGTTGCAGACCGTCTGGAGGCGGCTGGCATTCCAATTGTTGTAACCGACTTCAACGCCCAAACGGTGGAGAAGCACGTCGCCTCCACGCGCGCCATCGGCGCCGTGATGGGCGCGGACGCGCGGGCGCATCAGCTTGCGGACGAATACATCGCCGCGGTCGAGGATCTCCGGGCGCGGGTTGCCAAGGCATTGGACGGCGGCAGGGAACCGGTGCGTGTCCATGTCGAACTCGGCAAGAAGGGTCCGCAGGAATACGACCGCTCATTTGCCGACGGCTACATGTGGGGCGGCATGATCGCTCTTGCCGGTGGCCACAATATCGCCGGGGATGTGATCGAACGTTCCGCGCCGCTTTCGCCGGAATACGTGCTGGACCAGAACCCGGAAGTGATCTTCTTCCCGGGCTCCTACTGGGTCGACGCCGGTGACTCCGTCATCATGGGCTTCGATGTGGACGAGGGACAGGCGCGTGAACGGGTGAATGCCTATTCGGAGCGTCTGGGCTGGAACACCCTCGATGCAGTCAGGAATGCCCGAATGCACGCCATTAATCACGGCGGCGCATGCACTTTGCACGATTACGCCGCGCTGCAGTATCTCGGCAAGGCGATGTATCCAGAGGAATTCGAAGATGTCGATCCGACGGAAACCCACCGGGCGTATTACGAGCGTTACCTGCCAATCGCTGCCGAAGGCGCGTTCATGACCGGTCAGAGCGAGTAATCCCATGCGTCCCGGTCCTTACACCGGACCGGGTCCTTCGATACGGGACGTTCCCATCGCCGAACTCACTTCTGCCAACACCGTCCATCTCTACCGGGGGGCACAGGGCCGGCGTGCGCTTGTCATGCTTGTAGCGGTTGCTGCGCTCGGGCTCGCCGTTCTTGTCGATGTCGCCATCGGTCCGTCCTCGATCCGGTTGGCGGAGGTCTGGGACGTGCTCACCCATCGCGACCAATACGCAGGTACGGCAATGTATGCCATCGTGGTCGACATCCGCCTGCCAATGACCCTGACCGCGCTGACCGTTGGGGCCTCGCTTGGGCTCGCAGGGGCGGGATTGTATGTGCCGGCTGCTGTTCGCAAGGGATGATTTGGCGTGGTTGCAGATATCGCTGATTTGTATCCGGTCTACTTGTCGGCTCGCGGGCCGTGACCTTGTTGGAAATACGCACGCACGCTGATCTCATTTTCGGACAGGCCGTCGAAGGGCCTTTTCCGCCCTCAGATTTTGGGTGCGGAATTTATCCGTCCCATGCTGTTCTCCTTCGCGAACCTCTGTTCGGCTGTCCGACCTCAAATAGCTTCGGCAACCGTATCTCTTGGAGCGTCGAACTCCCGGCCGTAACGCAGAACCGCCCAAGCGATCCTTGCGAGCTTGTTGGCCAAGGCCACCGCCAGCTTGTTGCGATGCATCCGTCGATCGGCTTCGATCAGCCTCGGGCTGAATGTGGGGGCGATCCGGTTGCGGATGTTGATCCTGATGTCGGTGCTCACGGCTTCCGCGGTGGCTTTCACCGGCACGATCGGCTTCATCGGCCTTGTCGCCCCGCATATTGCGCGCGGCTTCGTCGGGGAGGACCAGCGTTTCCTGATGCCGCTCTCTGCCTTCGCCGGCGCTTTCCTCCTGGTCGGCTCCTCTGTGGTTGCCAAACTGATCTCTCCCGGCGCGGTCATCCCGTTAGGCATTGTCACCGCCGTGATCGGGGTGCCGTGCCGTTCCTGTTCTTCCTTATCCTTCGCAAAAGGAGAATGTGAGCCATGCTCCTTGAAGCACGAGACCTTTCGGTGCGGTTTGGGGGGGGGCGTAGATCCTTTCCGACATCTCGTTCACGCTACGCCCGGGCGAAGTTATCGGCCTGCTTGGCCCCAACGGCGCGGGCAAATCCACGCTGATCCGGGCTATGGCCGGGATCATTCAGCCTTCGGCGGGCGCGTTGCGGTTCGATACCATCGACGGCCAACCGGACCGTGATATCGCCTATCTGCCTCAGGATGGCATCGGAACATCCGGGCTTACTGTGATTGAGGCAATCCTGCTCGGTCGCCACGACCGTCTCGGCCTGCGTATCCGGGATGCCGATCTTGCAGCGGCACATCAAGCCCTTGCGGGGTATTCGATCGCCGACCTGGCGGATCGCCGCACGGACACGCTCGGTGGTGGGCAAAGACAGCTTGTCGGTCTGGCGCAAGTGCTCTTCCGCGAGCCGCGCGTCATGCTGCTGGATGAACCAACCAGCGCGCTGGATCTCTACCGGCAACTGCTCGTACTCGACACTGTCCGCAGGCTTGCTGGCGAACGAAATATCACCGACGTCTGCGTGTTGCACGACCTCTCGCTTGCCGCCCGCTTTGCCGAACGTATCCTGTTTCTGAAGGACGGGCGGCTGGTGGCCGACGATGCCTGTTCGAAAATGATGACCAGCGAGATGCTGGGCCGGATCTACAACATCGAGGCTGAAATTCTCACCGGGCGGGAGGGACTTATGCATGTCGCCGCCATCCGGCCCTTGCCCGGGCTCGAACCGGTCGCGGCCGAATAAGCTGTTCAACAATCCACGTCTGCATCCGTTGCAAGCTCGCGTCGGCGCGCAAGCGGAACGGCTTCGAGACACACGGTCTCGAGGTGCGGGAACTGATCGCCAGAGCTTTGCGAGACACGGGCCTTTCGGAACGTTTCCAGATCGAGGGAACGTCTTGCCTTGGCGGCTGCAACCGTCGCTGTCGCATCTCGGTGGCCAATCCCTGGCGGTGGTCATGGTTGCTGGCGGACCTGCACCCGGAGGACGGTGTCGAGGACATCGTCGGATTCCTGCGGGAGTGGGAGGGAGCGGAACATGGCTTGATTCCCAAGGAGGAACGCAGCGCCTGGCTGGTCAGCCACGCGGTCGGGCGTCTGCCGCCGCTCCTGTCAGTCATACCGGACGCAGAAACGCGCGAGGGATGATCGGTCGCGGCAGAATCGTTGCCATTACATTCAATGTATGGAATGTAATGGCAACGCACTCACTCTCACAGAGGTCCCCAATGAACAATACCATCCTCGGCGGCGCCATCGGACTGTCCATGATGGCCAGCGCGGCGATTGCCGGCCCGGTCACCGATTTCGAAGCTGACTTCCGCCAGATGTATGGCACTTACCGAGCTGCATTGTTCCAGACCAACACGGGCAAGCAGGAATCTGCGGTCAAGACGACGGGCGCATTGGTAGCGGTGCTTGGCGAGTTCGGGGAGGGCTGGAAGACATCTCCGCCGCCGCACCTCGCCGATGACCCGCTCTGGGGCGAGACGCTGGCTCAGGCGGAGACGCTTGCAGCCAAGGCTGCCCAAGAAGCGTCTGCCGGGCAGGCAGCCGAGGCCCATGAGACCCTGGAAGGGATCCGAGACCTTTTCGGCGACATGCGACTGCGCAATGGACAGGAAACGTTCTCAGACCGCATGAACGCGTACCACACCGAGATGGAGCATGTCCTGATGGCGGACCTTGCCGCCGCCGACCCTGCACTCTTGCGAGAACAGGCGGCCGTGCTGTCCTATCTGGCAAAGGACATCGTGATGAACCCGCCAGCGGAAACTTCCGGCAGCGACGAATACACCAAGCTGGTGTCGGCGTTTTCCGCCTCTGTCGAGGCCTTTCTCACGGCTACCCGAACCGGCGACGGGGACGCGATCAAGGTCGCAGTTGAAGGATTGAAGAAGCCATATGCCAAGCTCTTCGTGAAGTTCGGCTAAGCACCGCCGAGGCTCCAGGTGCCGGCCGCCAGCGATCTCTTGCTGCCGTTTCTGGCCGACCTGGGTGCCTCAGGGACGGACATCCTGCGCCCTTTGCCAGGTCGTCGCAGTCGTATTGCTCACTCGACCTGCCGCCCCGGCGGCGACCTGCGAAAAAGACCGGGACAGGCATCAGTTCGTGGGTGTCCCGGCTTCACCGCGGCAGGTCCTCCGCCGGTTCGGCACCGTCCAACCGCTCCGCAACGGCAAGCAGCATGTTCTCGCAGCCCCGATCGGCCACGAGCTGCATTCCGATCGGCAGAACGCGTGGCATGTTCATCGGGAAGGTGAGGCCCGGCAGTCCCGCGGCGTTGACCCAACCGGTGTAGACGGCATGACCGCGCGGCCCGACGCTCCGGTTGTCGATCGTTGTCGGAAAGGCTTCCTCGGCAGGCCAGGGAAAGGCCGCGGCGGTCGGCATCAGCACCGCGTCATGGCCCCAAAGTCCTCGCACTGCTTCTCGCAGGGCAAATACCCGGGTCATGGCCTCGTAGAGCTGTACCGCCGACACCCTGCTTCCACGCTTCGCCATGTCCCGGTATTTCTGCGCAGCCGCTGCAAGCACTGGCGGGTCACTCCATTCCAGATGGGCAAGGCCGATCTCGACCATCTGCGCCCAGACCTCGTTGAGCGGATCGAGGTCCAGCGGAAACTCTCCTTCGGAGACCTCGCAGCCAAGCGCCCGCAGGCGCGCAATCGCCTCGCCGAACGCGGCCTCGATCACCGGTTCACAGGGCGAGTCCCCGATCCGCGACACCGCGAGGATGCGGAGCGGGCGGTCTCGGGCGGGGCCGGGCTGCACAGACAGGACAGCGTGAAACAGCGCAAGATCCCGCGCGGAACGGGTGATCGGTCCGACCGTCTCGAAATCTAGCAGCACTTGCGGCAGACCACGCCCCCGGCGCGACGTGCCGATGCCGGGTTTCAAGCCCCAGAGGCCGGTATACCCCGCAGGGCGGCGTATCGAGCCCCCCCCATCGGTGCCAAGCCCGGCCACCGCCATGCCCGAGGCCACCGCCGCAACGACGCCGCCGGAAGAACCGCCGGGTGTCAGCGCCGGATCGAACGGATTGCGGGTTACACCGAATGTCGTGTTGCCAGTATAGCCCTCGACCGCGAATTCCGGTGTGTTGCCCTTGCCAAGGATGATCGCGCCTGCCTTGCGCAGCGCCGCTACCGGCAACTCGTCATGCTCCGGTACCCGGCGGCCAAGCTCGGCGTTGCCCCAGGCGGCCGGCAACCCGGCCGAAACGAGGTTGTCCTTGATGATCACCGGCACCCCGTCGAGTGGCCCGGCCGGGGTGCCTGCGGCGTAGCGGTCCCGCGCGGCGCGGGCAAGCTCCAGCACATCCGTCGCTCGGGCGGAAAAGGCGTTGAGGCAAGGATCGATCCGTTCGATCCGTTCGATATGTGCTTCGGCCACCGCAAGCGGGTCCGCCCGCCCATTGCGAAAGCCGTCGAGCAGCGCGCAGGCGTCTGCGGCCCGGGTCATACCATCCAGCGGACTCATCCTCCCATCGCTCCCGGCAGCCAGGTGGCAATCGCAGGCCAGAGGATCAGGGCGGCGGTGAAGAGCAGCATGAGCGCGGCATAGGGAATCGCGCCCGCGATGACATCGGTGAACGGTCCCTTGTCACCACGCACCCCTTGCACGACATACAGGTTCATTCCGACAGGCGGGGTAATCATGCCAAGCTCGCACATCAGCACCACGAAAATGCCGAACCAGACCGGGTCGATCCCGTGGGCAATGATGATCGGCACGATGATCGGAATGGTCAGGACCTGCATGGACAGTACGTCCATGAACATGCCGAGCAGGAGGTAGAACCCCATCAGCACAAAGAGCAGTTCCACCGGACTCAGCCCCAGCCCCTCGACCCACCGGGACATGACGCCAGTGATACCGCCAAGCGCAAGCGTCACATTCAACGTGAAGGCAGCAACGATGATGAGCAGGATCATGCCCGTCGTCTTGGCGGTGTTTCGAAAGCAAGTATCGAGGAAGGCCGTGTCGAGCTTGCCTTCGGACCAGACGAAGCCGAGCGCCACGACCACAGCCAGCGCAGCGCTTTCGGTTGGTGTGGCGATGCCGAGATAGATCGACCCCATCACAATCAGGAACACGGTCGCGGCGGGAACAAGGTGCTTCAGGGCGCGGATCTTCGCGCCCCACGGAACCTCCGCGTCCTGAAACGCCCCACCCGGCGAGAGGATGTCCTGGGCGGCGATGAAGGCCATGAAGAGCAGCGTCAGCAAGATGCCGGGGATAATCCCGGCAAGGAAGAGTTGCCCGACCGAGACACTGGCCAGCGAGCCATAGACCAGCAGGTTCACCGATGGCGGAATGAGAATGCCGAGCGTGCCACCGGCGGCAAGCGATCCCAGCGAGCGGGAGGGGCGGTAGCTGCGCTCGGTGAGCGCCGGCAGCGCCACCGTGCCGACCGTCGCTGCCGTGGCGACAGACGAGCCCGACGTCGCGGCGAAGAGCGAGCAACAGCCGATATTGGTGTGCAGCAACCCACCCGGCAATCGGCCCAGCCACAGCGCCAGCGTGCCATACATTCGGTCCGCGAGGCCCGAGCGCAGCAGCAACTCGCCCAAAAGGACGAATAACGGGATGGCGGTCAGGACCGGTTCGTTCGAAGTGCCCCAGAGCACCGGCCCCATGCTCTTCAGAAGTACCGGGCCATAGAGGATCATTCCGCCGGCCACGCCCATGGCGACCATGACCGAAGCGACCGGCAGGCCGATCAGCAGCAGGCCCATCATGACGGAAAAGCCGATGAGTACGTCAAGAATGCCCATGTCAGCGGTCCCTCAGTTGTTCGATTTCTTCGCTGAGCTCATCCTCGGCGGATTTCGGGTTGAACTCGCGGGCCAGCCTCTGCTGCTGACCGGAGAGGAACAGACGCGTCGCACGCGCGGTCATGACAAAGGAGCAGAGTGCAAAGATCGCCAGCCCCCCATACCAGGCCGCCTGCGGCCAGATCAGCGGCGTGCGCCAGGGGGTTGCTGCCGTGGAGCCGTATGCGAGCGTGTCCGAGATCACGAACCAGCCGACATAGAGGAAAAACAGGCCGAGCACGCCGAACGAGAGCACCGAGAGCCAATCGATCAGCGCCTGCAGCCTGATGGGAAAACGTGCATGCAAGACATCAATGCGGATATGTGCCCGGTCAATCATTGCCACGATGAAGGACAGCGAGGCGCCGATTGCGAGGATATAACCGCCCAGCTCGTCCGCGCCCTGCAACGAGGTGTTGAAGAGTTTTCGCAGCACCGTCTCCAGCGCGACGAACCCCGATAGGAACAGGAAAGACCATCCGAACAGGCGGCTGATCCAGGTAGCAAGGCGGTCCATGGCATTCTCCCGAGTGCTTGCGTCCGGACCATCCCGGCCCGGACGCGAATTCGCCTACATGGCCTTGCCGGCACCGACGGTTTCCATCCAGGCGTCGGCGCAGCCCGGGTTGGAAGCGTCGCAGACTTCTTTCCAGGCCGGGAAGGAGACGTTCGGAACAGCCGTTCCGACCAGTTTCTTGTCCGCCTCGGTCGGCTCCACCAGCACCAGGTTGTATTTCGTACCGGTCTCGCAGGGCTCGGCGCCGGTATTGCAGTTCACCGCATCGACGAAGAGTTCTTCGGAGTAGGTCCAGATCTTCTCGGACAGCGTGTCGAACCCGGCCTGAAGCTTTTCCTGCTGTTCCGGCGTGAGTTTGTTCCAGGTATCCAGGTTGATACCATAGCCGTTCATCGCGAGTTGGAAGGCGATCGGCAGGGTGTAGGAGCTGACTTCGGGCCAACCGGCAGAATTGGCAGAGGACGGGCCGGTGATCGCGCAATCGACCACGCCGCGGGCAAGCGATTGCTGCACTTCGGGGAAGCCGATCGGCACCGGCGTGCCGCCTACGAGGGAGACGAACTCGGCGAGGTTCTGGTCATAGACCCGAACCTTCAGGCCCTTGAGATCGGCGAGCGAACCGATCTCGGGCTCGCAGAACAACACCTGCGGGCCGAAGGGCCAGACGCCCAGCAGCTTGGTGTTGAACTTCTCCTGCAGGCGGGCATCGACAATGGGCGCGAAGGCTTCGACCGTCTTGCGCCCGGTCTCGTAATCCGGATTCAGACCCACGAGGTCGAGGCCGAGGATGGTCGGTTCGTCACGTGACACCTGGCTCAGGCGCAGCGACACGATGTCGAAGAGTCCGTCTTTCAGGATGCGCAGTTGCTCGGTATCCTTGATCCCGGTCACGTCGACGGGCTGATATTCGGCGGTGAAGCCTTCAAGGCCGGTCTCCTCTGCGAAATTCTCGAAAAACGGCTGTTCGACGTTCTTCTGGATGAGACCCGTGGCGACGGGTTGTCCCATCACGCGTAGGGTTTCGGCGCCGGCAGGCACAGCGAGGACGGCCAGCGCCGCGGCGCAGGTTGCGATCTTCCTGATCATTTCTTGGTCTCCTTGTTGGGTGTGTCTGTCACTACGATTGACTGGTTACTTCGAGGCCGGCGAGCCTCTGGAAAACGCTCCCCCAGCCAGTCACGCGCGCGGGGTCGAGTCCTGCTTCCTTCAAACAATGCGCCGCCGTCACGGCCACCGAGTCGATCACGGGAATGCCGGTGGCATCCTCGATGCCGGCGGCAACCGGCGCGCCGCGGAAATTGGTGCAGACGATTGCGATGGCATCGGGCTTTGCCTCTGCGACGCCCTCGATCATCGCGCCCACCTGTCCCGGCGGATAGGTGCCGAAAGAGTAGTTTCCCTTGTCGTCGAGCCGCGCGCTGGAGACGACCTCGATGCCCTGGGCGGCGTAGTTGGCGATCATCCGGCGCTCGATATCGGCGATATAGGGCGTCACGAGGCCGAGCCGTTTCACCCCCATGCCTCGAAACAGCGCGTCATAGGCGAGGATGGTGGAAGTGGCCGGAACACCTGTGCGTTCGGTGATCGCGGCGCAGAGCGCGCGGTCCTTTTGCAACCCCAGCCAGGAGGCCGAGGTTCCGTTCCAGGCGATGAGATCCGGCTTCGCCTCGGCCAACCGCTCGGCGGCCTCGAGGATCGGCTCCAGCGTGAACTGGGATTGCGAGGCTTCCGACATGGATATTTCCACCACCCGGAAGCGTCCGAAATGCGCGCTCGCTTCCTCGCCAAAGGGCGAGTACATGGCCGAGGTATAGGGCTCCAGAACCGTGTTGGATGAGGGCGTCAGCATACCGATCCGGCGGCCATCGACGGGTGCATGGCTCATGGTGCAGCCTCCGGCTTGCCGCGGGCGACATGCAGGCCCGTCGGCTGGCCCAGGGGCGCGCCATCGCGCATCACGGTCTGCCCACGCAGAATGGTTCGAACCGGCCAGCCGGTGACCTCGAACCCCTCCCACGGGGTGTAGTCGGCGCCGTGATGCAACCGCTCCTGCGTGATCGGAGAGGTGCGGGACGGATCCCACAATACGATATCCGCGTCCTTGCCGACCGCAATCGCGCCCTTGTTCTCAAGACCATAGATGCGGGCATGGTTGGTCGCGGTGAGCGCGGCGAAGGTGCCGAGCGAGATACGTCCCTTGACCACGCCCTCCGAAAACAGGATCGGCAACCGTGTTTCGATTCCGGGAATACCATTGGGGATATTCCGGAACGAGGCGCGCGCGCCCGGGGCGTCCTTGCCGCTGCTGTCGGCAAAACGGAAGGGGCAATGGTCGGAGGAGAAAACGTCAAACGCTCCGCCCTCGATCCCGGCCCAGATATTGGCCTGCTCGCAGTTGTCGCGCGGCGGCGGCGAACAAACCCACTTGGCGCCCTCGAAGCCGGCACGATCCAGGTCGTCGGCGGTGAGGGTGATATATTGCGGACAGGTTTCGGCAAGGACACGCACCCCGCGCGCCCTGGCGCGCCGGATTTCGTCCAACGCGGCACCGTTCGAGACATGCACGATCATCAAGGGCACGCCGGCTATCTCGGCCAGCGTTGTGGCACGATGCGTGGCCTCGCGCTCCACGGGCACCGGGCGCGTTCGGGCGTGGTAAACAGGCGCAGTGTTCCCGCTGCGCTCGGCCTTGTCCCGAAGGAATTCGATGGCGTCCTCGTTCTCGGCATGAACCATGGTCAGCGCGCCCTGATCGCGCGCGACATCCATCACCTGAAGGATCTCGGCATCGGTCAGGCGCAGCCCCTGATAGGTCATGAACACCTTGAAGCTGGTCATCCCTTGCGCGATCAGCGCCGGCAGGTCCTGCCCGAGGGTCACCGGATCCGCGGATTTCACGATCAGGTGGAAGGACACGTCGGTCAGGCATCGACCCTCCGCATTGGACATGTACTCCGAAACCGCTGCCCGTAACGTCTGTCCTTCTTCCGGCAGGCAGAAGGGCATTACGGTTGTGTTTCCACCGCAGGCCGCCGCTCGGGTCGCGGAGGCGAAATCATCCGCCATCTCGATGCCTGGTCCGGAAGGTTGGGCGATATGCACATGGCTGTCGATCCCGCCCGGCATGGCGATCAGCCCTTCGGCGTCTATGATCTCGCGGCCCTCGAGGTTCTCACCAAGCGTCGTGATGCGACCGGCGGAAATCCCGATATCGCAGTTGGAAATGCTGCCCGGGCACACCACCTGAGCGCGCTTGATCACGAGTTCATGGCTCATGCATAGGCACCTTCGGCACGGTGGGCGGCGGTCTTCCAATGCATATCCGGTCTCGCTCCAAGGGGGCTTTCTCCGGAAAGGGTAGCGAGAGACATGATTGCCATCTATGGCAAAAAAGGCGACTATCCATTCTCGAAAAGAGAATGCAGTCTGGAGCCGTTTCGCATGAATTTGCACCTCGTCCCGCGCCCTCTGCTCTATGTCGAGGCGGTTGTGAAACACGGCTCGATCCAGGCAGCCTCTCGGGCCATCGGAATCGCCGCATCGGCGATCGACCGTCAGATCAAATCTCTCGAAGAAGCGAATCGCGTGCCGCTTTTCGAGCGGATGCCACGTGGAATGCGCCCGACCGCGGCCGGAGAGGCGATGGTCGTCATGGCGCGGCGGTGGCGCTCGGATGCCGAACGGCTCGAAACAGACTTGCTTGAAATGCGTGGGCAGGAACGCGGCAGTGTGAGGCTGGTTGCGATGGACAGTCTCGTGAACGGCGTGCTCGAAGACCTGCACGGATGGCTCCTGGCCGAACATCCGAACATCCGCCTGAATGTCGAGATCGTGCCACCGGTCGATGCCGCCCGCGCATTGGACGAGGGCAGCGTAGAAGTCGCCATGGCATTCAACCTGCCAAGACTTAGTCATCAGCATGTTCTCTGGAGCACGGCGTTGCGCTTCGGATGCATCGTCGCTCCGGGGCACCCGCTGGCAAGGATGTCCGATATCACCCTTGCGAAGGTCAGTGGGCACGGGTTGGTGTCACAGAGCGCCTTCTTGCCGACGCGCCAGTATCTCGACAACCGACACGCCTGGTTCTTTGTCGAGAATGTCCCGGTCCTGACCTCGAATTCGCTTCAGCTTCTCAAACACGCGCTCCGGCAGGGAAACCTGGCCATGATCTCCTCCGAACTCGACGTGCAGCCGGAGCTGAGCAGCGGCGAACTGCTCTTGCTGCCCTTGTCCGACGAGGGCCTGACCAACCCGACGATCTCAGTGGCGATCGACAGCCGCCGCCCGCTGTCACGCGCGGCCCGGATGGTTGCGGAATATCTCGTTGCCCGTACCATCACGCTGCTCGAAAATGCCCGGGGAGGGCCGCTCACGTCAGCTGGCAGTTGATCTCCCCAAGGGCGTCGATCTTGCCATGCACCTCTGTGTCGGCGGGGAAATACTCAAGCCCGGAGAGCGAGCCCGTCAGGATGATCTGTCCCTTCCTCAAGCCGCCGCAATGCGCGCCGACATGACCGCAAAGCAGCGCGAGGTTCGCCAGTGCCGAGCCGCCGGGCACCGTGGCCCTGCCATTCACAACCTGTTTCGTTCCGCAGCGCAACGCAACTCCGACCTGCCCGAAATCCCGACCGTCCCAGCCCTCCATCGCCGGGCCTATCACGACACCTGCGTTGATCTGCATGTCCGCGAGCTTGAGCATGGGGCTCTCCGCTGCCCCGCTCAGGCGCGTGTCGACCAGTTCGAGAACGATGCGGGGCCGGAAAAAGACCTTCGGATCAGCAAGCATGTCTCCAGAGGGGTCGGCGGTGAGTTCAAACCCGATCTCCAATTCGATTCCCATGACGTCGCGCACCGGCACCGACGCCCCGGAGGGACGCGTGCAATCCGACCGGATCGGCGCGATCACCGGCGCGCCTTCTGCCCGCCGCGCGACCTTGAACCCGGAGACTGCGCCCAGCCCTGCCTGCACTCGCCTCTGGATCTCCAACGCCTGTTCGTAGTTCGGTACTGGAAACGCCGACACATCGATCCGCTTTCCCGTCCGGTGGGCCTCGGCCAGAGCCGTGGCGATCTGTTCAACCATGTTCATCCTGTTCCCTCACGTTCCGGTCTTCGGGTCGCCTCTACATCGACTTGCCGCGCGCCGAAACCGGCCATGGTTTTTCGACCCGCCCGTTGCGGACCGCGACGGACCAGTCGTTCCCCCCCCCTCGACCGCCGCAGCGAGAATGTCCGGCGCATCAAATCAATGAACACGAAGCCAGCGGTGACCATGCGCCGCTTGGTGCACGGCAGGGGCAATCGGTATCGGCTGCATCGAATGGACCAACCTGACAAACCTGATCTGGTATTCAGCCCGAGGCGGAAGTTCCTTTTCGTCCTTGGCTGTTCCTTGCGCCTGCATAACGATCCCGCCTGAAAGATCTTACATGCTCTGAAAAGCAGGCTCGAATACCGGGACCCGAGACTCCAGAGAAACCGGGAACGCGACCGCGCGAATCGAGTGGCCCTCGAAGCCCTGCCTGAGCGGCGTCATGTGTTCTTGGGGTAAGGAACACCCTTTCCAGAGAATTCCAATGCGGTCCATTTTGCGGTTCAAACTGTGGTCCAAAATCGAGACCTGTGGGGCGCCTGTTGCTTCAATGCTCCCCGTTCTTGAGGGGGCGTGGTTTCTCTGTGCTGGAAAACTGTCTGGGGTGACGGATGTCAATTTAAATATCTGAAAAACATACAAAATAATGAAATGCGCTCGTCTGTTCAAGTGTGGAAATCGGTCTTTCTTGCCTATGTGTCGCATCACGCGCGAGCGTGGTGGCTCGGTCAGGGCGTCCGCCTTGGAAATCGGCCTTTGGGCGCCTCATGCAAACACTGTCAATCCCGGAGAAAAATGGGAGCAATCACTGGAATCGTCATCGGTCGCCGAGACAGCTCGTTGTTTTGCGCGCGGTCCCTGGTCTCGGCTTCAACGTGCCAATCTGGGTTTCAAGATCTGACAGTGCACCGATGACTTCCTCCAGAACCAGGCATGCAACCCGCTGCAGCCCGGATGGCTCATCCTCGACCACGGCAATCAGTTTCTTCGAACTCACGGCCCCGTTCGGCGCGACGATGCAAGGCTACGTCGACCGAAGAAATCGAGAAGCAGACTGCGCCTCGGCGTCCTGCGAAACACAACATGGCCTTGCGCGTCATCGTCCTGTGCCAGGAAAACACGCTTCGCAAGGTCCAGCCCGACAATAGGAAACCCTGACTTAACCACCTCCAATGTGGATTGTGATAAACCCACCTTGGCACATCAGACGCCGCCTCGGGCGGCTACAGCATCAGAGCCGCCTGGATAAAGGCAGGCGGCTTGGCCATTGTGTTGCACTTGGCTATCCGGAGACAGTACGGAATGCTCTTTTGAACCGTTTTGATCGCTTTGTCGGCGTCCCCTAGAGAGGCGCATAAGGGCCCAGGAGCGGCCCGTTCAATGCTGGCGTGTGATTCTAAATCCCACCGGGTTGCGGCGTCACACAAGCGGATCTGATCACGGGGCGTGGAATAATTGTTTTTAAAATCAATATTATAAATTGGTTCTGTTGGGTTCTTTCAATGTATGCACTATTGCGTGTGCAGGTTGGCGCGGCGACTGCGTTCTCGATTGTCAACGGAGGTCCGTCTGGTAGTTTTAGGTTGCGTGGGTGCAAATAACTTGCCTATATGAAATTATCGAGGCAGCGCAGGGAGGCGTGGCTGTCGAGTTCCGGCAATCGAGCCGGGCAGCTTTACCGCGACCCTGTTCGTCGCATCCGAAAACGGGAGGTTTCTCACCATGAAGAAAATATTTGGCGCCCTGGCGGCGACCGCAGTGCTCATGACGTCCGCAGCCTGGGCAGAAGACATCAAGATCGGTCTTTCGGTCGATCAGCTGTTCGAAAGCCGCGTGGCCGTGAACAATGGCATCAAGGCGGAAGCCGGTGATCGCGGCTACGAGGTCGTCGAGGTGGTCGCGGATGGTGACGCCCAGCAGCAGAACGCCCAGATCCAGTCCCTGATCACGCAGGAAGTTGACGCGATCCTCGTCTGTGCCGTCGACCAGAACACGATCGAACGCGCACTCATGGCGGCGAAGAAGGCCGGGATTCCGGTTGTGGCCTATGACCGGGACCTGCCCGACAGCCGCGTCGTTCAGGCCTTTGTCGGCCCCGACTCGATCTGGGATGGCCGGCTCGCCGGTGAGCACACGGCAGAGGCGCTCAAGGGTGTCGACGGCGAGATCGCCATCGTCGAACTGATCGGCGCGCTCAATGATCAGAACGGAATCGACCGCTCCAAGGGGTTCCGCGAAGGCATCGCCGGCCTTGACAACGTCAAGCTGATCGAAGTGCCAACCGACTGGGATTCCGCGCGGGCTCTGTCCGGCACCCAGAACGCCTTCCAGGCCAACCCCGACATCAAGGCCGTGTTCGCCGCGACCGACACCCACATTCCTGGTGTCGAAACCGTCCTGGCAGACCTCGGCAAGATTGTTCCTGTTGGTGAAGACGGCCATGTGGTCGTGACCGGTGTGAATGGCTCCAACGATGGTTACCAGGCGGTGGTCAAGGGCGTTGCAGACGGCTTTGTCGTGATGGGCACGGAAGCCACCGGTCGCAAGGCAGTGGCGCTGGTCGCTGATATCCTTGATGGCAAGGAGGTCGAGCGGACCAACGTGATCCCGGGCGATTTCTACACCGGCGCCGACGCCGAAGCGAACAAGGCCAAGATCTGGGGCGCCAAATAGGCGATCCTTCAAGACAATGAGCGCGTCGGCGGTCCGGCGCGCTCCATCGCGACCAATCCCGGGCAGCTTCAGGCAATGATGAAATCCACACTGGCATCCCTCAAGACCTATCCCGCGATCCCTATCATCGCGGCCCTGGCGGTCGCCTTCTCCTTGTTCTCTCCCTACTTCATGACATCGGGAAACATCGAAGCCATGCTTGGCGCCAATGCGGTCGTCCTGATCGCGGCCATCGGCATGACCTTCGTCTTCCTGATCGGCGGGATCGATCTTTCGATCTCGACCGTCATATCGGTTTCCGCCGTCGTCGCCGGCATTGTCATGGCCCAGACGAACAGCGTTCCCCTTGGATTGGTGACAGCGGTTGCCGTCGGCATGGTGTTCGGCGCCGTCAACGGCATCCTCATCGGGTATTTCAAGCTGACACCGTTCATCACCACCATGGCGACGCAGCTCATTGCCCGCGGCATCGCCTTTGTGCTCAGCCAGGGTATCGCGGTAAAGGGCACGCCGTTCTGGGTGCTCGATTTCGGTTTCATGTCCTGGATGGGCATCCCTGCCGTCACCATGGTCGGTCTGGTCCTGGTGCTTGTCTCGGTATTTGCCCTCGGCAAGACGACCTGGGGGCGCCAGGTGATGCTGGTCGGCTCCAACCCGAATTCGGCGCGCTACGCGGGGATCAACGTCTCCTTCATCGAGTTCAGCGTCTACCTGGTGGCGGGTGTGCTGGCCGGGGTGGCCGGCTTCATTTCGATCGCCAATCTCGGCAACGCCATTCCCGGCGTCGGTGACACCTTGCTGTTGATCATCATCGGCGCCGTTGTTCTCGGTGGCACGGCAATGACCGGTGGGGAGGGCTCCATCGAGCGCACTGTCCTCGGTGTGATGTTGCTGGCGATCCTCACCAACGGGCTGAACCTTGTCGGAATTCCCTTCTACGACCAGCTCATCATTCAAGGCATCCTGATCTTCTTCGGGACCTGGCTGGCGATGAAGTTCAGTGGACAGAGGGCAGTATGATGATGAACCGAGCCGCCGACACTATTGCGGCCACGGACGCCAAGCCTGTCCTCTCGGTCCGCAACCTTTCCAAGGCCTTCGCGGGCAAGACGGTCGTGGATGACGTTTCCTTCGATATCCATCCCGGAGAGGTGATCGGTCTCGTCGGAGAAAACGGCGCGGGCAAGTCGACAACCAAGAACATGCTCTGCGGGCTGCTTCAGCCAAGCAACGGCGAGATCCTGGTCGAGGGCGAGGTCGTGCCGCATATCGACGGGCCGGCCCACGGGATATCTGCGGTGCACCAGGAACTTTCGCTCTTCGGTTCGCTCACGGTGGCCGAGAACATGTGCATCAGCGATCTGCCGGGCAAGCCGGCGCGGGTCGACTGGCGCGAGGCCGACAGGATCGCGCGAGAGCAACTGGAGTTCCTCGGGATCGAGATCGACACGCAGGCGACCATCGAGAGCCTCGGCTCCGGGCGTCAGCAAGTGGTCGAGATCGCCAAGGCGCTGCTTCATGCCGACCGGGTCCTCATTCTCGACGAACCGACGACCTCGCTGACCGCGGTTGAGCGCGAGAAGCTCTTCGCCATTATCGACACGCTGAAAGCACGTGGCGTGGCAATCATTTTCATCTCCCACTTCATGGAGGAGATCTACCGCGTCTGCGACAAGTTCATCGTGCTCAGGGACGGCAAGCAGGTCGGCGGCGGCTACCTGTCCGACGTTCCGCAGCGCCAACTCGAAGAGATGATGGTCGGACGCACGATCGAGGATTCGAAGATCGATCTCCATCCGCCAGGCGAGGTGGAGGCACTTCGGGTCCAGGGGCTGTCCGCTATCGATTTCGACGGCATCGACTTCACTGTTCACAAGGGCGAGATTCTCGGGATTTCCGGCCTGATGGGGGCGGGGCGAACCGAGATCGCCGAGGCGATTTTCGGCCTGCGCGCGGCAACGGGCGATGTCTTCGTGAAGGGAGAGAAGGTCTCGCCCATAACGGTCAAGGCGATGAAGGCGCGCGGCGTCTGCTATGTGCCCGAGGACCGCCGCACCAACGGGTTGTTCCTCAATCGCCCGGTGCGCGAGAACCTCTCTGCCGCAGCCATACTCAACTTCGTGACGCGCAGCCTGAGGGGGATCGGGTTCAGGGGGGAGAAGGCGCGTGCATCGGACGTGGTCCGGGAACGAGACATCTCCGTGCCCTCCATCGAAAATCACGTGAGCGACCTGTCGGGCGGCAACCAGCAGAAAGTGCTTCTTGGCCGCTGGCTCTCGATGGCGCCCGAGATCCTCATTTTCGACGAGCCGACCAAGGGTGTCGATATTGGAGCCAAGTTCGATATCCATGCAACGATTGCCGAGCTGGCGCGGGCGGGCAGGGCGGTTGTCATCGTCTCGTCTGACCTGCCGGAACTGCTGCACACCACGCACCGGCTGCTCGTCATGCGAAAGGGGCATATCGTGGGTGAGTTCCAGCGCGAGGCCTATGACTCGGTCAAGATCATCTCGCTGGCCGCGAGTGCCGGGAACGGGAGCAACGGCAATGCCTGATGCAATTCGCAGAGTGTTCGCACGGCAGAAATGGATGGCAATTGCCGTCGCGACCATCGTGCTGGCCGGCATCCTGACGGCGGTCTCCCCGGTCTTCCTGACCCTCTCCAACTTGCAATCTATCCTGGTGCAGAGTTCCGTCACCGCGATCATGGCCATCGGCATGACCTTCATCATCCTGACGGCGGGTATCGACATTTCGGTCGGTGCGATCCTGTTCTTCACCTCGGCGCTCTTTGCCCAGTTGATGATCGATACGGAGAGCTACCTGATCGCTTTTTCGGCCGCGATGACCTGCGCGACGGGTCTCGGGGCGCTCAACGGTGTTCTTGTGGTGAAGTTTCGGATCTCGCCTCTGATCACGACGCTGGCGACCTATTCGATCTATCGTGGCGCGGCGATCCACCTGACGGGCGCCCAGAACATCCCGGTTCCGCGCGAAATGGGCTTTCTCGGCAATGGAAAGATCTTCTCGATCCCGGTGCCGATCCTGATCCTGATCGCGGTCTTCGTCATCGGTGTCTATGCGTTCACCCGCACCCGTTTCGGCGTCTACACCCGTGCCATCGGCAACTCGGCGCGGTCTGCGACGGAATCCAACCTGCCGGTGAACCGGGTCACCATTGCGGTCTACGCGGCCTCGGGGTTTGTCACGGGCATCGCCGCGCTGATCCTTCTGGCCCGGGTCGGCGGGCTGCAATCGGGGATCGGCATCGGCATCGAGTTCACGGTGATTGCGGCAGTCATCCTCGGGGGAACGAAGCTCACGGGCGGATCGGGCACGGTCACCGGCTCTGTCATTGGCGCGGTATTCCTTGTCCTGATCGACAATGGCCTGAACCTGATGAACGCGTCGCCTTACATCTACGACATCGTGCGCGGCTCGGTCCTTCTCGCCGCCGTCGCCGTCGACCGTATCTCCGCCGTGCGCCAACAAAAGGCCGTCGAGGCGGCGCGTGCGGCACGCATTCAGGGGGCTGCCATTCCCGGCTGAGCCCCGGACTATCGAACAGGGACGCTGCGGCGTCGCGACCATGCCTTGGGAGGATCAGGATGGAATATTACCGCTGCTTCATCGACAACGAGTGGGTCGACAGCGCGTCCGGAAAGCGCTTTTCGGTCGAAGACCCGTCCAATGGTGAGCTCTGGGCCGAAATGCCCGACTGTGGAGCGCAAGACGCCCAGGCCGCCCTCGAAAGCTCCTACAAGGCGCAGAAAACCTGGGCGCTCCTGCCCGCGCAGACCCGCGCCGAATACCTCTACAAGCTCTGCGACGCCCTCAAGGCAGAGAAGGAGCGTTTCGCCCACCTGCTTGTGCGCGAGCAAGGCAAGACCTTGGCCGAGGCCGGCTTCGAGGTTGACGACACGATCCGCTACATGGCCTACGCTGCCGAGGCCGCGCGTCGGTTGCGTGGCGATATCTTCCCGTCGGATCAGCCCAACGAGCAGCTTTTCATCTATCGTGTCCCCTATGGTGTGACCATCGGGCTCTGCGCCTACAATTACCCATTGGCGCTGATCGGCCGGAAACTTGGCCCGGCGCTTGCCACGGGCAACACGATGATCCTCAAGCCGAACGAGGTGACGCCGGTCACGGCGTCCGAGTTCTGCAAGCTCGTACTCAAGGCGGGTATTCCGGCTGGCGTGGTCAACATGCTGAGCGGCACCGGCATCGAGATGGCCTCGAAGCTGGTGACCTCCCCCATGACGCGTCTTGTCTCGATGACCGGTTCAACGCCGGGCGGGCAGGCGATTGCGAAATCCGCGTCGGAAAATCTCGCGGCGCTGGTGCTGGAACTCGGCGGCAACGCCCCCTTCGTGGTGTTGAAAGACGCCGATATCGACAAGGCTGCCGAAGCTGCCTCCATCGCCCGCTACGCCAATTGCGGCCAGGTCTGCATCTGTGCCGAAGCTGTCCTGGTCGAGGAAGAGGTGGCCGATGAGTTCACCGAGAAGGTGATGGCGCATGCTGCCAGGGTGAAGCCCGGCAACCCGATGACCAATGCCGGAATGGGACCGATGACCACCGCCGCAGCCCGTGACCGCACCGAGCGGCTGGTCGCCGAGTCCGTTGCCAGTGGTGCTGAAATTGCGCTTGGCGGCAATCGTCCCCAGGGGGCGGAGTTCGAGACCGGCAACTGGTACGAGCCGACGGTTCTGCTCAATGCCAGGCCGGAGACGCCCTGCGTCGCGCAGGAAACCTTCGGACCGGTCCTGCCGATCGTGCGCGTGGGCGACTACGAGGAAGCGCTCTCGATTGCCAATTCCCGCCCCGATGGCCTCTCGGCCTATTTGTGGACGCAGAACCCGTCGATCCAGCAGGACGCGATCCAGCGCATGGAGACCGGCACGATCTTCATGAACCAGGGAATCATCGGATACATCCAGGGCTATCATAGTGGTCACAAGCTTTCGGGTCTGGGCGGCGAGGATGGGGTGCATGGCATCGACTGCTTCCTGCAGAAACGCACGGTCTACATGAAATACTGACCCTCCGGGGCCGGTTGGCGCGCGAGCGGTCGGTCCGTCCGCGCCACTCAAGAAACGCAACCTGGGAGACGAGCAATGAGACGCATCGCATTTGCGGCTGCGATGACCCTTGCCATGACTGGAGGAACGGCGATGGCTGGAGAAACCTTTATCCTGAAATATGGCGACGGCGGAGTGCTGACGCCCGAGGCGCTAGCCGCCGTGGAAATGCAGGCCATCGAGGGGATGAACTTCTCCTATGGCGTTTTCACCGAACTGCCGGATGCTGGCGTCACCTTTGCCCGTGGCGTTGTGCCTGCCGGCAAGGAGGTGCCTGCTCATGCAGGGCCGAACCTCTACGCGGTCTATGTCGAATCCGGCACCGGCCAGCTCACGCTCTTCAACGAGGCGCAGGAGCCGACTGGCACGATGCCCTACGCCCCCGGCACGCTCCTGATCTTTCCTCCCAACGCACAGCATGGCTGGATCGTGGAGAGCGACGAGGATTTCGTCTGGTTCGGAATAGATCTGCCCGGAAAACAGGAATAGGCGATAAACGTCTCTTCCGGAACTGCACAGGAGGCCTCGCAATGGGCCTCGATACCCAACTCAAGGAGTGGTCATGCTTGGCGACAGTTTTGTTCTGAAATCGGGAGAAGGCGGGGTCCTGATCCCGGAGAAACAGCCCTCCGACTATCTGGAACCCTACGAGGCACTGAATTTCACCTTTGGGGTGTGTGCCGAGATCGAGGAGGTCGGGGCGAAATGTGGCCGCGGGATCGTCCCGCCCGGGGCGGAAGTCCCGGTTCATGCGGGCGATTTCCACACCGCGCTTTTCGTGGTCTCCGGCAGGGGGCATCTCGTGCTCTACGACGAGGCGGGGGGACGGACCGGACAGGTCCCCTTCGAGGCGGGGACACTGGTCGTCTTTCCGCCCGGCGCGCGGCACGGCTGGATCAATGAGAGCGACGAGGATTTTGTCTGGTTCGGCGTGGATTTCTACGGCGCGCCGGCCTGATGCAATCAGAGCCGCATCAACCTGGGAGGCAGGAATGAACATCATCGAAGCAGTGGAGGTCCGGCTTTTCGATGTGCCGCTGGACGAGGTGCTGACGGACGCCAAACATGGCGATCACACCCATTTCGAGCTGGTCACGGCGACGGTGCGGCTTGCCGATGGTACCGAGGGCACCGGCTATACCTATACCGGTGGCAAGGGCGGGCGCGCTGTCGTGGCAATGATCGAACATGACCTCGCACCGTTCCTGCTGGGCAAGGCGGCCGAACCGATCGATGCGCTTTACGATGCGATGCAATGGCATGTGCATTACGTCGCGCGCGGCGGTATTGCCTCCTTTGCCATCTCCGCCATCGATATCGCGCTGTGGGATCTGCGCTGCAAGGCGGCCGGTGCGCCACTCTGGAAGGTTGCCGGAGGTGCTACGGATCGCTGCAAGGCTTATTGCGGCGGGATCGATCTGAACTTCCCGCTCCCCAAGCTGCTGGCCTCGATCCGCGGCTACCTGGACGCCGGATTCAACGGTGTGAAGATCAAGATCGGCCAGCCGAGCCTCGAGGAGGATGTGCAGCGCATCCGGGCGGTGCGGGAGCTGATCGGTCCGCAGACCGCTTTCATGGTCGATGCCAACTACTCGATGAGCGTCGATCAGGCGATTGAGGCGGCGAAGGCATTCGAGCCGTTCGGTCTTCTCTGGTTCGAGGAGCCGACGATCCCGGACGATTACAAGGGGTTTGGCCGCATTGCGCGTGAGACGAACATGCCGCTTGCGATGGGGGAAAACCTGCATACGATCCACGAGTTCGAATATGCCTTCGAGGATGCGAGCCTGAGCTTTGTGCAGCCGGATGCCAGCAATTGCGGAGGCGTCACAGGCTGGCTGCGCGTGGCCGAGCTGAGCCGGACGGCCGGTATTCCCGTGTGTAGCCACGGCATGCAGGAGCTTCATGTAAGCCTCGTTTCTTCGCAGGCCCACGGAGGCTGGCTCGAGGTGCATTCCTTCCCGATCGACCGTTACACAACCCGGCCGCTCGTGATCGAGGACCACATGGCCGTGGCCCCGAACCTGCCGGGTATCGGGGTGACATTCGATTGGGACAAGCTGGAAGCGGCGCACCGGTCCATGCACGGCTGAGACCTGCGGTCGTCCCCGTCCACGCCGGAACAGGGAAGCGCCGGTCCGATCGGACCGGCGCTTTCGCCTGCAGCCAGTGGAGGAGGGCTGCAGGAGAAGGCTTCCGCCGAAGCGGAAGCCTCAGAGATCATTGCTCCGGTTTCAGGAGGATCTTTCCGAAAGCCTTGCCGTCGGCCATGTATTGCAGGGCGTCTGCGGTCTGGCCCAGCGGAAATCTCGCTGCGATGAGCTTGTCGAAATCGACTTTCCTTGAGGTGACCAGTTCGACGGCCTCGCGGAATTCCTTGTTGAACTGGAAGGAGCCCATGACCGAGACCTCCTTCAGCATGATCTTGTGCAGGTTGACCGGCGTCTCGGAGGGTTGGATGTTCGACAGGATCACCAGCTTGCCCTGGCGTTTCACCAGTTCCAGTGCCTGGTTGAAGGCGTGGGGGCTTCCCGAGGCCTCGATCACCACGTCATAGGCGCTGTCGAGCGCGGCGAGATCGTCCTTGCCGGTCACGTAGCCCTTGGAGGCGCCGACCTCGCAGGCAAGTTCGACAACCGCCTCGCGCACATCCGTCACCTCGACCTGCGCTCCCTTGGAAGCTGCCGCGACCACGGCGAGCAGGCCCATCGGGCCGCAACCGGTGATGCAGACCTTCGTGCCCGGACCGACCTCGCCCACATTCACCGAATGCATGGAACAGGCCAGCGGCTCGGCGAATGTCAGGTGGTCGGGGTCGGTGCCCTCGGGAACCGTATGGCAGCAGAAGGCCGGGAAGTCGAAATACTCGCGGAAGAAGCCATCGATATGCGGCACCGTGGTGGCCGACCCCGGGAACTTCTTCGAGGTGCACAGGTTCACCAGCCCCTTTCCGCAATTCTCGCATTCGCCGCAGAAGATGATCGGATTGAGCGCCACCAGTTGGCCTGCGGCCAGATCAGCGCCATTGGCGTCGATCACCGTCGCACAGGCCTCATGACCGAGCGACAGAGCGTTCTGTAGCTGGAAGCCGGCATTGGAGAAGTTCTTGAAGTAATGCAGGTCCGTGCCACAGAGGCTCGCGGTGGCGAGCTTGAGGCGGACATAGCCCTCGGGCACTTGGGACGGAAGCTCCGCATCGACGATTTCGACGGATTGTGCCGCCGTCAGTTTGCTTGCCTGGTATGTCATTGTCTCACGATCCGATGGAGTAGCCATTGTCGACTGGAAGGGCGACGCCGTTGATATGTTCGGCCTGATCGGAGATCAGGAAGTGGATGGCGTTGGCGATGTGGCGCGCGGTGCCGAACTTGCCGCCCGGGATGCGGCCCTCGATTTTCTCGCGCCGTGCCGGATCCTTGGCGAGGATTGCCCGCGTCATATCGGTGTCGATGAAGCCGGGGCAGACCGCGTTGGTGCGGATGCCGAACTCGGCCGCATCCACTGCCATCGAGCGGGTGACGCCCAGAACGGCGGTCTTGGCGGTAACGTAGGCCGCGGCGGTCTTCAATCCGATCAACCCGCCCATCGACGAGATATTGACGATCGCGCCGCCCTGCTGCTTTTGTAGCTGGGCGTAGCGGCCGCAGGCGGCAAACATCGCCTTGACGTTGATGTTGAGAACCAGGTCCAGCTCCTCGGGCTCAACATCCCACATCGCCTTCTTCAGGTGCATGCCGGCATTGTTCACCAGTCCGTGGATGTTGCCGCAATCCGCATGGATCTCGTCCAGCCAGGAGGTGTCCGACCAGTTGCTGAGATCCGTCTCCTTGTAGATCACGTCGCCCTCGATCTCGTCGAGATCGCCGCGCATGTTGGCCACGACATAGACCCTGCATCCCTCTTCCAGAAAGCGGCGCACCTGTTCGACGCCAAGGCCTTTGCTGCCTCCGGTGATGACGATGTTCTTCATGACTGGCCTCCTTGGCCTCGATCAGTTCGTATGTTTGCGGAAAAGCGCGTTGATGTCGGCGAGCATGACTTCCTCGGAACGGTCCTTGAGGAAGAAGTCAGGGAAAATCTCGCAGACATCATCGACGAAATGCAGGAACCACTCGTCGCGCGGGCGGGTCCAGGCATTGGTGATTGTCTCGTAGGCGCCGTCGAGGAAGCCCGCGTAGCGCGGCTCGTGGCGCAGCCGGTTCCATGTGCCCAGGTGGGCCGGCTGGCCCTCGTTCTCGATATAGGTGGAGGACTGGATCTCTTCGCTTGTCACCCATTGGGCAAATGCGATGGCCTCCTCGGGATGCTTGCAGAAGGCAGACACGCCAATCCCGGCGCCGCCGAGGATCCCGCGCCGCGCCGAGCTGCCCCGAAACGTAGGGAGGTCGCGATAGGTCAGCTGGCGCGGGCGGAAACCGGGGCGGGCGTAGTTGATATAGCCGAACAGTGCCGGGGAGGCCGTGAAGGCGTCGGTCGTCGAGAGGATCTCCAGCACCTTGATCGGGTTCCAGTCGGCCTGTTCGGACGGACCCATCTTGAAGAGCGCCTTGAGGATTTTCAGCGAGTAGAGGCCGTTTTCCTCCGAACAGAAGGCCTCCGCCGACACTGGCAGGCCTTCTTCCCCACGCGATGCGAGATGGGTGAGCATAAGGTCGAAGGCGTCGACGGGTTTGAGCGGCGTGACGATATTGAACTGCTCCGGCGTGTCGAGAACGTCTTCCCAGTGCTTCGGGAAAGCCCCCCAAAGGTCGGCACGCGCCACGGCCATCTGGCAGGCAGCATCGATGGGATAGGACCAGGTCTTTCCCTTCCAGACATAGCTTTCGACCGACCCCCCAAGCGATGTTTCGGCCGGGTCCGGGAAGTCGGGCAGCGCCAGGAGGCAACCCGTTTCGGCGATCTGGCCCACATGGGGGTGGTCGAGGATCACAAGGTCATAGGCCTTTGCGATGTCGATGATCGGCTCATCGGCAAAGGCTTGCAGCGAGCGCCGTGCCCAGGACAGCTCGATCCCGCGCTCGGAGGCAAACCGGTCGGATGCTGCAACAAGACAATCATAGGCCCGCGCATGATCCCACGTCATTCCGGCAAGTTTGATCAAGGTACTCTCCTGTCGGGCTGGAATTTGAATTTCGAATATAAAAATAACTTTGACATTTGCAAGTGAAATGTGAGAGCTTCCAGACGTGATCCGGTCGCCGGGCCGCGGCTGGTCTGGTTGCTCTGTAGGCAGCCAACAGTGATTTGCTCGAAGGAGGAGGAACCAATGATCGTGACAACCCCATTCTTCCGTGGGACCCTTGCTGCCACCGCTGTGGCCTGCATGGCCGCGGTATCCCCGGCGCTTGCTGCCGACTACGAAATTCGCCTTGGACATGTGACGTCCGACAAGGAGCCGATCCAGCAGGCGATGGAGGAATTCGTCGCGAAAGTGGGCGAGCGAACCGAAGGAAAGGTCGAGATAACGATCTTTCCGAACGCCCAGCTTGGTACGAATTCCGAGGTCTATGAGCAGATGCGCGCTGGCGCTCCGATCATGACGATCTCGGACCCGGGCTACCTGTCGGACTTCGTGGCCGATTTCGGGGTTCTTGGCGGGCCGTACCTGATGGAAGACCCGCGGGACTTCACCAAGATCATCGAGTCGGATCTCTATGCCGACATGAAGAACCGTCTGCGGAGCGAGAGCCAGATCGAACTGCTGTCTCTGAACTGGCTTTTCGGGTCGCGTCACCTGATCTCCGACAAGCCGATCTCCACGCCCGACGATATCGCCGGCATGACGTTCCGCACGCCGCCGAACATCATGTGGGTCGAGACCTTCGACTCGATGGGCGCGCGTCCGACGCAGCTTGCCTGGGCCGAGGTCTATTCGGGCCTCTCTGCCGGGGTTGTCGAAGGGGCCGAGGCGCCGTTGCCGTCGATCTACGGCGCAAAGCTTCACGAGGTGAAGAAGGTCATTTCGCTGACCGGTCACTTCAAGGGATTCACCGGCCTCGTGATCAACTCCGATTACTTCGCCATGCTTCCCGAAGACATCCAGACGGTTCTCGTCGAGGAAGCTGTCGCTGCCGGTGTGTTCATGACCGACCTGATGCTGAACTCGCAGGAAGAGTGGGTGAAGAAGCTCGAGGCAGAAGGTGTGACCTTCAATCGTGATGTCGATGTTCCGGCGTTCCAGGAGAAGACGGCCGTGACCTACACCAAGTTCCCGGACTGGACGCCGGGTCTTTACGAGCAGGTTCGCGAGATCCTGGACAACTGATGCGTCATGAGGCGGCCCGGTGCGCGGAGCATCGGGCCGGACCCATAGGGGGGCGGAGATGAAACAGATCCGGAATTTCCTGGACAGTGCCGAGGGGATCGTCACCAACATTGCCATGGCGGTGCTTCTGGGCTCGGTGCTCTGGGGGGTGCTGACGCGCTACGTGACCGCGAAACCGGCCGTGTGGACGACCGAGCTGTCGGGTATCCTCTTTACCTGGGTGGTCTTCATCGGGGCCCTGACGGCCTTTCGCAAGAACCAGCACATTCGCGTCTCGCTTCTGGTGGACTCGCTGCCGCCACCGGCACAGCGCATTGCGCGCATACTCTCCGACCTGGTGGTGCTTTCCTTCGTCGGCTACTCGGCCTGGCTGAGTTTCATCATGATGGGCAAGGGGGCGACGCGCATGTCCCCGGTGATGGATATCCCGTTTTCCTATGTTTACCTGGCACCCTTCATAGCCTTTTCGATCATGACGCTGGGGGCGCTGCTCGACATCTTTTCTCCGGGCCTGCTGGCCGGGAAAGATGAAGATGCCGCGGAGGTCCTGTAATGGACTTCCTGCCCATCGTCATCCTGCTCGTCACCATTGCCCTCGGGGTCCCGGTCGCGCTTGCTATCGGGGCCGCCGGGCTGTCCTTCTTCGTCTTTTCCGGCTCCATGCCGCCCGAATTGTTCATCCAGCGCATGGTGTCCGTGACCCATTCCTTTCCGCTGCTTGCGGTGCCGCTCTTTGTCATGACCGGCGTCGTCATGAACTATGCCGGCATAACGCGGCGGATGATGGGGTTTGCGGAGGCGATGACCGGCCACTGGGTCGGCGGCCTTGCGCAGGTCAACGTGCTGCTTTCGACCCTGCTCGGCGGCGTCGCCGGATCGGCAAATGCCGACGCCGCCATGCAAGCCAAGGTGCTGGTGCCCGAAATGTCCAGGCGCGGATATGACCGGGCGTTCTCCTCGGTCGTCACCGCATCGTCGTCGATCATCTCCGTCATCATTCCGCCCGGCATCGGGCTGATCCTCTACGGGTTCATGGGCGACGTCTCCATCGGCAAGCTCTTTCTGGCCGGCATCGTGCCCGGCATCCTGCTCTGCGCCGCCATGATGGGGCTGGTCGCCTTCATGGCGCACCGCCTGAAGCTGAAGCCGGCGCTTGCAAGGCGTACAACCTGGGAGGAACGGGCGACAGCGTTGCGCGGCGCTTCCCTGGCGTTGATGGTTCCGGTCGGCATCGTCGTCGGCATCCGCTTTGGCTTTTTCACCCCGACCGAGGCCGGCGCGATGGCGGCGCTTTTCGCGGCAATTGTCGGCGTGCTCTATCGCGAGCTGAAGGTTCGGCACGCCTGGACGATCCTTCAGCAAACCACGCAGGCAACGGCCATCGTCCTGCTGGTGATCTGTGCCGCCAACGGTTTCGGCTACTACATGACCTGGGAGCAGATACCGTCGGCGGTCGCCGAAGCCATGCTGGCATTGACGGAGAACCCCTATCTGCTCCTGCTGATAATCAACCTCCTGCTGATCCTCGCAGGCATGTTCATCGAAGGCTCTGCCGCGTTGATCCTGCTCACCCCGATCCTGGTGCCGGTGATCTCCAAGGTCGGCGTCGACCCGGTGCATTTCGGGATCGTCATGGTGCTGAACCTGACAATCGCCGGTGTAACGCCGCCGCTTGGAACGCTGATGTTCACCACCTGCGCAATCACCGGCGTCTCGATCGCCGATTTCATCAAGGCGGCGCTGCCATTCTATGCGCTGCTCTTCGCCATGTTGCTCGTGTTGACCTTCGTGCCGGCGCTGTCGCTGTGGCTGCCCAACCTGTCATTCAACTGAGGGAGGTTCCCAGATGTCCACCGAAGGCTGCGTTCACCTTGAGAAGGAAGGGGCCATTGGCCATGTCACTCTGGACCGACCGGCCAAGCACAACGCGCTGACCCCGCGGATGTATCGCGAGATCGGCGCTTGCTGCGAGCAGGTCAATGCCGACCCCGAGATCCACGCGGTGGTCTTCAGCGGTGCCGGCGAACGGGCCTTCTGCGCGGGATCTGACATCTCGGCGTTGGAAGAATACGAGGATTTCTGGGCCTGGCGAAATCGCTACGATTACATTCCGCCGATCCGGGCACTCCGGAAGCCGGCGATTGCCGCGATCAAGGGATGGGCGCTTGGTGGCGGCCTGGAAGTCGCGCTGGCATGTGACCTGCGGGTCGCGGCGCGCTCGGCGACCTTCGCCGCCCCCGAGGTGACCCTTGGCTGGAACGGTGCCGGGGGCGCGGCGCAGCACATGGTGCGGCTCTGCGGCTACGGGAATGCGATGCGCTACCTTCTGACCGGCGACCGGTTCTCGGCGCAGGACGCCCTTGATATGGGAATGGTCGAGTGGCTTGTCGAGCCGGGCGAGGAAGTCGCCAAGGCGATGGAGATCGCCGCGCGCATTGCCGAACACAACACGGTCGCGACCCAGGCCGTGAAATCGGCCGTTCGCTTCGCAATGGACCACCCTGTGCAATCGGGCCTTTCCTATGACAATGAACTCATGTCATTGTGTTTTGCCAAGAATGATCGCGACAAGCAGCAGGGCGGCGGCTGATGAAAGCCCGCCGAGGACGAATGCCAAGCAAGACCGAGAAGCATGCAGCCCCGGCGGGCTCCAAGGAAAAGTCCTCGGTTCCGGCCGTTGAAAAGGCGCTCGATGTCCTGGAGGCGCTCGCAGGGTCTCCGCTCGGCCTGACGATGAACGAGATCGTCGAGACTCTCGGCCGCACAATGGGCGAGATCTATCGCGTTGTGATCTATCTCGCAGAGCGGGATTACATCGAGCAGGACCCCGACAGCGGCCGGTATTCTCTCTCCATGCGGCTTTTCGAGTTGTCGCACCGGCATGAGCCCACCGAACGGTTGGTGCGCAACGCCATTCCGCTGCTCGAGCGCATCGCCTTCCAGACCGAGCAGTCCTGCCATCTGGGGATCGTGAACCGGTCCAACGTGCTGGTCCTCGCCTCCGTTCGAAGCCCCCGGCCGGCAAGCTACGGGGTGCGCACGGGGGGCATGTTCCCGGCCGTGAAGACATCGACCGGCAATGTCATCCTCGCCTTTTCGGGCAAGGAGACCCAGCGGCGCTATATCTCCCGGCTTGCTGTCGATGAAAAGGCAGGGTTGCGCGAGCGCTTCGACGTGATCTGTCGCAAGGGCTACGAGGACTGGCCCTCGGAAATGGTGCATGGTGTGCGCAACCTCTGTGTGCCTGTTTTCGACAAGCGTGGCATCGTGGCCGCGCTCACGATAGGCTTCATCGACCAGTCGACTCCGCCGATGACGGCGGAGGAATCGCTGGAGATGCTCTGCGCCGTGGGCGAAGAACTCACGCACTCTCTCGGAGGTGTGCCGCTCTCGGTCACCGACGTCGCCGGATAGAAATCTCAGCATGGATGAAGAAAAAGACGGGCGGCTCGCAACGCCCGATTGACGGCGTCTGCGCTGAAAGCTACTTTGATATTCGAAAATAACTTTCGGATATGATCATGTCTGTCACGCCATCCTCCCCCGCCGACCTGCCGCTCGAAGGTGTTCGGGTTCTCGATTTTGCGCAGTTCCTTGCGGGTCCTTACGCCGCCATGCGTCTGGCCGATCTTGGCGCGGATGTGATCAAGGTCGAGCGGCCACAAGGGGGCGACCTGTGCCGCTCCCTCGCCGTCAACGACCAATGGCTCGACGGCGACTCCCTGCTCTTTCATTCGATCAACCGCAACAAGCGCAGTTTCGCGGCAAATCTGAAGGACGCCGGCGATCTCAAGTCGGTGAAAGCGCTGATCGCCAGCGCCGATGTCATGATTCACAATTTCCGTCCCGGTGTGATGGAGCGGATCGGCCTGGGATATGATGTTGTCTCGGAACTCAACCCCAAGCTCGTCTATGCTTCGGTCACGGGATACGGCACGACCGGCCCGTGGCGCGACAAGCCGGGCCAGGATCTGCTGGCGCAGTCGCTCTCGGGCATCACCTGGCTGCAGGGAAATGATGCGGATGGGCCAGTGCCTGTGGGCTTCGCGCTCTACGATATCGCCACGGCGCTGAACCTCGTGCAGGGCATTCTCGCCTGCCTGTTGCGCCGCGGCCGGACCGGCAAGGGCGGGCTGATCGAGGTTGACCTGCTCAGTTCGGGCATGGATCTCCAGTTCGAGCAACTGACCTGCTTCTTCAATGGTGAGCGGACCCAGCCGCGGCGAACCGAGATTTCCAACGCGAATGTCTATGGCGCTGCCCCGTACGGTATCTACGCAACGAAAGACGGACATCTCGCCGTTGCAATGACGCCGCTGAAGCGTCTGGCGGAGCTGTTCGCCCTGCCGGCGCTCGGCGCGTTCGATCAGTCGGATGCCCTCAAGCGTGCAAACGAGATCAAGCCGCTCCTCCAGGCGCGCATTTCCGAACGGACGACAGCAGAGTGGCTGGCGCTACTGGAGCCGGCCGACGTGTGGTGTGCCGAGGTGCTTGATTGGCCGCGCCTTGCCGAAAGCGAGGGCTTTGCGGAGCTCGACATGCTGCAGACCGTGCGCAACGGCGCGGGGTCCGAAATGAAGATGGTGCAATGCCCGATGCGCCTCGATGGCTCCCGGCTGCCGTCTCCGCTGGGGGCTCCGGCGCTCGGCGCGGACAGCGACACCCTTCTGAATGAACTCGGTCTCGCATAACGCCGGGACCACGCGGGGTAAGGACTATGGATACCGGCTTCCAACCTCTTGACGGCCTCATCGTGGTGGATCTCAGCCAGTTCCTCGCGGGGCCATATGCCACGCTGCGGCTGCAGGATCTCGGGGCGCGGGTGATCAAGATCGAGCGCCCGGATGGCGGCGACCTGACGCGCAACCTCTATTTCTCCGACACGGTGATCGACGGAGAATCGACTGTCTTTCACGCCATCAACCGCGGCAAGGAGAGCCTCGCGCTCAACCTCAAGGACAGTGCTGATGTCGAGCGGTTGAAGAAACTGGTCAGCCGCGCGGATGTCTTCGTGCAGAATTTCCGGCCAGGCGTGATCGAGCGGCTCGGGTTGGACTACGACCGGATACGCGAGATCAACCCGCGCATCGTCTATACCTCGATCTCCGGATATGGGCCCGACAGCCCCTGGCGGGACTTGCCCGGGCAGGATCTTCTGGCGCAGGCGCGTTCGGGTGTGATGTGGCTCAATGGCAGCGCCGGTGACGGGCCGGTGCCGTTCGGGCTTGCCGTGGCGGACATGATGGCGGGCGCGGCAGCCGCGCAGGGCATCCTGGCTGCGCTGGTCGGGAGGGGTATTTCCGGCAACGGCGCCCATGTCGAGACGAGCCTGCTCGAAGCGATGCTGGATCTCCAGTTCGAGGTCCTGGCGACCCATCTCAATGATGGTGGCCGGCCTCCGGAGAGGGCCGGTTTCCGCTCCGCCCATCCGGCCTTGCCGGCGCCCTATGGTGTCTATCCGACGCAGGACGGCTTTCTCGCCGTGGCAATGATGCCGATCGGTGCCTTGGCGGAGTTGCTCGATCTCGAAGCGCTCAGGCCATTTGCGGACGACCAGGGAGCCTGGTTCCGCAGGCGGGACGAGATCAAGGGCATCATCGCGGCGCGCCTTGCTGTCGAGACAACGGAGCACTGGGTGTCGCTCCTGGAGCCGAAGGGGATCTGGGTGGCGAGGGTCCTGTCCTGGCCGGAGATGCTCTCGGAAGACGCCTTTGTCCATCTGGACATGGTGCAGACGGTTCGAGATGCGCTTGGTACCGAGTTGAACCTCATGCGCTCCCCTGTCCGGATCAATGGCAGGCGCGGTCACTCGGATCGGGCAGCGCCCGATATCGGCATGGACAATGACGCCATCCTCCGAGAGTTCGGCCTCTGATCCCGAAACATGCGCTCCGGTCCCACGGCCGGATCCGGGCAAGGCCCTTGAGGCCCCGGTGAGCCACAGGGTGGTTTGGCCGTGGTCCCGGCGTGGGTCGGGGACCGCGGGCCCGCAGCCTTGCGAGGCGTTTTGCTGCCCTTCGTCACTTTCACATTGGAAAGTGAATTTTATACTTGCAATATTTGGGCGGGGTCTGCACCTTGATCCTGCAACGCGACGGGGAGTGTCACGCGTTGCAGGGCCGGCGGAACAAACCTGTTCCCGGTCTGCGGGTGCATCTGGTTGCACCCTTTAGGAGGAAACATGGTTGAGACGTTCGATCACATCGTAGTTGGTGGCGGTACGGCCGGATGCGTGGCGGCTGCACGCCTTGTCGAGGATGGCGGCGCACGCGTTCTCGTTCTGGAGGCGGGCTATTCGCACCGTCATCCGTTCATCGACATGCCGCCCGGTGTGTTCAAGCTGCTGAAGGGCGGTTCGAAGTTCTTCAAGACCCATGTCTCGACGCCGCAGCCACAGCTTGCCGGCCGCACGACCGAGATCCCGCAAGGCAACGTGCTTGGGGGAGGCTCCTCGGTGAATGGACAGGCCTATGTGCGCGCCCGGCCGTCGGATTATGACGAATGGCACGAGATGCTGCGGGGCAACAACGATGCGCTGAGCTGGGCCTGGGAGGACATCCTTCCCCACTACATTCGTATGGAAGCCAACCAGCAGTTCAATGACGAATTCCACGGTACCGAGGGCAGGCTTCCGGTCTCCTATCCCGGTTATATCGACGATTGCGCCCGCTGGTTCGTGCAGTCGCTGCAAGCCAAGGGTGAGCCCTACAACCCCGACTTCAACGGTGCGACGCAACGCGGCGCGGGCTATTTCCAGTTCATCCACAACAAGGGGCAGCGCTACTCGGCGGCCTATGCCTTCCTCGATCCGGTCAAGGATAATCCGAAGCTCACCCTCCGGCTGCAGGCTGAGGTGCAACGGCTCGTGATCGAGAACGACCGTGCCGTGGGCGTCGTCTACAAGGACAAGGACGGTGAGAAGGAGGTGCGCGCCGATGGCGAGATCATCCTGACCGCCGGCGCCTACATGACGCCGAAGATCATGATGCTTTCGGGGTTGGGGCCGGCGGATCACCTGCGCGAGCATGGCATCGACGTGGTGCAGGACATGCCCGGCGTCGGCCAGAACCTCAAGGACCACCCCGACGCTTCGGTCGTGGCGCGGGCCAACGGGAAACATGGCTATTACGGCCAGGACAAGGGCTTGCGGATGCTGCTCAACGGCATCGAGTTCAAGACGTTCGGGCGCGGGCGCATCACCACGACAGGGCTGGAGGCGGCCTGCTTCGTCAACCCGACCGATCCCGATGCCGAGCCCAGTCACGAAGCCTACATGATCCCGGTTCTCTATCTCGACGACGATGACCTGGCGCGGGTTGGCGATGGGTATGGCATGTCGATCCAGGTGGTGCTTCTGAAGCCGAAATCGGTGGGTGATGTGCGGCTTCGTTCGGCCGATCCATCGGACATGCCGCTGGTCAATCCGAACTTCCTGGGCGACCCGGAGGACATGGAGGCGATGAAGACCGGCTTGCGCTATTTCCGGGACGTGATGCTGGAGAAACCGCTTGGCGACAGGGTCAAGGAGATCGTCGCCCCGGCCAATTACGACGATGACGCCGACTTCACCGCGCATATCAAGCGCGTTGTGAAGACCAATTTCCATCCAGTGGGCACGACAAAGATGGGCGCCGATGGCGATCCGATGGCGGTGCTCGACGCCCGGATGAAAGTGCGCGGCATGGAGGGGCTGCGGGTGGCCGATTGCTCGATCATGCCGGAGATCACCGCCGGCAACACGATGGCCCCGGCAATGCTCTTCGGCGACCGTTGCGCCGACGTGGTGATGGGAAAGCTTTGAAGATGAACGCTCTGGAGTGCCGGATGCGCGCGGGAGGATTGCATGCCTGATGTCGGAAGATTGTTGCGGGAGAAGAACATCATCTTCGTCACGCTTGCGCTGGCACTGGTGTTCTATCTCATCAGCCCGCGCTTTCTCAGCTTGGATAACATGTCGGCGATCTCGCGCCAGATCGTGCCGATCGGGCTGATCGCGCTCGGGCAGTTCTTCGTTGTCGTTTCAGGCAATATCGATCTGTCTCTGGGGATGGGATCAGTGCTCTGGGCCATCGTGCTCGGCGTGTTCTTCGGGCTCACCGGTGGCGTGGCGCTCGGCATCGTCGCGGTGATCGCCTTCTCGTTGATGGCGGGGTTCTTCAACGGCGTGATGGTGTCGAAGCTGAAGCTTCCCGCCTTCATCGTGACGCTGTCGATGCTCTTCGTGGCGCAGGGGCTTTCCGGTCTCATCATCCCGCGCGGCCAGCAGATCTTCCTCATGGGGGGCTTCTTCAAATTTGTCGGCGCCGAGAAATTCATGGGCTTCTACTGGAGCTTCCTGTTCCTCGTTGCGCTCTATCTCGCCGCCTACATCGTCTACAACCACACCCGATGGGGAGCCTATGTCATCGCCATCGGCAACTCGGAGGAGAATGCCCGCCTCGCCGGGATCAAGGTGGACCGGGTCAAGATCGGCATCTTCATGTTCTCGGCGCTCTGCTCGGGCTTTGCCGGAATCATCCTCAGCTCCCGCATGGGGTTCGTGCAGCCCGGCCTCGACGGCAACGGGCTGCTGCTCGACGGCATCGCCGCGATCATCATAGGTGGCGTGCTCATCCTCGGTGGGCGCGGCACCATCGGTGGTGCCTTCTGGGGGCTGCTTTTCATCGGGGTCATCAACAACGCGCTCAACCTGCTCAATGTCGAGGATGTCTGGCACCAGGTCTTCAAGGGCACGGTCATCCTGGCTGCGCTCGGGGCGAACTGGGTGCTGTGGCAGTCGAGGCAGATCGAAGCGCAATAGCCGACAAGAACAATGGCCGGACGAACGGCAGAAAAACCAAATCAAGGAGGAGAAACGCAATGAAACTCAAGACAATGACGGCCGGGCTCGCGCTCGCGACAGCCTTCGGGGCAGGGGCCGCGCTCGCTGCTGACGATACGCTCGACATCGTCTTCATCAATGACGGGCATGTCGCGCCCTACCACGTCGCGTGGCTGACCGGCTTCGAAGACGCGATTGCTGCCTATGACAAGGCATTCGAGGACGTGAAGGTTTCTGGCCGCTGGCTCTCCGCCGAGGGGTCGCTGGAGAAGATGATCCAGCAGACCGAGGTCACGATCAACGAGAGGCCGGACGTGATGTTCGTCAACGCGATCAATGTCGATGCGTTTGAGCCCCTGGTCGCCAAGGCCCAGGCCGAAGGGATCACCTGGATTGCCGTGCACTCGCCGATGGAGAGCGCAGATTACAGCTTCACGCTTGGCGATGTTGCGAATGGCACCAATCAGGGCATGGCAATGTGCGCGCTGTCCAAGGGTGAGCCCTTCAAGGTCGGCGTCATGCTCGGCCAGGCCGGCAACCCCTCCGGAGAAGCCCGCCGCGAGGGCATCCTCAAGGGCATCGCCACCTGCGACAACGTCGAGGTCGTGGCCGAGCAACCCGCCGACTGGGACACCGTAAAGGCCCAGACCATCGCCGAAAACTGGTTCACCCAATATCCGGACCTGAACGCGATTTCCGGCGTGACCGACGCCTACATGTACCCCTCGATCGCCATTGCCACCAATGCCGGCAACACCGACATCCAGTTCTATGGCTATGACGGAGACATCCCGATCATCCAGCAGATGGAGAGCGGGCAGGTCATGGCCGATATCCTGCTTTCGGGCACACGCGAGGGCTGGAACTTCGTGCAGATGGCCTATCGCATCCACAAGGGCGAGACGCCGGAAAAGGTCTATGACTTCTTCACGCCGCTGGTTCTGACCGAGGAGAACCACAAGATCGCACTCGAGCACGGTTTCCCCGAAGACGTGCAGGTCTACTACGTGCCGCAGGCGCTCGAAGTGGCCGCGAAGGGCTATCTCGAGTTCGGACCGGACTCCGTGAAGTAAGACGCTAAAAACCACCGGTCCGCTGATCGGACCGGTGGATCACTCCCCAGGGAACTGCATGATGACAAGCACCGCCACGCTCGCATCCGGGACGCCGAAAAAGGCGATCGACAGTCTGATGCTGCGCTATCTCGTGCTGATTGGGCTGATCGTGATCGCTTCGGTCGGGTTTTCCATCGCCAACGAGAACTTCTATTCGCTGACCAATATCGGCATCCTTCTGCGCTCTATCGCCGTGCTGTTCCTGCTGGCAATGGGCATGACATTCATCATGCTCACGGGCGGCATCGACCTTTCCATCGGCTCCAACGTGGCTTTCTCCGGCGCGGTGGGCGTGCTGACGCTGGTCACAACCGGCAGCGCGGCACTCGGCTTCGCAACCTCGATCCTGGCGGGCATGCTCATTGGCGGGATCAACGGCTTCTTCATCGGGCGGCTCAAGCTCTCGCCATTCATGGTGTCGCTGGCGACTTACGCGCTGGCCCGTGGACTGGCGCTGGTGCTCTATGACGCCAACTCCATCAATGTCGACAACGCGGCCTTCCTCTGGCTGGGCGGGGTCAGCTGGGGCAACATGCCGGTCGTCATCCCGTTCGTGGCCCTGGTCTTCATCGCGCTGTCCGTCCTTCTCTACCAGACGCCCTTCGGACGCGATGTCTATGCCGCCGGCGCCAATGCAAACACGGCCTTCGTGCTCGGGCGCCGCCCTGAACGCACGCTGGTCTGGGTCTATGTCCTGTCCGGCGCGTTGGCCGGTCTCTCGGCCATCATCACCGTCGGCCGGGTGTCCTCGGGCCAACCCTGGGCCGGCCTTTATCTGGAATTCGACGCCATCACGGCGGTGATCCTCGGCGGCACGTCGCTCTTCGGCGGGCGCGGCAAGTTGCTGGGAACGATCCTCGGGGTGCTTCTCTACGGCATCATCATCAACGGTCTCGTCCTGACCGGCACGAACCCCTACCTGCAGAGCCTCATCAAGGGCCTGATCCTGCTGGGCGTGGTTCTTCTCGATACCCTGACACAGAAGGGGAAAGCGGCATGAGCAACCGGATCGACATGAAGGGGATTACCAAGAGTTTCTTCGCCACGAAGGCGCTCGACAACGTGGATTTCTCCTGTCACGCGAGCGAGGTGCATGCTCTGGTCGGGCTCAACGGTGCCGGCAAGTCCACGCTGATGAAGGTGCTTGGCGGTATCTACTCTTCCGATGAAGGCACGATCGAGGTCGACGGCGCGGCAGTGACCATCAAAACGCCCGTGGATGCCGACAATGCCGGCATCTCGATGATCCACCAGGAACTGTCGCTGATCAATGAACTGACCGTTGCCGGGAACATCTTCCTTGGCCGGGAGTTGAAGCGCGCCGGCACCCCGTTTCTCGACAAGCGGGAGATGGCGCGCCGGGTCAAGGCCGAACTCGACCGGTTCGGCCTCATGCTCGATCCCAACATGCCGGTGCGAGAGCTGAATTCCGGCGAGAAACAGATCGTGGAGATCATCCGCGCGCTGATGTCCAACTCCTGGCTGATCGTGATGGATGAACCCACGTCGGCGCTGTCGGAGGAAGACAAGGAGCGCCTCTTCGGCTTTATCGAGCGTATGAAGCAGGAAGGGATCGCGATCATCTACATCTCGCACCACATGCCGGAGATTTTCGGGATTGCCGAGCGTGTGACCGTCATGCGCGACGGCGAGATCGTGCTGTCGGAGCGCATTGCCGAGACGAGTGAACCCGCCGTGATCCGCTCGATGACCGGCCGGGAACTCGCGCATTTCGAGAAGCCGCACAAGGAGATCGCGGGAGAGCCGCTTCTGACGGTCGATGCCCTGAGCAAGCCCGGTTCGTTCGAAGACGTGTCCTTCGAGGTACGCCCCGGAGAGATCGTCGTGCTGACCGGGTTGCGCGGGTGCGGGGCCCCGGAGCTTGCCAAGTCCGTGTTCGGCCTGGATGGAGACTATACCGGCACCGTGTCTTATCTCGGGAGTCCGCTTGTACCCGGCCGGGGGCCAGCGGTGGCCGTTCGCGAGGGGATGGGGCTGGTCACCGAGAACAGGGACAAGAACGGCATCCTGCCCGCGCTTTCGGTGCGCGACAACATCGCGCTGCCCTTCCTGGAGAAGGCCCTGCGCGGCGGTGTCCTGAGCCGTGGGCACATCGAGGCGGTCGTGGACAAGGCGATCCGCGATACCTCGACCAAGACATCGTCTCCGGATCAGGAGATCCGCTTCCTGTCAGGGGGCAACAAGCAGAAGATCTGCTTCTCGCGCTGGCTCGACGACGATCTGAAACTGCTCATACTGCTCGAGCCGACCCGTGGCATCGACGTCCATGCCAAGGCGGATATCTACCGGATCATCGAAGACCTTGCCGGACGCGGTGTTGGTGTATTGCTCCTGTCCTATGAGATCGACGAGGTCACCATGCTCGCCGATCGCGTCATTACCATGTATCAAGGCAAGAGCATCGCCCGGTATAACTATCCGGAGTTCGACAAGGACCAAATGCTTGCCGATATGGCCGGCGCAAGAATTTAGCCAGGCGGGTAAAGCGTGACCTGACGCCGAGGCCCGCCTTCCGGGCCAGCCCAGGCGGACAGCACTGAAATGGTCCGTGGATATGGCTTTGATGCTGTAACCGCTCCCAACGTTGGTCAATGACCCTGAGCAGGTCTTGTTCGCATTGGAACGCGTTGAAGATATGACCGCTCTCCTTTGTGGATTATCGCAAACCCGCCTTGGCGCATCGATGCTGTCGGGAAGCGGTCACATCATCAACGCCCCCTGAGACGACGCTGGCGCGGCAATGGCGCGTGTGACTGTCGTTCAGCGCTGATCCAACAGCTGTTCCATTGGGAATGGCCGTGTCTGGACGACTATTGGGCCTTTTCAATCGACGGCAATCTGTGCTTTCGGCCGCGAGCAAGCCATCTCTCGGTTAGATCGAAGGGGTGGTGTCGCTCACCGGATTTCGTGAGGTTTCAACGTGGTATTCCTTGAGCGCAGGGGGGCAGCTTTCGGGCGTTCGGTGTGCGCAACGCCCAAGAGCAGATCAGTGCGACTTGGAGGTGGTAGCGATCGGATTTCGCCTCGAGTCCGCCCTTGCCGGTGGTGCCCGGTCGATCATCCGGCGTGATCCGGTTGCGATGGCCCGAGACCAGACGAACGAACCGGCACCTTTCACCTGTTTGCTGGACGGGGCGCCGGTCCTCGCTCCACGTTCCGTTCAAAAGCATCGATTTGTCCCGTCTCAGGCGTGGAAAACGAAGGAGCGCATGGAGATCGAACCGAGGTCGAAACTGTCGGTCATGAAGGTCAACGCGTCGCGGTCGTCGGAGCTTCCGGCAATCGTGAGCGCGGGGAGGTAGTGGTCGAAGGACGGGTGCGCCTTGTGCAGCAGGCTGCCCATGCCCTTGCGGTCCGCCAGGGCCGCGAAGTCCCGCTCGGTCAGTCGCTCGGCAAAGCGGGTATCGAATTCCAATGCAAAATCGGGAGGCGTATTGCTCCGGCTGAGCGCGCCGAGATTGTGCACGATATTGCCAGAGCCGAGGATCAGGACGCCCCTGTCGCGCAGGTCCGAGAGTGTCCGGCCGACCTCCAGATGCCAGTCGAAATCCTGGCTCATGTCGATGGAGAGCTGGAAGGCTGGCACGTCCGCCTCGGGATACAGGAACTTCAACACGGTCCAGGCGCCGTGATCGAGCCCCCATGTCTCGTCTTCCTCAGCGTGGTGACTGGAAAGCAGGGCAACCACATCGCGGGCAAGCTTCGGACTGCCCTGTGCCGGGTATTGCTGGTCGAAAAGCTCCTGCGGGAAGCCTCGAAAATCATGGATGATCCGTGGTAGGGCCGAGACATCGACCAGCGTGGTGCCGCGCGTCATCCAATGCGCGGAGACGACAAGGATCGCCTGCGGGCGGGGCAGGGTCTGGCCAAGATCCGACCAGCTCCTTGAGTACACCGTATCCTCGAGGGCGTTCATCGGGTTGCCATGGCCGAGGAACACCACCGGCATCCGGTCGGATGCCGTTAGGCGGTCGCGAAGCGATTGGAGGGGTTGGGCAACGCCCATCGGATAACTCCTGTGGAAGGCGCGCCGCCCAAGGGCGGCGCCGGGGGATCAGGCGAATTGACCGAGGGCCCTGTCGACGACCGGCAGTTTCAGCGCGAAGGCACCATTGCCGAGCAGGGCGAGCGAGGCCTGGGCTGTGGCCCAGAAGAGCGGGAACTCCCAGCCGCCACCTTCGTTGGAGAAGAGCCAGCCGGCGCCGGAATGGGCCCAGACCGCGCCGAGCAGCACCGGCAGGACGGCGAGCGAGACGAGCCGGGTGGCGATGCCGAGGATCAGTGCGGTGCCCCCGCCGATCTCGGCGATGATGGTCAGGTAGGCAAAGATGCCGGGCAGGCCGAGGCTTTCGAAGAAGCCCACGGTGCCGGGGATGGTGAAGACGAGCAGCTTGAGCAGCCCGTGGGCGAGGAAAGCGGTGCCAGTGGCAATGCGCAGGGCGAGCGCGGCGTAGGGAGCGGTGTTCCGGTCGATCATCGGGTCTGGTCCTTGTTCGGTTGCCCGTCCGCCTCGGCGCGGCGGGCTGTTGTGTCGATCTGAAAGCAAGTTAGGGCTTGTCGAGGTTCAACGAAATGGCGTCATTGTTGAATGACTGCCCACGAAACGTTCTGAATAAAGGGAGCATCGAATGGACTTGATCGACGGATTGAAGGCTTTCGTGGCCACTGCGCAGACCGGCTCCTTCACTGCTGCGGCCGACCAACTGGGGATCTCCAACCGGCTGACATCGAAATATGTCGGCGCTCTGGAGGCCCATCTTGGCGTGCGCCTGTTTCAAAGGACGACCCGCAAGGTCGGACTGACGGCGGCGGGCGAAGATCTGATGGCGCGGGCGCCGGCGCTCATGGACGAGTTCGACGACATGCTGGCAGACGTGACCGAGGACAGCCGCGGTTTCGCCGGCACCATACGGATCTCTGCCCCCGTGACCTTCGGCGAGACCTACGTGAACAAGATGCTTGGCCGTTTCGCCGCGCTCCATCCGGGGCTCTCGATCGACCTGCGCCTGACCGACAGCTTTTCGGATCTCGCCACCGAAGGCATCGACCTCGCCTTTCGTGTCGGCATCACAGAGACGCTCTCCGTGAAGGTTCGCAAGCTGGGGAGCTTCCAGACCCATGTAGCCGCCAGCCCTGATTATCTCGAACGGCGCGGGCGCCCCGAGCGACCCGAAGACCTGGCGGATCACGCTTGCATCCTCGACACCAACCGCCGTGCACCGAACCGGTGGATATTTCGCAAGGAGGGGGCGGAGGTGGTCGTGCCTGTCTCCGGGAACTTCCGGGTGAACTCGGCGCGTGCAGCCTGCGAACTCGCCGCGGCCGGACACGGGATCACCTACGGGCCGAAATTCGCCTTCTGCGACGCGCTCGAGGACGGGCGACTGGCTACGGTGCTGGAAGACTACAACAGCGAGACAATCCCGATCGTGGCGGTCTATCTCGAAGGCCGGACACTCCCACGCAAACTTCGCACATTGATCGACTTCGCGCAGGAAGACATCCGGGGAGCCGGAATCCTTTGAGGCCCTGTTCCTGCACAAAGTGGAACATTTCGTTGAAGGCCATTCAACACATGGCACAATTCATTGAAACGCTTCCGACAGCATATCCGGATCCTCGCAAGGCCACGTTGCTCGACACCTTCAAGGCACTGCCGCAAAGAAAACCATCCCGTCTCTCTTCACCGCCGCCGAACTGGACCGATGGGCGCACCTGCCAAGGCATTGGCGTTCACATCGATGATCAAATCCCTTCTTCACCTTCACTCCCGACACCTGCAGCTGTCTGACGTCAGCACCTGTGGGACAGATTTGAGGATTTGAACAACGGAGGATTGAACCGCCCCGGGTTTACCGGAGAGTAAGACTCTCAAAAGGTGAGCCCCATGACAGAGAAGAAAGTTTCCCCGAATTACACGGCTGAGTTCCGCGCGCGCGGCGTTCGGCCTTTCCGCGAACATCGTTCTGATTACAGCAGCGACAGTGCCGCCTGGAAGCTCTGCACGACCATGCGGGCCGAGGACGTGACGGACACCATTGAGCTGGCTCTCACCGCGTCTGGCTGCGACCAGGCCGTCGTTCGGCACATGCCGCGCCTGCTCAGCGATCGAGCCATTGTAGGCGCCATTGGTTCGAGCCCAATGGCGAGGGGGTCCTGTTACATCTCCGGCGATCTGGCCATGTGGCTGGGAGATCAAAAGATGGATCACGTTCGCGGCGCGCCGTTCCATCCGCAAACCCAAGGCAAGATCGAGCGCTGGCATCAGACGATGAAAAACCGGGTCCTGCTGGAGAATTACTATCTTCCCGTTGATCTCGAACGTCAGATCGGCGCCTTCGTCGACGACTACAACAGCCAGCGATACCACGAGAGCCTGAACAACGTCACACCCGTCGACGTCTACTTCGGAAGCGACAAGGCAATCGTCAGAGAAAGGGAGAAGATCAAGAAACGGACAACCCGACACCGCCGCTTGCAACATCAAAAACAAGCCGCATAATCAATCACGCAAACGAGCCTGAGCCTCAAATGCTCAAGCCGCGTTGATGTTCCATTTTATATGACGGCGGACACAGGGTCGGTCACGAGGTTTCCTTCGAACACGGGGTCGCGCGTTTTGGTCGATGCTGCATCGGTGAGGAAGGGCGGAAAGGAGCCGTTCTCCGCGAACGCTCCAAGAACAATCCAGGCGTCGGATTGCTGCGGCCGCATACACGAACTGGAGTCGCGATACGAGGCTCGCACATCGCGGTATGGTCAAGGTATTCAAGTCACGCACTGTTCCCGGACATGTCCAGGCCGATCAAAGCACCCTCACCGTAAAAGGAACCCGGTCGAAAGAGCATCCTGTCGTTCCTATGCTTGTATCGGCGTTCGCCTATGCATCCGCAGCGCAGCCTTCGATAAGCTCATCACACAGGCACTGCGCCGCCGGGCTCAGATCCTGCCCCTTCATCCGCACCAGATGGATGTTCGACGTCACCTGCGGACATTCCGGCGAGACCATGACCATCTGCCCGCGGTCGACCCAGTGGGCGGCGTAGTGGACAGGCATGAGCCCCACATGCGTGCCTGCCAGAACGAGATGTGCCGTGGCCTCGATATGCCAGAGAGCGGAGCTCGTGGTATCGCTCAGAAGCGCTGGGTCGAGGTCCATTCCGATCGGGTCCTGCGCGAAGCTTTGGGCCGAAATTTCGCTTTCTTTCAGTATATTGAGCGCCTCTTCCCATGAGCCTGCCGAGGCGCATGGATGATCGGGCGAACAATACAGGCTGCTGGCTTCGTCATAGAGGCGGATGGCTTCGATATCCGCAGGGACACTCTCGTCGAAACCCATGATGGCAAGGTCCAGCTGTCCGGAGCGCAGCTCGGTCTGGCAATCGAGGAAGTCGTGGATTCCCAGCCGCAGCTTCAGTCCCTTGACCTTCTGGCTCGCTTTCCGGATCGCCTGTTGCAGGGGGCAGTTCGGATCGGTTGCCATGCAATCGATCAGGCCGACCCGTACGATCTGTTCGCCGGACTTGCCGATCTCGTCGAGGCGGGCGACATAGCCGTCCAGGTAGGTCAACATCCGCTCTGTTTCCTGCAGAACCTCCTGCCCGGCGAAGGTCAGCGAGAAACCCTGCGGACCGCGCTCGCAGAGCCGGGCATTCAGCCGCTTCTCGAGATTCGCGATATGCGAAGAGATCGTTGGCTGGCTGATTCCCAACACACCCTGCGCCTTCACGATACCGCCGGATTCGGCGACCGCCTTGAAAACACGCAGCAACCGCAGGTCGACATCGGACAATCTCATTTTGTCGGTCCCTTTCTCGCCCAGAAGCTGCGCATCTGTCTGGAAATACAGCCTATAATCGCGTCACGTACCGGACGCAGGCGACTCCGGCCGAAATCGGGGGATTGCCCGATGCGACTTTTGCAGCTACCCACACAGGTGATCAAGCACGCACTTTCCCTTGGACATGTCTCGGCCGGCACCGGTGCGGGACCGTTTCCCGTGTGCCAAGGAGAGATTGATATGACTGGCATGTTTCGTGGAATGACGGCCATCGCTGTGACCGGGCTCGCGTTTGCAGCCGGCGCAGCCCAGGCCGAGGAAATCACCGTTTCCAGTTGGGGCGGGTTTTTCGAGGAAACCCTCGCGGCGGAGATCTACCCTGGCTTCACGGAAACCACCGGAATCGAGGTGCGCTCCATTGCGCAACCGGCCGACCAGGCCTGGCTGACGCAGTTGACCTCTGCCGCGCGGGCAAAGAAGGCGCCGGCGGACCTGTCGCTTGTGTCCGACGAGGTGTTGGCGCGCGGGCGGACCATCGGGCTCTGGGCCGCGCTGGACCCGCAGGCGATGCCGTCGACAGATTTCCTGAAGGACGGGTTCGTGAAGGCGGATGATGACGGTACCTTCGCCGTTGCCGCGCTGAGCTTCTGGTCGACCTTCGTGACCAATACCGACTTCCGCGCCGAGGCACCGGAAAGCTGGGCCGAGCTGTGGACTGGCGACTGGGACGGCAAGCTGGGCATGGCTTCGGCCGTCAATTCCGGCCTGCTGGAGATCACTGCTGTGACCCATTTCGGCGGCTACGAGATCATGGAGACCCGCGAGGGGCTGGAGCAGGTTATCGCCAAGATCGCCGAGCTGAAACCGAATGTGCGCCTGTGGTACCGCGACGAAGGCCAGTTCCAACAGGGGCTGGAATCGGGCGAGTTCAACGGCGGCACCTATTTCCACGATGTGGCGATGCTGTCGATCTATGACGGCAACCCGATCGCCTCGACCTTCCCGAAAGAAGGCGGGGTCTTGAGCGATGCCTACTGGATCGTGCCGCGCGACAGCAAGCATGGCGAGGCCGCACAGAAATTCATCGACTACATGTCCCAGCCGGTCGTCCAGGCCGAGATGGCCCGTGTGCTTGGCGTCGCCCCGGTGGCGAAACGCGAGCTGATGGACCTGACGGAGGAGGAGTTCTCTGCCGTTTCCAACGACCTGGAACCGATCCGCGTGCAGACGGAAATCCACCTGCGCGAAGGCGACTGGCTGGCCGACAAGTATCTCGAGATGATCTCCCGGTAAGGCTCCGGGCGAGGGCAGGATCGTTCTGGAGGGATGATCCTGCCCTCGCCGAGGGTTTTTCCGCCAACAGGAATGGCGGGGCGTGGTGCGGCGGAAGCCGTTTCGCTCGCCCCCCGGGAAAGGACAAGCTTCATGGCCCAGGTAAGCTTCAACCGCATTCGCCGGACCTATGGCGAGTTCACTGCGCTTGACGACGTGAACCTCGGGATAGAGTCGGGAGAGTTCATCTGTCTTCTCGGGCCCTCCGGCTGCGGGAAGACCACATTGTTGCGCATCCTTGCAGGGCTTGAGCAGCCCACGGCCGGGGACATCCTGGTCGATGGTGCGGATTTCGGCGCGGTGCCCTGCCATCGGCGCAATATCGGGATGGTCTTCCAGAGCCTGGCGCTGTTTCCGCATCTGAGTGTGGGGGAAAACATCGCCTATGGTCTGGATGTCCGTGGCGTGGCGAAGGAACAGCGCCGCGCGCGGGCCGATGAGCTGACCGAGTTGGTGGGCCTGCCGGGCCTGTATGACCGTCCGGTGTCGGCCCTGTCGGGCGGGCAGCGCCAACGGGTCGCGATTGCCCGGGCGCTGGCAATCGAGCCGGTTCTCTTCCTGATGGATGAGCCCTTTTCGGCGCTGGATGCAGGGTTGCGGGAGCACTTGCAGATCGAGGTGAAAAAGCTTCAGCGCAAGCTTGGCGTGACCACGATCTTCGTCACCCATGACCAGAACGAGGCGATGTCCATCGCCGACCGGATCGTGATCCTCAATGGTGGTGTAATCGAACAAGCGGGGACCCCGACCGAGGTCTATGCCCGTCCGCGTTCGGAATTCGTGGCAAACTTCGTCGGAACCAACAACGTGCTGGAGGTGGAATTCACCCCGGGTGCAGATGTGATGTGGAACGGGATTTCCCTCGGGCGTCCCACGGGAGACATGGCCAGCCTGCATGGACGCAGGAAGCTGTCGATCCGTCCCGAATACCTCCAACTTGCGCCTGCGGGTACAACCGGCACCGGAATGGTCGGCACGGTCGAGTTCGTCCGCCTGTTGGGCGCCCAGATCGAGACCGAACTGACCGTCTCGGGTCACACGATCATCGACACGATGATATCCGACCGTCCGCCGGCCTTTGGCGAGGGCGACACAGCCGAGATCCTCATCAATCTCGACCATGCCTGGGTGATCCCGTCATGAAACGGTTTGCCATCGCCCCGCATCTGATCGGCCTCTACCCGCTGGGGATGATGACGATCTTCTTTCTTGGCCCACTCGCCTTCATGGTTGTTGTCAGCTTCTACCTGCGCGACCCGCTGGGCTTCTACAAGGTCGATTTCGTCTGGGAGAATTACGGCAAGTTCTTCTCTTCCTTCTATTATTCCGTCTCTCTCCGCTCAATCTGGACCTCCGCACTGGCCTCGCTGCTGACCGTCGCGCTGGCCTTCCCGGCCATCTTCATCATCGTCGGCATGCGCCGGAAGTGGCAACTTGTCTGGGTCATCGGCCTGTTGGCGCTGATGTGCCTGTCGGAGGTCGTCATCGGTTTCGCCTGGGTGATCCTGATGTCCGAAAGCGCCGGCATCCCGCGCTTGCTCGGTTGGCTCGGGCTTTGGGAGAACCCACGCTCGCTGTCGCCGTCCCGACTGGCGATGCTGATCGGCATGGTCTCGCTTGGTTTCTCGCTCGTGGCGTTGATGTTCTATCCGCAGCTCTCGCAGCGCGACCGCGCCATTGAGGAGGCCGCCCAGACGCTGGGCACACCGCCCGCGAAGGTCTTCTTCAAGGTTGTCCTGCCGATCTTCCGTCCCGCGCTGGCCTCGTCGCTGGTGACGATGTTCGTCTTCTATCTCGGTGTCTATGTCATGCCGACCATGCTCGGCCGCCCGCAGGACTGGAACATGTCCGTTATCATCACCGACAAGGCGGTCGAACAGGCGAATATGCCGCTCGGTGCGGCGCTTGCGGTCATCATGCTGGTCTTCACCGTCCTGCTGATTGGCGGCTTCGCCCTTGCCACCCGCAAGGAGGGCGCGAAATGACCGGTATGCTCAAGCGCCTCTTCCTCTGGACCATTGCCGCCGGGCTGATCCTCCCTTTCGCGGTCGTCTTCGGCGTCTCCATAAACGCCGAAAGCAACATCGCCTTCCCGCCGACCGAGTTCTCGGGCAGGTGGTATATGATGTTGCTGACGCAAAGCGACTGGCTGATCCCGATAGGCAACTCCTTCACCATCGCGTTCTTTGCGGCCTTGATCGCCGTCTCTATCGCGCTGGCTGCAAACTACGTGCTCTGGCGGCTGAACAGTGGTTTCGGCCGGGCCATCTTCGCGCTCGGCATCGGGCCCTTCCTGCTGCCGCCCATCATTATCGCAATGGGCGCAAGCGTCTTCTGGGCCGAGGCCGGCTGGTACGGGCGGATGGAGGCAACCATCATCTCCCACGGGGTGTTCTTCGTCACCCTTCCACTGGTTGTCATCTCGCGCGGCTTCGCGGCGCTCAGCGACGACGTGATCGACGCCAGCCGGATCATGGGCGCGACCCCATGGCAGACCTTCGCCAAGGTGATCTTCCCGTTGGTGGCGCCCTATGTCGTCACCGGCTACGTGCTCGTCGCGATCATCTCGGTCAACGAGTACCTGATCTCCTACATGGTCTCCGGTTTCGCCGTCGAAACCCTGCCGATCCGGATCTTCAACAATGTCCGTTACGGCTATTCGCCCGTCGTCGCTTCTGCCGCGATGGGGTTCGCCTTCATCACCGTGCTGTCGCTGCTTGCGCTGTCGATGGTGACGGACCTTCTCAAACTGCTCGGCGCCCGGCGCGACTGATCGCTTCAACAGGATTGAACAGATGCAAACACTGACCCGTCAGGACCTCTCCGACATCCTCCATGGCGCCGCGATCCTTGGCACCGGCGGCGGCGGCGAGCTTTCCGAAGGTTTTGCCCTGATCGACGATGCGCTGGCCAAGGGTAAGGCGTTCACCCTCGTCGGCCTCGATGAGGTGCCGGATGATGCGCTTGTCTGCACGCCCTACTTGCTTGGAGCGATATCGCCCCTGCCGGAGGCAGAGGAACGGCAATACAATCGCCTGCCACGCATTGATGAACACCCAATCCTATTGGCCTATCGCCGGTTCGAGAGATACCTTGGCCGCCGGTTCTATGGCACGATCTCCTGCGAGCTTGGTGGCTCCAACACAGCCTGTGCCTTCTATGCGGCGGCAATGAACGGCGGCTACATCCTGGACGCTGATCCGGCCGGGCGGGCGGTGCCCGAGATCACCCATTCCACTTATTACATCAACGGTTTGCCTGCCGAACCCATCATGATGGCAAATGAGTTCGGCGAGTGCATCCTGTGCGAAAACGTGATCGACGACCTGCGCGCCGAGAGCGTGGTGCGGGCGCTCGCCAAGGTCAGCCGAAACGACATCGCCGCGATCGACCATGCGCTGGAGATGAGCGAGCTTCGTGACGCCGTCATCCCGGGCGCCATCTCCATGGCCTGGGACCTTGGTCGCGCCTGGCGAAAGGCGCTGGAAGCGGGCGCGGACGTGGCCGAGGCTGTGGCCGCACGCAGCGGCGGCGCCGTCGCCTTCCGCGGCACGATCGGCACAAACGACTGGAGCACCCGGGATGGCTTCACCTTCGGCAGCTTCGAGATAGAGGGCAGGGGCCACTTCGAGGGGCACCGCTACCAGGTCGAGTTGAAGAACGAAAACCTCGTCGCCCGACTGGACGGAGAGGTCCATGCCACGATCCCGGACCTGATCTGCATGCTCGACACCGACACCGGATTTCCGGTGACGAACCCGAACTACCGGACGGGGCAGAATGTGGCGGTTATACTGGTCCATGCCCCGGAGGCGTTCACCTCCCCCAAGGGGCTCGAGGCATTCGGCCCAAACTACGCCGGATTGGACCAGCCCTATCGCCCGTTCTCTGTTAAAGGACCGGAATGATCCACGGTACCGCGGCTGCACCTTCAATCGATCGAAGTCCCCTGTGGGTCGTCCATGTCGGCGTCCGAAATCCTGCCTGGTAAGGTTCGGCACGCTGAACTATGGCGGGACCAGACCCCAAGCCGCCTGATCGAGGCATTGTGTGAACCGGCCATGCCGGCGCGATGTAGCCGTTCCCGGGATTTCTCAGCAGAAACTGCGTGTTGCCAGATTCTGGTCCACCAATTGGTCAGTTCAAGCTTTCGGGCCAGGCGCAACATCGGCGATTGGCATTCATCTCCGGTTCCGATGCATGCCTCGAACCGTGTTTGAAGGATCTCTGCGTCGAAACCGTTTCGGGATGCGATCAACACGATTTCCGAAATGGGTCGCTCGTTTTCCCAGGGGGCTGTGTCACGAAAACTGTAGCGCTTTCCTACCATTTGAAAGGCGATCTTTTCGTGAGGAAGCTCTTCCAGCTGAACGACTCCCTTCGCGCGATAAACGGTCTCTGGCAATCCCTCGATCAAGGTCCGAAGCTTTGTCAGGGAAATCGGTTGGTCGGTCCTGAAACTCCGGGTCGAAAACCCGTGTGTTGTGTCGTGGCGGTGATGCTCTTTTCCTGTCGCATGATCTTGTGCACTGGCGGCGCGGTTCTCCGTTGGAAATAGCGCGCTTGCCCCAAGCGCCAGTGCCAGGGGGATCTGTCCCTGGTTTGTCTCCACAATCCGCGACGTCGGGCTTGTCTCCCGGATCATGTCGCGGACAGCCAAACGATGCCGGGCGTCCACCAGGTCGATCTTGTTCAGCGCGACGACATCTGCGGCGTGGACCTGGCCGATGGCAAGATCCCGCATGTCGCCTTCGAGGAGGCTGGGAAACAGCTCGGCATCCACAACCGCGATGAGACATTCGATGGCCATCAACGCCTGCAAGGCGGGATCGTCAAAGGTCAGAAGCACTTCCTTCGGGTCCGAAACGCCACTGGTTTCAACAATGAGGACCTCGGGGGGATCGGGGCGATCGAGGATCTGCAGGCAGGCCGCGATGAGATCGCTACGAATTGTGCAACAGATGCAACCATTTGCGAGATCAACGGTCTCGCCCTCTACGCCGACAACAAGCTTGGCATCAATGTTGATTGCGCCGAAGTCGTTGACCAGAACGGCTGCCCGGACACCGTGGTTTTCGCTCAGCACATGATTGAGCAGCGTGGTTTTCCCGGCGCCGAGAAGGCCGCTGATGATCGTCATCGGAGCGGGGTTGGTCATGCTGATTGTCCTCGAAGACAGGGGGTGCGAGCCGCCGCTCGCAACCGTTGCGGCGGCTCGTATCCGGTTCAGTGGCGGCCTGTCAGATCACTCGGACCGGTGGGCCGGGGAAGACGTCGTCGACATTGACCGAGACGCGCACGACGATGGTTCCGTTCACGATGACCCTGGGAATGCCCGCAGAAGGCAAGCCGCCGTCCGGTATTGTCGACCTGTCGGCAACCGTGTCGGCGTCAAAGATCGTGATGTCGGCGTCCGTGCCCTCCTGAATGTGGCCCTTGCGTTTCATCTGCGCGACGCCATTTTCAACGAGGAAATCGGCAATCATGTTGGTCATCTTCGCGATGGCCAGCGAGAGCGGGATATCGATTTTCTTTTCGCGCAGCAGTTTTAGGAGTTTCGCGTGCGCGCCGGCGCCACGGGGGGGGCGTTGACCGCCTCGAAGGGCACATCCCACGCCAGGGCGGGACTGCCGTCAGACTTCATCACATAGGGCATCGCATCGCTGCCCTGCACCGATGTCGGATGGGCCAATCCTTTGCAAACGTCTTCCGTCTGCGCGTTGTAGAACATCACGTTGGCGGTTGGCGCTGTCTTCATCAACTCGTCATACCGTTCCTTGGTCAGCGGCGTGACCGTCGCGGTTTCGATGATGTCGCTGCAGGAGCGCCCCATGTTCGAACCATAATTGTCGGGGTGCAGATAGGCTGCCATGAGGATCGTACCGCCGAAATCATGGGGGTAGATCTCTCCAACCACCGAAAGGCCCTTGGCCTTGGCCTTGTCGATCAGGTCCAGCCCGCGTTGGGTGTCCCGCAACGCTTGCGCAGACATATGCATCAGCAGGAGGCCGCCGCCATAGATTTCCTGGGACGCCATTTGCTCCAGGAATCCCAGCAGGCCGCTGGTCGGGGGGCATCTGGCTGGAAAACCGCGCGTGAATGAACACCGCGCGTCCGTACTTGCCAGCCAGTTCCTGGACCCGGATCGATTCTTTGGTCGTGCAGCCGGCAACCATTTACCCGGTGCAATGACCGACGCCGAGTCCCCCTTCTTTCAGACCTTGCTCGATCAGATCTCCGATCTTGTCGATTTCCGCGTCTGTCGGCACTTGCGTCGACCATTTTCCCGAAATCCCGCTCTGTTTTGGCGGCCCGAAGAGGTCATAGACGATGTCCCCGGTGAACTGGGTCTTGAAGGCCGGGTTGAACGTGCGCTCGCGTGCGCCCACAGAACCGGAAGAGGCGCCTTGGTTGGTCCGGCATTTTCCGGCGAGCCTGTCATACCACTCCCCCACAGGTGAAACGCCGGCCTCAAGCTCCAGCGGGGTTGTAACCCCGTCCCGCAAGGCCAGTTTCTCTCCAAACGGCACGCCCGAGTTGTGATTGTGCATGTCGATGAAACCCGGGGCGACGACCAGCCCGGTGGCATCGATCGTTTCTCGCCGGCAATGGGGTGATCGGTCACGGCTTCGATGGTGCCGCCATTGATCCCGACATTCCGAACCGCATCCAGCCTGGTTTCCGGGTCGATCACCCGACCGTTCAGGACGACCAGGTCATAGGTTGTGCTTGGGTCAGGCATTTTCGTTTCCTCTCCAAGGCTGAACCGTTTTTTCACTCCTGCGTGGGTTGGTTCTGTCGTGCCTCCTCTGCGGATTTGTCAGAAACAGGCTTGCCAATTCGGATGAAATTCCCGGGCGGGCCCATGCGAATGTTGAAGACGATCGCCGCTGCCCGCATTCCGAACGCAGCGCAAAACGCGAGGGCCTGATTCAAAACGTCCGGACTCTCCGTTTTGGAAAGCAGGACATAGGCGAACGATCCCACAAGGGCCGCGCTGGCATAGAGCTGACCTTCGGTGATCATGGGGCGCGAGTTGGTGATGATATCGCGGAGCAATCCGCCGCCGACCGCGGTGAGCATCCCCATGAAAACGGCAACTTCAGGAGCGACACCGTAATTCAGGGCGATGTGGGCGCCGGCGACGCAAAAAGCGGACAACCCCAGGGCGTCTGCCCAGATCATGCTGGAATAGCGCGCAACACGCTGATAAAAAAAGAATGTTACAAGGGATGCCAGAACGCAGAGGCTCAGCTCGGACGGGTTCTGGGTCCACCAGACCGGCCGGTCGATCAGGAGGTCGCGCGTCGTCCCGCCACCGATCCCCGTGATGGTGCCAATCAGGACAAAGCCGATAATGTCCATGCGGTATCGCGCGGCCGTCAACGCTCCGCTAACAGCAAACACCACGTCGCCAAAGTAGATGATTGCGGTGATGCTGTCGCTCAGAGGGACAATATCTGGCATGCGTATATCTCCGTGAGGTTGCGGTTGTGCGATCGTTCAATTGCAAGGCTACAGAACTCACAAATGCAAAACTGGCCATTTTGTGCCAGACGTTTCTTTTTGAGCCTTGAAGCGGGACTGACAGAGGAAAAAGCCTGAAAGGGCAGGGGGGCGGGTCCTGGGTAACGGGGCCGGTGTCCAGACAAACCCGCCAGAGGGATTTCCGCATTCCTGCGGGCGAAGAACAGGATCGTTCAGGCGCGCGCAGACGCTTCGCGGTGGAACCATCCTGCCTGCGCTGTCACGAAAATCTGCGGCTACGTTCCTCTCAGCGGCATCCGCAACACTCATGCGATCTGCAATGCTCTCGATGATTTCACTGAGGACACCTCTGGTGGATGATAGCTGCGCCTCGTTTCCGGCCTCGACTCCCCGGACCCTGGCCCGTGTTTTGCGCATGTCCTCCGCTTTTACGACCTCGCAGTGCGGCTTCGGTGCACAGACCGTCGCAAGAACGCGACAGAAGACCGAGGGGCTCTTGGCTCGACTGTACGACATGCCGTTCGCACGTCCTTGCCATCCGCCAGCTTCAGTTCGACCTCACGCAGCAGCTTCAGGACGTCCTCGTCCGAATACCGTTTCCGAGCCATCTCGTCCCCCTGTCCCAGCCAAAGCAGTGGCCCGGTATCAGGGACAAAGACAGGTCGCCCAGATCCATCGGAAAACCGGTAATCTTTGGGCCGTCCAACTGCTGCACGGGCCCAGGACACCGTTTCAATGCCCTGTGGGCGTTCGCGCATCAGCCGGTCAGGACGGATAGACCTGCTTCCCGTCCATCCAGGTCGCGACGACATTGATGTCCTTGATCCTGTCCGGATCGACGCGGCGCGGATCCTTGTCGAGAATGACCATGTCGGCGAACTTGCCGGTTTCGAGACTGCCGACCTCCTGATCGGAGAAGAGTTGCCAGGCTGCTTCGGACGTCATGGCGCGAATGGCGGATTCGACGGAAATCCGCTCGTCGGGCGCCAGCACGAAGTCCGGTTCCTTCCATGTCCGACGCGTCACGGCCATCTCGATCATGTGCAGCGGGTTCGGATCGGTCACCATGAAATCCGAATGCAGGGTGAAGCTGACTCCGGCCGCCTCGACGCTGCGGCAACGGTCCAGAAGCTGGGCTTTCTCCGCTCCGAAGACATCATCCCGCATCGCGACGCCCCAGTAATGGACATGTCCGATCAGGAAGCTCGCCGACACGCCAAATTCGCGCATCCGCTCGATCTGGTCGTCATGCAGGATCGAGCAATGCTCGATCCGCGGGCGTAGCATGGACATGTCGATACCCGCATCGGCCAATGCCTGGCAGGTGTCGAGGATATTGTCGATGGCAGCATCGCCATTGCCGTGGATCGCGAGGTGCCAGCCCTTCCCGGCCCGGTCGAGCGCCACCGCGATCAACTCGTCCGGTTCCATGTAGGCAAGGCCACGGCTGTCGCTGTTCAGGTAAGGCTCACGCTGCAACCCGGTGAAACCCTGGTTGGAGCCATCGGCGACCAGCTTGTAACCCGCGATGCGGGCAAGCGGGTTCCCATCGCCCTGGGCAATGCCAGCATCGTCCCAGACCTCCGTTCCAAGCGTGTAGAAGGGATAGGCACGGATGCGCGCCTTGAGACGCCCCGATTGCGCCGCCGCGGCCATGACCTGCGCATCCGCCGGCGACTGCGCGAGCGCGCCAAGGCTCAGCTCCGAGACCGTTGTCAGGCCAACCGGCGCCCACTTGTCGAGCAAGCCGATCAGGCCTTCCACGGGATCGGCCTCCATCATCGCCGGGTAGTTCGAGGCGATCTGCAGGAAGGCCACGTTGTTCTTCATGAAGCCGGTCAGGTTGCCGTCCGCGTCGCGGACGAACGCGCCGCCCGGCGGGTCTTCGACATCACTGGTGATCCCCGACACTTCGAAAGCCCTGGAATTCGCGTAAGCCAGGTGCCCCGAGGCGTTCAGCACGAAGATCGGATGCTCGGTGGAGATCGGGTCGAGCTCGGCAAATGTCAGTGCGTCGGGACCTTCCTGCACCGCGGGGTCGAAGTTGCGGAAGACCAGCCATTCGCCAGCGGGCGTCTCCGCGGCGCGCGATGCGATATGGTTCAGCACTTGGGCAACCGTCGTGAACCGGGCCATGCCGACATAATCCATGATGGAGTCGACAACGGAGCCCGAAATGACATGGGTATGGGCTTCGATGAAGCCCGGAAGGACGGCCTTGCCTTCGAGATCGACGATCCTGGCCGCGTCGCCGGCCGCGGCACGGACCTCTCCATCGGTGCCCACGGCCAGAATGCGGTTGCCGCGGATGGCAATAGCCTCGACTTCCGAGAAATCGTCATCGACGGTGAGCACGGTCCCGTTGGTGAAGACGGTGGTGGTCTGCGCCTGCGAGGCGGTCTGTGCCTGACCCTCTTGCGGCATCAGCGCCGCGAGGCTTGCCGCCGCGGCGCCGGACTTCAGCAAGTCCCGCCGACTGAGGGACAGCCAGTCGATGCCCCAGTTGCAGGACCATCCTTTCCCGCCCTCGGCCTGTTCCTTCAGGTGGCGCACCGACTTGTTGACGGCAAAGAGCCCGCCGAGTGTCCCGCTGCAGCACGGGCAGCCATAGAATTCATCCCCTGACATGGTTCCTCCAAAGAACGGCGAATTGCGGCGCGCATATCAAGTATCCTTGGCTGCGGAAGCCCCGTCAAACCTGATTTGCCTTTGTACGTCACGGGAGCAGCACTCCGTCACGGACGCTTCGGGCCGCCCCATCCGGGTCTTCATGACCGCTGGCCAAGTCAGCGATTACACCGGGGCAGCGGTGCTTCCGGACAGCTGTCCCGTTGCGGACGGGTTGATCGCATACCAGGGAGAGGACGCCGACTGGTTTCGGTATGCCTTGAAAGACAAGGGGATACGCGCCTGCATCCCCGGTCGAAAGTTTCGCAACAAACCCGTCCGCCATGACAAGCGCAGATGCAAAGGCCGCAACCGAGTCGGGATTTTGTTTGGGCGGCTGAAGGACCGGCAGCGGGTTGCCACTCGTTGTGACAGATGACCAAAGGTCTTCCTCTCAGTCATCGCTCTCGCAGCGACTGTGATCTACTGGCTGTGAAATTCAATGAGTCTGGAGCCCAATAATACGATAGGAATACAGATTTTTTGTACCTCAATCAAAACGAGCAACGCATTTCTTGAAGCGATGGCGGAGACATGCGTCTGCAATTGCGAGCGGACGATCCGGTACGGAAAGCGGACGCCCGTGACCGCCTGAATCATTCATCGGATTCGTTGTTTTGACCGGACGGCACGCGCAAACCCGTGAACCAAGATTCACGCGACAGAGTTCACCAGTCCGGGAAATGCGTGTTGATCGCCCTCGGCAGGGTGACAGTTAAGGTCTTTTTCAACCAGGAGGTCATACGTTGGCTGGCTGGAATGGTCGCCGGCTCCCCATCGCGGGGCTCATAGCCGATTGTCTCTCGCGTCTCCGTGATGTTCCAACGCATTCCCGGATTGTCCGACATCAGGTTCAGCGCGGCAAAGGACACGTTGCGGGCGGTGATCGCCGCGAGCATTCCGTTCAGGAAATCCCGGTCGCTCAACCACATTTCCTGCCCCCACCGCCCCATCGCCATATGCGGCCCGGGTTTGTTGTCATGTGTCCATTGCGTCCAGCCGATGCGAAGGCAAATGACTGACAGGTCGTGATATTTTGCGAAATAGGCGCCTGTGCGCTCACAGAAGAGCTTTGACATCCCATAGGCATTCACCGGGCCGGGCGGGGTCTGGCTGTCGAGGGTGTCGGTGGAGAACCGTTTGTCGCCGTGAATCCAGTTCGAACTCGCCAGCACGACCCGGGAAACGCCCTGTTCGACGGCGTGATGATAGAGCACGATCGTGGCATCCATATTGTTGTGAATGCTCGATGCCCAGGAGGCGTTGGGCTCGCGGTCCCCGGCCAGATGCACGATCACATCCACACCGGCAAAATGTTCCGCCCAGCTGGGCGTGTCGGCGAAATCGGCGACGTGGATCCGCGGATGGTCTACGGGCCGGATGTCCAGCCCGGAGACGTCGAACCCCGGTTGCGCCTCGAGGTGATCGAAGAGCTTTCGGCCGAGGTGCCCGCCGGCTCCCGTGACTAATACATGCATCTCGCGATCTCCTGTTCCAGTGAAGACGGGGGTGCTGCCGTCGTTTCGGTCGACAGGTCCCTTCGAATGGCGAAGTGCTGTTCAAAGCTTGCCGATGCGCCCGGTTCGAGGATGCTGACAGGCGAATGCCATTCGGCCTCGAAATAAGGGTAATCGCCCGAGTTGAACACTTCGAAGCCATGTCCATGTGCGAAGCGTGTCTCGGCACCGCTGGGTGCCGACCGACAGGTCAACATGGTCGGGTCGGCGTCGTCTCCCAAGCCGATCACGACAAGGCCGGAGGCGTTCGACGCGCCACATTTGAACTCCTGCGGTGCCGTGCAGCCAAAGACCACGGCGTCATCCAGGCGCCGGACACGGCCCGTCGCATCTCCGAAAACCGTTGGGATCGCGCTGTCCGTCTCGGGCCGCAACCCGATCCGGCCGGCATGTTTCAGCATCAGGACCGACCAGATCCCGGTTTCGCGGCTGGATGTGCCACAGTTTTTGACCCGGTGCCGGATCGTCCAGCCCTCCGGTGACAGCAGGCGGATTTCGCGGTCGATCTGCAGGCCGCTTGTGTCGCAGACCTGGCTCTGCATGTGAACGGAGCGCGCATCTGAGGAAATCAGGTTGTATGGGCCTGAGTCCAGGATGGGGTAGGGGGATTGGTCAATCCAGTCCCTGTCCGGAGCAATCCAGGTCTTCTCGCCGCCCCAGAGCGGAAAGCGAAACTGGGGGGATCGTGTCGGCAGGTCTTGGAGTGCGCCAAGGTCGGGCGTGACGCCTGTCAGGTCCGGGTTCTGAAACAGGATGGAGCGTCCCTTGTGGGTGACATCCCAGAGCCTGCCGCCGATACCCGGCAGGCATGTCAGCGTCAGATCGCCGGTCGCCAGTGTCACCTTTTCCCAGATATCTGCCATGGTTCCTGCGTGTTTGGTCGGTGTGAGGTTGAAGGATCGACCCGCGCAGGTGGTCCCGTGCTGCCGTTGCCCGGCTCGCAGTGCGCGGTCCTCCTGCGGCGCGTGTCAGGTGAAGGCTGCATCATAGGCGCGGACGATCGTCCCGGCCTTGGCAGAGACCAGCTCCGCGCTGTCGCCGGCCTGGTAGATTGCCGTTCCGATGCCGAAGCCTGTGGCGCCGGCATCGCGCCACTCGCCGAAGTTCTGCGGGCCAGCGCCGCCGACGGCGTAGACCTTGGCGTCTCCGGGGAGTACCGCGCGCAATGCCTTGAGGCCCGAGACGCCCAGAACCGAAGCCGGAAAGATCTTCAGCCCGTCTGCACCGTGCCGCAGGGCCAGAAAGCAGTCGCTCGGTGTCAGGCAGCCGGGAAAGGAGGCCATTCCGGCGGATTTGGTCGCGTCGATCACTGCCGCGTTGCAATCGGGCGAGACCACCATCTGACCACCGACAGAGGCGACCCTCTCTGCATCCTGGGGCGTCAACACCGTTCCGGCCCCGATCAACGCCCGGTCTCCCATCGCGTCCGAGAGGTTTCGGATGCTGTCGAACGGGTCGGGCGAGTTCAGGGGAACCTCGATGCGGGTGATGCCAGCCTCAAGGATTGCCGTGGCGATATCGACGACCTCATCAGGGCGAACGCCTCGGAGGATGGCGATGATTTCCCGGTCTTGCATGATGTCCTACCTTGTTGGTTTTTGCCCCGGCCCGGCCGAAGCGGTCGGGCCGCCTGCACCCCGCCCGGCGGATCGCAGGCAGCCCGTTGTGATCAGCTGTGCCGGAACTGGGCCACGTTCTCCGGCGTGATCTTCATGATGCCGGTGACGATCTGTTCGGGGAGCGGGTTGACGGAAGCGGCTTTCCAGTCCGGAAGCACCTTCATGCCATCGGTGTTCAGCCAATGCAGGAGATGGACGGCAAGGAAGAGCTCCGCGAAGGATTTCTGGGCGATGGCGCCGACGATTGTTCCGTCCTCGATATAGGGCAGCATGTCGGTATTGCGGTCCATGCCGACGATCTTGATCTCGCCGACGCGCCCTGCTTCGGTCACTGCAATCGCCGCGCCCTTGCCACTGTCGCCATCGGTGCCGCCGATCCCGACGATATCGGGGTTGGCGAGAATGGCCTGCGCATAGGCCGTCGGCGCATAGGCGGGATCGGCCTTGTCGTTGATGACATCGACAACCTCGATCTCGGGGGCATGTTCGGCGAAATAGGCCTTGTAGCCCTCGACCCGCTCAAGGACGGAAGGAGCGGGGAAGGTGCCGAGCAGGACCTTGCCCTTGCCGCCAACGGCCTCGGCCAGCATTTTGCCGCCTTCCTTGCCGGCCTCGAAATTCGAGATGCCGAGATGCGTCATCCGACCGGAATTGGGCGCGTCGCCGATGATCATGGCGACCGGAATGCCGGCCTCGGTTGCGCGCGCGATCCCGGGCTCCAGCGCACCGACATCGCCGGGGAAGATCAGGATGCCGGCCGGGCGGCGAACGATCAGCTCGTCAAGCTGGCGGGCCTGGGCGGCGGTGTCGAAATCGAGCGGCCCGGTGAAGGTTGTCTTCACGCCAAGCGCCTCGGAGGCGGCATCCAGCCCGTCCCGGTGGTCGCGCCAGAAGGGCACCTGGGTCACGATGGACAGGAAGACATATTCCATGCCCGCGCCTGCCGCGAGCGCCTCGCGGGAAAAGCTGGGGAGCATCGAGCCTGCGACGCCGGTGGCGCCGGCCATCAGGGCCTGTCGCCTGTTCAGGTGAAATTTGGGTGTCATGGTTTCCTCCTCTGGTGTCGTGAAAGGGTCAGCCGGCGCGGCGGCGCATCATCATGTCGAGCGCCACGGCGATCACCAGCACGGCGCCGATAATGATCATCTGCCAGTAGACGGAGACGGCGAGCATGGTCATGGCGTTGTTGATCAGCGCCACGAAGACGACGCCGAGGAAGGCGCCGAGGATCGTTCCTTCGCCGCCCTTGAGGCTGGCACCGCCGATCACCGCCGCGGCCAGAACCTGCAGCTCTAGCCCGCTGCCCGCCGTCGGTGTGCCGCTCATCAGGCGGGAGGCCAGAAGCACGCCCGCGAGGGCGGCAAGGATGCCGGTGATGACATAGGCGACGATGCGGACGCGGCTGACGGCGATCCCCGACAGGGCGGCGGCGCGCTCGTTGGCGCCGATGAAATAGACCTGCCGGAAAAAGGCGCTGTGGCGCACGGCAAGATCGAAGGCGATGACCATGGTGATGGTCAGCCAGAACAGGACGGGGAGCCCGGCCAGGGAGGCCTTGCCGACCGCGCCGAACTCGGCGGGCAGGCTGGAAACCGAGAAGCCTTCGGTCATGACCAGCGCGATCCCGCGCGCTATCGACATCGTTCCCAGCGTGGCCACCAGCGGGTTGATGCCGAAGCCGGTCACCAGCCCGCCATTGACGAGCCCGGTGCAGGCGCCGACCAACAGGGCGGCCGCTACCGCCATCGGGATCGACCAACCGGCGAGCAGCAACAGCGCGACGACCGTGCTCGACAGCGCCATGACGGAGCCGACCGAGAGGTCGAAGCCACCCGAGGCCAGCAGGATCGCCATGCCGATGACGATGATAGCATTGGGCGTCATGCCGATGGAGATCGCGCGGAAATTGGCGACGGAGAGAAAATGCGGCGAGGCAAATGTCATCGCCACGATGATGAGCGCGATCAGCGCAAGCAGCGTCAGTTCGCGGGTGCGGGCGATCTTCTCGAGCAGGCTCGACCGGTCCTGCCCGGATGAAATGGCGATCGTCATGATGGTGATCCCTCAAGGTCAGGGGCCGGCGCGGGCTGTACCCCGGAGGCGACTGACAGCAGGTCGTCCTCGTTGAAATTCGCCGGATCCGTCTCGCCGACGATCCGTCCGTCGCGCACCACCAGGATCCGGTCGCAAAGCGCGAGCAACTCGTGGAAGTCCGATGAGGCCACAAGGATTGCCATCCCGCCCGATGCGCAGCGCTCCAGCTCCTCGTGGATCTTCAGCTTGGCGCCGATATCGACGCCCTTGGTCGGCTCGTTCAGAACCAGCAGCCGGGGCTGCGTCTCCAGCCACTTGGCGAGCAGCACCTTCTGCTGGTTGCCGCCCGACAGCGCGCCGGTCGGTTGCTCCGGTCCGGATGTTTTGATCTCGAGCTGGCCGATAGCGTCCTGCGTTGCCTCGGCGGCGGCCTTGCGCTGGAACAGCCCAAAATGGCGGAACCGTTTCAGGTTGGCAGCGGCGAGGTTGCCAAGGTTGGATTCGCCCAGGAACAGGCCTTCGGTCTTGCGTTCCTCGGGCACGAAGGCGATTCCGGCCTCGATGGCATCGCGCAGCGAGCGCGGAGCGAAGGTCGCCCCTCCCAGCTCCATCGAGCCCACCGAGGGCGGCAGCAGGCCGGCAACGGCGCGCGCGATCAGCTTTGACCGCGAGCCGAGAAGCCCGGCCAGCCCGACGATCTCGCCGGCGCGGACATCGAATGTCAGGTCATCATAGATCCCCGGAAGCCCCATTTCCTGCGCACGGAACATTGGCTCGCCGATCGGGCGCTTGTTGCGCACCCGTTCCGCGGTCGCGAGGCGCCCGACCATCTGCGAGACGATCTCCTTTTCGGTGGTCTCCGCCGTGTGATGTGTCGCGATCTTGCGACCGTCGCGCATCACCGTGATCCGGTCCGAGATGCGGAAGATCTCCGACAGGTGATGGCTGACATAGAGGATGCCGATGCCGCGCGCCTTGAGCTTCTCGATGATGGCAAAAAGGGCGTCCACCTCATCAGGGGCAAGCGCCGAGGTCGGCTCGTCCAGCAGCAGGATCCGGGCGTCGAGCGAGAGCGCCTTGGCGATCTCGACGACCTGCCGGGCGCTGACGGCGAGGCTGTCCACGGTCTTGCGGACATCGATATCAAGCTCGAACTCGTCCAGCAGGGCGGCGGCATCGGTGCGCTGGCGGGGCCAGTCGACAAGCCCGAGACGCTGGCGGGGATGGCCGGCAAAGATGTTCTCGGCAACGGTCAAGCCGCCGGCAAGGCTGAGCTCCTGGAAGACGCAGGCGACGCCGGCAGCGCGGGCATCGGCGGTGGAGCGGAACTGCTGCGCCTGGCTGCCGACGGTCACGCTGCCGGTATCGGGGGCGATCACGCCATACATCAGGCCGAGCGCGGTGGATTTGCCCGCCCCGTTCTCGCCCACCAGCGCGTGGACCTCGCCGGGCAGGAGCTGGAAATTCAGCTCCGTGAGGGCGCGGGTTGGTCCGAAGGACTTGCTTGCGGCGGTGAGTTCGAGAAGCGGGGTCATGTCAGGTCTCCACCAATCCGGCCATTCTGGCGATGGCGTAATGCCCCCGCGCCGCGAGATCCGAGGGGACTTGCGTGGTACCGATCCCGGCGATCTCCATCGCATCCGCGTAGCGCTGCGCGAGATCGCTGCGCCCGACAATCGCGACCCTGTCCGTCTGGCTCCCGGACGTGGCCGCGCCGATCTCCGTCCCGATCAACAGGCCGGAGAGGAAATCCGCGGTCTCGGTTTCGCCGATCACGCCGGTCAGCGGCAATGTGCGGGCATGGAACAGCCGGTGCAGCAGCGCCTCGGGCGTGCCATGCCCCGCGCGGACGCCGCGTTCGAAGGCTTGCGGTGCGGGGTTGGTGCCCTGCATGAGCTTGCCGAGAATGGTTGCCTCTCGCAGGGCCGAGAACACGTCACCGGTCATGAAGGTTTCGAAAGAGGCGATGCGCCCGCTCTCGACGCGCACCCATTTGGAATGCGTGCCCGGCATGACGATCAACCCGTCCGAGACCCCGAGGTCCAGAAGCCCGACAATCTCGGCCTCTTCGCCGCGCATCACGTCCGGCGCGCCCGTCGCATCCAGTGCTGTCGCGCCGGTGATGAAGCGGAGCTCCTGCCCGCTGGACAGGCGATGAACCGTGAGGTTTTCCGCAAGCTCCGCCGGCCCGGCCGGGAGGTCCAGATAAGGCGTTTCGATCCAGCCATTGCGGCTGGTGATCATGCCCGAGGCGATGACGGGAAGATCCCACTCCCCCAGCCATGGCTCGACCTGTTCACGGAAGAAGCCCTCGAAATCGCCACCCTCCACATGCAGGATGCCGCGCCTTGCCTCGAGCCGGCGGAGAATCTCTCCGCCGGCGCCGAGCAGATAGGCTCGAAAGGAGGTTGTCCCCCAATCGATGCCGATCAGGCGCGGGTCAGATCCGGCCGAATTCATTGAGCAGATCCTGAACCGTTTTGCCCTGGGCGACCCATTCGCGGGTCTTCTGCTCGCGCTCGGCCTGTTCGCCCGCCAGCTTGACGATCTCCTCGGCCTTGTCCTGGGCGATCACCACGACGCCCATCAGGTCGGCAACGATGAAATCGCCGGGATTGACCGGCACGCCGCCGCAGGCGATCGGGACGTTGATCGACAGCTCTTCCTTGCGTTCGGAGAACATGGTGTGGGTGCCGCGCGGGGTGATGGCGCGGGTCCAGATTGGCCAGCCGATATCTTCGAGCTCATCCGTGTCCCGGCCGCAGCCATCCACGATCATCGCCCGTATGCCGACATTCTGGGCCAGTCCGCCCATCAGCCCGCCACAGACAGAGGTGTTCAGGTCGCCACCGGCATCGACGACGATGATGTCGCCGGCCTGGCCCATCTCCAGCGCCTTGAGCGGGTCCACGAGGTCGCCCTTGGAGAGCTGGACGGTCAGCGCCTGGCCGCATACCTTTGCGCGGAAGGCGGGCTTGATGCCGCTATCCATCACGCCGGTCCGGTACTGGCTGTCGGCGAAGACGGCGGTGGCGGAGAGGCATTTGATGACCTCGTCGAACTTCGCCAGCAGCTCCGGGTTGCGTTCGAAATCGTTGTATACTTTCAGCATTTTGCGTGTCCTTTGTCGCGATGTGTCAGGCGAGGATTTCCGGGTTCAGCAGGTTCTTCGGACGCTCGCCGCGCAGCGCGCGGGCGACCTCGGAGGCGGCGGTCTCGCGCGCCTGCTGGATGGATTCCTCGGAGTAATAGGCGGTGTGGGGGGTCACGATGACATTCGGCAGCGTGAAGATCGGGTTGTCCGCCGGATCCCACTGCGCCCGCTTGGCGGGTTCTTCCTCGGGGTCGTCGAGCCCGGCGCCAGCGAGCGTGCCCTCGGTGAGCGCGCGGTAGAGCGCCTTGTTGTCCACGGTCGGGCCGCGCCCGGTCAGGACAAGGATGCCGCCGGGCTTCATGGCCGCGAACTCCGCATCCGACAGGAAATGCCGGGTTTCGGGCGTCATCGGCGCCTGCATGAGGATGTAGTTGGACTGAGCCACCAAGGTCGCCTTGTCGACCAGCTCGACGCCCATCTCGCGGGCCACGGCGGGGTCGAGATAGGGATCATAGGCGATGATCCGGACGCCGAACGGCTTGGCCCGTTCGGCAATCGCCTGGCCGATCTTGCCCAGCGAGACGATGCCCATCGTCCGTCCGCGCAGCCGATAGACCGGCCGCTCGGAGCGCCAGGACCAGTTGCCGGCATGGGTGGAGGCGTTGAACTGCGGCAGTTTCCGCGCCAGCGTCAACCAGAGCGAAACGGCGTGGTCGGCGACCTCGTCGGTGCAGTAATCCTGCACGTTGGTCACCATGATGCCGCGCTCGGTGGCGGTCTTGACGTCGACAATGTCGACGCCGACGCCATAGCGGGCGATGACCCTGCACTGTTTCATATGCGCGATCGTCTTGGCGCCGACTCGCGCATATTGGTTGATCATGGCGAAGCAGTCTTCGGCGTGCTCGAAGAGGTCTTCTTCGCATTTCGCCTGGAGGCCGACGACCTGGCCGCCGGCAGCTTCGATGATGGCTTTTTCGATGTCGTTGTCACCGTAATCGAAGTCGGTGATGACAACCTTGGGTCTGTCGGTCATGGCATGCTCCTTTCCGTTCCGGCGATCAGTCCTGATAGGCGCCGGCGGAGTAGGTGAGTTCGTAAGAATGGGAGTAGAGTTCGAAGATGTTTCCGAACGGGTCTTCGCAATAGACCATCCGGTAAGGCTTCTCGCCGGGGTAGTATTTGCGGACCTGCTGCATGCGTTGCTTGCCGCCGAGGGACTCGATGACCTTCACGCGCTCCTCCAGGTTCTCGTCCTGGATGCAGAAATGGAACAGGCCCGGGCGCCAGTATTCGAAGGGGCGGTCTTCCTGTTCGGTCTTCGGGAACTCGAACAGTTCGACCCCGATGCCATCGCCGGTGGAGAGGTGGGCGATGCGGAAGGAGCCCCAGCCCGGGCCGAAGACATCGTCGCACATCTCGCCGATGGCGCTGTCATCCTGCTGGATCTCGGTGGGCGGCATGATCAGGTAGAAGCCGAAGGCCTTGGTGTAGAACTCGACGGCCTTTTCAAGGTCCGGCACGGTGATCCCGATATGGGAGAAGGTGTTGGCGGTCATTTGGTTTGCTCCTTTGGATTCAGGATTTGGGACGGGTCACGGCCAGCCCATGCAGGACGTTCCCGATTTCGTTGCGCCACATGTCGAGACCGACGGCGGTGACGATGATGGCGCCAAGAACGATGGTCTGGACCGAGGTCGGCACGGCGTTCAGGTTGAGCGCGTTCTGGACGATGACGATGGTCAGCGCGCCGATGAGCGTGTTGATGATGTTGCCGCGTCCGCCTGCCAGGCTGGCCCCGCCGATGACGGCGGCGGCGATGGCAGACAGCTCCAGTCCGACGCCGTAATTCGGTGAGCCGGAATTGAGCCGCGCGGCCATGAGGACAGCGCCGATCCCGGCCATGGCCCCGGCGATCATGAAGGCGAAGAACTGGATGCGCCGCACCTTGAGGCCGGACAACTCGGCCGCGTTCGGATTGCCGCCGACGGCATAAACGGCGCGACCGAAGGCGGTATAGCGCAGCACGTACCAGGCCGCCGCATAGAGGACGATCAGGTAGTAGAGCGGCAGCGGCAGGCCGAGGAAGGTGCCGTAGAAGATGCCTTCCAGCGCGTCATGGACCGAGAAGACCGGCGAGCCGTTGTTGAAAAGGAAGGCCATGCCACGGAAGGCGGAGAGGGCGGCGAGCGTGGTGATAAAGGCCGGAATGCGCAGATAGGCCGTCAGAAAGCCGTTGAACGCCCCCAATCCCGCGCCGAGCGCGATGGTCAACAGGATGGCGATTGGCAGAGGGATGCCCTGGAATTTCACCGATATGGCGAAGATCATGGTCAGCAGCGCGATGGCCGAGCCGGGCGAAAGGTCGATCCCGGCGATCAGGATCACGAAGGTCGAGCCGATGGCGACGATGGCGACGATCGAGACCTGAAGCGCGAGGTTCGACAGGTTGCCCGTGTCGAGAAAGCGCGGCGTGGTGAGTGCCGCGATGGCGGTCACGATCAGGAGCGCGGCCAGCGGGGCGATGATGGGGGAGCGAAGAAGCGCGTTCATGCGGCGGTCTCCTGTTCTGAAGAGGCGCGGACGAGGTCCGATTTGCGGACATCGGAGGCGGCCCGGATATCGACCAGCCGGCCGTGATTGACGATTCCGATGCGGTCGGACATCGCCAGGAGTTCGTTGTCGTCGGAGGAGATGAGGACCACGGCATGTCCGGCCGCTGTCAGCTCGTTGATGAGGGTGTAGACAGCGGCGCGGGCGCCGACATCGATGCCCTGCGTCGGCTCGTCCAGCACGAAGACCCGCGCGCCGGCAAAGAGCCATCGTCCGATGACGATCTTCTGCTGGTTGCCGCCCGAGAGCAGGCCGACGAGCCGGTCCTTGGCGCTGGCGGATACCTCGAGCCGGTCATAGAGCTCATGGGTCAGCCGTTCCTCGGTCCGCAGGCTCATCGCGGCGGGCGAGCCGAGCCGGGCGAGCTTGGAGATCGACATGTTCGGCTGTCCCTGGAAGTTGAAGAACAGCCCGTCGACCTTGCGGTTTTCCGGCACCAGCGCGATGCCAGCGGCCACCGCATCGGCGGGGGAACGCAGGCGCAATGTCTGGCCGTCGACCTTGACCTCGCCCGCGAGCAGGCGGTCGACGCCGAAGAGCGCGCGGGCAATCTCGGTGCGACCCGAGCCGAGCACGCCGCCCAACCCGAAGACCTCGCCGGCATGGACGTTGAAGCTCACATCCTGCACGCGGTTGGCGGTTCGCAGGCCCTTTGCCTCCAGCAGGACCTCTTCCCGGACGTTGTCAACTTTCGGGTAGTGGTTGGAGATCTCACCGATCATCGCGGCGACAAAGGCATCGACAGACACCTCTGTTTCAGCGGCCGTCGAGACAACGCGGCCATCCTTCAGGACGGTCACGCAATCGACAAGTTCTTCCACCTCGTCCAGCCGGTGGGAGATGTAGAGGATCGCCTTGTCCTGGGCTGCAAGCTTGCGCAGGATCCGGTGCAGGTCCTTGATTTCTTCGAGGCCGAGCGCCGTGGTTGGCTCGTCGAGGATCAGCATGGAGGCATCGGTGGCGATGGCCTTGGCAATCTCGACCAGCTGCTGATCGGCCACCGACAGGTCGGCCACAATGGCCTCGGGGTCGATGGCAACGGCGAGGCGGGCCATGACCTCGGTCGCGCTGTCCCGCATTGTCTGCCAATCCACCCGGGCGCGATGCCCGGGCAGGTTGCCCAGCCAGATATTCTCGGCCACGGTCAGGGTCGGCACCAGCGAGAATTCCTGGAACACGGCGGCGAGGCCGGCGGCGCGCGCGGCCGTGGGACCGGCGATGGTGACCGGATGGCCGTCGCGCAGGATCTCTCCGGCGCTGGGCTGGTGGACCCCCATCATCATCTTGATCAGGGTCGATTTTCCGCAGCCGTTTTCACCGAGCAACCCGTGGATCTGGCCGCGTTCCAGCGACAGGCTGACGGACTCATTGGCGACGATTCCGGCAAACCTCTTGGTCAGGTTCCGCAACTCCCATGCAGGGACAGCGGTATTGGTCTGGTCAGGCATGAGACGTGCCCCAGTCGGTTCAGGATCAGTTTTGAAAGGGGAGGGCAGCCCAAGTGGAGGAGGGGCTGCCCTCGGGAAACCGTCAGTAACTCTTCGACGGTTTGGGATAGAGGCTGTCAGGATCCTGCAGAGCCGGCACCACGCTCTCGGTATCGACAACGACGGTCGGCGTCTCGACGAAGCCGCCGCCGAATTTGCCGTCAAGCGAGTCGAGCGTGACCTGCAAGGCGATCTGACCCATGACGAAAGGCGTCGTGTTGACGGTCGCGGTGACAGCACCCCCGGCGATTTCTTCCAGTGCGGCGGTGTCGCCGTCATTGCCCAGAAGCATCAGGTCGCGCTTGCCGAGCGCCTTGGCGGCCAGGGCGGCGCCCATGATCATGTAGTCATTGGCGGCGAAGAGCACATCGATGTCGGGGTTGGCCTGCAGCAGGTCCATGCCGGCAGTGTTGCCGCCCTCGACATTCCAGCCGCCGGCGATCGAGGCCACAACATCGAGGTTTTCCGATCCCTCGATGCCATCAAGGAAGCCGCCGACGCGTTCGGTCGAATGATAGCCGGGAAGCCCTTCGATCACGCCGATCTGCAGCTCGGAGCCGGCGGCCTTTTCGACCAGGAACTCCCCGATCTTGTGGGTGCCGTTGCGCTGGGAATAGCCAACGACGGCATGCACCGGGGTCGGGAAGTTGCCGATATCGGAGTTGACGATGACCACGGCAATGCCGTTCTCGACCGCCCGCTTCACCAGGGGTGCGGCGGCGGCTTCGTCATGGGTGGACAGGATGATGGCATCGACGCCTTGCGTGATCGCGTCCTGGATCATGCCCATCTGGCCGTTGATGTCGGAGCCCGATTGCGGTGCCAGCATGAACACTTCGACACCGGCCTCGGCTGCCAGGGCTTTCACGCCCTCGCCGATGGCGATGTAATAGTTGAATTCGGTCGCCGGCGGCATGTAGGCGATGCGCAGATCGCCATCATTGGAGAGCGCCGACATGTCGGCCTGCGCGCCATCGACCATGGGTTGGGGCGCCGTGTAGTCGACGGCTCCGGCAATTGCGGTGCTTGCAAGCAAGGCGGCCGCGCTGGCCATCGATCGGAGTGTGAAAGTCGTCATTGGTTCCTCCCTGAGACGATATTTCTGACGTCAGCCCGCAAATGGCGTGTCGACGATGCCGCGCACGCCGGGTCTGACAGCAAACAGGCCACCCGCCTGGGGGTCGGCCGCGATCTGTTCCGGGCTGCTCATCAGCCGGGATGTCGTGATGTAGAGAATGTCCATGTCCGGACCGCCGAAGGCGCAGCAGGTGGGCTTCCATGCCGGCACCTCGATCACCCGGTCGATGGATCCGTCCGGCGCGATGCGCACCACGCGGCGCCCCTCCCATTCCGCGTTCCAGACGCCGCCTTCGGCGTCTACGCAGGAGCCATCGGGGACGCCCGGTTCGTCGGCGAAATCCGCGAGGATCCGCATGTTGCCGATCTCACCCGTGTCGGGATCGTATTCGTAGGCCCGGATCGTCTGCTCGGGGGTGTCGGTAGAATACATGGTACGACCGTCGGGCGAGAAGCAGGTCGAATTTGCGCAGGACACGCCGTCGATGATCGTCGTGATACTGCCATCGGCATCGATCCGGATGACGCTGCTGTCGGGTTTGCCGGTGATCTCGTTCATGCCGCCGACGATGAACCGGCCCTGCCGGTCGGTCCGCCCGTCATTTGCCCGCGTCTCGGTGTTCTTCGATTCGAATTCGGACAAGGTTTCGAAGGATCCGTCGGTGGGGTCGAAGAAGGCGATCCGGTCGGCAAAGGCCAGGATCATGCCGCCGTCACGCCGATGCGCAAAGCAACAGACACGGTCCGGCATGTCGATCTTGCGGGCAGCGCCGGAGACCGGATCGAGCGACCAAAGCGCACGCCCCTCGATATCCGTCCACCACATCTGCGCGTCGAGCGCGTTGTAGTAGAGGCCTTCGCCATGGTGGTTCCCGCAATCCAGTACCAGTTCAGCCAGCACGTTCGGTTCCTCCCTGCGCAGCATCGGAAATTGATCCGATTCTACAGTTGCTGTTTGCTGGTATATCAGGTATCACACACCAGTCAACACCGGTGACGGACCCCAGTGGCAACCCGACCGCTGGTGGGGTAATGGTGGCTCAAACGACGAGGAGACGTTTGCAATGGAGCGCTTCGAAAAGCCGAAATCCCTGACCGAGAGCGTCCTTGAACATCTTCGGAGCGAGATCGTGACCGGGAAGCTCGAACTCGGCGCCGCGATTTCCGAGCGCCAGCTGGCCGCGGAACTGAACGTGTCGAAGACGCCGGTCCGGGAAGCGCTCGCACAATTGCGAAATGAGGGCCTGGTGGATGTGGAACCCCGGAAGGGCGCCTATGTTTTCTCCTTGAGCGCCCGCGAGGTTATCGAGATTTGCGACTTCCGAATGGCGATCGAGACCGCGGCCCTTGGGCTTGCGCTCGAACGGAACCCGGACGCGTTCATTGCCGATATCGAACAGATCGTGGCGGAGATGAAGCGGACGATTTCTGAGGATGACATCCCGTCCTATCTGGCGCTGGACACGGATTTCCACGCAGCGGCGTTCCGCCATTGCGAGAACGGGTATCTTCGCGACAGTTTCGGGCGCTATTCGGGCAAGATCGCCGCGCTGAGAACGCATCTTGCCTCGAAGCCCCGGCACACCGAGCTGTCCTTTGACGAGCATATCGAACTGCTCGCGGCGTTCCGCAGCCGGGACATGGACGAGGTTCACCAGACCCTGCTCCGGCATATCGGACGCACCAAGAACAGCTATGAGGAAACCGTCGACGATATCGCCGTCGCGGATGCCTCAACCGCCTCGAAGTAGCAGAAATCCAATGAATCCAGTTCTCGTTCTCTCGCTCGCCATTGGCGTGGTGGGCTCCAATTCGCTTGCGCTCAGCCCGCTCGCCGGCTCGGTCGCGCAGTCCTTTGCGGGCAAGACAGCCCCTGACGTGCTCGTGGCGTCGGCCTTCTACGGCGCCACAACCGCCGCGAGCGCGGTGCTCCTTGCGCCCAATGTCGGCAAGGTGGGCGCGCGCAGGGCGCTGCTTGTCGCGATGACGACCCTGTCACTTGCGCTCGCCGCGACGTCTTTCGCCCCGACTCTGTCGAGCCTTGTCCTGTTTCAGGCCCTTGCCGGGATCGCCGCGGGCGTTTGCCTGCCCTGCATCTATGGTTTCGCCGCCGATGTCGCGCCGCCGGGCCGCGAGAACGAGACGGTTGGCAAGGTGCTCACCGGCTGGACCGTCAGCCTCGTGGTCGGGGTGAGCGTCTCGGCCTTTCTCGCCGACCTCGTGCATTGGCGCATCGTCTTCACGATCCTCTCGGCGGCCGGGTTCCTGATCACATATGTGCTGTCCGGCATGATCCCGGCGCCGAGTGCGGAGACCGACCCCGTTGCCGCCCCCTCGCCATTCGAGGCGCTGAAGGTTCCCAATATCGCGCCGGTTCTCTTTTCCGTCTCCGCTTTCATGATCGCGTTTTACGGGCTCTATGCGTTCGTTGGTTCTCATGTGCACGAGGATCTCGGCCGGTCGACGACATTGGCCGGGCTGATCTCGCTCAGTTACGGACTGGGATACGGTGCTGCCACCCTGTTCGACCCCTATATCGACCGCTACGGACGGCAGCGGGCGGGGCCGATCGTGTTCGGGGCCCTGATCACGACCTATGTCGTGCTCTCCATCGCCGGGCAGGCCTATCTGTCGCTCCTGATCGTCGCGTTTTGCTGGGGGATCTGCGTGCATCTCGGGATGACAATCCTTGTGGGCAGGCTCACATCGATTTCGCCGCGCAATCGCGCCGCGATCCTTGGTCTCTATAGCGGCGTCACATATGCGGCGATGTTCGTGGGCACGGCCACCTTCCGGCAGATCTACACGGCCTGGGGGTTCACCGGCACGGCGCTGGCGGCGGCAAGCTGCATAGTGATCGTGCTCGCGCTGGACTTCACCTATTCCAAGCGGTGGAATGACTGACGCGCCGCCCGGCCTGTCCGGCGTGTTTGCAGGGAAGGCGTGGTGTCCCAATTCACCGGCCAGCAGGGCAGGGGGGCTTCACGCCTGCGCGGCGTCCAGTGCCCTGAGAATCCTGAGCGCGGCAATCGCCGCGCCATAGCCATTGTCGATATTGGTCACGGTCAGCCCGGGCGCACAGCTCGATAGCATGGCTGCGAGGGCCGTCTCGCCGTTCCGCGCGGCACCGTAACCGGTCGAGGTCGGCACGCCGATGATGCAGGACGGGACCAGCCCGCCCAGGACCGTCGGCAAGGCTGCGTCCATCCCGGCCACCGCAATCACAACCGGGTATTTCCCGATCTCCTCCACCCGCTCCAGAAGCCGCCAGAGCCCCGCCACGCCAACATCGGACAGGATGGTACAGTCGCGACCATGGTAGCGAAGCGTCTGGGCCGCTTCGGCCACAACCGGCGCGTCGGACGACCCGGCCGAGACGATGGCGGCCCGTGGCGGCCCCGTCACGGCCTGTTCCTCTCCGAGCACAGCTGTCCGGGAGACCTCGTCGAAGCGCAACCGATCCTGAATGTCCGCAGGCAATGCCTCGAAGGTTTCGCGCGACACTCGCGTGAACAGCCGCCGCATGGGTGAGACGCTCATTTCCACGATCTTCGAGACCTGCGCGGCTGTTTTCTGGGCGCAGAAGATCGCTTCCTCCACTCCCACGCGCGCCCGACGGTCTTCGTCCAGGATGATCTCCGGATGCCCGCTCATGCCGGCGCCCCCACAAAGGCGCTGCCCTTTTTGTATCGCCACAATCCGACATATTGATCCTGCGGGCGAAGCAAGTGGGACACCCGGTCGGACAGTTCTTCGGCAGTCGCGGTGCTCAGCGACGCCAGAACAGCCTCGTCGACGGCAAGCTGGAACCCGTTCGGTGTGAGCCGGCATCGGAGCGTCACCTCTCCCAGAACAGCCCGCGCCGCGTCTTCGATCCGTTCGATCACCTTCAGGTCGTCAGCCTCGATCGGGAGACCGGTGGTGACCCGGCTGGACAGGCAGGGGGATGCGGGAAGATCGGAAATCTCCGCCAATCCCAACTGACGGGCAACTGCGCGGACGTCACTCTTGCGCATGTCCGCGTCCACGAAGGGATGGCGCACCGCGTGCATGCGCGCGGCCTCGAGCCCGGGTCGAAAATCCTGCAGATCATCGAGATTGGTTCCCGAGAGTACGGGCAGGTCGGACCGGCGCGCGATGGATCCATAGAGCCGGGTCTTGCAGAAGAAACAGCGATTGACCGGATTGGACCGGTAATCGGAATCCGCAAATTCGCCCGCATCGAGGATCGCGAGGTTCCACCCCCGGCTTTGCGCGAGCGCCTTGACGCGCCGCGTGGCCCGCTCCGGGACCGCGGGTGAGACAGCGTGGCAGACAATGCTCGCTTCGTGCCGGTCGCAGGCCAAAGCGGCAAGGGTCATGCTGTCGACCCCGCCGCTGACCGCGATGGTTGCGGGGCCGATATCGTCAAGAACCGATTGCAGGGCCGAGATGCTCATTGGGTCCCTCCGTTACGGCGCAAGGCCGTACCCGTTGCTTCATGCGCGCGCCTGGCGCGGGACAGCGCTGTTGATGCGGCATCGGCAAGGTCGTCTGCCTCGGCCTTGGCCGTCGCGCCTCCCGGCCTGTCCGCGACCTTGACCCGCGTTTCCCCGACCTGATGCATTCGCCGCTCCAGGGTTCGCCGGAGCGTATGATGGACACGCAGGCCGAGCGTCGTCGTCTGTTCGAACGCTGCCTCGATCACGGCATCCTCCGTGTCGGAGTGCGCCAGGATGGTGACGTGCTGTGCCTGCCGGTTCTTCTTGCCCAGCACCGGAGCCACGAAGACGTCCAGCACATCCGCGCGGTCCCGCAATATCTCGAGCCCCGTCGCCAGGTCCTCCGGCGTCTGGTCGTCGACTTCAAAGGCAATTGTCGCCACCCGGTCTGCGCGCGCCCCGTGGGTTTCATCATATTGGACCGCGCGGAGCATGTTCGGAATTCCCGGGAGCGTGGCATGCCCAAATCCGGCACCCGTGCCCAGCAGTGTCATGGGCTGCGAGGGGCCGGCGAAAGCCGGTTGCAGATGTTTCAGCAAGGCAGCCCCGGTGGGGGTCACACGCTCGCCGGGAATGCCGTCATCCACAAGCTGCATGCCCTCGAGCAGCAATATCGTCGCCGGGGCCGGAACCGGAATGATCCCGTGTTGGCACTGCACACGCCCCGATCCGGTCGGGATCGGGCTCGCCGACCAGCTGCAGGACCCAATGGTCTCGAGGATGCGGGCCGCAGTGACGATATCGATGATCGAATCCAGCGCGCCAACCTCGTGGAAATGCACCGCGTCAGGAGAGACCCCGTGCACCTTGGCCTCGGCACGCGCCAGATGGCCAAATATATCCAGCGAGCGGGCCTTCTCGCCGGTCGCGAGCCGGGATGTCTCGATCAAGGTGCGAATGTCTCGAAAATTCCTGTGATGATGCTCGGCGCCATTGCTCCCGCACAAGGTCACCGAGACCTGCCTGCCGGTGAACCCACTGACCTTGTGCGGTTTGCACGCGACACGCACCCTGTCTCTCAGGCCCAGCTCCTCCGCGACGGACAGCGCGCGCTCCGTGAGGTCGGGCCGCAGATCCAGCATCGTCGCAATAAACATGTCGCCTGCAAGACCGCCCAGGAGATCAAGGTGAATATGCATCAGACCCGGCCCGATCCGGCGGTTCCGTCGGCACCCTGTCGCTCGCCGACAAGATCAATGTAGGAGCGTTCGCCGCGTGTCACATGCCGTTCAAGGACGGAGCGGGCCGCCGAAAGATCGCCCTCCCGAACGTGCTCTAGCACCGCGCGGTGTTCGCGATAGGAGATATCGGTCCGGTCGGGACGTTTGGACAAATGGGTGCGCATCGTGGCCACGACATCGCTGATCTGGCGATAGCCGGCGCGAAGGTACTTGTTGCCACAGAAATCGAAAAAGGCGTCGTGAAACTCGGTGTCGAGGTCAAGGTAACGGTCGAACGCGTCGCCGGTCAGGGCCGCCGACATTTCCTCGCAGACCGTTTCGAGCGCGCCCACCAGCCCGTCATGGTCAAGCGTGTTGGACAGCTCAAGCGCCCTGTTCTCCAGCATCAGCCGATACCGGCAGAGCTGCCGGGCCTCTTCCTGGTCCAGGGTGAAGACAAACGCGCCCCGGTTCGGAAAGAACTCCACCAGGCCTTGCCGCCCGAGCGCCGCGAGTGCCTCCCGAATCGGGGTCTTGCTGATGCCGAAACTCGCGGAGAGTCGGTTTTCCTGCAGGGATTCGCCAAGTTGAAACTCGCCACGAACGATTCCGGTCCGGATCCGGTCCTCGGCCATTTTTCCCAAGGAAACGGGACGCTTGATCTGCATGGGCGCATTCCTTTTTTCGACCGGTTCGAAGTGACACAGGCAGTTTAGCAAAGATCGACGTTGATTTCTATACTCTATCTGATATACCACACACCAGCCAAGAAGCCTGACCGCTTCGGCTCGAACCCAGGGAGGATCAATTGTTCGGAAAATCCACACTTGCGCTTGGCGCAATCGTCTCGCTCAGCCTGTCCGCTGCCGCTTATGCCGAAACCGTTATCAAGGTGGGCCATGGCGCGAATGAGCAATATCACATGCATCGCGCGCTGCTGAAATTTGAGGAGCTGGTCGAAGCCGGCTCCGGCGGCGAGATCGATGTTCAGATCTTCCCCTCCTCGCAGATGGGGCCGGATCGCGAAATGATCGAAGGCGTTCAGACCGGCGTTCTGGAAATGGCCGTGCCGCCCTCGTCTTTCTTTGCCGGCTGGGATCCTGCCTTTGCCGTGATCGAGCTGCCCTACATGTATTCCAGCAAGGACATCGCGCTCGCGACGTTCGAAAGCGAGACCGGCGACGCAATGCTGGGGCGCCTGCAGAACCAGGGCCTGGTTGGCCTTGGCTGGCTGGAAAACGGCCTGCGGCATGTCACCAACAATGTCCGCCCGATCAAGACCCCCGAGGATCTGGATGGGGTGAAGCTGCGCACGATGAAGGTTCCGGCGCATGTGGACACCTTTACCACCCTGGGCGCGAACCCGACCCCGATGAACTTCGGAGAGGTCTATTCGGCGCTTCAGCAGGGCGTCATCGACGGTCAGGAAAACCCGATTGCGCTGATCGACTCGCAGCGTTTCTACGAGGTGCAGAAGCATGTGTCCCTGACCGGGCATGTCTTCACTGTCTACATCCCGGTGATCAGCCAGGACTTCTTCGCAAGCCTGTCGGAAGAGCATCAGGCGCTCGTGCAGGAGTCGATGGCGGCGGCCTCGGCCTACCAGCAAGAGCTGGTGAATGGGGAAGAAGCCGGCCAGCTCCAGAAGATCCGGGATGCCGGCGTGAACGTCGTCGAACTGAGCCCCGAAGAGCGTGCCGTTTTCGCCGAGAAGACCGAAAGCGTCCGCGCCGAGTACCGCGATACAGTTGGTGCCGAGGCCTATGATGCATGGGTGGCCGCAGTGGCCGCCGAAAGCGGAAGCTGACCTCTCAAATCCAACCGGGCGCCCCGAATGGGGCGCTCGCCACATACAGGGAGGGGACCCGTGGCATTTCTGAAATGGCTCGACGCCAATGCCGAGCGCGTGCTGAGCGCCGTTCTGCTTGCGTCAATCGTTGCCCTGATCGCCGGCAATGTCTTCATGCGATACGTCCTGAACGCGTCGCTGTCCTGGGGAGAGGAACTGACGCTCTGGTTGTTCGTCTGGTTCGTCTGGATCTCCGTCAGCCTTGCCTTCAAGCGCGGTGAGCATATCCGCATCACGGTCCTGGTCGACATGTTTGGCCCCACGGGGCGTCGTGTGATGGCCATCCTGGTCAGCCTGCTGATCCTGACCTTTTTCAGCGTGCTGACCGTTGAATGCCTGAAGCTCATCCTGAAGCCTTTCGTTGCCAGCCAGAAATCCGTCGTCCTCGGGCTTCCCATTCCCATCCTCTATGCCTCGGCCCCGATCGGCGCGCTGCTGTCCTCGATCCGGGTCATCCAGCACCTGATCCCGCTGCTTCGCACCCCACTTCCAGAATCCGGAGGCCTCGACTGAGATGATTGCCCTCGTCCTCTTCTCCGTTTTGTTTGTCTGCCTGCTCATCAGTGTCCCCATCGGCATCTGCCTCGGGATCGCAACCATGAGTGTGATGCTCTTCGTGGACGGAGCGCCGCCGATGGCCCTCCTCGCCCGATCGGTCGTGACCGGGGCGGATTCTTTCCCCCTGATCGCCGTTCCGCTGTTCATCCTCGCTGGGGACGTGATGCAGAAGGGCGGCATGTCCCGCCGGTTGGTCGGCTTCGCCAACTCGCTCATCGGCCATATCCGCGCCGGCCTCGCCTATGTGAACGTGCTTGCCTCGGTTTTCTTCGCGGCCATTTCCGGCTCGTCGCCGGCAACGGTCGCCGCCATCGGCTCCAACCTCATCCCCGAGATGGAAAAGGTCGGCTACGAGCGGCGCTTCAGCGCCTCTCTCACGGCGGCTTCGGGCATGATCGGCGTGATGATCCCGCCCAGCATCCCCTTCATCATCTACGGGGTGACGGCCGAGGTATCGATCGGCAAGCTGTTCCTGGCCGGCGTGATCCCCGGTGTCCTGTTCGCCATCATGTTCATGCTCGTCGCCCGTTTCCTGTTGCGAGGCAACGAGACCATCGCAGAGTCGACAAAGGATTTCTCACCGAAACACGTGGCGGTGAGCTTTCGCGAATCCGTCTGGGCGCTCCTTGTCCCGGTGATTATTTTGGGGGGCATCTACAGCGGCATCTTCACGCCCACCGAGGCCGGGGCGGTCGCTGTCCTCTATGCCGCCTTTGTCGGCCTGTTCGTCTACCGGGATATCCGCTTCAAGGATCTGCCCGACCTTCTGGCCAGCAGCGCAACGACCAGCGGTACGATCCTGATCCTGGTCATCATGGCAACCGCATTCGGTCGCGTCATCACGCTTGCCCGAATTCCCTCGGATCTCGCCATGTGGCTCACGTCTCTTTCCGACAACCCGATCATCATACTCCTGCTGATCAACCTCATGCTGCTGGTCATCGGGATGTTCATGGAAACGATCTCCTCGATCATCATCATGACCCCAATCCTGCTGCCGGTGACCGTTGCCCTCGGGGTCGATCCGATCGCCTTCGGCGTCATCATGACGGTCAATCTCGCGATCGGGTTCTGTACGCCGCCGCTTGGTGTGAACCTCTTCGTGGCGAGCAGTATCTCGGGCGTTACCATCGAGAAACTCAGCAAGGCGATCCTGCCTTTCTTTGCTGGCATGATCGTGTTGCTGATGCTGATTACCTACATACCGGCGATCTCGCTGGCGCTTCCGTCGCTGTATTGACGCCATGGATCTCGGACCGATCAAAGTGAACATCGAGGGTGGGATGGACTATCCCTTCCCACCCCTGACCCCGGTCGACCAGCATTTCGACCGTCCGCGCCTGAGCGATATCGAGGCACGGGTTCGATCCGAACTCGAGAAGGTCGACAACGCGGATCTTGACGGCAAGAGCATCGCGATCACGGTCGGAAGCCGGGGCATCGCTGGCCTTGTGGAGATCGTCGCTGCGCTCGTTGCGGGGCTAAGATCCAAAGGGGCGCATCCCTTCATCGTGCCCGCAATGGGCAGTCATGGCGGTGCGACCGCCGAAGGGCAGCTCAAGGTGCTTGCCGGATACGGCATCACCGAGGCCTCGACGGGGGCCGAAATCCGGTCTTCCATGGAGGTCGTCGAGGTCGCCCGTCTGCCCGATGGCACACCGCTCTACACGGATCGCAACGCCTTCGAGGCCGACGCCATCGTCGTGATGAACAAGGTGAAACCCCATGCCGACTTCAAGGCACGGTATGAAAGCGGGCTGGTGAAGATGCTCAGCATCGGGTTGGCAAAGCACAAGGGCGCGGTCGCCCTGCACAGCCATGGGTTTGCCCGGTTCAACGCGGTCCTTCCCCAGGCAGCGGAAGCCCTGCTGGAGCAAGTGCCGGTGCTGTTCGGCCTGGCGATCCTCGAAAACGCCTTCGACGACTTGATGGACCTTGAAATCATCCCGGCGGACCGGATCATGGAGCGCGAGAAGGCGCTCCTGGAAACTGCCAAGAACTCCATCGGGCGGCTGCTATTCCCGGAAATTGACGTCCTGATCGTAGACGAGATCGGCAAGAACATCAGCGGCGAGGGATTGGACCCGAACGTGACAGGGCGCCCTGGCTCCGGGCTGCCGGGCTTCGATGCCCCGTCGATCCAGAAGATCGTCGCTCTGGATGTCACGCCACAGTCGCACGGCAATGGAGTCGGAATCGGAAGCGCAGATATCTCGACGCGCGCCTGCGTCGAGAAGATCGACCTCGGCGCGATGTACACGAACGCGATCACCGCAACGATCCTCGCACCGGCGAAACTGCCCATGGTGCTCGAAACGGATCACGATGCCATCGCGGTGGCCTTGAAGACCTGCAACCTGGTGACGCCTCCAACGGCAAAGATCGTCAGGATAAAGAATACCTTGGAGATCCATCGGGTCTGGGTTTCGCCTGCGCTTCTGGACCATGTCCACGCAAGTGAAACGCTCTCCGTCGCCGGAGCTGCTTCAGAGATGGTTTTCGATGCTGCCGGACGCCTCTTGTCGAAGTAAAAACGCACGCCATGCGCCTCCGGAAGGAACGAGTTTCCGGTACTGCAGATAGCGGTTTTGCAAAACGCCGACTGGGGAGGATTCATGCCGCAATCTCTTGGGATTAGGCTCAGGACTCGTTCCCCTCTCATTGCCAGAACATGACGATCGCCGCGAGAGCGATGGCTGATAGGAACACTGTCGGGCACCGGTCGTAACAGGTGACAACGCGACGCCAGTCCTTGAGCCTGCCGAACATAGTCTCGATGCGGTTTCGACGCCGGTAGCGTCGCATGTCATATTTGACGGGGGGCTATGGTCAAGTCGCCTTGGCGGGTATCGGACGGCGTGGCATTGGTCGCCGAACTGCAAGAGATGGCTGTCCCCATGGAACAATTCTGACGAACGGTGGGAGGGCATTCAGGACGCGAAAAACCGGTCTGATATCGGCGTTGGTTCGATAATCGCCGAACTGCGCGCAGGCAAACTACAGCTGGCTCGGCGCACGGATCGTGAAGGGTACTCAGCATTCTGTGTGCTGAAGGAAGAAATCGACAGATTGAATTCTCAGAAACTGAAGGCCGACGGTGGTCCTTTGATCACGGCGGCGGCCTTCGGTCGCCTGGTTGGCATACGTACTCAGCAGAAGACAACGTTGCAACCAAGCCAGCGCTTACCGATGCCACAGTCTCCGACATAACCACCAGTGCTCCACTGGCGGTTTTGAAGGCAAGAAATCCTGTAACTGTAGTCGTGCCTAGTACCGTCCCCACAAAGCCGCCAATCGCCGCTCCTCAGTTTATCGAACTTCGAGACGATGGCAGAGTGTGGTTTGAGGATGTCCTGAAAGACAACTACGAGGAGGCCCTTGCGAGGGCGAACTCCCTTCTTGACGACGCCACCGTTGATCAGAACGGCAGTTACGTCACGAAGACGGCAGGCCCGTAGAAGGTTCGTTTCCTCGATCGTCAGGAACGGGTCTACCGGTTCGTTTTCTGCTTGTTCAACCTTTGTCCCGCCAACAGTACGGAGGTGATCCGTCATCGGTGTAATAACCGACGGTGTATTAATCCGGACCACATGGAAATAGGCGACCGGCGGGAGAACCACTGGGATGATGTGGACTTCCGAGCCAACGGAGTGGACTTCCGACTGATCTAAGAGGGGCGGTTGAGGAGCCTGATCTGACTGGTCCGGTTTGATTGTTAGTGCATGACCGGCCTTGGTTCCATCTTGATGATGGTTTCCGGTGCCGGTGGCCTGTAGCCCAATGCACTGTGGGGTCGCTTGGTGTTGTAGTGCCTTCTCCAGCCTTCGATGATGATTTGGGCCTCCCTCAGTGAATAGAAGATCTCGCCGTTGAGCAGCTCGTCCCGCATTCTGGCGTTGAAACTCTCGACGTAGCCGTTCTCCCAAGGTGACCCCGGCTCGATGAAAGCCGTTTTGGCTCCGACTGCCTCGATCCAAGCTCGAACGTCTTTGGCTACGAACTCCGGGCCGTTGTCGCTCCGGACAAATGCCGGGGGGCCGCGCAGGATGAAGAGATCGGTCAGAGCATCGATCACATCGGTCGAGTTCAGCTTTCGCTTCACCCGGATCGTGAGGCACTCTCGGCTGAACTCGTCCAGGATGTTCAGCGTTCGGAACGCTTTGCCGTCATCGGTTCGGCAATGCACGAAATCATACGACCAGACATGGTTGCGATACTCAGGCTGCAGTCGGACGCATGACCCATCGTTCAGCCAAAGCCTGCCTCTCTTCGGTTGTTTCGGTGGCACCTTCAGCCCCTCCCGCCGCCATAGCCGCTCAATCCGACCGTCACTGACCTGCCAGCCTGCATCTCGCAACAGGACGGCAACGCGCCGGTAGCCGTAGCTCCCGTATTGCCTGGCCAGTTCGATCATGTCGGCAACCAGCCGCTCCT
>CANMIP010000001.1 GCA_947497945.1 uncultured Tropicimonas sp. | reverse complement strand
CCTTCAACAACCGAAACCGAAACCATCGTCCCACCAAGCCGCGCCCGCGCAGGAACCCGATCCCGAGCCTCAACACGACCAAATACTCCCTTCCACTCCGTCAAATCGACTGTCTGAACCCGTCCGGTCTCGGCCAGGGCGCCCAACGGCAGCAGCAGGGCCAGTAGCGGCAAGACGATTCTCAGCATGGCGGAACTCCCGGTTTAACGATTGACTAGGCTACATATGCGAAAACAAGAATGTATTGCAAGCCCAGCCGGCCGCCCCGGCGGCCCTTGTTATTCAGTATTCAAGATGCACATTTACGGACCGAGTAGGAAGCTAAAACTGCATGCAAGGCAACGCGTTACATCTCCTGCAAGCCCCGCTTCCACTCTCCCTTGAGGAAACGCAGATGAAAGAGCGGGAACTTGACCAGTTCCTCACCGAGGAAAAGCACGAAGACCCAGGTGACCGAGAGGTCCCACCAGAGGATGAACATGGCCGTCATTGGCACACGAAAGAGCCACTGCGCGGACAGGAAGATGTTCATCACATAGACCGTGTCGCCGCCGGCACGCAGGGTGTGTCCGCACATCGCGTTGGAGCCCTTCGGGAAGGGGAGGATCAGCAGCACAGGCAGGAAGCTCAACAACGCCGCCGTGGTTTCGGGCTCCAGCGCGCCGTAGAGCTGTTCGGCGCTGAGACAGATGAAGATATAGCAACAGGCGACAATTGCCGCCGCGATCAGCGCGCCCCGCCAGGCGCGGCGCAGGAAGATATCCAGCTCCGGCCCTTTCTGGTCCTGCCCCAGGAGCTGGGCGACATTGATTCCGGTCGCCATGGCCCAGGCGATGCCGAATGTCCCGGCGACATGGACCCAGGGCTGGATCAGGGTCATCGCGGCGAACTGGTTCACGCTCATCTTGGCGAAGAGGAGCGTGCAGACATAGTTCGAGAAGGCATTGCTCATGAACGTGCCCGCGATCGGCAACGCAAAGACCAGGTGTCGCCGCAGGGAGATCGCGAAGCTGTCATGCAGCCAGCCTTCCGTGCCGAGATAGAACCGGTTGAGTCGCCACAGGCCGATGCCGAGAAAGAGCATACGGATCAGCGAGGCCACCGCGCTGCCCACCGCCGCGCCCATGACGCCAAGCTCCGGAAGGCCGTACAGCCCGTGGATCAGGCAATAGCTAACGGCGACATTGATCGGGATTGCAATCAGGTGGCTGAGAAACGGCATGATCGTCTTGCCGCAGCCGTTGAAATGACTGCCGAAACCCTGCCCGATGGCTTCAAGAATGATGACGACGAGGAATGTGAAAAGGTAGAGCCGCGCCTGTTCGGCGATCCAGTCGGTATGGGCGAAGAGGTCGATCAGCGGAGCGGCCATGGCGCCGATCACCACCATGCCGAGGAGTGCGGCGATGACATTGATGAAGACACCGGCCTGAAGCGCCGTTTTCAGCGCGATGTCGCGGCCGGAGCCGAAGGCCTGCGCAACGCGGATCTGGGTCGCGTTGGAAAAGGCCAGGATCACGCCGAGCAGCAATCCGGCGAACGCCCCGCCCAACCCCATTGCCGCCAAGGCCGGTTCACCAAGCGCCGAGACCAGCCAGGCATCGATCACCACGATTCCGTGCAGCATCATGGCCTTGAGCGTCAGCGGCCATGCGAGGTTGAAGACGGCCGCCATGTTGCGCGGCGCGGGCGTGTTCATTCCATGTCTCTGAGTAACAAATATTGACAAGTCCTTAGACAGTCCATGTGGCCAGAAATCAACCCGCAAACCGTCGTGTGGGCCGCGATCCGCTGTGGCGAAGCCGGGATCTGCGTGCTACCAATAGTGGCATGACCGCACTGCACCCCAACATGAGCGAAACCGGCGCCTTGCCGGTGATCCGTCAGCTCGACGAGACCATCATCAACCGCATCGCTGCGGGGGAAGTGGTCGAACGTCCGGCCTCGGCCGTGAAGGAACTGGTAGAGAACGCTCTGGACGCCGGCGCGCGGCGGATCGAGATCGCCTATGCCGATGGTGGCAAGCGGCTGATCCGGGTCACGGATGACGGCTGCGGCATCCCGGCCGGAGACCTTCCGCTGGCGCTCGCCCGCCATGCAACGTCGAAGATCGACGGCTCCGACCTTCTCGATATCCGCTCCTTCGGCTTCCGCGGAGAGGCGCTGGCCTCGCTCGGCGCCGTGGGCCGGCTCACGGTCACAAGCCGCGCCGAGGGCAGCACCGAGGCGGCGCGTATCGCCGTCACCGGAGGCGCGATTGCGCCGGTGACGCCGGCAGCCCTCTCGCGGGGCACGGTGGTCGAGCTGCGCGACCTCTTCTATGCCACGCCGGCCCGGCTCAAGTTTATGCGCACGGACCGGGCCGAAACGCAGGCCATCACCGATATCGTCAAGCGCCTCGCCATGGCCGAGCCCTCGGTTGCCTTCACGCTGCGCGACGTCTCGGCCGATGGCGACGGACGGATCACCTTCCGCTCAGATTCGGAATCGGGCGACCTTTTCGAGGCGCTGCGTGGCCGGCTTGCACGTATCCTCGGGGCCGAATTCGCCGAGAATGCCATCCTCGTCGATACCGAGCGCGAGGGGCTGCGCCTGACCGGATACGCAGCACTGCCGACCTATTCGCGCGGCTCGGCAGTGGCGCAATATCTCTTCGTCAACGGCCGCCCCGTCCGCGACAAGCTGCTGATCGGCGCCCTGCGCGCCGCCTACATGGATTTCCTCTCCCGCGACCGGCACCCGGCGGCCGCGCTGTTCATCGATTGCGACCCGCAGCTTGTCGACGTCAACGTCCACCCGGCGAAATCCGAGGTTCGTTTCCGCGAACCGGGCACGGCACGCGGGCTGATCGTATCCGGCCTGCGCCATGCTCTTGCCAATGCCGGGCACCGCGCCTCGACGACGGTCGCCGGCGCCACGCTCGGCGCGCTGCGCCCCGAAAAGCACACCGCGCCACGCGTCTACCAGATGGACCGGCCCAGCCAGGGCGCGCTTCGCGCTGCCTATGCGGCCCAGGCGCCCATCATCGACACCCCCGGTTTCGCCGAGGCCGCCGCACCATCGGCACGGATGGAACCTGCGCCGGCGCCGGTCGAAGCGCCGGTCCAGGACCTGCCACTCGGCGCGGCCCGCGCACAGGTTCACGAGAATTACATCATCGCGCAAACCGCCACGGGGATCGTCATCGTCGACCAGCACGCCGCGCATGAACGCCTTGTCTATGAACGTCTCAAGCGCCAGGCGGCCGAGAACGGGATCGCGGCGCAGGCGCTGCTGATTCCGGAGATCGTCGAGCTGGGCGAGGGCGATTGTGCCCGCTTGCTCTCGGTCGCGGAGGATCTTCACAAGCTCGGCCTCGCCATCGAGCCTTTCGGCGGCAGCGCGGTCGCCGTGCGCGAAACCCCTGCCCTTCTTGGCGAGATCAACGCCAAGGCCCTGCTCGCCGATATCCTGGACGAGATCGCCGATCTTGGCGACAGCACCACGCTGGGCGCACGTATCGATGCCGTGCTCTCGCGCGTCGCCTGCCACGGATCGATCCGTTCGGGGCGGCAGATGCGCGCCGAAGAGATGAACGCGCTGCTGCGCGAGATGGAGGCCACGCCCCATTCCGGCCAGTGCAACCACGGCCGCCCGACCTATGTCGAGCTGAAACTCTCGGATATCGAAAGGCTGTTCGGCCGGACATGATCCAGATCGGCGAGACGACTTTGTCCTTTGACGACCCAACCACGGTCGCAGCGTTGATCGGCGCCGCGATCCTGCTCCTGCTGTTCGTCCTGCTCATCGCCACCCTTCGCCGTGCTGGCGCGGCCGCGGGCATGGCCGAACCGATGCTGCAGCAGATGCATGCGCTCACCGGCCGGGTCCAGAGCCTCTCCGACGGGCAGCAACAGCTTGCCGGCGGACTGACCCATGTCTCCGATGCGCAGGCCAAGAGCCAGGCACAGGTGCTTCAACTGATGGAAGCGCGGCTCGCGGAGGTCACGACCCGCATGGGCGAGAGCCTGCAGGGCAGCTCGACCCGCACCGCCCGTTCGCTGGGCGAGTTGCAGCAACGGCTGGAGACGATCGACCGCGCCCAGGCCAATATCGAAAAGCTCTCGGGCGACGTGCTCTCCCTGCAGGACATCCTCTCCAACAAGCAGACCCGCGGTGCTTTCGGGGAAATCCAGCTCCAGGAGATCCTCACCAAGGCGCTGCCGCCCGACAGCTTCTCCTGGCAGGCGACGCTTTCCAACGGCAAGCGCGCCGATTGCCTGATCCATCTGCCCAACCCGCCCGGCCCCATCGTCATCGACAGCAAGTTCCCGCTGGAGGCCTATGAAAGCTTGCGCAATGCGGACACCCAATGGGAGCTGAACGAGGCGGCCAAGGCGATGCGCATCGCCGTAAAGGCTCATATCAAGGCGATTTCGCAGAAGTACATCGTCGAGGGCGAGACCGCGGACGGGGCGCTGATGTTCCTGCCCTCCGAGGCGGTCTATGCCGAGCTGCACGCGAATTTCCCCGAGCTTGTGCGAGAAGGCTTCTCGGCAAAGGTCTGGATCGTCTCGCCGACCACCTGCATGGCCACGCTCAACACGATGCGCGCGATCCTGAAAGATGCCCGCATGCGCGAACAAGCCGGCGCGATCCGTCGCGAGTTGGGCCTTCTGCATGGTGATGTCGAACGGCTGGGCGCGCGGGTCGGAAACCTCGATCGGCATTTCGCCCAGGCCAGCAAGGATGTCGCCGAGATCCGCATCAGCGCCGAGAAGGCTAGCAAACGGGCCCGCCGGCTCGACAGCTTCGAGTTTGACGAGCCCGTCGAACTTCCCGCGCCAAGCAGTCCCGAACAGGCGCCGCTTCAGATCCACCCGCGCGGTGACGGCTGACCGTCAGGCGCAGCCTTGTCTCAAATCCCGAGAAAGGGTTGGAACAGGCGCGGCAGCAACGCGTTGAAGCGAAGCGGCGCATCCGTCGCGGCAAGGCAGATACAATCCTCGCCAGGGGCTGCAACCGGCTTGTGCTCCAGGTGTTCATCGGCAATCTCGACATCGCCGCGGCCGAACCTCTCGTCACCGTCGAGATAGGCGCCCTGCAGCACGAGTGTCATCTCGAGCCCGCGATGCCCGTGATCCGGCATTTCGCAGCCGCCGGGGATCGACAGAAGCCTTGCGGTTGCACCTTTCGCCACCGGCAAGACGGCCTGGCGCACGCCCATTCCAACCGGCCGCCATTTCACAGCCTCAAGCCGACCGCCGACATAGTTCCGCAGCGGCGCGGGAAGCACAGCGCATTCCGGCGAACGCGGCGGCTCCGGCACGATCGGCGCGCCGCCGGAAATCCGCGCGAGCGTTGCCTCAAGGCTCCCGGCGGACATTTCCGCCGATTCCCGCTCCAGAACGGCCCCGCCGATTGCCTCCATCGTCGCATATCGCGCCCGGGCCGGGGCCCAGAGCGACAGATGGCAGGCGATGACCAGCTCGAAAGCCTCGGCCATGTTGCCACCCGCATAGGAGGCGAGGAACTCGTCCCCGATCTCATGTTTCACATGCATTGCTTCACTCATTGCATCGCCCGGCGCAGCTTTTCCAGCGCCAGCCTCAATCTCGATTTGATCGTTCCAAGTGGAATACCCGTCTTCTCTGCGATCTCTCCGTGGCTCAGATCGCCGAAATAGGCCGCCTCCACCAATTTCCGTTGCGCCTCCGGAAGCTCCGAGAGGGCTGCGCCAAGCCGGGCGCTGTCCTGTTTCAACCCAAGGCGATCGACCTGTTCCGGCTCCGGCTCCGGCCCCCAAGGAAGGTCCTCGGGCTCGGGTCGTGCCTGTTTGCGCAGAATGTCGATCTTGCGGTTCCGGGCGATCGTGAACACCCATGTCGCCACGCTGGCCTTCGATGGATCGAACATCCCCGCCTTGTGCCAGAGCGTCGCCATCACCTCCTGCGCGCAGTCTTCCGCCATGGCCGGCGACAGGCCGGACCGGATCAGGAAACCTTTCACGCGGGGTGCGAAATGCGCAAACAGTGCCGCGAACGCCGCCTGATCTCCGGCCGCCGCAACACGCCGAACCGCTTCCGCCCAATCGACCTGATCGGTTGCACGAGCCTCCATGCACTTCCCCTTGCGCCACCCTCTGTCTTGACCGCCAGTATAGGCAGTCAGGACGCCGGGGGAAGCGGGCTGAGGCTCCATGATCATTTCTTCCAACATGACAGGTCTACGGTTCACGGCACCAGCCGGATCACCGGCTTCGAGGATCTTTTCGCTGCCCCTCCGCCAATTCCCGGAAATGTCGCCGAAACGGCAGGTTCCCTGACCAGGCCGGGCGAACGCCGGCGCCGCTCCGCCTCCAGCCCGCCGCTCGGTCTTGTTCCATGCAGGAATCGCCCTGTTTTTTGCCCTGAAACCATTGTTGTTTGCGTTCTCGCCGAAAGGCCTCTTGCAGTTGGCGTCTCGGCACGTGAAATTGGGAGTTAGGAACAGATGGAAGGGGAGGACCATGCTCGAAATCAGCACCGGAAAATTGGTGAGAGTGATCGCCCTGGCGCGCGAGTTCGGTCCCGAGAGCCCGCATTTGAGAAACTATATCTCCGGGTTGAACGTGGATGAGCAAGTCAGCCTGGTTGCTCTGTGCTGGATTGGTCGCGAAAGCTTTGGCGCCGATGAGCTGGATGACGCGCTCGACACCGCCCGGCGCGAACGCTCCGCGCCGACCGAGGATTACCTCAGCGGCATGCCGGAACTGGCGGATTTCATCGAAGGCGGGATGGACGCTGTCGGGCTTGATGTCGCGCATGAGGAAGACAATCTCCGCGAGCGGAACTGACGCCGCGCCCCGGCACGGCGTGGAAACAGGCTGTCCCGCCGGGCCTCTCGGCCCGGATTTCGGAACCCGATGGCTGTCCCCCTGACCCGGCGTTCGACCGTCACACCAGGTGATCTACCACCATCATCTGCTGTGCCTGCACGTCCACCGCAGCAAGCCAGCGCTCCACGAGGCGCGGATCTTTCGGCGCCGCGCTGACACCCGGCGCGATCTCCCGTGCCTTCGCCGATTCCACCGCGAGAGACACCGGCTGCGAGACCAGCCGCGCCATCGCCGAGCCACGGGCGTCGCCCCATGCGTTGAGCAGGTAGGTCTTGTCATAGACCGGCACCCCGTCTTGGGAGACTTTCAGCCCGACACAAAGAACCACGCGGTCCGGCTCATCCGGCGCGTACGCATTCTCCGCCCAGAAACTGTCCGACATCTCCTGAAGGCGCGCGTCGCCCTCCGGCCCTTCCAGCGTCTCGATCTCGGCAAAGACATCGGCCCAGGCCTCGGCCCAGCCGTTCAGACGCAGCGTTCCACGCACGAATTGCCGGACCTTCCAGCCCTCCTCGAAGCCGTATTCCTCCATGAAAGGCAGCGAATCCCGGTTGGGATAGACCTCGAAACTCTCCGGCTGCACCAAAGGCGCGTCATAGCGCGTGAGCGCGTCCCAGGGTCGGGCCACATCGAGAACCGAATAGTCGCGGATTGAACGGGACGGCGAGCGCAGCGCCTTGAGAACGCCCAGCGGCGACCAGCTGAACTTGTAGCGAAAGGCGTTCGGTTCCTTCGGGACGCCGCCGCAATAGGAGATGAACTCATATTCGGCGCCGGGCTGCACATGCCCGCCCTTGCGCATATCGGCGACCAGCCAATGGGCCATCAGGTGATCGATCCCGGGGTCGAGCCCGACCTCGTTGACAAGGCAGACACCGGCCTCTTTCGCCGCGCTGTCCAACGCCGCCATCTGGGGGGAGATATAGGAGGAGGACACAAAATGCGCCCGCTCCGCGATACAGGCCCTGGCCAGCGGAACATGCCAGTCACCCGGCAGCATCGAGACGACAACATCGCCCGGCGCCAGCGCCTCGCGCAATGTCGGCAGGTCGAAGGGCTCGATCCAGTCGGTCAGGTCGCCCACGGACTCATGCGCCTTGGCCACGGTCCGGTTCCAGACACAGACCTCGTTGTTGAATTCAAGCAGCCGGCGCAGGCCGGGAATGGCACTCAGGCCAGCGCCACACCAATGGATCGTCATCTTCTACCCCTCAGACTTCGGCGACATGCCGGTCGAATTCGGCCTTGGCACGTCCCCAGACCCCGTCCGCAAGTGTGTCGAGCGTCATCAGCGAGGGCAAGAGCTGGCTGGCGAAATCTTCCGAGCTTTCGGCAGGCAGCATGGAGGGCAGGTTGTCGATCGCGGTGACGTCGAGCGGCGGAGCGTCATGGACCCGCAAGGCGGGCTCGGCCCAGTCGGTGACCCGGTCGTAAACCTTGATCGGGGAGAAATCGCTCGACGGATCGCAGGAGATATCGCCGATCACCGAGAGCCGGCGGCTGTCCGTCCTGGCCGAGGCGGGGACGAAGACCGGTGTGCCCGGGCGGGCAAGGATGCAATTGAGAAAGACGTCATGGTCGAGCACCTCCGGGAAGGGCCCACCTTTTGCCGTCTCCTCCAGGTCCCAAAGTGTCGTTTCGACACCCATCGCAGCGCAAAGATCCGCCGCGCCGGTGCCGACACGGCCCTTGGCGCCAATGATCAGCGCAGTCGGGCGGGCCTCCCCCGTGGCCGCCAGCTCGGAACCGAGATCGTCGAGCAGCGCCTGCTGGCCAGGATAGACGCCGACCGGACCGCAAATCTCACCGCGCTGCTGCGCTGCCCAGCATTTGAGCGACACGGCCGCGCCAGCATACCCCGCCCAATAGCCGAAGGCTGCGACCCGGCGGCCGGTCTCATCGACGAGATATTCGAGATCGTAGAGCGCCCCGCCGCCGGCCTTGAACTGCTTGAGCAATTCGCGCCCGTCCGACTGGCCCTTGTAGGCGTGGCCGAACATGATGTGGCGATGCTTGAGCGGCAACCCGTCAAGCGGCAACTCCTTGAGACCGAAGACGATTGCCTCCTCCGGCGCCTCGCGCCAGCTCCCGGCCTCGGCGATCTCGGCACCTGCCTCGGCATAGGGCTCCAGCGGCAGCGCGCGCACCGCGCTTTTCTCGACCGTCACCCGCATGCCGGCGCCCCGCAATGCGCGCACGCCATCGGGCAGCAGTCCAACCCGCTCCTCGTTCGGCCTTTCCTCGGCCCGGACCCATAAATGCGTCATGTCTCGCCCTCGTCTTTGCTCTGCATCGTCCTAAAGCGTTTCGGGCTGGCGTTGAAGCGTCCGGTTTCGGGAATTTGGCGAAGGCGCGCGCTGGCCGCGCGAACAGGCGGTGCCTTGGCGTTCAGGCTTGGCAGAAATCCGGCGCCGAGACCGGCAGGTTGCCCTTGCGTTCGGGATGTCCCGCCCGGGTCGCGGCCGTGACCGGCACACGCCCGGCACCCTCCACAGAGAGCTTCCGGCAGACCTGCTTGAAACCCGCGCCCGGATCGCCTACATCAAGCATCGAGAGGTTGGCGCGGGCAGGCGCCTCGCCAACCCGGTCAGGTCCGGAAGGAAGCAGCCGTAACGAGCCCCGCTTGGGTCGTTGTCCAGCCTCTCACCACTTCCCCTTCTTTTTCTCCTGCGCAAGCCTTGGCGGTGGCGATGTCCAACGCCGCGCTCAGCAGGGTTTGGCTGTCTCGCCCGCGTTGATCCGAAGGTGATCCTCGCCTCCGAACAGGATCTACCCGTCGAATGCGGCATAGGGGATGAACCGCACCGCATCTCCCGGCACGATCTCCCGCGCAGCCTCATCCAGCTCGACCAGCCCACTGGCCCAGCCGAGTCCCGAGATCCTCCCGGAGCCTTCGGAGGCAAAGCACTCGACCCGTCCGTCCGGACCGATCCGGGCGCGAAGGAACTCCGATCGCCCCGGCTTCTTGTTCTTGGCGAACGCGGCAGGGAGCTGATAGCCCTCAGGCCGGAACCAGGCCCCCCCCGCGAGCACTTCCAGCGCCGGACGGGCAAAGAGCAAGGTGCAAACCAGTGCCGCAACCGGGTTTCCCGGCAATCCGAACACCGGCAGGTCTCCCCAGAGACCGAGCGCGAGCGGTCGCCCCGGCTTGATCGCGATGCGCCAGGTCTCCAGCCGGCCCTCGCTGCCCAGCAGGGCGGAAACATGATCCTCGTCCCCGGTCGAAACACCGCCCGAGGTCAGAACCGCATCAACCTGCCCCCGCGCCGCATCCAGCAGCGCGCGCAGCCCGTCGCGACTGTCCGGTGCCAGACCGAGATCCACCGCCTCGAACCCCCATTGTGCGACCTGCGAAAGCAGCATCACGCGATTCGCGTCATAGATCTGTCCGGGTCGCATCGCCTCCGGCGCGACGGCGCCCGGTGAAACGATCTCGTCCCCACTGGACAGGACGCCGACCCGCAAAGGTTTGAAAACCGGCACCGTTTCGTGTCCGGACGCTGCCAGCAAGGCGATATCCTGCGGTTTCAGGCGGCGACCGGCCGGCAGCAGGAGATCGCCCGCTTCAACATCTTCCCCCGCCTTGCGCGCATTGGCCCGGTGCTTGAGCGGCCCGCGAAAGGCGACCCGGCCCTCCGCGACAGAGCAATCCTCCTGCAGGACAACCGTATCGACACCATCGGGCAGGATCGCTCCGGTGAGGATGCGAATCGCCTCGCCCGCCTTCACGCTCCCCTCGAACGGAACGCCCGCGGCCGCGCGGCCCGGGGCCAGGGGCATCTCGACAACGCCTTCCGGAGCGGGCCCGGCAAAGCCATAGCCGTCCACGGCGGAGTTCGGCGCGGGCGGGTTGGAGCGGCGCGCGTGCAGGTCTTCCGCCAGACGACAGCCAGCGGCCGCACCCAGCGGGACTGATTCGGTCGCGACCACGGGATGCATCCGCTCCCGCAGCGCCGAAAGCGCCTGCTCCATCGGAACCCAGTCGATGCCCGGCGGCAGGGCGAAGCAGTCGTTGCGCAGCTTTGGGGGATCGATCATGCTAGGCCCACTTCCCGCAAAACGAACGCCGCAATGGCGGCCGTGTCGTCAAGGTGGAACACCCCGCGCCCCGGCAGGATCTCGGCGGCGGCTTCCGGGCAATTGGTGGCGATGGCGCGGATTGTCTCGTCTTCCGGCGCGATCAGCGGTTGGCCGGTCTCGATTCGCTGCGCCTCGATCTTGGGATGCCGGTCGCGCTTGAACCCCTCGACCAAGACGAGATCGACCCGCGCAACCTGTTCCAGCATCTCTTCCAAGGACGGTTCCGGCGCCTCCCGCAACTCCGTCATCAACGCCCAGCGGCTGGAGGAGACGAGAAGGACCTGCTCGGCCCCCGCCTCGCGATGCCGGAAACTGTCACGGCCCGGCTGATCGATATCGAAGCCGTGATGCGCATGTTTCACCGTCGAAACCCGCAAGCCGCGCCCGGAGATATCGGCAACGAGCCGTTCCATCAGCCCGGTCTTGCCCGAATTCTTCCATCCCGTAACCCCGAAGATCTTCACGAATCTGCCCCCCGCTCCAGAGCCTCCTCGAGGTCCTCCGGTCTGTTGATGTTGAAGAAGGGATCGCCTGCTTCGCTTTCGAAGACAACCTCGGAGGCGCCATGGCGATCGGTCCAGATCACGACCTTGCGCAGGCCCTGTTCCAGCGCCGCGCGCAGATCGTCGCGCAAATCGACTGACCAGAGGCCGAAAGTCGGCTGTCGGACGGTCCCGCGCACCGGATCCGGCGTCGCGGCCAGGGTCACAGGCGCGCCGCCCGCGCCGGCCTGCAACCGCGTCACGAGATCGCGCGGGAAGAAGGGCGTGTCGGCCGCGACACTGACGATCTGCCGCGCGCCGAGTCCCGCGGCCCACTCCATCCCGGCGAGCACGCCCGCCAGCGGGCCGACAAAGCCTGGAAGGCTGTCGGCGACCACCGGCAGTCCATAGCCCTGAAACCGCGACGGGTCGCCATTGGCGTTGAGCGCGATAGGCCCGGCCTGTGGCTCCAGCCGCGCGATCACGCGGGAGAGGAGGGTTTCGCCACCAAGCTCCAGCAACGCCTTGTCGCCACCGCCCATGCGGCGTGCCAGCCCCCCGGCAAGGATGATCGCGGGGATCCGCAAGGCACGCTCAGTCATCGGACTGGCTGCTCTTGCGCCGATGCCGCGTGGATTCCTCTGAGACCGCCTCCGCGTCGGCATCCCAGATCAGCCGGTCGGCCCCGCTCACGCAAGCGAAGCGCCGACCACGCAGCCGCCCGATCAGCGTCATGCCCAGCTCCTTCGCCAGCTCCACCCCCCAGGCCGTAAAACCGGAGCGCGAGACCAGGACGGGGATTCCCATATGCGCGGTCTTCAGCACCATCTCGGAGGTCAGACGACCGGTCGTGTAGAGAATCTTGTCTCCCGCCGGGACCTTGTTGACGAACATCCAGCCCGCCACCTTGTCGACGGCATTGTGGCGGCCGACATCCTCCATATAGACCAGCGGCCGGTCCTTTTCGCAGAGCACGGTGCCATGAATGGCGCCCGCGGCGAGATAGAGGCTGGGCGTGCGGTTGATCTCATGGGCCAATGCATAGAGCCAGGAGGTGCGCAGCTCTGCCTTCGGCAAGCGTACGCCCTCAAGCCCTTCCATCATGTCGCCGAACACCGTTCCGACGGCGCAACCGCTTGTCCGGGTCTTCTTGCGCAGCTTCTCCTCGTAATTGGTCTTCCGCGCGGTGCGGACTACAACGACATCAAGGTCTTCGTCATAGCTCACAGCCTCGACAGGTTCGTCCGGAGCCAGCATTCCCTGGTTGCGCAGGAAGCCTATCGCCAGCAGGTCCGGATGATCGCCGATGGTCATCGCCGTCACGATTTCCTGCGCGTTCAGGAATATGGTCAGGGGACGCTCCGTCACCACGGAAAGCTCGACCGGCTGGCCCGCGTGATCCACCGCCAAAATCCGTGTCACCAGCCGTGCATCATTCGGATCCGGAGACAGGACCAGCCCGGTTTCCTCGTTTGCCATCTTGCTTCTCCCAGGGGCACCGCCCCGTCCCTTCGCTGCGTCCACATCAAGACCGGATCGTGGGGAAATGGCAATATGACAGCGAAGACGCACCGAATTTGCTTGAGAGGACGCACCACGACGGACTAGGTATGGCGCGCCTGAACGGAACGCCCGAATGAAGCTTACACGTTATTCCGACTACGCCTTGCGGATCTGTCTCTATCTTTCGAGCCAGAGGGAACGGCTTGTTCCGATCTCCGAGATCGTGGAGGCACATGGGATCCCGCGCAGCAACGTGATGAAGCTCGCCATGGACCTTGTCGGCGCGGGCTTCCTGGAATCGGTGCGTGGGCGATCGGGCGGTCTGCGGCTGGCGCGAGCGCCGGGGGACATCCTGCTCGGCGACATCCTGCGGCAGACCGAAGGCGAGCAGCCGGTCATCGATTGCACCGATTGCCTGCTCGCGCCGTCCTGCGGGCTGGTCTGCATCCTGGACGATGCGCGGAAGGCATTCTTTGGCGCACTCGACACGTATTCGCTCGCCGATGTGATCGCCGCGAACCCGTCTGCCTATAGTCCGGTCGCCCAGAACTAGCCGGACAGGAATACCGCGTTGAGATCGACAAGATACCGTTCGGACAGCGGCAGGCTGGCCGCGCCGAGTGCACGTGCATCAGGTCCGATCGACCCTTCGCGGATGGTGGGTACGTCGATCGAGGTCAGGTTGAACGCGCCGAGCGCCCGTTCGGTCTCCCGGACAAGTCGCTGCCGGATGCTGGCAGGCATCCAGCCATCGATCAGCACGGCCTCGAAGTCCAGGATCGAACAGGCCGCTGCAGACGCAAAGGCGAGCCCGGTAGCCGCCGTATGGATCCATTCCGTCACCACCGGCTCGTCCAGTTGCCACTCCTCCGTCCCAGCCCAGAGCGACTGCGTCGGCAGGCCTCGCGTCAACAGAGATTGCTCCAGGACGGAAAGAGAGGCGATCTCCATCAGCGGACGGGTTCCGCTCGGCCCCCCGGGCACCGGAACGGGACCGATAGCCCCGGCATTCCCGGTCGGACCTGTGAACAGCCGGTTGTTGAGAACGAGGCCACCACCGATGAAATAACCGATATAGAAATGCAGGAAGCTCCCCGGCAAATCGGTCTTTCCGAGTACCAGTTCGGCGGCACAGGCTGCAGAGGCGTCATTCTCCAGGTAGACCGGGAAGGGCAGCCGCTCCCCCAGCTCGCGCTTGATGTCCCGAAGCTTCCACTGGCCCATCTCGCCCGCCGGCGCTCCGACGGTCGCGCCCCAATCCCAGAGGCTGAAGGGAATGGCGATGCCCAGCCCGGCGACCCGGGCGACATTGTCCGGCGGCAGTTGGCCCAACAGCTCGGACACCGCGCTTTCCGTGAAGTCGAGGATCGCGTCCGGCATCGGGTAGGGATGGGTCCGGTGCACCCGGCCAAGCACGTCGCCCACGAAGTTGATCAGGATGAGATCGGCTGATCGCCGCCCGACCTTCAGGCCGAAGAAGAACGCCCCGTCGGGCGCAAGATCCATGGGGATCGAGGGTTGACCGACACGTCCCCGGATCGGATCTCCGCGCTGCAAGAGGCCGTCGCGTTCCAGCCCGCGCATGATGACCGAGATCGTCTGTGCAGAGAGCCCGGTTGCCCGCGCGATCTCCGCCTTGGGCATCGGCCCGCGCTGGCGCAACATCGACAGGACAAGCCGCTCGTTATGCGCCCGCATGCCACTCTGATTGGAGCCGCGCACCGGCCAGGGATCCGCCCGACCTGCATTGTCTCGCTCGGATGTCGTCAAAAAACTTCCTCCCAACACGGCGGAGAGTGGAGAACCTGCGATGGCCTGTCAATAATAAGTAAGGCTGATTTATTTATCTTGACAGTCCGGGGCGATTCCCTGTTCCTTGGCGCCATGAACGGTTCCGGTGGGAGGCCGGCACCGCTTCTTCGGGGCCTGGGAGGGCCTATGTCACCAACGGGAGGGAAAACCGTGAAAGCTCGTCAATCCATTACCACACTGTTCGGCGCAACCGCTCTGGGCCTTGTCGGCCTTGCCGGGACCGCGTCGGCCGCCGATATCAGCGCCTGCCTGATCACCAAGACCGATACCAACCCCTTCTTCGTGAAGATGAAGGAAGGCGCGACCGCCAAGGCCGAGGAACTGGGGATCAGTCTGAAAGCCTATGCCGGCAAGATCGATGGCGACCATGAGAGCCAGGTCGCGGCCATCGAGACCTGCATCGCCGATGGCGCCAAGGGCATCCTGATCACCGCTTCGGACACGTCGTCCATCGTTTCCTCGGTACAGCAGGCCCGCGATGCCGGTCTCGTCGTGATCGCGCTCGACACCGAACTGAACCCGACCGATGCCGCCGACGCGACCTTCGCGACCGACAACTTCCTCGCCGGCGAACTGATCGGCAAATGGGCCGCCGGCAAGCTGGGCGACGCCGCGGCGGATGCCAAGATCGGCTTCCTCGACCTCGCCGTCAGCCAGCCGACCGTTGGCGTGCAGCGCGACCAGGGCTTCATGCAGGGCTTCGGGATCGACATCAAGGACCCCAACAAGTGGGGCGACGAGGACGATCCGCGCATTGCCGGTCATGACGTGACCCAGGGCAACGAAGAAGGCGGCCGCAAGGCGATGGAGAACCTGCTCGCCAAGGAGCCCTTCATCAACGTCGTCTACACGATCAACGAGCCCGCCGCTGCCGGTGCCTATGAAGCGCTCAAGGCCATTGGCCGCGAGAATGACGTGATCATCGTCTCCGTCGATGGCGGCTGCCCGGGCGTCAAGAACATCGCCGACGGCACGCTCGGCGCCACCGCCCAGCAATATCCGCTCGACATGGCCAAGTTCGGGATCGAGGCGATCAAGGCATGGGCCGAGACCGGCGAAGCCCCGAAGCCGACAGAAGGCAAGGCCTTCTTCGACACCGGCGTCAAGCTGATCACGGATGAGCCGGTCGACGGCGTCGAGAGCATCGACTCCAAGATGGGTATGGACCTCTGCTGGGGCTGATCTCCCTCCAGCAAACCTGACCAGACAGTCGAAGGGCGGCGCCTGACCGCCGCCCTTCGCGCTGTGCCGTCCCGTCCACGCGCCCGCGATCCGGGCCAAACGCGCAAACCTGGAGGGAGACCCGATGTCGGACGCAGAATCCGCCCCCCGCGCCCCCGCAAACCAAAGCTATGAAGACGTCCTCAAGGATGCGGAGACCACCGTCGCCGAGTTCGACGAGGACAGTTCCTTTTCCAACAAGATCCAGAGCTGGCTGCATTCGACACCCGCCGCCGTTCCGATGTTCGTGCTGGTCATGGCCGTGATCATCTTCGGACTGATCCTGGGCAGCAAGTTCTTCTCCCCCTTCGCGCTGACATTGATCCTGCAACAGGTCATGATCGTCGGCATCACCGCTTCCGCGCAAACGCTGGTCATCCTGACCGCGGGGATCGACCTCTCGGTCGGCGCGATCATGGTGTTTTCCTCGGTGATCATGGGCCAGTTCACCTTCCGCTACGGACTTCCGGCGGAGATCTCCATTGCGCTCGGGCTCGCCGCCGGCGCCGGCATGGGCTTCATCAATGGCGTGCTCGTTGCCTATCTACGCCTGCCGCCCTTCATCGTGACGCTCGGCACCTGGCAGATCTTCCTCGCCGCCAACTTCCTCTACTCGGCCAATGAGACCATCCGAAGTCAGGAGATCGCCGAACAGGCGCCCGCGTTGCAGTTCTTCGGCGAGAAATTCAAGATCGGCGGCGCCGTCTTCACCTATGGCGCCGTGGCGATGCTCGTCATCGTCTTCCTGCTCGCCTATGTGCTGCGATCAACCGCCTGGGGCCGCCATGTCTACGCGGTGGGAGACGACCCGGAAGCCGCCGAACTCTCAGGCGTCAAGGTCAAGAACGTGCTGATCCAGGTCTATTGCCTCGCCGGCCTGATCTGCGCCTTCGCCGGCTGGGCCCTGATCGGCCGGATCGGCTCGGTCTCGCCGACCTCCGGGCAGAATGCCAACATCGAATCCATCACCGCCGTCGCGATCGGAGGCATCTCGCTCTTCGGCGGGCGCGGCTCGATCCTGGGCGCGCTGGCCGGTGGCCTCATCGTCGGGGTCTTCTCGCTCGGCCTGCGCATGATCGGCACCGACCCGCAATGGACCTACCTGCTCATCGGCGCGCTGATCATCTTCGCGGTCACCATCGACCAGTGGATCAGAAAGGGAACGGCATGACACAGCAACCTGTTCTGCAAGGCCGTGGACTGGTCAAGAAATTCGGCAAGGTCACGGCGCTCGACGGCTGCGATTTCGAGCTCTATCCCGGGGAAGTGCTCGCCGTGATCGGCGACAACGGCGCCGGCAAGTCGGTGATGATCAAGACCCTGTCCGGCGCGCTCAGGCCAGATCATGGCGAGGTGCTGCTGGACGGCCAGCAGGTGCATTTCAGCACGCCGCTGGAGGCGCAGGAGGCCGGGCTCGCAACCGTCTACCAGACCCTTGCCATGTCCCCGGCGCTCTCGATTGCCGACAACATGTTCATGGGCCGCGAACTGCGCAAACCGGGCTGGCGGGGCAAGTACCTGCGCCAGCTCGACAAGCGGGCGATGGAGAAATTCTCGCGTGAGAAGCTGACGGAACTCGGACTGATGACCATCCAGAACATCCGCCAGGCCGTGGAAACGCTCTCCGGTGGCCAGCGGCAGGGCATCGCCGTGGCCCGCGCCGCCGCGTTCGGCTCCAAGGTGATCATCCTCGACGAACCGACGGCCGCACTCGGGGTCAAGGAGAGCCGCCGCGTGCTGGAACTGATCCAGGACGTGCGCGCGCGCGGCATTCCGATTGTGCTGATCTCGCACAACATGCCGCATGTCTTCGAGGTGGCCGACAGGATCCATATCCACCGGCTCGGCAAACGGCTCTGCGTCATTCGTCCCGACGCCCACTCGATGTCCGACGCCGTGGCGATGATGACCGGCGCAATGCAGCCGCCGCCTGACCTGGCGGCCTGACGGGGGACGGAAATGGAACGCGAGAACCTGAACGAGCTGGCTGACCGGGTCGCGTCACTGGCGCCTGCGGGACCGCGTGCGCTGGTCGCGCTGGCTGGCCCGCCGGCCTCCGGGAAATCCCGCGCAGCACAGGAGCTTGCCGATGAGCTCCGTGGCCGCGGCCTGGCAGCCGTTGCCGTTCCGATGGACGGGTTTCACCTCGACAACGCGGTCCTCGATGCGCGCGGGCTGCGGGCGCGCAAGGGGGCGCCTGAGACTTTCGACGCGGCCGGCTTCATCCACGCCGTGAAGCGGCTCAAGCATGAGGCCGAGGTGATCCTGCCAAGCTTCGACCGCGAGATCGACAAGTCGATCGCCGGGTCCGTGGTCATCGGTCCGGAAGACCGGATCGCCGTGGTCGAAGGCAATTACCTTTGTTTCGGCGAAAAACCCTGGGAGGAACTCGCCGGGCTGTGGGACTTCTCCTGCTATCTCGACGTTCCGGAGGAAGTGCTACTGGAGCGGCTCGTCCGGCGCTGGATTCGCTTCGATCACAGCCAGGAAGACGCCGAAGCCCGCGCGCGCGGCAATGACCTCGCAAATGCACGGCGCATCGCCGCTGCCGTCACGCAGACCGATATGCGCGTTTGAGCCAGCAAGCACCGCTGCCGCAATCGAACTGCGACCCGTTGACCCTGGGCAAACCGCAGACTTTCTCGATGGATTTGTGGTAAACGCTCAGCACCCGGAGGTTTGTGGCAGGTCGCGAGACAAGAGCCGTCCCTTCTCTTCCTGAAGCGGTCTTGAACTACCCCCTCTCAGGCAGATGCAAGCAGGTATAAACAGGAACCGCCCCTTCCGCTCCCGGCTTCCGCAATCAAATGCGGCTTGCACCGCATGACAACAGAGGGACAACAGAAATGGGATTTCTCGAACTGATCTTCGGAAAGATAGGTGACCTGACATGGGGATGGTCGCTGATCCCGATCCTGGTCGTCTTTGGTGTGTTCATCACCATCACGACCGGTTTCGTCCAGTTCCAGTTCTTCGGGCGCATGTTCCGCGTGCTCTCGAACAAGAACGAAACTGCCGACCCGAACAAGATTTCCGCCCGGGAGGCGCTGCTCGTTTCGGTCGGCGGGCGCGTCGGCGGCGGCAACATCGCAGGTGTTGCCGTGGCGATTACGCTGGGGGGGCCCGGCGCGGTCTTCTGGATGTGGGCAATCGCGCTGATCGGCATGGCCACGAGCCTCGTGGAATGCTCCATCGCACAGCTCTTCAAGCGCAAGACCGGTGAAAACGAATATCGCGGCGGCCCGGCCCGCTCGATCATCCACGGGCTCGGCGAGGATTATCGCTGGCTGGCCATCGTCTACGCGATCTGCCTCATCGCGGCCTTCGGCTTCGGATTCAATGCCTTCCAGGGCAACACGGTTGCCGGCGCCGTTCAGGACAGCATGGGAATCGATCGCCTCTATTCCGGTGCGGCGCTCGCTGCCATTGCCGGTGTGATCATCTTCGGCGGCATCCACCGCATCGCCAAGGCCGCCGACATCGTCGTCCCGGTCATGGCCATCGGGTATCTCGCCATGGCACTGATCGTCATCCTCCTGAACATCACGTCGCTTCCCGGCGTGCTCTATGACATCATCGCCAATGCCTTCGGGTTTGAGGAAGCTGTCGGCGGCGGCATGGGCGCGGCAATTGCCCAGGGCATGCGGCGCGGCCTCTTCTCCAACGAAGCCGGCCTCGGCTCGGCGCCCAACGTGGCGGCGACGGCGGAAGTCCGTCACCCGATCAGCCAGGGCATCACGCAATCCTTCTCGGTCTTCATCGACACGATGGTGATCTGTTCCTGCACCGCCTTCGTGATCCTGCTGGGAGACGTCTATGTGCCGGGCGCCGAAGGCATCGACGGCGTGGTGCTGACACAGCAATCCATGGTCTCTCACCTGGGCGGCTGGGTGCAGTATTTCCTGACCTTCGCGATCCTGCTCTTCTCCTTCTCGTCGATCATCTACAACTACTATCTCGGCGAGAACGCGATGACCGTGCTTTCGAAGAACCCGATGTCGATCCTGATCCTGCGTCTGGCGATCATCGGCATCGTCTTCCTCGGAGCCACGGCCCCCGCCGCCACATCGGTCTTCTTCTTCTCCGACCCGATGATGGGCGTTCTGGCGCTGGTCAACCTGCTGGCGATCATGATGCTGTTCCCCGTCGCCATGCGGCTGCTGCGTGACTTCAGGGCCCAGCTCAAGGCCGGGATCGAACGCCCCGTCCTGAATCCGGACGACTATGCCGATCTCGATATCGACCGGGAGGCCTGGAAAGTGCCCGCCGAGTGAACCGCGCGCCTGATTGAAACGTGACAAGGCCGGGTGCGTTGGAACGCACCCGGCCTTTTCTTTCCGGCAAGGCACGGTTTCGGAAGTCCTGCAGCTCCGTCGGCGTTCGGCCCATGCCGGGTCACGCTCACGCCGAAGGGAGCTTCTTCCGATCGATGAGGTAAGGAAGGCGGGCCTGGGCGGTGGCGACATTCCTGCTGTCGAACCGCGCGGTCAGTACCTCCGGCTTAGTGCCGGCCCGGGCTAGGTCGGTGCCGTCCGGACCGACGATGCAACTCCCGCCGAAAAACGCCATGCCATTCTCCTGACCGGCAGAGTTCGCGTAGCAAAGATAGACACCGTTTTCGAAGGCGCGCGTCGGGATCATGCGCTCGGCAACCACGCCCCATTGCGCGCCGAGGGCGGTCGGCACCAGCACAAGCTCCGCGCCTTGCACGGCCACGGCGCGAAGGGCCTCCGGGAACTCGGCATCGTAACAGATCAACGTTGCGACCGAGATTCCCTCGACATCGAAACAGGTGAAACTCGTGCCCGAGGCGAAATGATCGCTCTCGAACCCCGGCGGGAGCACCAGCTTGCGATGGGTCGAAAGAAGCTGACCATCCCGGCCGACGCAGCTGGCCGCATTGAACAATCGGCCCTCCGCCAGTTCCGCAAACCCATACAGGATCGCAGTGCCATGCTGCCGGGCGAGGCGCGACACGGCGTCGAACGCCGGACCGTCGACCGGCTCGCCGCGATCCCTGACAGCGTCGCCGATATTGTAGCCGGTCAGGAAAAGCTCGGGCAGGACAAGCAGGTCGACATGCCGTCCCGCCAACCCGTCGAGGCAGTCGCTCAGCCAGTCGAGGCGCGCCTGCGGGCCGTCGAGCTCGGCGGGGCTCTGGGCCACGGCGAGGGTCAGGGCAAGTCCCATCGCTCAGGCCCGGCTCAACAGGATTTCGCGGGGATAATGGGTGATGTAATCGGTGCCGGTCTCGGTCACGACAACGGAATCCCCGATCCGCCCGGCGGTCACTCCATCGACCGAGATCCCGCCATCGACAGCGAATGTCATGCCCGGCTGCAGCACCGTCCTGTCGCCCGCCTTCAGCTCCGGCGCCTCCAGGTAGGCCACACCGATGGAGCGGCCGGTGCGATAGCCGGTCTCGTAGCCGCGTCGGCGATAGACCTCGTTGGCCGCCGCCGCGACCTCTTCCGCCAGCACGCCCGGGCGCATCGCCGCAATCGCGGCCTGCTGGGCTTCGATAGCGGCCTCCTGCACGTCGCGCGCGGCGTCGGTCACGTCCCCGATATGGAACATGCGGTCGAAGCCAAGCTTGTATTGCTTGAACTGCGCCATGTTGCAGAAGCAGAAATAGACCGGGTCGAAGCGCTCATAGGCCTTCACGCCGGACCGGCGATGCACCATCGAGGCGTCCTTTCCGCTCTGCATGATCTGGAGATTGTGGATCATCGGCGAGACGAATCTCTCCCAGCCGCGATCGGTCAGGAAGGAGGCCGCCTTGCGCGAGCCTGCATCGATCACCGCGAGGGCGGATTCGAACTCCCGCGCCCCCTCGGCGAGGCTGTCATGGGCAGCGGCCATCATCGCGCCGGCAATCTCGCCGGCCTGTTTCATCACCCCGATCTCGAAGGGCGTCTTGATCATGCGCATCGCACCAAGCACCGGGGAGATGTCCTTGAGCGGCACGCCCGGATAGGTGTCGTCGAGATGGTTGCGGACAATCGCCGGAATGGAGCTGCGCTCGATCCAGATCTCGGACGGTGTGTCGCCAAGCGCTGCAGCGAGGGCACGCCCCCAACTGCGCTGGCCGATGTCTTCCCAGGTCTCGACCCGCTCGACCCAGGTCATCTCTGCCACCATTTCCGATTCCATCAGCGGCGTGATGACAATCGGCGCCTCGTCGGCATCCACCACCAGCATGGTCGGGCGGCCGAACTCGATGCCGAGATAGCCCCAGAACCCTGCGAGATAGGCGATGGAGCTTTCGTCGGTGAAGACAGCCTTGGCGATCCCGTCCGCGCGCATGCGGTCCTGGAGGAGGGTTGTCCGTTTGCGGGCTTCTTCGAGCATATCGGGTCTCCCGTTGCAAATTGAGTATTGGGACTGGCCGCCGGATCAGTACAGCAGGCCGGGAAGGAAAAGCGCCACCGGGGGCACGAAGGTGACGATCAGCACCATCGGAAGATGCCCCAGCAGCAGGAATTTCATCGTCGGGCCGACATAGACGGAAAGCGGCTGCCGGGTGACACCGCCCGCCATGTAGAGCAGCGGCGCGCAGGGGGGCGAGATGTTGCCCAGACCGAGATTGGTGCCGACGATGGCGGCGAAGTGGATCGGGTCGAGGCCGATCTTCTGGGTGACCGGCAGCAGGATGATCGCGGCGAGCACCCCGCCGGAGACATCGTCGATGATCATTCCCATCATCAGCAGCAGGAGGTTGACCAGCAGCAGGATGACGATGCGGTTCTCTGAGACCTGCAACAGCATGTCGGCGAACTGGGTCGGAATCTTTGCCAGCACCATGCCGCGGCTCATCACGAAGAGGAAGAAGAGCACCATCAGGATGGCGCCGGTCAGTCGCGCGGCCTCGACCGTGGAGTTGAAGAGCGCCTGCATGGGGAGCGAGCGGTAGATGATCAGCGCGACGGCCAGTGTGTAGACCAGGGCAACCGCGCCGGCTTCGGTCGGCGTGGCGATGCCGCTATAGATGCCGCCGAGCACAATCACCGGCATGATGATGGCAAGGGAGGCCTTCTTTCCGGTCTGCGCCACTTCGACGGTGGTCTCCTTGAAGGTGAGCGGCGGGGCGACGGTGATCGTGGTGTTGTTGCGCAGGAAGAAGAAGTTCAGCCCGCAATAGATCAGCGCCAGCATCACGCCCGGCCCCATCGTGGCGAGAAAGCAGGCGGCGACGGATTCGCGGATCGCGATGGCAAAGACGATCATCGGGATCGAGGGCGGGATCATCAGCGCCAGCACCGAGGAGACAGCGACGAGCGCTGTGGCATGGCCCGGCGGATAGCCTTCGTCGATCATGCGCGGCACCATGATCTTGCCGATCGCGGCGATGGCCGCCGAGGCGCTGCCCGAGATCGCTCCGAACAGCGCGCAGGTCAGCACGGTGACTGCGCCCAACCCGCCCTTGGTGCGGCCGACGAAACTGTTGACGAAGTTCAGCAGCCGCTCGGAGATGCCGGACGCCCCCATCAGCGTCCCCGACAGGATGAAGAGCGGGATGGCGAGCAGCGAAAAGGCGCTGACCTGCGAGTAGCCATAGCCGGCATGAAAGGAGATATTGGTGCCGGACATCACCCCATAGGCGAGCGCGCCGGCGCCGAAGGCAAAGCCCACCGGCACCTCGATCAGCAGCAGCAGGATGATGGCGAGAAAGGCGATCAGGAAGGTTGCCATGGATCAGTCGTTTCCGCGGCCGGTGAGAAGCGCGCGCGCTTCGAGCAGGAGTTGCAGCGCGAGATAGAAGATCATCAGGGCAAAGCCCGCGATCATACTGAAATCCCATATATATTTCGGCAGCCGCATATAGGTGCTCTTGCGGTTGAGCGAGAGGTTGTAGGCCGCGAAATCCCATGCGTACCAGGCGAAGACCGCCACCGTCACGAGGCAGACCAGGGTGCCGAAGAGGCGCACGGACAGCAGGATGTCGCGATTATGCGTGAGCAGCGTCAGCACGCCGCCCTCGATATGGTCGCGCTCCCGGGTGCAATAGGCCATGCCGATGAAATAGACCCAGAGCGCCAGCATCGGCGCCAACTCCTCGATGCCGAGAAAGGGCGAGGAGATCACGTAGCGCATGAAGACCTGCGCCGCCATCAACAGGCCGAGCGCGAGGATTGCACAGAACAGGATGACCCGCATCGCCAGCGCCAGCCGGGCTTCGAACCGGTAGAAACCGTCGAGCCCACGATAGGCCGGGTCCGACAGGTCGCCCCCGGCCGGCTGGATCGGCTGCGGCGGCATCACATCGTCGAGACTGTCGGTATGAAGGAGGTCCTTGTTCATGGGCGCGCCTCGTGTCAGCGCCATGCCCGTCGGCGGGCGAGGGGCATGGCCAGGGGGTTGGAGGAGCTATTGGCCGGACGCGGCCTTGATCTGTGCCATCACCTCGGCACCGATGATCTTCTCCATGTAGGGATACTCGGTCTCGGTCACGAGGCCACGATAGCCGTCCATCTGCTCAGGCGTCAGTTCGACCACCTCGATGCCGGCCTCTTCCATCTGGGTGAACCATTTCGGACTCTCGGCCTCGGCATTCTCCCAGGCCCAGATCACGGCCTCGTCGGCGGCCTGGCGGATCCAGCCCTGCTGGTCTTCGCTCAGCCCGTCAAACCAGCGCTTGTTGGCGGTCCAGAACGTGTGCTCGAAATTCTCGCGGGTGAAGACATAGGCCCCGACCACGTCCTTGAAGAGCAGCACTTCGGAAGGCGGCGAGTACGCCCGGCCGTCGATAGCGCCGGTCTGCAGCGCTGTATGCACCTCGGAGAAGGCCATCGGCACCGGCGCGAACCCGGTCGCCTTGTAGCGCTCGATCGCCATCGGCATGCCGGGCACGCGCATCTTGAAGCCCTTGGCGTCGTCCGGGAAATGCGTCGGAACCTCGACGCCCTTGCGCACGACATAGCCGGTGAAATCGGTCGGGATGGTGCCAAGCAGGACCATGCCGAGATCGTTCATGATCCCCTCATAGACCGCATTCATCACCGAGCCGGGACCATAGACGGCCTTGCCCGTTTCCCAGTCGCTGGCGACATAGCCAAGCACGGAGACATCCCAGCGCGGGTCGAGCTCAGAATAATTCCAGCTCATGGTCATCTGGATGGCGCCCTGCGAGACCTGCTCGACAATCGAGGTCCAGTCACCGAGATCGCCGCCCGGATGGTAATCGACGGTCAGGTCACCGCCGGAAAGCTCTTCGAGCCGGGCCGAGAACTGCTCGGAGACGGCATGAAAGATGTGCTGGCTGTCCATGACATGGCCAAGGATTATTTCCTCGGCCTGCGCCGTGCCGAGACTGGCCGCCAGAACGCAAGCGCCCGCCGCCGCGGACCTCAAACGTGACGTGATCTCCAACTGTCCTTCCTCCTCTCGATGATTCGAGTTCTGTTTCTCACGTGAAGACCGTCGCATATTTTTCATAGCTGTATACAGCTAAAGCGTATATTGTCGATCATTGAGGATTTTTCCTCAATAATTTGCTCAATCTGTATGCATCTATGATGGAGGGCGCTCAATGTTTGACGCAGGTCGGCACCACAGGGCCAAGATCGGGTTTGTTCTTCTGGCGACCGAACAGACGATCGAGGACGACATGTTCACGCTGCGCCCGAATGGCGTCGGCGTGCATTTCTCGCGCGCCTGGATCGAGGACAGCATCACCGTGGAGAGCCTGTCGCGCCACGCGGACGGGCTGGCCGAAGCGGCGAGGATGCTGTTGCCGGATGGAAGCCTCGACGTGATCAGCTACGGCTGCACGTCGGGCAGCCTCGTCATCGGCGAAGAGCGGGTCGCGGCGGAGCTTGCGAAGGGCGCGACAGGGGCGAAACCGACCAGCCTGATCGCTGCCGTCATCGCCGCCTTGCAGGCGGTTGGCGCCCGGCGGGTCGCTGTCGTCACGCCCTATCTCGACGAGATCAACAGGCAGGAGAAGGCCTATCTGGAGCGCGCGGGATTCGAGATCCCGCGGATCGAGGGCCTGCAGCTCGAAAAGGACAGCGACATGATCCGGGTCCGCCCGGACCATATTGCCGACGTCGCCGCAGAGGTGGACGGGCCTGACAATGACGCACTGTTCATCAGCTGCGGCGCCCTGCGATCGCTCGACATTGTCGACGGGCTCGAACGGCGTCTGGGCAAACCGGTGATATGTTCCAACCAGGCAATGATGTGGCACGCGCTTCGTCTCGCAGGGGTGACCGACAGGAGAACGGGTTTCGGCCGGCTGTTCCGGGAGCATTGACCGCGCGCTTCGGCGCGGCTCATATGCACCCCCGGCGCAACAAGGGCCTGCGAGCCAGGAGGAGCACCTTTCGTGAACGACATCACAAGACCCGAGATCGACTGGCCGCAGAGCGACGGAAAACCCGGAGTCGAAGACATCCAGCAGCTGATTCTCAAGCGAATCTGTTTTCTCGACTATGTTCCCGGCGACCGTCTCAAAGAGGCGGAACTGGCGCGGGAGTTCGGTGTCAGCCGTACACCGGTGCGCGACGCCATCAGCCGGATCAGCCATCTCGGTCTCGTCGAGACGCTGAACGGGGTGGGCACGGTTGTTGTCGAGCTTTCACCGGAGAAGATCGCGGAAGTCTATGATGTGCGCCTTCACCTTGCGACGCTTATCGGGACGAGCACGCCGGTTCGCATCGAGGAAAGCCACCTGACACGCCTGCGCGCCCTGCTTCGGGAGGCGCAGGCGCTGGACGGAGAAACCGGGACCCGTCAATACGTGCAGATCAACTACCGTCTCCACGGACTGACCCGGGACCTTATCGGGAATTCGGTGCTGCGGTCCTTTTGGACGCAGGCCTTCTACCAGGCCGCAAGTACCTGGCACCGTGTGGTCGATACCCGTGCCGACGCCGCAATCGACGCCCTGATCAATGAGCTCCTGGACCTTGAAGCAGCGCTGATGGAAGGCGACATCGTGGCCGTCGGGCATATCCAATATGTCCATATCGGCTATGGCTACAAACGCATTCGGATGGCCTTGTTCGACGATCCGATGCAAGAAAAACGGCTCGACTCCGACATGTCCGGTTCTTCCCGGACCTGAATTGCAGCCCCCTCAGACGGAAACGGGACCGAAATCCGCTCGGATTCCGGTCCCGTCTTTCTGGCAGGAACGCTCTGGACGTGTCCCTAGCGGAATTTCTTGTCGCGGTTGGCGAGAAGCCTCAGACGCAGGCCCTGGAGCTGGATGAAACCCTGTGCGTCGGACTGATCATAGGCGCCCATATCCTCTTCGAAGGTCACCTGCTCTTCCGAATAGATCGAATGCTCGGACCAGCGGGCAACGGTGCGCGCCAGGCCCTTGTAGAGCTTCATCCGGACCGTGCCTGTCACATGCTCCTGGCTGTGATCGATCATCGCCTGCAGCATCTCGCGCTCGGGGCTGAACCAGAAGCCGTTATAGATCATCTCGGCATATTTCGGCATCAGCTCGTCTTTCAGATGGATCGCGACTCGGTCCATCGTGATCGACTCGATGGCGCGGTGCGCGTCGAGCAGGATCGTCCCGCCCGGCGTCTCGTAGATACCGCGCGACTTCATGCCAACAAACCGCCCCTCAACGAGGTCAAGCCGGCCGATACCGTGCTTGCGACCCAGGTCGTTGAGCTTCGTCAGCACGGTCGCCGGGCTCAGACGCTCGCCATTGATGCCAACCGCGTCGCCACGCTCGAACTCGATCTCGACATATTCGGGCGTGTCCGGCGCATCCTCGGGATGAACCGTCCGCTGGTAGACGTAATCGGGCGCTTCCTCGGCCGGATCCTCGAGCACCTTGCCCTCGGAGGAGGTGTGCAGCAGGTTCGCATCGACCGAGAAGGGCGCCTCGCCGCGCTTGTCCTTGGCGATCGGGATCTGGTGCTGCTCTGCGAATTCCAGCAGACGGGTCCGCGATCCGAGGTCCCACTCGCGCCAGGGCGCGATGGTGATGATCTCGGGGTTCAGCGCATAGGCCGACAGCTCGAACCGGACCTGGTCGTTGCCCTTGCCGGTCGCGCCATGGGACACGGCATCAGCGCCGGTCTCGGCGGCGATCTCGACAAGACGCTTTGAGATCAGCGGGCGCGCAATGGCGGTGCCGAGCAGGTAGAGACCTTCGTACTGCGCGTTGGCTCGGAACATCGGGAAGACGAAATCGCGCACGAATTCCTCGCGCAGATCCTCGATGAAGATGTTGTCCGGATTGATGCCAAGCATCTCCGCCTTCTTGCGCGCGGGCTCGAGCTCTTCACCCTGTCCCAGGTCGGCGGTGAAGGTCACGACTTCGCAACCATACTCCACCTGCAACCACTTCAGGATGATCGAGGTGTCGAGACCCCCGGAATAGGCAAGCACCACTTTCTTCGGCTGGGCCATCTCTCGCTTCCTCGTATCTTGCGTTCGACGCTGCCGTGTAGACGGGAAGACCTCTCCGGGCAAGGCGGATTCCCGTGGCATGGGGCCGCCATCTTTGCTAACGCCCGAAACATGACCAGTTTTGCCGAAAAAGCTCGCGCCGCGACGGAAGAATTGCGAAGCCTCTTCCCCGCGACCCCTCTTCAGCGCAATGATCACCTCTCGGACCGCTTTGGCGCCGAGATCTATCTCAAGCGCGAAGACCTCGCACCCGTGCGCTCCTACAAGCTGCGCGGTGCCTTCAACGCCATGCGAAAGGTGTTGGCCGAGCGGCCCGACCAGTCGCTCTTCGTCTGCGCCTCGGCGGGCAATCACGCACAGGGCGTCGCCTTCGTCTGCCGGCATTTCGGCCTGCGCGGGGTGATCTTCATGCCGGTCACGACTCCGCAACAGAAAATCCAGAAAACGCGGATCTTCGGCGGAGACTGCATCGAGATTCGGCTCGTGGGCGACTATTTCGACGACACACTGGCCGAAGCCAAGACCTGGTGCGAGGCAGAGGGCGGGCATTTCCTGGCGCCCTTCGACGACGCGGATGTGATCGAAGGGCAGGCATCTGTCATGGTCGAGGTGCTCGATGAGATCGATCCACCCGACATGGTGATCCTGCCGGTCGGCGGGGGCGGGCTTTCCGGTGGAGTGACCCGATATCTCGAGGAGGTCTCGCCATTGGTCGGGCTGCGCTACGTGGAACCCGCCGGTGGCGCGAGCCTGACAGCGGCTGTGGCGGCCGGCCGTCCTGTGACATTGGACAAGGTGAATTCCTTCGTTGATGGCGCCGCCGTTGCGCGAATCGGCGATCTGCCCTTTGCAGCACTGAACCATGTTGCACCGGCAGACATCTTGCGCGCTCCGGAAGACCGGATCTGTACCACGATCATCGAGATGCTGAATGTCGAGGGCATCGTGTTAGAGCCAGCAGGGGCATTGTCGGTCGATGTTCTGCCCGATCTCGCAAACCAGATTCGCGGCCGGCGCATTGTCTGTGTCACGTCGGGCGGAAATTTCGACTTCGAGCGTCTTCCCGAGGTGAAAGAGCGAGCCCAGCGCTACGCGGGCGTCAAGAAGTACATCATTTTGCGCCTTCCGCAGCGCCCCGGCGCGTTGAGGGATTTCCTCGACCTGCTCGGCCCCGAAGACGACATTGCCCGCTTTGAGTACATGAAGAAATCGGCCCGGAACTTCGGCTCCGTTCTTCTGGGAATCGAGACGACGCACAAGGAGAACTTCACGGCGCTCTTTGCACGCCTGGACTCCGCCGGGCTGGTCTTTAACGACATAACGAGTGACGAAACCCTGTCCGAGTTCGTTATCTGACCCACGGTCCAGGCCAGGCCTTCCGGCTCACCTTGACTTCATCTTGGCATTCCAATGATCGACTTTCTGGTCGATCATAATGGTGCCCCAACAAAGAGCGTGTCGCGGGTGATTCCCTCAGGCGGCGAGCCCACTTTCCAAACCATCGAAGAACTGCGTCTTTGAACGCTCATAACAATCGAAGATTGACGGCAAGTCGATCTTCTCGGGCGCGCCACCGGCAGCGATGGTCTCTCCCGACAGGCACATCGTCGCCAGTGCGCCGAAACCCAGATTTGCCGAGCAGCCTTTCAGGAAATGCAGATCCTCGTGGAAGAGTTCGGGCTTCGGATCCGTCTTCAGCCTCGACAAAAGGCCCTCGACCTCTTCCAGAAACAATTCGACAACCTCGTCGAAATCTGGCTCGCCAATCTCGGACCGCAGCTCGGACACACGCTTCCAGTCGATCATCTCATTCTTTCCCGCGACCTGATTCACATTCTCGCTGAACACAGGTTACGAACGAGCACTTAATATATGATTAGCCAGAAAAGTTACGTAAAATTATAGACTTCACCGCGCGTTAATCCGCCTGTGCCACGGATTGGTCATTCCATGGCGGCAACAGTTTTTCCAAGGCGGATCCCGAGACAACATGACAACAAGCAGCGCACCGAAGGAAGACCAGGCCGCCCGGTCCCGCGTGCTCGTCGTCGATGACAGTCGCTTGCAGCGTCGGATCCTGACCGCCTCGCTCAAACGCTGGGGGTTCGATGTGGCTGAAGCCGGATCCGGGCCCGAAGCGCTGGAGATCTGCGCTCAGACTCCTCCCGATTTTGTCATCAGCGACTGGATGATGCCCGGAATGGACGGTCCGGAATTCTGCCAGGCCTTCCGGGCGATGGACCGCGAAACCTACGGGTATTTCATCCTCCTGACATCCAAGTCCGAGGCCGTCGATGTTGCCCAGGGACTGGATGCCGGCGCGGATGACTTCCTGACAAAGCCTGTCAGTGGTGACGAACTTCGCGCCCGGCTGAAGGCAGGAGAACGCATCCTCCGCATGGAACAGGAGTTGGTGGACAAGAACCACCTTCTCAGCAGCACTTTGAACGAGCTGCAGACCGTTTACGATTCCCTTGACAGCGACCTTGTTGAAGCACGTAAGCTACAGCAATCCTTGGTGAAAGAGCGATTCCGAAGTTTTGGAAATTCGCAGGTTTCGCTGTTGCTGCGCCCAAGCGGACATGTCGGCGGCGACCTTGTCGGTTTCTTTCCGATCAACGCGAGTCGGGTGGCCCTGTTCTCCATCGATGTTTCCGGCCATGGCGTCACATCCGCCCTGATGACGGCCCGTCTTGCGGGTTTTCTTTCCGGCAGCTCGGCGGACCAGAATGTGGCTCTCTTCGAAGGCGAGTTCGGTATCTACGATGCTCATCCACCGGAAATGGTCGCCGCACGTCTCAATGAGCTGATACTCGACGAGATCCAGACCGAGACATATTTCACACTCCTTTTCGCGGAAATCGATCTCGTCAGCGGGCAAGGCATGCTGGTTCAGGCAGGGCATCCCCATCCCGCAATCCAGCGCGCCAGCGGCGAAATCGAGTTCATCGGAGAGGGCGGGCTTCCGGTGGGGCTTGTTCCCGGGGCTGGCTATCAGAGGGTCGGTTTCGAACTGGGCAAGGGCGACCGCCTCTTTATTGTTTCCGACGGGGTGACCGAATGTGAGACACCCGATGGTCGAATGTTTGACGAGGACGGTATCCGTCAGACGATGAGCAAGAATCATACGCTGACCGGCCCGGCCTTTCTCGAGGCCCTGACCTGGAACCTGCACAGCCATGCCGGCGAGAAGGAGTTCACGGACGACGTTTCTGCTGTTCTCTTCGAATTTGGCGGACCGAAACGAAACGCAGATTAGACCAGGGGATCCTGGCTCCGTTATTCTGTCGTGCTTCTTGTTTCGAGTGTGGCACCGAAGCGAATGCCGTTGGTTGCCGGCTCAAACACCCGAAACACGCCGGAAGACGACACGGGAGAAGATTTGGGCCAGATCCCGTTTCAGATCCAGGACTGTAGGAAATGCCGATCGCCTGCATTTCCAAGCACTTCCCCCGCTTCAGCACTCGGAAGCCACACAGCCATATGCCCCGGCTCGGTTGGCGCGGACCTGCGAAGAACCGGCGTGCCAAGATAGACGGTGCAGAGCTTCTCCGCCCAGAGTTCGTAATCGGGCATGTAAGTGTACCGGCGGAAGGCTCCCAGGCGGCGGTTCACGCGGATTGTCCAACCGGTTTCCTCAAGAACTTCCCTGTGCAGCGCCGCAATGGGTTGCTCCCCGGGATCTATCCCGCCGCCGGGAAGCTGCAACTCCGGTTTGGGCGTCGCCTGATGGGTCAGCAAGACCAGCCCCCGTTGCTGCAGAACCGCGTAGACTCCCGGCCTCAGGCGATAGTTTCGGCCCTCAACAAATCGCTCTCCAAAGCGTCGGATCATGCCTGCCCCTTTTAACCACGGATTGCCGCGCCTACATGGCTGCGATATGCCAGCGACAGGCCTGCAAGGAAACCCCATGACCATCGGCTCCAGAATCGCGTGGGACGACACCGTCCTGCCCTTCCAACTCGACCGTTCCGACATTCGCGGCCGGATCGCCCGCCTCGACGGCGTGCTGGATCGCGTGCTGGAACAACATGACTACCCCCCCGCCATCGAGGCGCTCGTAGCGGAGATGACCCTGCTGACCGCTCTGATCGGCCAGACGATCAAGCTGCGCTGGAAACTCTCGCTGCAGATTCGTGGCGACGGGCCGGCACGCCTGATCGCAACCGACTATTATGCGCCCGGCGAGGACGGGACGCCCGCGCGCATCCGCGCCTATGCCAGCTTCGATGACAACCGGCCGCTCGACGGCGACCCGTTCAAGCTGATCGGCAAGGGCTATTTCGCCATTCTGATCGACCAGGGCAGTGGCAATGCTCCCTACCAGGGGATCACACCGATTGCCGGAGGCAGCCTTGCGCGTTGCGCGGAGACCTATTTCGCGCAATCCGAGCAGCTTCCGTCCAGGTTCGCGCTGAGCTTCGGGCACTCGACCGGCCAGGATCATTCCGGCTGGCGGGCTGGCGGGATCATGCTGCAGGCCATGCCGAAAGCATCGGCCGCAATTGCCGCGGAGACCACCGAAAGCGAGCCGCGCCTGCTCACTGCCGCCGACATCCTCGAAGGTGAGGAGGGGGAGAACTGGGATCGCGCCAATATCCTGCTTGATACGGTTGAAGAGCTCGAACTGGTCGGGCCCTCGGTCCAGCCGACCGAACTTCTGGTCCGGCTTTTCAACGAGGAAGGTCCCCGGGTCTTTGACACGCAGCCCGTCGAGTTCGGCTGCACCTGTTCCGACGACAAGGTGCGCCAGTCGCTCTCGATCTATTCGGCGCGCGATATCGGCCATATGACAACCGAGGAGGGTACGGTGACAGCCGACTGCCAGTTCTGCGGCGCGCATTATGTGTTCGATCCCAAGACGCTCGGCTTCGAAGCCGAGGAGGTGCAGGGTGACCGGTCGTGACGCACTCCGGGAACAGTTGTGCGGCGCAATAACGGCGCCGGGCAACCCGTCCTCGGACTATGATCTCAACACCGATGTCGAACTGCCGCCGAACCGCAAGCTTCGGGCGGCAGCGGTGTTGCTCCCGATCTCGCTGGAGCCGCACGGCGTGCGACTCTACCTGACAAAGCGCTCATCGCGGCTCAAGCACCATCCCGGGCAGGTCGCCTTTCCGGGTGGCAAACTGGATGAGGGAGATTCCGGCCTGGAAGCCACGGCCCTGCGCGAGGCGCAGGAGGAGATCGGATTGCCGCCGGCGACCGTCGAGATCCTCGGGACATTGCCAAGCCACGAGACCGTGACGGGATTCGACGTGACCCCGGTTGTCGGCCTGCTGCACGACGCGTTCGAACCGGTGCCCGAACCCGGCGAGGTTCAGGAAGTCTTCACGGTCCCGCTGGAACTGGTCACCAACCCGTCCCGCTTCTCGATCGAGCGTCGGCGTTGGCGCGGTACCTGGCGCAGCTTCTACACGGTGCCGCATGGCCCCTACTATATCTGGGGCGCTACAGCGCGGATGCTACGATCTCTGGCCGACCGGATGCCGAAATGAAGATCTCGGCGCCGTGGCTCGACGCACCTGAAGTGCAGCATGTCTGTGCGTTGCTGGAAGCGGCGGGCCACCGGGCGCTCTTTGTCGGCGGGTGCGTGCGCAACACGTTGCTGAAATATCCTGTCAGTGATCACGACCTGTCGACCGACGCGACGCCGCAAACGGTCATCGCGCTCATGCAGGATGCCGGGCTGAAGGTCATCCCGACGGGGATCGATCACGGGACGGTCACGGCTGTCATCGACGACGAGGTTTTCGAGATCACGACCTTCCGGCTGGATGTCGCCACGGATGGGCGCCGTGCCGTTGTCCGTTTCGCGACGGATGTCCGGGACGATGCACGGCGACGCGACTTCACCATGAACGCCATCTATTGCGACTGCCGGGGCGAGATCGTCGACCCGCTGGACGGCCTGCCTGACTTGTGGGCCCGGCGGCTGCGCTTCGTCGGCCAGGCGAAGAACCGGGTACGGGAAGACTACCTCCGGATCCTGCGCTTCTTCCGCTTCTCTGCGTGGTATGCCGATCCCGAGAACGGGATGGACCCGGACGCGCTGGCGGCGTGCGCGACACATCTGGACGGGTTGGCGCGGATTTCGGCCGAACGGGTCGGAGCGGAGATGCGCAAGCTGCTCTCGGCACCGCAGCCAAGCCAGGCCGTGTCGGTCATGCAGACAACGGGCGTTCTGGACACGATCCTGCCCGGGGCAGACGTCACCGCCCTGCCGATCCTCGTGCATCTGGAGGAGCAGCTCGGTCGCGCGCCGGACGCCATCCTGCGTCTTGCCGCGCTCGGCGGGGAAGATGTCTCCCGACGCCTTCGCCTGAGCCGGCGTGATGCGCGCCGGTTGCAAACGGTGTCCGAAGCCGCAAGGTCCGGCCAGTCGGCCGGTGAGTTGGGCTATCGGCTTGGCCAGGCGGACGGAACCGCCGCGGTCATTTTGCAGGATGCGCTGATGGGTGTCGCCGTACCGCCGCACGCCCTGGAGGCCGCTGCACGCGGGGCTGACGCGGTGTTTCCCGTCAAGGCGCAGGATCTGATGCCGGCCTTGCGTGGATCGGAAATCGGAACGGCAATGAAGCGCCTGGAACGGCTCTGGATCGACTCCGGATTCAGCCTTGATCGGGAAGCCCTGCTTGCGGGCCGGTGAAGACCCTTCCTGCCTTCCTCCCCGTGTTAGCGCCGTCCACAATCGAACCCTTCTTCCCCCGACCGAACACCGGCCAGGAACACTCAATGTCTGGATAGCAGCGGTCGTCGCCGCCTGCGAGCAACACCTTTTCCCGGAGTGAGGCCGCTTTCCCAGACACCGGAAATCCTGTAACAGGATCGGGCTATCTCTGGCCCCCCCGATTGCCAAAGGCAGATCCCCGTGTTCCGACGTTTCGAAAAACTTGTCGATCCTTATACGCCGTATGAGGAGACCGACACTCCGCCAAGCCGGCTGTGGCCGTTCCTCTGGGCCTATTCGCAACCGTTCAAGCGGGTGTTTGTGGTGGCTGCTCTGCTGTCCGTCGTTGTGGCTGCGGTCGAGATCGGGTTGATCCACTATATGGGCCGCGTGGTTGACATCCTTTCCAGCACGTCCCCCTCGGACGTCTGGACGGCGCATCGCTGGGAGCTGATCGGCATCGCGGTCTTCATCCTCCTGTTGCGCCCGCTGTTGCAGGCGCTGGACGTGCTAGTGCTCAATAACGGGATCATGCCGAATTTCGGCACCCTGATCCGCTGGCGCTCGCATCGGCACGTGTTGCGGCAGTCGGTCGGCTGGTTCGAGAACGATTTCGCCGGACGGATCGCCAATCGGATCATGCAGACCCCGCCCGCCGCCGGTGAAGCAATCTTCCAGGTCTTCGACGCGCTGACCTTCGCGCTCGCCTATCTCGCCGGCGCCGCCGTTCTGCTGGCGCAAGCCGATGCGCGGCTGACCCTGCCACTGATGATCTGGTTCGCTGGCTATGCGCTGCTGTTGCGCTGGACAATCAAGCGTGTCGGCCCAGCCTCCAAGGCCGCCTCGGATGCACGCAGCGAGGTCACCGGGCGCGTCGTCGACGCCTACAGCAATATCCATTCCGTCAAGATGTTCGCACATCATGACCGCGAGCTGGATTATGCCCGGGAGGCGATCGAAAACACCCGCAAGACCTTCCAGAAGGAGATGCGGATCTACACGGTGATGGATATCTCGTTGACCATCATCAATGGCTGGCTGATCGTCGGCGTTGTCGGCTGGTGCGTGGCGCTCTGGATGCAGGGCTCGGCCACGGTCGGCGTGGTCGCCGCAGCCACCGCGTTGACGCTTCGGCTCAACGCCATGACGGGCTGGATCATGTGGGCCGTCTCCTCCTTCTTCCGAAATCTCGGGGTTGTGGCAGAGGGGATGGAGACCATTGCCCAGCCCATCGAGCTGACCGATGCGCCAAACGCGCCGGCGCTCGCATTGACCGAGGGGCGGATCACCTTCGACTCCGTCAGCCACCATTACGGGCGCGGCGCCGGCGGGCTGGACCGGCTGACGCTGGACATCGCACCGGGCGAGAAGATCGGGCTGATCGGGCGCTCCGGGGCGGGCAAGTCGACCCTCGTAAAACTGCTGCTGCGGTTCTACGATCCCGAAGCCGGGCGAATAGAGATCGATGGGCAGGATGTGACCGCCGTCACACAGGACAGCCTGCGCAGCCATATCGGCATGGTCCAGCAGGATTCTGCTTTGCTGCACCGTTCGATTGCCGAGAATATCCTCTATGGCCGACCCGATGCGACTGAGGCGGAGATGATCGCCGCCGCAACTCGCGCCGCCGCGCATGAGTTCATCGAGGAACTGACCGACCAGGAGGGGCATTCCGGCTATGGCGCCAAGGTCGGTGAACGTGGTGTGAAACTTTCCGGCGGGCAACGACAGCGGATTGCGCTGGCCCGGGTCATCCTCAAGGACGCGCCGATTCTCCTGCTCGACGAGGCAACCTCTGCGCTCGACAGCGAGATCGAGGCGGCTATCCAGGACACGCTCTATGGCGTGATGGAGGGCAAGACGGTGATCGCCATCGCACACCGGCTCTCGACCATCGCCCGAATGGACCGGATCCTCGTGCTCGATAACGGTCATATCGCCGAACAGGGGACGCATGCGGAGCTGCTTGCCGTCGGCGGGCTCTATGCGCGGTTCTGGGAGCGGCAATCGGGCGGGTTCATCGGGCTCGATCCAAGCGGCGAGGCAGCAGAATGACTCTTTCCGACCTGATCCCTGCCTTTCAATCCGCCGAAGGGCCGCCGCCGCGCCGCCTGATGGCCTTCCTGCAATGGTGCCTGAAAGGCTCCGTGCCCGTTCTGCTTGGCGCAGGTCTGCTCTCGGCGATTGTCGGCACGCTCGAAGTCATCTCCGCGCTGCTGCTCGGCCGCATCATCGATACCGCGCTGGAAACCGGACCGGAGCATTTCTTCGCCTCTAACCTGCCGCTTCTCATCGGCGCTTTGGCCTTCTTCGTCCTGCTGCGTCCTTTCTTCTTCGGCGCCTCGGCGGCGGCAAATGCCGTGATCGTGCAGCCGAACGTGACCCCGCTGGTCCTGTCCCGCCTGCATCGCTGGACAATGGGCCAGTCGGTGACCTTCTTCGACAACGACTTCGCCGGCAGGATCGCGCAGAAACAGATGCAAACCGCCCGTGCGGTCACAGATGTCGTCTCCGAGATCATCAATGTCGTCTTCTTTGCGCTGGCCTCGCTGGTGGGCTCAGCGCTGCTGTTGACCTCGATCGACTGGCGCGTGGCGCTGGCGCTGTCGGTCTGGCTGGTCGGCTATATCGCGCTGATCTCCTATTTCCTGCCGCGCATCCGCATTCGCGCCAAGGCACGGGCCAATGCGCGGGCCAATGTCTCCGGACAGGTGGTCGACACGATCACCAATATCAAGACGGTCAAGCTCTTCGCCCATATGGGCCACGAAGACCGCGCCGCGCTCGGCGCCATGGACGATTTCCGCAGCACCGCGGTCGATTTCGGCGTGCTCGCCTCGATCTTTCGCACCGTGCTGATGACGCTGGCCGGGATGTTGCCGGTGCTGTTGATCGGCGGCACGCTGCTGCTCTGGCGACAGGGGGTCGCCACGCCCGGCGATATCGCCGCCGCCGGCGCCATCGCCATCCGCATCGCACAGATGACCGGCTGGGTCTCTTTCACGCTGATGACGATCTATTCCAATATTGGCGAGGTCGAGGACGGCATCCGGACCCTGACCGTGCCGCATGCCCTGACCGACGCGTCCGACGCCGCTGTCTTGCCGCTTTCGCGCGGCGAGGTGGTCTTCGATGATATCGGCTTCACCTATGGGCGCGGCGCAGGCGGTGTCGACGGGATCTCGCTGACGCTGCATCCCGGCGAGAAGGTCGGGCTGGTCGGCGCATCCGGTGCCGGCAAGTCCACGCTGGTGAACCTGCTGTTGCGGCTGCACGATCCCGAACGTGGCATCGTGCGGATCGACGGGCAGGACATCAGCGCGATCACCCAGGACAGCCTGCGCCGGCAGATCGGAATGGTCACGCAGGAAACCGAGATGTTCAACCGCTCGGCCCGGGAGAACCTGCTATACGGTCGTCCCGAGGCGACGGATGCGGAGATGATCGCCGCCGCGCGCCGAGCAGAAGCGCATGAGTTCATTATCGGATTGAAGGATTTCAAGGGACGCGAAGGCTATGACGCGCATCTCGGCGAGCGCGGCGTGCGGCTTTCGGGCGGCCAGCGGCAGCGGATCGCGCTGGCGCGGGCGATCCTGAAGAATGCGCCAATCCTGGTGCTGGACGAGGCCACCTCGGCGCTGGATTCCGAGGTCGAGGCGCAGATCCAGGCCGCGCTGGATCGGGTGATGGAGGGCAAGACCGTGCTTGCCATTGCCCACCGGCTGTCGACCATCGCACGGATGGATCGGATCGTGGTGCTCGACGAGGGTCGGATCGCCGAAGAAGGCAGCCATGCCCAACTGCTTGCAATGGACGGGCTCTATGCGCGGTACTGGAAGCGGCAATCGGGCGGGTTTCTCAATATCGAGGAGGCGGCGGAATGAGCGGTCTTGTTGTCGAACGGCTGGGACATCTAGGCGACGGAATCCTCGCCGGGCCTGTCTTCGCGGCGCGCTGCCTTCCGGGAGAAGTGATCGAGGGCGAGATCGTCGACGGCCGGATCGCGGCGCCCCGGATCCTCGAACCCTCGGAACACCGGGTCTCTCCGCCCTGCCGGCATTACAAGAGCTGCGGCGGCTGCGCTGTTCAGCACGCCTCGGATGTCTTTGTCGCCGAATGGAAGCTCGGGATCGTCCGCTCGGCGCTCGAAGCGCATGGCCTGGAGACCGAGCTTCGCCCGGTGCACAGCTCGCCGCCCCGGAGCCGGCGGCGCGCGGTCTTCTCCGGGCGGCGGACGAAAAAGGATGTGCTGATCGGCTTTCACGCCCGTGCCTCCGATACCGTGATCGAGGTTCCCGACTGCCAGCTCCTTCGGCCCGAGCTTCTGGCAACGCATCCGGCCCTTGCCGCGATGATCCGCGCTGGCGGATCGCGCAAGGGCGAGCTGGGGTTCACAGTGACGCTGACGGATGCGGGGCCCGACATTGCCGTCCATGGCGGAAAGCCGCTGGATCTTCCGCTGCGCACGGCACTGGGTGCGATTGCCGGGGAGCATGGGCTGGCAAGGTTGAGCTGGGGCTCCGAACAGGTCGCGCAAGGTGCCAGGCCGCTGGTTCGCTTCGACGGCCTTGCTGTCGAACCACCGCCGGGCGCCTTTCTGCAGGCAACAGAGGATGGCGAGGCCGCCCTGCGCGATGCGGTGCGGGAAATCGTCGGGGATGCGGGGCGCATCGTCGATCTCTTTGCCGGTTGCGGGACATTCGCGCTCCCGCTCGCGCGACAGGCGGAGGTCCACGCGGTCGAAGGGCTGGATGATCTGACCCATGCGCTGGAAGCCGGATGGCGCCGCGCAACCGGGTTGAAGCGGGTAACCGTCGAGACCCGCGATCTCTATCGCAGGCCGCTGCTGCCGGACGAGCTGGATAAATTCGATGCGATCGTGATCGATCCGCCCCGCGCAGGCGCGCAGGCGCAATGCACGGAGATCGCGCGCTCCGCCGTTGATCGTGTTGCCTCCGTCTCCTGCAATCCGGTGACTTTCGCCCGCGACGCGGCGCTGCTCGTTCAGGCAGGTTTCCGCCTCGAATGGGTGCAGCTCGTCGACCAGTTCCGCTGGTCCACCCATGTCGAGCTTGCAGCCTGCTTCACGCGTCGCCATATCGGCGCCTGAGACCGACGAGCGCGAGGGAGAGATATGCGCGAGACTTTGAAGGCCTGGCTGGAACGCCCGGGCGTCAGCAATTTCATCATTGGCGTGATCCTGTTCAACGCTGTCCTGCTCGGGCTCGAGACCTATCCGGCGGTCATGAATCGGGCCGGCGGGGTGATCATTGCGCTCGATACGCTCTGCCTGACGATCTTCGTCATCGAGATCCTGGCCAAGCTCGTCGTCTATCGCTTCGGGTTTTTCCGGAACCCTTGGAATATCTTCGATTTTGTAATTGTCGGCATTGCGCTTGTGCCATCGGCTCATGCCTTCTCCGTCCTGCGGGCGCTCCGCATCCTGCGGGTGCTGCGGGTGATCTCGGTCATGCCGCGCCTTCGGCGGGTGGTCGAAGGCTTCATTTCGGCGCTTCCGGGGATGGGCTCGGTCTTCCTGCTGATGGCGCTCGTCTTCTATATCGGCGCCGTCATGGCGACCAAGCTCTATGGCCAGAGCTTCCCGGACTGGTTCGGCTCGCTCGGAAAGTCGTTCTATTCGCTCTTTCAGATCATGACGCTGGAGAGCTGGTCCATGGGCATCGTCCGCCCGATCATGACCGAGCATCCCGGCGCCTGGGCCTTCTTCGTGCCCTTCATCCTGCTGACCACCTTCGCCGTGGTGAACCTGCTCGTCGGCCTCATCGTCAACTCGATGCAGGACGCGCACCACGAGGAAGACGTGGCGGAGACCGGCGCCTATCGGGACGACGTGCTGGCCCGGCTGGATGAGATCGAGCGCCTGGTGCGCCAGCAGGCCGATGGTGCGGCAGAGAAACCGGAGTCCCGCCCTGACAGCTTCACGGCTCCGTGATCGCCCTCCACCCATCGCCGCGCTTCATTTCAGAACGATTTTAAGGTAGATCATCGGGCAAAACTCAGGAAACGAGGCAGTTCACGAGCATGACAGTCCACAGAAGATCCCTTCTTGCAGGCGGCGCGGCGCTGACGCTGGCGGCCTGTTCGTCCAGCAAGTTCAAGACCTATGATGGTCCGGAAGTAACACGGCTGCAGGTGGTCAAGAACCGCCGCAGGCTCTACATTTTCAACCACAAGGAATTGCTGGCCGAATACAAGATTCACCTGGGCAACAACACGCAGGGCCCAAAGCAATTTCGTGGCGATGGCAAAACCCCCGAGGGCGCATATGTCGTCGACAGGCGCAACCCGCGCAGCTCCTTCCACCTGTCGCTGGGGATCTCATATCCGAACGAGGCAGACCGGGCCTATGCAGCGGCACTCGGTCGGGACCCGGGCGGCGATATCTTTTTGCACGGCGACCGTCGGCCGGACGACCCACGCGGCAAGGACTGGACGGCGGGATGTATCGCCGTCAAGGACAAGCAGATGGAAGACATCTATGCGATGGTGCGCCTGGGCACACCGATCGACATTCACCCCTGAATATCGGCGACGGGGTTGGCGGCCGGAAGAGCGGCTGCCCCGTAGCCGCCAGTAACCAGGGTCCACCAGATCTTGCCGTTCTTCTCCTGATACCAGGCAAAGCCCAGGTCGCGCGCTTCGGGGTCCATGATCACGTTGCGCGTGTCGGGCTGATCCATCCAGGCGGAGAGGGTCTCGACTTCGCTCTCATAGGTTTCCGAGATGTTCTCGCCAAGCATCTTGCCGGAGTAACCCGCCCGGGCGACGCGTTCAAGCGGCGAGGAGCCATCCGAACCGAAATGCCAGGGACGATTCTGGGCCGACATGTCGCGCGAATGACTCGACGCGGCCGAATTCAACTGCGAGTTGAGCTGCAGCGTGGCGAGACCGGCCGCCGTCCGATAGGAGTTGATCGAATCGAGCGTACGATACTGGATCTTGGTCGTGTCGCCTGAAGAGATCCGGTAACCGCCCGAGGATCCGCCAGTGGATCCACCACAGGCCGTCAGAAGGAGCGCCATCACGGCGAGAAGGGCATAAAGGCTTTTCATATCGTCGGCACCCATCGCATTGTTCCCGAATCCTGTAGCCGGAAGCCGTCAAGGTTTCAAACACTTCACCCTGCGCGCGAGTGTTTGATTTGCGAACGCGTCCACGACGCAATATCATTCGGCGTCACGCCAGGCCCGGATTACCGAAGAGGATTCAATGACCGATTCGACTGCCAACAAACTGAACCGCCGAGGGTTCCTTGGCGCGGGAACCGCGCTTCTTGGCGGGCTCGCAACGCCTGCCCTCGCCCAAACCTCCGTTTTCGAGCCAATCCCGGACGAAGATCCGGCGACTCAGCGCAACATCTCGAGCTTCCGTTCGCTGAGCTGGCAACCGTATTTCTCCTCGACGGCTGGCGGTGCGATTCTGGTCGATACCAGCTCACGTGCGCTGCATTACTGGTCCGCGGACCAGACAGTCTACAAGCTCTACCCGACCAGCATCCCCATTTCCGAAGAACTCACCCGCCGCGGCCGAACCTCTGTTGTCCGCAAGGTGGAAGGGCCGTCCTGGGCGCCCACTCCGTCGATGAAAAAGCGGAACCCGGAATGGCCGGATTTCGTGCCGCCCGGCCCCGACAACCCGCTGGGAACACACGCACTTTACCTTGGCTGGAAGTATTACCGGATCCACGGGACGCATGACACCCGCAAGATCGGCCGCCGGTCTTCAAACGGGTGTATCGGCCTGTATAATGAGCATATCTCGGAGCTCTATGCGCTCGTTTCCAACGGTGCCCAGGTTTTGCTGATATAATTGGCACAGTTGGCCGACGCGAAATGATTGACAATAGTTGACTATTGCCTGTTCAAGCCTACTCTGGAATCGTCTTCTGTACGAGGAATGACTTGGGGCACGGATCTCGTTTTTGATTCATTGTCCGTGCAAACTACGGAGGTTGTCATGAAGAAACTCGTTCTTGCCGCTACCCTGTCGCTCGCCGCGACCGCCAGCTTTGCCGGTGGCTACGAAGAGCCGATCATTGAGCCGGTTATCATCGAAGAAGAAACCGGTTCCTCGGGTGGCGTCTGGCTCCCGCTGGCGCTGTTCGTTGTGATCGCTGCCGCTGCGGCTGGCTGCAGCTAATTCGCGTATCTCCTCTGGTTACTGCAGGTGTTGCCAATTGACGACATCAAGGACCGGGTAGTTTCAGCCTCCTCGCAGAGCAATTGCCAAACGGCGCTTCCTCTGCGAGGAATTTCTTACAAGGTGTGAACTACTTGGAACATGGGTCGCTTTGCTATCTGCTTGCGCCCACGCAAAAATCGGAGACTTACATGAAAAAGCTTGCTCTTGCTGCCGCCCTGTCGCTCGCCGCAACCGCCTCGTTCGCTGGTGGATACGAAGAGCCGATCATCGAACCGGTCATCATCGAAGAAGAGACTGGTTCCTCGGGTGGCGTCTGGCTCCCGCTGGCGATCTTTGTTGTGATCGCTGCCGCTGCGGCTGGCTGCAGCTAAGATCTCGGGATCCTGAGAGACTAAAAAAGGCGGGTCACTTGGCCCGCCTTTTCCTTTTATATCTTCCACCATACTACAGAGATGCGGCGCGGCTTTCCAGGAAAGCGCGAACCTCTGACAGCAGCGGGATCGCTTCAGAGGTTCCCGGACGGGTCACCTTCAGCGCTGCAGCACCGACGGCCAGCTCCAGACATTCGGCAACTGTCAGCCCAAGGTCTCGACCAGCACAGAAAAAACCGGCAAAAGTGTCACCCGCGCCCGTCGTGTCCACCGGATCAACTTCCGGAGGAGTGACCGACAAGGTTTGACCCTGTTTCAGATCGTGCCAGGTTGCCCCCTTTGCACCCTGAGTCACCAGCAATTCCGATACAGGCAAGGCCGTGATATCCACGCCGAGCGCCTCCGCCAGCTGTCCAGCCTCGACGGAATTCACCGCCAGAAGATCAATATGCGGGAGCATTTCGCGCACTGCTTCGAGTTCGAACGGAGCGGCCGAATAAACCACCCGCATCCCCCGCGCCTTGGCGCGCTGAGCCGCATAGACCTGAGCGTTGGTTTCGTTCTGGATCAGAAGCGTGTCCTGGGGCTTCGCGCGCGCCAGTGCCGTCTTTACATCCGCGTCTTCGATCATCCGGTTCGTACCCGGAAAGATCACGATCCGGTTTTCACCATCGGGCGTGACGAAGATCAGGGCGTGACCGGTCGGTTCGGTCAGCTCGATGGCGACATGGGTAACATCCACCCCCATCGACTTGAGCTGCTCGACAGCCCAGACCCCTTCGCCGCCGACCGACCCGATATGATGCACGACCGATCCCGCCCGCGCCGCCGCAACGGACTGGTTGGCGCCCTTGCCGCCCAATCCGTTGGCGCAGCCATCCGCTGCGACCGTCTCGCCATCCATCGGGCAATGGTCAACCTGATAGAACCAGTCGGTGTTGATGGAGCCCAGATTGTAGAGTGCCATGTCGCTATCCGATCTTGCAGGCCGCGATTGAAGCCATGTGGAGAATGTCGTTCACCGTCGCCCCGGTATGACAGATCTGAATCTGTGCACCGACGCCGGACAGGATCGGGCCAATCACCGTCGCCCCGGCCATTTCCGATATCAGTTTCACCGAGATCGACGCCGAGTGCCGCGCCGGCATGACCAGGATATTCGCGGGTCCGGTGAGCCGGCAGAACGGGTAGAGCGCCATTTGCTCGCGGTTGAGCGCGACATCGACGGTCATTTCGCCATCATACTCGAAATCGACGCCCCGCCTGTCGAGCACGCTCGGCGCAATATGCATCTTGTGGGCCCGCTCGGAGACCGGGTACCCGAAGGTCGAGAAGCTGGCAAAGGCCACGCGCGGCTCCAACCCAAGACCACGCGCCACCTTTGCGGCCGCGATGGCGATGTCGCCGAGATCCTCTTCGTCCGGCCATTCATGCACAAGCGTGTCCGCCACGAGAACGATACGGCCCTTGTGCAGGACGGCCGTGACGCCCACCGCACCATCTTCGGCCGACGCCGGAAAGACGCGGTTCATCTGGTGCAGCACATGCGCGGCCTTGCGGGTCACACCGGTGACAAGCCCGTCACCATGACCATGGGCCAGCATCAGCGCCGAGAAGACATGCCGGTCCCGCGCCGCCATCCGATAGATATCGGAGGTATCGAAACCCTTGCGCTGAAGCTTCTTGTAGAGGAAGGCCGTATAGGCCTCGAGATGGCGGGTGTTGGCGGCGTTGACGACGGTCAACTCGCGATAGGCGTCGCCCATCCCGGCCTCTTCGAGATTCCGTTTCACGTCCTTCTCGCGCCCGACGACAAGCGCCTTGCCGAAGCCCTGCCGCTGATAGGCGACAGCTGCGCGCAGCACTTTCGGATCGTCGCCCTCGGCAAAGATCATCCGCGCCTGCGCAGCCTTGGCGCGGGCGGAAATCGAGGACAGGATCGTCGCTGTCGGGTCCATCCGGGCCTTTAGCGTCTGTTCGTAAGCGTCCATGTCCACGATGGGACGGCGGGCGACGCCGGTCTCGATGCCCGCGCGGGCAACAGCCGGCGGGATCGTGTAGATCAGGCGCGGATCGAAAGGCGTGGGGATGATATATTCCCGACCGAAGCTCAGCTTGCGCCCATAGGCCATGGCGACCTCATCGGGGACATCCTCGCGGGCAAGACTGGCCAGCGCCTGCGCGCAGGCAATCTTCATCTCTTCGTTGATGGCCCGGGCCTGGATGTCCAGCGCACCGCGGAAGAGATAGGGGAAACCCAGCACGTTGTTGACCTGATTGGGATAATCCGACCGGCCTGTGGCAACGATGGCATCGGCGCGGACCTCATAGGCCTCTTCCGGAGTGATCTCCGGATCCGGGTTGGCCATGGCAAAGATGATCGGGTCGTCATTCATCGAGGCGACCATGTCCGGCGTCAGCGCGCCCTTGGCCGAAACGCCGAGAAAGACATCGGCCCCCTTCATGGCGTCTTCCAGCGTCCGGTCCGCGGTCTTCGCGGCATGGGCCGATTTCCACTGGTTCATGCCCTTCTTGCGGCCCTGGTAGATCACGCCCTTGGTATCGCAGACGATGCAATTGTCGTGTTTTGCGCCCATATGCTTGACCAGCTCGATACAGGCGATACCGGCAGCCCCGGCGCCATTGAGCACGATCTTGCAGTCCTCGATCTTCTTGCCGGTCAGGTCGAGCGCGTTGATCAGGCCGGCCGCGCAGATGACGGCGGTGCCGTGCTGGTCATCATGGAAGACGGGAATATCCATCTTTTCCTTGAGCTGCTGCTCGATGATGAAACATTCCGGCGCCTTGATATCCTCAAGATTGATACCGCCAAAGGCGGGCCCCATGAGTTTCACCGCGTTGATGAACTCGTCCGCATCCTCGGTATCGAGCTCGATATCGATGGAGTTGATGTCGGCGAAACGCTTGAAGAGCACCGCCTTGCCTTCCATCACAGGCTTCGAGGCCAGCGCACCGAGATTGCCCAATCCCAGGATCGCGGTCCCGTTGGAGATCACCGCGACGGTGTTGCCCTTGGCCGTGTAATCATAAGCGGTGGCAGGGTTTTCCGCGATTGCCTCGACCGGGACGGCCACCCCGGGCGAATAGGCCAGCGACAGGTCGCGCTGCGTGGTCATCGGCTTGGTCGCAACCACTTCGAATTTTCCGGGCTGCGGCTCCAGGTGATAGAGAAGCGCCTCGTCGGATGTAATCTGTTTCTTGGCCATGAGGGCCGCCCTCCCTGCGGGTCTTTTCATTCCGGAACAGGAATATCCCTTCTTTCGATGGAAAACGAAACCGCCGATTGACGCGGCGCGGGCAAGGAAGCTGTGGATAGCTTGGGATGGCGGCTTCACGCCCGCGCGTGGCTCGCATAGTCTGCGCCGAACGCGACGCTGGATTTGGGGGGTGCCCGTGACCGTCACGCCGATGATGGCGCAATATCTGGAGATCAAGGCAGGCCATCCCGAGGCCCTGCTTTTCTACCGGATGGGCGATTTCTACGAGATGTTCTTCGACGACGCCGTGGCCGCCGCCGCCGCGCTCGATATCGCGTTGACCAAGCGCGGCAAGCATGCGGGCGAGGATATCCCGATGTGCGGTGTCCCTGTCCACGCAGCCGAAGGCTATCTGCTGACGCTGATCCGAAAGGGGTTCCGCGTCGCGGTTTGCGAACAGATGGAAAATCCGGCGGAAGCGAAGAAACGCGGCTACAAGGCCGTGGTTCGGCGCGAAGTCGTCCGCCTTGTCACGCCGGGGACGCTGACCGAAGACAGCCTTCTGGATGCGCGCCGGAACAATTTCCTCTGTGCCTTCGCGCGTATCCGGGATGTTTCGGCGCTGGCGACGGTGGATATTTCGACCGGCGAGCTGCGCGTCGGCCCCTGCCCGCTTGTGCGGCTCGGTCCGGAACTCGCGCGGCTCGCTCCGCGGGAAGTGATCGTGTCCGATGGCGAGGAAGCCGCGCTCCGGGAGCTGGTCGAGGAGTCCGGCGCGGCGCTGACACCGGTCGCACGGTCGAGTTTCGACAGTTCCGGCGCCGAGCAACGGCTGTGCCAGGTCTTCGGGATCTCGGAGCTGAAGGTCTACGGATCCTTCGAACGGGCGGAGATTGCGGCGCTTGGAGCGATCGCCGCCTATCTGGAGCTGACCCAGAAGGGCAAACTGCCGCTCCTGCGCCCGCCGCAGCGTGATCTGGGCGGCGACGTCATGCAGATCGACGCGGCAACCCGGCGCAACCTGGAGCTGACCGCCAGCCTGTCCGGCGGTCGGGACGGATCGCTGCTGGCGTCCATCGACCACACGGTGACGGCCGCGGGCGGACGGCTGCTCTCCCGGCGGATTTCAAGCCCCTCCTGTAATATCGACCGCATCCAAGAGCGGCTCGACATCGTCGAGTTCTTTGTCGACGGGATTTCCATCGCCGAAACCGTGCGGGCGGCCTTGCGCAGGGTGCCCGACATGGACCGGGCGCTGTCCCGGCTGTCGCTGGAACGCGGCGGACCGCGAGACCTGGCGGCGATCCGGGCCGGGCTGACGCAAGCCGGGGAGATTGCGGTGATCCTCTCGGAAACGGATGGCACGGAGTTGCTGCTGCCCTTGGGCGCCGGGCTGAACGGTCATGAGGAAATGGTCGACCGGCTCGACACGGCACTTGTTGCCGAGCCGCCGTTGATGTTGCGCGATGGCGGCTTCATCGCCGCGGGCTATGACGAGGAGCTCGACGAGGTCCGAACGCTGCGGGATGAAGGCCGGGGCGTGATTGCCTCGCTGCAGGCCCGCTATTCCGACATGACCGGAATCTCGTCGTTAAAAGTCAAACATAACAACGTTTTGGGGTATTTCGTCGAAGTAACGGCGACCCATTCCGAGAAGATGTTGTCCGCTCCGCTCTCGGAAAGCTTCATTCACCGGCAGACCACAGCCAATGCGGTCCGGTTCACGACCGTCGAATTGTCGGAACTGGAGACGCGGATTCTCAATGCCGGGAACCGGGCGCAAGAGATCGAGAAACGCCTGTTCGAGGCGCTGCGTGCGGATGTACTCAACGGCGCCGGCGAGACGGGTGCTGCCGCCGGTGCCCTGGCCGAACTCGATGTCGCGACGGGCCTCGCGGATCTTGCGCGCGGGGAGAACTGGACACGCCCGACCGTGGATGAGAGCCGCGATTTCGAGGTCACCGGGGGGCGGCATCCGGTCGTCGAACATGCGTTGAAGCGGGAAGGGAAGGCATTCATCGCCAATGATTGTCGTCTGACGGCCGAGGGCGAGGCAGCGCATGTACGGCTGCTGACAGGCCCGAACATGGCCGGTAAGTCGACCTATCTCCGGCAGAACGCCCTGATCGCGCTCCTGGCGCAATCGGGGAGCTTCGTGCCGGCGTCTTCGGCAATGATCGGGGTGGTGTCGTCGCTGTTCAGCCGGGTTGGCGCTTCGGACGACCTGGCGCGCGGGCGCTCGACCTTCATGGTCGAGATGGTGGAGACAGCGACGATCCTGAACCAGGCAGATGAGCGCTCGCTGGTCATTCTAGACGAGATCGGACGTGGAACCGCGACCTATGACGGGCTTTCCATTGCCTGGGCCACTCTGGAACACCTTCACGCATCCAATCGGTGCCGGGCGCTGTTTGCCACCCATTATCACGAGCTGACGACGCTGGCGACGAAGCTCGACGGCGTGGAGAACGCGACCGTGGCTGTCAAGGAGTGGGAAGGTGAGGTGATCTTCCTGCATGAGGTCCGGGACGGGGCGGCGGATCGCTCTTATGGCGTGCAGGTGGCGCGGCTGGCCGGGCTGCCGGCCTCGGTCGTGGAACGCGCGCGCGTTGTGCTGGACCAGCTCGAAAAAGGGGATCGCGAGGGTGGAAAACGACAGCTGGCGCTGATCGATGACCTGCCGCTGTTTTCGGCCGTCTCCCCTGCCCCGGTGTCGGCGCCTAGCGCGGCGCCAAGTGCCCTTGTGGAGCGGCTCGGCGACGTTCTTCCGGACGAGTTGTCACCGCGCGAGGCCCTGTCACTGATCTACGATCTCAAGGCACTCGCGCGCGACGAAAGCTGAGCTCAGCCCCCCGGGGTAGAGGAGACACCAACCTGCGCCGGGCGCAGGAGACGATCATGCAGCAGGAAACCTTCCGTCATGACCTGGATGATGTCGCCGGCAACCGTGTTGGGAACCGGAGCCTCGAACATGGCCTGGTGGATCTGCGGGTCAAACTTGTCGCCGACCTCCGGCCGCACACGCGTGATGCCGTGCTTTGAGAAGACGTTGAGCAGCTCGCGCATGGTCAGCTCAACGCCTTCGATTAGGGCGGCGGCCTGCTCGCGCTGCTCTTCGGTTGCCGCTTCGAGCGCACGGCTGAGATTGTCATAGACCGGCAGCATGTCGCGGGCGAGCTTGGAGCCGCCATATTGCTCCGCCTCGCGGCGATCGCGTTCGGAGCGCTTGCGCGAGTTCTCGGCTTCGGCCAGCGCACGCATGAAACGGTCGCGGAACTCGTCGCGCTCGGCCTTGATCGTATCCAGCTCGTCATCGACGGCCAGCGGATCACCGATAAACTCCTCGGTATCCTCGGCAAGCCCCTCGATGGAAATCTCTTCGACCTGTTCGTCCAGCGTTTCGTCCGTCTTCTTTTCCGCCATCGTCGCCTCTAGCTCCGGTCCGATAGCATCCTGCCCAGCAGCTGCGCGGTATAGTCCACGATAGGCACGATGCGTCCATAATTCAGTCGCGTGGGGCCGATCACGCCGACGGCGCCCACAATCTTTCGATCCGCGTTCATATAGGGAGAAACCACCAGAGAGGAACCCGAAAGTGAGAAAAGCTTGTTCTCCGAACCGATAAAAATGCGCACACCTTCGCCCTCCTCGGTCAGCTCGAGAAAATCGGCAATATCACGCTTGCGTTCGAGGTCATCGAAGAGGGTCCGGATGCGGTCGAGATCGGCGGCCTCGGTGCCTTCTTCGAGCAGGTTGGCCCGGCCACGGACGATGAGGCGCTCGGTCGACTCGCCGGCATCCGCCCAGGTGGCAAGCCCGCTATCGACCATGTCACGCGCGAGGGCATCGATCTCCTGGCGGCGTGTCGCGATCTCCTGGCCGATCGTGTGACGCAACTCCGACAGCGTGCGCCCTTCGGCAAGCGAGTTCAGGAAGTTGGCCGCTTCACGCAGCGAGGACGGGGTCTGGCCCGGCGGCGGTGTGAAGACACGGTTCTCGACCTGTCCATCCGCAAAGACGAGGACAACGAGCGCACGATCCGCCGCGAGCTGGACGAACTCGATATGACGGATCGGGGCTTCGTGTTTCGGCGCGAGCACGAGGCTGGCAACCTGGGTCGCACCGGACAGCGCAGAGCCGACCCGGGTCATGAGATCGCCGATATCGGATTCGGGCGCACCGAGGGTTGCATCGATCCGTTCGCGGTCCTGCTGGTCGAGATCCCGCACTTCCAGGAGACCGTCGACGAACATGCGCAAACCCTGCTGGGTTGGAACACGGCCGGCAGAGATATGGGGAGAATTGAGCAGCCCGAGATATTCCAGGTCCTGCATGACGTTGCGAACCGTCGCTGCGGACACCTTTTCGGACAAGGAGCGGGTGAGCGTGCGCGAGCCGACGGGTTCGCCAGAAGTAAGATAGCCTTCGACCACCCGGCGAAAGACCTCGCGGGAGCGTTCGTTCATCTGGTCGAGGATCTGGGACGTGTTGTTCATCTGGTCGCTCGGAATGCTCCTGTTCGGAATTTGATTTAGGAGCCTTGGGGCCCTGCGGTCAATCGGGCTTGCATCACGCCGCCGTCATCGCCAAGAGAGGTGCAAATCTACAAGGAGAGACCCTATGCGCCCGTCCGGCCGTGAAGTGAACCAGATGCGAGAGATTTCGATCGAGACCGGGGTAACCCGGCATGCCGAAGGCTCTTGCCTGATCAAATGCGGCGATACGCATGTGCTCTGCACGGCGTCGATCGATGAGCGGGTGCCGCCTTTCCTGAAGAACAGTGGGCTGGGTTGGGTCACGGCGGAATACGGAATGCTGCCGCGGGCGACACATAGCCGGATGAACCGGGAAGCGAAGCGTGGTCAATCCGGACGGACGCAGGAGATCCAGCGCTTGATCGGACGGGCGCTGCGGGCCGGCGTTGACCGGGTCGCGCTTGGCGAGCGGCAGATCGTGGTCGATTGCGACGTGATCCAGGCCGATGGCGGAACGCGCTGCGCGTCGATCACCGGCGGCTGGGTTGCGCTGCGGCTTGCCATGAACAAGCTGATGAAGGCAGGCGACGTGATCAGCGATCCGATGACGGATCACGTGGCGGCGGTGTCCTGCGGTCTCTATGCCGGACAGCCGGTGGTCGATCTCGATTATCCGGAAGACAGCGAAGCGGGTACGGATGCGAATTTCGTCATGACCGGCCGCGGGCGTTTGATCGAGGTGCAGGCATCGGCCGAAGGCGCAACCTTTGGGCGCGAAGACCTCTCCACACTGATGGATCTGGCCGAAAGCGGCGTCGCAGAGCTGGTTGCGGCACAAAAAGCGGCCGTGGGAGCCTGAAATGCGCGGGTTTGACGGCAAGGAACTTGTCATCGCTTCGCACAATGCGGGGAAGGTTCGCGAGATCGGGGACCTTCTGGCGCCGTTCGGCGTCACTGTGAAATCGGCCGGCGAGCTTGGCCTGGCCGAACCGGAGGAGACCGAGGACAATTTCATCGGCAATGCACGGATCAAGGCCCATGCGGCTGCAAAAGCCAGCGGTTTGCCCGCGCTGTCCGATGACAGCGGATTGAGTGTCGATGCGCTCGACGGGGCTCCGGGTGTCTATACGGCAGATTGGGCCGAAACCCCGACGGGCCGGGATTTCAAGATGGCGATGACCAAGGTCTGGGGCAAATGCCAGGAGATTTCCGCGCCGCAGCCTCGCGTCGCACGGTTTCACTGCGTGCTGTGTCTGGCCTGGCCGGATGGACATGACGAGATCTTCGACGGCACTGTTGAAGGTCATCTGGTCTGGCCGCTCCGGGGTGCGCATGGATTCGGGTTCGACCCCATGTTCCAGCCGGTGGGCGAGACCGAAACTTTCGGCGAGATGGACCCGTCGCGCAAACATTCGATGAGCCACCGCTCCGATGCGTTCGCCAAGCTGGTTGCAGGCTGCTTTGCCGATCGCTGATTGGCAAAACGCGGGGTTCGGCCTCTATCTGCATTGGCCCTTCTGCCAGTCCAAATGCCCGTATTGCGACTTCAATTCGCATGTTGCGGCCAGTATCGACCAGCCTCGCTGGGCCGAGGCATATCGGCGGCAGATCCGTGCCGCCGCTGCCCTTCTGCCCGGTCGAAAGCTCGATTCGATCTATTTTGGCGGTGGAACACCCAGCCTGATGACGCCGGCGACCGTGCGGGCGGTCATGGACGAGATCCGGCAGGCCTGGGCTTTTTCCAACGATCTGGAAGTTACGCTGGAGGCCAATCCGACCTCCGTGGAAATCGGTCGTTTCGAGGGCTACCGAGAAGCCGGGATCAACAGATTGTCACTGGGGGTCCAGTCCTTGCGGGACGCGGATCTTCAACGACTGGGCCGCCTTCACACGGCGAGGGATGCGCGCGAGGCCTTCGGTGTCGCCCAGCAGGTTTTCGAACGAATTTCCTTTGACTTGATCTATGCGCGTCAAGACCAATCCATCCCGGACTGGCGGAACGAGCTTCAGGAAGCACTGGAGCTGGCAATTGACCACCTATCGCTCTACCAGCTCACAATCGAGCCCGGAACGGCCTTCGGACACCGCCATGCTGCGGGAGGCCTGTCTGGTTTGCCCGACGAGGACCTCGCCGGCGACATGTATGACCTGACCGTCGAAACCTGCCTTGCCTCGGGCCTGGATCTCTATGAGGTTTCCAATTTCGCCCGCCCCGGCGCCGAGAGCAGACACAACATCCTGTATTGGTCGGGGGGTGACTACCTAGGTATAGGGCCTGGTGCCCATGGTCGGCTGACTTTCGACGGCGCTCGATGGGCAAGCGTTTCTGCTTCCAATCCGTCGGTCTGGTTGGCCGGGGCCGAGAGTCAGTCCCGCCCGTTCTGGGAGACAAGATCTTTGGCTGGCCAAGAGCGCGCCGAGGAATATCTCATGATGGGCTTGCGCCATCGACATGGTATTTCGCTCAACCGCTTGATGAACATGGGTGCCGATACCGGGATGCCCAGGAGAATTGGTGAAATGGAAACGGCAGGAATGCTTATCCAGGACGGAGATCAAGTCAGGACCACTGTTCAGGGCAGAAATCTTCTGAATGCGGTTCTGCGAGAATTGATTCTGGGGAACGAATGAGAGTCTTCTGGGCGCTTGCAGGCACAGTATCACTCATGCTTGGCCTTCTGGGTGTCCTGTTGCCACTTCTCCCGACGGTGCCATTTATTCTGTTGGCCGCCTTTTGTTTTTCCCGATCCTCCGATCGCCTTCACGACTGGCTGGTGGATCACGCCGTGTTCGGTCCGAGCATCAAGGACTGGCGGGAGAACGGGGCGATTTCGCTCAAAGGCAAGCGTCTCGCCACCATATCCATCGCGATGGTTTTCTGTCTCTCATGGATTGCCAATCTCGATGTCAGCTTGCTGATTATTCAAGCGATTGTTTTGATCGGCGTTCTTCTGTTTATCTGGTCCCGTCCAACGGGCTGACGGTCAAGAGCTGGCACAGTGCATCAAGCTGATCCAAAGATCGGTACCGGATCGTCAGATTGCCAGAACCATCAACATCAAGGTGCTCAATAGACACCTTCATTTGAAGGTTTGCTGAAAGATCGGATTCCAGCGCGCGCGTATCTGCATCCTTGTCAGGTGCTTTTCTGCGCTCTTTTTTCGGTGTCCCAGCCCCGTCGGCCTCCCGCTTGACCAGCGCTTCCGTCTCTCGCACCGACAAGCCCTGCGAAACAACCTTGCGGGCGAGATCAGAAGGATTTTCAGTCGTGATGAGCGCGCGCGCATGACCCGCTGTCAACTTTCCTTCTCTCAGAAAGCCTTGGACATCATCCGGAAGCTGAAGAAGGCGCATGATATTGGCAATATGGCTTCGGCTCTTGCTGAGCGCTTGGGCCAGCTGCTCCTGAGTGTGCCCAAATCGATCAATCAGTTGCTTGTAGCCATGGGCTTCTTCGATGGCGTTCAGGTCGGCCCGTTGAATATTCTCGATAATTGCGATCTCGAGAACTTCTGTATCGCTCAGCTCACGAACCAGGATCGGGATTTTGTGGAGCTGTGCCATCTGCGAAGCGCGCCAACGCCGCTCCCCAGCCACAATCTCGAATGCTTCCGCCTTGCGGGGGCTCTTTCGAACGATCAGGGGCTGCAACACACCCTTTTCCCGAATGGAATCCGCGAGTTCCTGGAGCGCCGCCGGCGCAAAGCTCTTGCGCGGCTGATCCGGGTTGGCCTCAAGAAGTTCAATCGGAACAAGGCGTTCAACGGACTTCTCCGGCATATCCCCAGAGTCTTGAGGGTCCAGGGCGACATCGGCCATCAGCGCCGAAAGGCCACGCCCAAGCCCACGGGCTTTCTTCGTCTTCTTTTCCATCTGTACCCCCTTAGTCCGAAACGCCGACATTGCGCGCAATCATTTCTTCCGCCAAGGCCCGATAAGCCGCACTTCCCTTGGATCGCGTATCATATTCGAGCACTGTTTGCGCATAACTTGGAGCTTCGCTTATTCGCACATTTCGCGGGATGCGCGTGTTGAATACAAGCTCACCGAGGGCTTCCCGAGCGTCCTGCTCCACTTGTTGAGACAGGTTGTTTCGAGAATCGAACATCGTCAGGACCACCCCCTCGATTCGCAGCGAAGGATTCGCGCTCTGACGGACCTCCCGAAGGGTCAGCATGAGCTGCGATAGGCCTTCCAACGCGAAAAACTCGCTCTGCAGAGGAACCAGGAGGGAATGTGCGGCAACCATCGCGTTGACTGTCAAAAGGTTCAAGGACGGCGGGCAATCAATGAGAATATGATCGAAGCCCATTGCGGCGACTTCTGGCTTTCTCAGGGAGTCGTGAAGCAGAAAGCTTCGGCGCTCATTCGATACCAGTTCAATATCCGCGGAGCTTAGATCCGTCGTCGAAGGTGCAACAAAAAGACCCGGCAGTTCGGTCTTTTGGCACACATCCTGAAGCGGCGCCTCTTCCAGCAAGAGATCGTAGGTTGTTATATTCCGTTCGGTGAGCGCAATGCCCAAACCGGTAGACGCATTTCCTTGCGGATCAAGGTCCACGATTAGTGTCCTGAGCCCCGATTCAGCAAGGGCTGCACCGAGATTTATGGCAGTCGTTGTCTTGCCAACTCCGCCCTTCTGGTTCGCAATCGCAACGATTTTCGCAGAGCGCGGGTTGGTCCCATCAGACACGCTGAACATCTCCTAGAACAAGGATAACGGCTTTCGGGTTGGTTATACTTGGCCTTTCAGAGAGCTTGAAGCGCCAGTGTCGTTTGGCCGTCGTAATTTCTTGCTGGTATCGCTCTCCCTTGGGAAAAATGCATATGCCGCCATCGGCCAGATGCGGTGTTGCATAATCCAGAAGCCGAGGCAGATCGGAAACAGCCCTCGCTGAGATCACTTGCGCCGATTGAGCGGGTAGATCCTCCATCCTGGAGGCAACGACAGAAACGTTGAGTTTGAGCGTGTTGACCGCGTTCGTCAGGAAGGCAGCCTTGCGTTTGTCGCTTTCCACAAGCGCGAAACGGATGTCCGGCGCAAGTTCTGTCGCAAGAATAGCACTCACCAGGCCTGGAAATCCGCCTCCAGCCCCGAAGTCCACCCATAGTCCGGATTGGGTCATCCCGCATGCAAATACTTGAGCGGAATCAACGATGTGCCTTTGCCATCCGTCAGCCAACGTGCTGGACGACACCAGGTTGATAGCTGGATTCCACTTTCTCAGGAGCTCCAGATGGGCCTCCAGCAAGGACAGTGTTTCACGTGAAACATCCCTTCCGAGCACATCGCCAATTTCGATATGGGAACTACCCATTCACACGCTCTTTTTTTCTGAGATGGGCAAGAATCAAGGACAGAGCCGCAGGCGTCATTCCGTCAACTCTCCCTGCCCTGCCAAGTGACTCCGGGCGTACCCGCGAAAGCTTGTCTCGCAACTCATTCGATAGTCCCGACAACGCCCCATAGTCGAAATCAACCGGAATGACCCAGGATTCGTCCCTTTTTAGCGCTTCGACATCCTTGCGTTGGCGGTCAATATAGTGGCGATAGAGCGAGTCATACGTGACCTGCTGCAAGATCGCCGGGTCTATCGACGCAACTTCGGAATAGAATCCCTCGATTACGTTTGCTGTCGCCCCCGGGAGAGAACACGCTTCGAGCAAGGATCTCTTGGGTCCGTCGGGATTTACCTTGACCCCTGCTTCGCTCAGCGCCCTCGACGAAATCATGACTTCCCGCATAGACCGCTTCGAATTCTCGATGGCGGACATCTTCCGATTGAAGAACTCCGACCGTTTCGCCGATACGATCCCAAGGCTTATGGCAAGAGGCGTCAGTCTCTGGTCCGCATTGTCGGCTCGGAGCGAAAGTCGGTACTCGGCACGCGATGTGAACATTCGGTAAGGCTCACTCACACCTTGCGTTGTCAGATCGTCGACCATGACGCCGATGTAACTCGAATCCCTGGTGAACCCAACGGATTCCCGTCCCAAGACCATCGCAGCCGCGTTCAAGCCCGCAACCAGACCTTGCGCAGCTGCTTCTTCATAGCCAGTTGTTCCATTGATCTGGCCGGCCAGGTAGAGCCCGGACAACTCCTTGGTCGCAAGCTGCGGATCCAGACCACGCGGATCCACGTAATCATATTCGATCGCATATCCCGGCTGCAGTATTTGTGCATTTTCCAAACCAACCATGCTGTGCACGTAATCTTCTTGCACATCACGAGGCAAAGAGGTCGAGATCCCGTTCGGGTAGACCTTGCTGTCATCCAGCCCTTCTGGTTCCAGAAAAACCTGATGCGACGTCTTTTCCGCGAAACGCACAACCTTGTCCTCTATGGAAGGACAATATCGCGGCCCGACACCCTCGATATGGCCGCCATACATCGCTGATCGTTCGAGGTTTTTTCGAATAATGTCATGGGTTTGTGAGTTCGTATGGGTGATCCCGCAGGATATCTGACGCGCTTCCGGCGCTCTCGACAAAAAAGAGAACATCGTAGGATCATCGTCCCCGGGTTGCTCCTCCAACGCACTCCAATTGATCGTCCGGCCGTCCAACCGAGGCGGTGTGCCTGTCTTCAGGCGACCAGTGAACAGACCAAAGTCCTTCAACTGCTTCGCCAGAACTGTCGAGTTCTTGTCACCGATCCGCCCACCGGAGAATTCCTCATCGCCGATGTGGATCACCCCATTCAGAAAAGTTCCCGTGGTAAGAACAACTGCTCGCGCATTGATCTCGGACTGATCCCCCAGCCGAACCCCGGCAACTGACCCTCCATCCAGGATCAAACCTGACACCTCTCCAATAACCAACCGAAGCCCATCCGTCTGAAGGATCTCGTCGCGCATGGCGGCCTGGTATCGTTTGCGGTCAGCTTGCGCGCGTGGCCCTTGAACCGCGGGCCCCTTTTTCCGATTCAACAGTCGAAACTGGATTCCGGCCGAGTCAGCAACGCGGCCCATCAATCCATCAAGAGCATCAATCTCGCGAACAAGATGCCCCTTCCCCAATCCGCCGATCGCTGGATTGCAAGACATCACACCAATATCGTTCGCATTGAGGGTAACGAGTGCGGTCCGTGCGCCCATTCGTGCCGCTGCGGATGCGGCCTCACATCCGGCATGGCCTCCGCCAACAACCACTACGTCGAATTCGTGTTTCACGTGAAACAATCCCTACTTGCCGATGCAAAAACTGCTGAAGATTTCACCTAGAAGCTCTTCGACTCCCACCCGTCCAAGCAACGTATCAACCTTTCTGGAGGCCGTACGAATATGCTCGGCGCCAAGCTCGAGCGAATCTCCCTGTGAAGATAGACTCTCCAATGCCATCTCCAAAGCGTCAACTGACGCCGTAAGCGCCTCCTTGTGCCGGAGTCGAGTCGCAACACCGGCTTCGGCCGCCCTTTCAGAAAGGATCCCCGAAATACGTTCCAGCAAGGAGGACACGCCCGCCCCGGTCAGTCCCGAGACGCCCATTCCACTGACATCGCTTTCCAGGTCACACTTGGGTACTAGAACGATATCATCTGGTCGAAGATCCAGCTCGGCACCGACGGATCCCAACACAACCCTGATATCCGCAGCATTTGCCCTCTCCAATGCGCGCTCGACCCCCAAAGCCTCGATGGAATCTTCTGTCTCTCGAACGCCGGCCGTGTCCAGAAACGTCACCGGGACACCGTTCAGATCCAACCGAACCTCAATCACGTCCCGAGTTGTGCCGGCATATTCCGATGTGATCGCTGCTTCTCGACCCGCCAACCTGTTCAGCAATGTCGACTTTCCGGCATTTGGCGGGCCAACAATGGCGACCTCAAATCCTGACCGGATCCGTTCTGCCGCTCCCACGCCCTTTACCTCGGACAAGAAAGACGCAATCAGGGCCCGGAGAAGCGACAGGACCTCTGGCACCACGTCCTCCGGCACATCCTCATCCGCGAAGTCTATACTGGCTTCTACAAGCGCAGCAGCTCGAACCAGATCCCGCCGCCAGGTTTCCACTTGCCGTCCGAGTTCACCATCAAAGGTCCGAAAGGCCTGAACACGCTGCGCTTCCGTTTCCGCATCGATCAGATCCGCCAAGCCTTCAACTTCTGCCAGGTTCAAACGCCCATTTTCCAGCGCGCGCCGAGTGAACTCCCCCGGCTCTGCCGCGCGTACCCCTTCGAAGTGAGACAGCGTACCCAACAGCCGCGAGATTACAGCCGGACTTCCATGGGTCTGAAACTCGACAACATCCTCCCCGGTGAAACTGGCTCCCTTCGGAAAGAAGAGCACCAGGGCTTCATCGATCACGTCATCTCTGTACTGAAGGCGGCGCAAACTCGCCAACCGTGGGTTCGGAAGATCTCCGGCCAGTATCCGGCAGACATTTCTGGACTCTGCCCCAGAGACACGAACCACTGCCACGCCAGCCCGGCCAGGCGCCGTGGCCAAGGCATAGATCGTATCCATAACTCTCTCCGAAAACTGACGTGTCAGGTATTCATCGAGTCAAAAAACTCTGCGTTGGACTTTGTCTGCTTGAGCTTCGAGATCAGGAACTCGATCGCATCCGTGGTCCCCATCGGGTTGAGAATCCTGCGAAGAACAAAGGTCTTTTGAAGATTGACCTTGTCCACCAGCAGCTCTTCTTTCCTGGTCCCGGACTTGAGGATATCCATAGCCGGGAAGACCCGCTTGTCGGCGACCTTGCGGTCAAGAACGATCTCGGAGTTACCAGTACCCTTGAACTCCTCGAAGATGACCTCGTCCATGCGGCTACCGGTATCAATCAACGCGGTCGCGATAATGGTCAGGGATCCGCCTTCTTCGATATTTCGTGCCGCACCAAAGAACCGTTTCGGACGCTGCAACGCGTTCGCATCAACACCGCCGGTCAAAACCTTGCCAGAAGACGGGACAACCGTGTTGAAGGCCCTACCAAGTCTAGTGATCGAGTCGAGAAGAATAACAACATCTCGTTTATGCTCGACCAGGCGCTTGGCCTTCTCGATCACCATTTCCGAGACCGCCACGTGCCGCGTCGCGGGTTCGTCAAAGGTCGAAGAAATCACTTCGCCCTGAACGCTACGCTGCATGTCCGTCACTTCTTCCGGCCGCTCATCGATCAGAAGAACGATGAGATAGCATTCCGGATGATTCCTCTCGATCGAGTGCGCAATGTTCTGCAACAGGACGGTCTTGCCGGTCCGCGGCGGCGCAACGATCAAGCAACGCTGACCCTTCCCGATCGGCGCGACAAGATCGATGATCCGGGCAGAGCGGTCCCGTATGGCCGGATCGTCTATCTCCATCTTGAAACGCTCGTCCGGATAGAGCGGCGTCAGGTTGTCAAAGTTGACCTTGTGGCGCGCTTTCTCGGGTTCTTCGAAATTGATATTCGTGACCTTGGTCATCCCGAAGTAGCGCTCGTTCTCGCGAGGCGCCTGGATCACCCCGTCAACGGTATCCCCCGTCCGAAGCGCATATTGCCGGATCATGTCGGGCGACACATAGATGTCGTCAGGGCCTGGCAGGTAGTTGGCCTCCGGCGACCGCAGGAACCCGAACCCATCCTGCATGACCTCCAGAACACCGTCTCCGGCGATCTCCCAGCCATCCTCAGCGCGTTCCTTCAGGATGGCGAACATCATGTCGCCTTTCCGCATCGTGGACGCGTTGTCGATCTCCAGTTCCTCCGCCATGGCAAGGAGATCCTTGGGGCTCTTTGCCTTGAGTTCGGAAAGTGTCAGAGATGAGTCAACCATGTATATATATCCTGCTCCGGAAGAACCGGGCGCGCTGTCGTCGTGGATGGAGGGACCTGGCAGGACTGCCATTGCAGGCCCATTTAGGAACTTTCGCCCCGCGAGTCAATTCCCGAGCCGATCAATCGTTCAGAAACGAACGATGACGGAGAAAACGATCACGATCATAAGCACCGTCGGAAGCTCGTTCATTATCCGGTAGGTGCGCCCGGAAAGCTTGAAATCCCCCCGAACGAAGTCGTGCCGATGCGCTGCCAGCCACATGTGGAACCAGGTCATCGCCAGCAGCGAAACACCCTTGGTGTAGGGCCACACCGCCGACCAGTCCACGATCCCGGGGGTCAGAACCAGAAGCAGGCCAAAGACCCAGCTCGCGATCATGGACGGGTTCATGATCAGCTTCAGGAGCTTCTTCTCCATCATCTGAAAGACCGTATCCATCTCCGTTCCGGCCTCTGTCCGCTCGGTGTGGTGAACGTACAACCGGGGCAGGTAGAACAGTCCAGCCATCCACGCGATCACGGAGATCACATGCAACGACTTGATCCAGACATAGCCATTGGCAAGCCAATCACCAATCATTGCATTTCTCCTGTCAAACCAGCTCGCGCCACCTAAATATAAAAAGAAAAGAAATAAAAGATGTTGTTGATGTAGGGCCTGTGCATTTGTGGATTATCGAGTCATCCCCCGTTTCCCCCACATCGCGAAACATCAGCACAAAAGCCATCCAAGGGCTGTGAATATCCCAAAAAACAAATTAATTTCAATGTATTGAATGAATGTGCCTGTGGACGACCCTGTACGCAACTTCCCGCAAACATCACCCCTCTTCAATCTGTCCAGCGACACGAGCTCGACTTCTCCACGGTGGAGCGAACACCCCGGCAGAACCCGAAATGCGGAGCTGTCCCCAAGTCTGGCATTTCTGTCCCAAACCGGCCACAAGGGTTCCCGATCAAACCCCCAAGCTTGTCCACGAGGTTGTCCACATGTCGAACCTGGTCCTCGCCTCCGCCTCGGAAATCCGCAGCCAGTTGCTGTGCAATGCGGGGCTGAGATTCGAGACGGCCCGGGCGCGCATCGACGAGGACAGCTTGCGCCGCGCGATGGCTGCCGAGAAGATTTCGCCGCGCGACATGGCGGATCACCTCGCCGAATCCAAGGCGCTCAAGATCGCGTCGCGTCAGGCGGACGCGCTGGTTCTGGGCTGCGACCAGATCCTTGAATTCCAGGAGCAGGCATTGGCCAAGCCGAGCTCCGAGGCGCACGCGGTCCAGCAGATTCTTTCCATGTCCGGGCAGACCCATTTCCTCCATTCCGCAGCCGTTCTGATCGAGGGCGGCCAGGTGGTCTGGCGCCATGTCGCCACGGTGCGCTTGACGATGCGCGCGCTCTCGAACGCCTATGTCGAAGACTATGTTGCCCGCAACTGGTCCGACATTCGCCATTGCGTCGGCGCCTACCAGCTCGAAGCCGAAGGCAGCCGTCTCTTCACCCGCATCGAAGGCGACTACTTTTCCGTTCTCGGGCTTCCGTTATTGCCGTTGTTGGATCATCTTGCACTCAAGGGAGTGATTGAAACATGACCAAACGGATTCCACTCGCCGGTGTCATAGGCTCGCCGGTCGGGCATTCGCTGTCGCCACGGCTGCATGGGCACTGGCTGCGCAGCTATGGCATTGCCGGCCATTACATACCCCTGGAAGTTGCCCCGGAGGATCTGGCAAACGTCCTTCAGACCCTGCCCCGCATGGGCTTTGTCGGGGTCAATGTAACGATCCCGCACAAGGAAGCCGCGCTCTCCCTGGCCAATCTCGTAACCGATCGCGCGGCGCTTATCGGTGCTGCCAACACGTTGATTTTCAACGAAGATGGTCGAATCCATGCCGATAACACGGATGGGCATGGTTTCCTCGCGAACCTTCGACAGAATGCCTCGGGATGGAAAGCCCAGGACGGTCCCGCAGCGGTCTTCGGAGCCGGGGGCGCGGCCCGTGCGATTGTCACGGCCCTGCTCGACGCCGGCGCCCCTGAAATCCGCCTTACCAACCGCACACGCGGCCGTGCCGAGGCGCTTCGGTCCGAGTTCGGCCCCAAGATCACCGTGCATGACTGGGTGCATGCCGGACCGATGCTCGCCGGGGCCGCAACAGTGGTCAATACGACCTCCCTCGGCATGGTCGGCAAACCCGAATTCAAGCTGTCGCTCGACGCCATCGACCCCGACGCCGTGGTCAACGACCTCGTCTACGCACCGCTTCGGACGCCCTTTCTCGAGCAAGCTGCCGCGCGTGGCTGCCGCACCGTCGACGGTCTCGGCATGCTGTTGCACCAGGCGGCCCCGGGTTTCGAACGCTGGTTCGGCCTTCGCCCGGAGGTCAATGAGGAACTGCGCCGGGCGGTTCTCGACGCATGACCAAACCCTTCCTGATCGGCCTGACCGGTTCCATCGGCATGGGCAAATCGACCACCGCGTCGATGTTTGCCGACGAGGGAATTCCAGTCTGGGACGCAGATGTCGCTGTCCACCGCCTCTACGCGCCTGGAGGCGCCGCGGTCGAGGCGCTCCGCGCGCTCCGGCCGGAGGCCATCCTGGATGGCGCGGTCAGCCGGCATGCGCTCAAGCAGTGGATCGCCGAAGATGACACCGCCCTGCGCAAGATCGAAGCTGTCGTGCACCCGCTGGTCGCCAAGGACCGGGCCGCGTTCATCGCAAACAGCCAGCAGCCGATCCTCCTGCTCGACATGCCGCTCCTTTTCGAGACGGGCAATTCCGCGCAGATGGATCTTGTCATCGTCGTCTCCGTCCCGCCGTCCGAACAGCGGCGCCGGGTTCTGGACCGTCCCGGAATGACAACGGAGCAGTTTCAGGTGATCCTGGGCAAGCAGATGCCGGATGCCGAAAAACGCGCCCGCGCCGATCTGGTGATTGACACCTCAACCCTCACCGGTGCACGCAGACAGGTCCAATCCATCGTAGAAGAGCTGAGGCAGAAACATGCGTGAAATCGTGATGGACACGGAGACGACCGGCCTCGATCCGTTTGACGGCCACCGTGTCGTCGAGATCGGCGGCGTCGAGCTGGAGAACCACGTTCCCACGGGCCGCACCTATCACCAATATATCAATCCCCGCCGGGACATGCCGATCGAAGCCTTCAACATCCACGGGCTTTCGGAGGAGTTTCTCTCCAGCAAACCGCCTTTCGAGGCGATCGCGAAAGAGTTCATCGATTTCGTCGGCGACGCGGTCCTCGTGATCCACAACGCCCCGTTCGACATGAAGTTCCTCAATGCCGAACTGGACTGGGCCGGGCTCTCGCAGCTCCCGCTGTCACAGGCGCTCGACACCCTTGAAATGGCCCGTAAACGTTTTGCCGGCTCCAACAACACGCTCGATGGCCTCTGCCGGCGGTTCAATATCGACAACTCGTCGCGAACCCTGCACGGCGCCCTGCTCGACTCGGAGATCCTGGCCGATGTCTATCTCGAGCTCATCGGCGGCCGGCAACCGGATTTCGCCCTCGCCACGACGGCGCAGGCCAGCGCGACAGCGGGCACGGCCTGGCGTCCGAAACCGCGTCCGACCCCCCTGCCCTCGCGGCTGACAGAGAAAGAGCGCGCCGCCCATGCGAAGCTGCTGGACAGCCTCGGGGACGACGCGCTCTGGAAATCTTTCGAAGCCTGAGCCCGGATGAGCCGGGGAGCACGTCCCCGGCCCGGACTATGATCAGGCGTCGGGCTGTGCCTTGGCGGCCTGCTCGGCCTGGGCCCGCCGGATCAGTTCCTGTCGGTAGAGGGCGACGAAATCGACATTGTCGAGATTGAGCGGCGGGAAGCCGCCGTCGCGGGTCACATCGGAGACGATCCGGCGCACGAAGGGGAAGAGCATCCGCGGGCACTCGATCAGCAGGAACGGGTGCAGCTGCTCTTCCGAGACGTTCTCGATCAGGAAGATACCGCCATATTCCAACTCCAGCAGGAAGAGCGGCGACTTGTCCTCGCCCTTGTTGCGGCTCTCGACCTTGAACTTGCAGACAACCTCGAACTGGTTCTCGACGCTGCGCTTCTTGGCATCCAGGTTGACCTGGACCTGCACATCCGGCGAAACCTCGCCATTCACGCCCTTTTGAGCGACGATGTTCTCGAAGGACATGTCCCGGATATACTGCCCGAGAACCTGCATCTTCGGCTGCGCCGGCGGTTGTTGCGCCGCGCCGTCAGGGGATGCGCCGTTTTCAGTGGGTTGGTCGGACATTCTCGTCTCCAGAAATGATTGTTCCACAGGTTTGCTGCGGCCTTATCAGACCACGCCGGGCGCCTCAATCCTGAGTCCAGCCCGATGGACCTTTCGTCCGCCTCGGTTCCTCGGGAATTTCCTGAAATTCGCCGTCAATCACGTCCTTCGGTCCCGGGTTCCGACCATTTTGCGGGCCGGACCGGAACTGGGCGGAATGAAAACTCGCCGAAGACTGGACAACCATCCGCGACCGGATCCAGCGGAACATCGCTTCGCGAACCTTCGGCACCAGCAACAGGAATCCCACCGTGTCGGTGAAAAAGCCCGGCGTAAGCAGCAAGGCGCCGGAAAACAGGATCATCGCCCCATGGGCCAGCGGCTCCGTCGGGTCGTTCATCTCATTCATCGAGTTCTGGACCTTCGACAGCACGGCAAGGCCTTGCTGACGCACCAGCCAGGTCCCGATCAGGGCCGTGAGCACGACGATCAGCAGGGTCCAGCCAAGCCCGAGCGCCGAGCCAAGCTGAATGAAAAGGGCGATCTCGATCAACGGAACCGCGATGAAGAGCAAAAGCAGAAGCATTAGCCTCCTCCGAAGGAGCGGGTGTTTGTGGACTTGTCTTTCCTGCTCGCTTACATAAGTGCGGTGAAGGCTCGATACCAACCCATAGTCGAAAGAAGAGGATTTCAATGAGTGCTGCCGTGATCCAGCTCCTGGTTTTGGCCGGGATCGCTATTTTCCTGATCCTGCGGCTTCGTTCCGTCCTCGGAACCCGCGAAGGCTTTGAAAAGCCGCCCCTTCCTGTGGACGAAAGCCCGGCGGACCGCCGCTCCGGGCGCCCGGATCTGGAAGTGATCGAAGGCGGCGTCGACCACGACATAACGGACCATGCCGAAGAAGGCAGCCCGATCGCAGATGCGCTGGCACAGATGAAGCGGGTCGAACCCTCCTTCAATGTCGGCGAATTTCTGCAAGGCGCGCGCGGTGCCTATGAAATGATCCTCATGGCGTTCGAACATGGCGATATCGAACAGGTCGCGCGTTTTCTCAGCCCCGATGTCCATGATGCCTTTTCCCAGGTGCTCCAGCACCGTGAGGAGCAGGGCCTGTCGGTGGACGCGAGCTTCATCGGCGTGCGCGAGCTTTCCCTTGTCGGCGCGAATTTCGACCCCGGCACGGAGATGGGCGAGGTCACTGTCCGCTTCGTTGGCGAGCTGACCTCGGTCGTGCGCAATGCCGAAGGCGAGGTGCTGGAAGGCTCCGAAACCGAGATCAAGCGCCAGCGCGATGTCTGGACCTTTGCCCGCCGCATGGGGGCCGGGGATCCGAACTGGCAACTGGTGGCCACTGGCGAATGACCCGGGCGGGCCGGGCGACGCTTCTCGCGGCTCTTCTGACAGCTGCGAGCCCGGCCATTGCCGAGGCGGACCTTCAATTGCTCTCCTTCGACCAGCTCGAGGGCTGGGCGGAGGATGACCATTCCGCCGCCCTCAAGACCTTCCTCAAGACCTGCGACATCCCGAAAGACCCCGAATGGCGGAGCCTTTGCCGGGTCGCGCGGGAAAAAGGCGGCGGGCGCAGCTTTTTCGAACTTTTCTTCCGGCCGGTCCTGATCCGCGGCGACGAGACCGCCCTGTTCACCGGCTATTTCGAACCGGAGCTGCGCGGATCGCTGACCCGCACCCCGCGTTTCCGCGTTCCCCTCTATGTTCGCCCCCGCAACGTGCCCGAGGGACAGCCATGGGCGACCCGCGCCGAGATCGAGGAACAGGGCCTGCTCGAGGGCCGTGGCCTGGAGATTGCCTGGGTCGAGGACCCGGTCGATCTCTTCTTCCTTCAGATCCAGGGATCCGGCCGCATCAAGCTTCCCGGCGGACAGGTGCTCCGCGTCGGCTATGGCGGCCATAACGGCCATAATTACCGCTCCATCGGACAGGAAATGATCCGCCGGGGCATCTACGAGGCGCATCAGGTCTCCGCACAGGTCATCAAGAACTGGGTGCGGCGAAACCCGATCGACGGAGCGGCGCTCCTCCGTTTCAATCCCTCCTATGTCTTCTTTCGGAAGGTGAAGGGCAACGATCCGAAGGAAGGCCCGATCGGGGCGATGAACCGACCGGTCACCGCCGGCCGCACCGTCGCTGTGGACCCGGCCTTCACCCCGCTCGGCGCGCCGGTCTGGGTCGAGAAGGATGGCGCGGAGCCCATTCACAGACTTATGATCGCCCAGGACACCGGCTCCGCGATCAAGGGCGCGCAACGCGCGGATATTTTCTTCGGCACGGGCGCGCAGGCCGGCCTCGACGCCGGCAAGATCCGGGATCCCGGCCGCATGATCGTCCTCATGCCCATCCAGCGCGCCTTTGCCATGGTGGACGAGGAATAACCATGTCACGCAAACGGCGCCTCTCGGAGGATGACCTGGCAATATGGGGCCAGGTCGCCCGCTCCACCAATCCGATGCACCCGGGCAGGCGCAAACCCGCGCCGGACCCGGAGCCCAAACCCCTCAAACTGCCCCAAAAGCGGACCCAACCGAGCTCCGCGGTCCTCGCCCCCTTCCGCGTCGGCCAGTCCGCGCGCTACGACACCTCCAAGGGCCACGACCTCGCCCACACACTGGAGCAACGCCTCTCCGCCCAGCCCGTCCGCATGGACCGCAAGACTTTCGGCAAGATGAAGAAGGGCAAGCTGCGCCCCGAGCGCAAGATCGACCTGCACGGCATGACCATGACCACGGCACATTCCGCGCTGGCGCGTTTCATCATGGCCGCCAGCACCGATGGCTGCCGCCTCGTCCTCGTCGTCACCGGCAAGGGGCTTGGCCCGGGCAAGTTCCGCGATGATGACGGCCCGATCCCGACACCGCGTGGCGTGTTGCGAAACCAGGTTCCGCACTGGCTCCAGCTCGCCCCGCTCGGCGCGCTGGTCCTGCAGGTGACAGACGCCCATATCAGCCATGGCGGCTCAGGGGCGTATTACGTCTACCTGTCCCGGCGGCGGTAGATGCGCGGCGGCTTTGCGGATCGCGAAGAAGGTGATCCCGCCCGCGGCGATGAAATAGACCCCGATCATCATCATCTGGCGGTCCAATCCATATCCCAAGTCGATCAGGGCGCCGGTCAGGGCCGGTCCGAAGGCCGAGCCGAAGACCATGATCGCGGTTGAAACCGCCTTGATCGCCCCGAGATTCCGTGTCCCGTAAAACTCTGCCCAGAAGGCGCCGATCACGGTGAAATGCGCGCCCGAGGTCGCCCCGATCAGCGCCATGCCAATCGCCATCTCGACGAGGCCGCCAGCATTTCCAAGCAGGAGAAAACCGACCGCGATGGGAAGCGGCAGGAAAGGAAACAGCCGCGCCGTGCCAATCCGGTCGAGGACCGCGCCCGCCACCAGCATCATCCCCACCGAACAGGCGGTATAGAGCGGGAACAGCGCCACGAAGGAGAGATGCGGAATCTCCTTGATCTCGGCAAGATGGACCTGGTGGAAGAACAGCACGGTGATGAAGGTCGGCGGCCCGAGGATCAGCGGGAACATCGCCCAGAACAGCCAGTTACGCATCATCTCGCCCCGGCTCCAGTGCCGCGCGTCCATCCCGAGCGAGGAGCTGGCCTCGGCATCGGCCGAGGGCACCCGTTCCTTGCGCAGCAGCAGCAGCACCGCCGGCACCACGAGCAGCGCCATCCCGGCCGAGAGCACCCAGAGCGAACGCCAGCCGAACATCGTCAGCAAGGCCACGAAGAGGATCGGCATCAGCGATTCCCCGAGCGTCACCCCCAGCCGCGCCACCGACAGCGCCTTGCCCCGGCTGGCCACGAACCACCGCGCCATCGCGACGACTGCGATATGCATGGTCATCCCCTGCCCCAGCAGCCGCAGCGCGAAGATCACCACCGGCAGCGCCCAGACCCCCGGAACCGCCGCCATCGCCAGGCATGCCAGCGCCAGGCAGGGCAGCACGATAACCGCCAGGTCCCGCACCCGGAACCGGTCCGCCAACGTGCCCGCCCAGAGCATCGTCACCGCCGATCCAAGCGTGCCAAGCGCATAGATCGCGCCCCAGCCGCCATGGCTCAACCCGAAAGCCGCGCGGATCTCGCCGGCAAAGACCGAGATGAAATAGGTCTGCCCATAGCTCGAGGACAGCGTCAGCAGGAAACCCGCCGACAGCCAGGCCGCGTTGTCCCGCAGGAAGCTGCGCGTACCGCCCATCGCCTATTCCTCCAGCATCTGCAAAGCGCCGGTTGGATCGAGAATGATCTCGGTTGCGTTCTGCACTGTCAGGATCGTCCCCGGCAGCAGCCCCGTCCGGGCGGAGGTGTTGGAACGGAACGCCTCCGCGACCATTTCGGATTCGGAGACCAGCTTGATCAGCGTCGGCGAGGACACCGCAGCCATATGAGTATTCGGCGTGTCGCGGAAATTCGACAGGTCGATGACGGTCACATCGAGCTCGGCGACCTCCTCGAGCGAGGAGATATTCCCAAGCCGTTCGCTCTGCCCGCTCAGGCGCGCGGAGAGCCTCAGCACCGAGTCATGCCGGGAGACAAGGATCAGGAAAGGCTGCGGCAGGCCACCGATATCGTTCGCCTGTGCCCGGAACAGGTCGATATCGATATCGGGCGCCATCAGCGCCACGCCGCCAATCCGGTCCCAGGCCCGGCCCCGTCCGCTCAACGACATCTGCCGGAGCGCCTCCATCGTGACATTCGAGCCCATGGAATGCGCCAGCAGCACGATGCTCTTCGCCCCGCCCGCCGCAACTTCCTCGATCAGCTCCTGCAACCCGTTGCGGGCAAAGAGCGCACTGTCCCGGTCATAGTGATAGCCCAGCGGATGTCCGCCCGAAGGCCAGCCATAATGCACCGGGAGCGCCTCGATCCCGAGATCGGAGGCAATCTGCGCCGCCCGGAACACACCGTCGCCCATCGTGTTGTTGAAACCGTGGATGAAGATGAAGGCTTCGCCGTTATATTGCGGATTGGCGGCCAGCCGCCGCGCGACCTCCGCCCGGAAACCGCCGGCATTCATCGGCTGGATCGAGCGCGTCAGGAAATGCTTGCGCGGGTCGGGATCCGTGCCGCCAACCTCGACCCGCCCTTCCTCATGCTCCGGCGGAATGGAGACCTCGACCAGGGAGAAACCGAGCCCGCCACGGTCCGTCGGATGATAGCCGCCAGTATCCGCCCGTGCGCGCGTCGTTCCGACAAGCACGCTCACATCGGTGCCGATCCCGTCCGGCGCCGGTTTCGGCATGATATCCGCGCGCGGCGTGCAGGCCGCGAGGGCCAGCAACGCGCAGACAAGGAACCGTTTTGCAGAGGCAGCAACCATGAGGCCCATCTAGACCCATTGGCCGAGCGGCGCCATGGTCTCGGCGCCGACCGGCAAAATGCCGCGCGCGCCTCAGAGCACGTAGCGGCTCAGATCGGCAGAACCGGCCAGTTCGCCCAGGTTTTCCTCGACAAAGGCAGCGTCCACCGTGACCTCCTGCCCCGCCCGATCGGGCGCGGCGAAGCTCAGTTCCTCGAAGACCCGCTCCATCACGGTGTAAAGCCGCCGCGCGCCGATATTCTCGACCGAGGAATTCACCTCCGCCGCCATCCGCGCCAGCGCCGCAATCCCGTCTTCCGTGAAGCTGACCACAACCTCTTCCGTCGCCATCAACGCCGTGTATTGCAGCGTCAGCGCGTTGTCGGTCTCGGTCAGGATGCGAACGAAATCCTCTTCCGTCAGCGCCCGCAGCTCGACCCGGATCGGCAGCCGGCCCTGAAGTTCCGGCAACAGGTCCGACGGCTTGGCGATATGGAAAGCGCCCGAAGCGATGAACAGGATATGGTCGGTCCGGACCGGCCCGTGCTTGGTCGAAACCGTCGTGCCTTCGATCAGCGGCAGCAGGTCCCGCTGGACGCCCTCGCGGCTGACATCGCCGCCGCGGGCTTCCTGCCGCGCGCAGACCTTGTCGATCTCGTCGAGAAAGACGATCCCGTTCTCCTGCACCGATTCCAGCGCCACGCGGGTCACCACCTCGTCATCGAGCAGCTTGTCGGCCTCTTCCGAAATCAGAAGCTCATAGCTGTCGGCCACGGTCAGGCGCCGCTTGACGGTTCGCCCGCCAAAGGCCTTGCCGAAGATCGAGCCGAGATCCATCGCGCCCATGTTCATCCCCGGCTGCCCCGGCACGTCGAACATCGGCATGCTGGGCCCGCCATCGGCCACTTCCAGCTCGATCACGGTGTCGTCCAACTCGCCCCGCTTGAGCTTGCCACGGAACATCTCCCGGGTCTGCTCGCGCGCATCGGTGCCGGCAATCGCCTCCAGCACCCGCTCCTCGGCATTGCTGTGCGCCTTGGCCTTGACCTCCTCGCGCATGAGATCCCGCGTCTGCTGGATCGCCGCATCGACAAGGTCGCGCACAATCTGCTCGACGTCCCGGCCGACATAGCCAACCTCGGTGAATTTCGTCGCTTCGACCTTGATGAAGGGCGCGCGGGCGAGCTTTGCCAGCCGGCGCGAAATCTCGGTCTTGCCGACGCCGGTCGGGCCGATCATCAGGATGTTCTTGGGATAGACCTCGTCGCGCAGATCGTCATCGAGCTGCTTGCGCCGCCAGCGATTGCGCAGCGCCACGGCAACGGCGCGCTTGGCGTCCTTCTGTCCGATGATGAAACGGTCGAGCTCGCTCACGATCTCGCGGGGGGTCAGGTCGGTCATATCTTTCGCATCTCCGGCATGTCTCCGCCTAGGTAGTCACCATTGCGGCAGACGCAAGCCTTCCCTGTTGCCCGGAATCGACATGCATGCCTTGATGCGGGTGGTTGCCGGTGTTTTTTCGGCGAATACCGGAGATTGCAGATGCGATTTTTGATACCGGCTTTTTGCCTCCTCTTGCTGTCGGGATGCGGCGGCGGGGGCGGACAGGAACCGCCCAGGGCCTCCCGGTCGGACGCCGCGCGCCCGGTCGAGGTCAGCTATCCGAAGTTCGGCGATGCCGATCCGCATCCCTGGGATGGCCGCGTGCCAAGCTCCTACGCGGTGCATGGGCTGGACGTTTCCCGTTGGCAGAAGGGCATCGATTGGCGCACGGCCCGCAATGCCGGGGTTTCCTTTGTCTTCATCAAGGCCACCGAAGGCGTCGAGGAACTGGACCCGATGTTCTCGGAACACTGGGCCGCGGCCGGTCGCGCCGGCGTCCCGCGCGCCGCCTACCATTTCTACTATTTCTGCGCCGCTGCCGACGACCAGGCGCGCTGGTTCATCCGCAACGTGCCGCGGGTGCCCGGCGGGCTGCCGCATGTGCTGGATATGGAGTGGAACCACCACTCGCCGACCTGCCAGAAGCGCCCCGACGGCGCCATTGTCCGCGCCGAAGCCGATCGCTTCCTCGACATGCTGGAGGCGCATTACGGCCAGCGGCCCATCGTCTACACCTCGGTCGATTTCTGGGAGGATACCGGCATCGGCCAGCTGCGCGGCACCCGCTTCTGGCTGCGCTCCGTCGCCGATCACCCGCGCGCGCGCTATCCGGGCGCGGGCTGGGATTTCTGGCAATATACCGGCACGGGGCTGGTGCCCGGCGTGCCGGGAAAGGTCGATATCAACGTGTTCCGCGGCTCGGTGCAGAGCTGGAAAAACTATCCGGGGTGATCCTGCGGTGCCCGCACCCGCGCGCCGCACACCCCGGCAAATGTCCGAAGCGGCCCGGCGAGACGGCGCCGCTATCTGCCGCGCCGCTCCGGACGATGCCGTGAGTGTGGCGTCAGGAACAGGCCGGGAGCGCCAGGTTCAGGTCCGCTGTCTGCAGGAAGGCCTCGGACGCGGCCCAGGACGCGGTCTGAACCGACGCGGTCGCGCCACGCATCTCGCTGTCGCTCACCGTGATCTCCCGCGTCCCGCCCGTGTCATCGACATCGATCGTGAAGGCCACTTCCTTCCCGGCCGGCAGGCTGTTCAACCGCAGCGTCAAGCGGGTGTCGCCGTCCCCGACCGAAGGCTGGGAAGCGACAAATGCCTTTCCGGAGATAATCTCGAACGGTTGGAAAACTTCGACCCCGGCCCCAGTGCCGGTCACATCGAAAATGATGCCCGACGCCGAAGTTGAAAGGTCGAGGGTGATGTCCATCCCCTCCAGATCGCAGGATCCGGCATTCCTGAAGACGAACCGATCCTTCGGAGCCCCTTCGTGGAAGGCAACCGCGAGTGCAGCGGTGCCGGTGGTGCTCTGGGCTGTTTCCCCCGCCCCTGCCGTGGCGGCGGCGAGCGTCAGGGCGGCGGAAAGGATGGCTCTGCGAAACATGGTATCTCCAAATTGAAACGCTTTCTGGTTGCCTGGAGATACGCAGCGGTTCGGTGTCTGGATCATCCCTTACACAAGAATGATCCATTGCAGCCCGTCTCGGTGCCCTTTTGCCCGACCGTTTCCTAGGAAGAAGAACCTGATCTGATGGTTTCGACCGTCAGGTTGCCATTCGTGTAGACGCAGATATCGGCGGCAATCGCCATCGCCTTGCGCGCCACCTCTTCGGCGTTCAACGCGCTTTCGATCAGGCCCCGCGCCGCGGCCAGCGCGAAATTCCCGCCCGAGCCGATGGCGGCAATCCCATGTTCGGGCTCCAGCACGTCGCCGGCACCGGTGATGACGAGAAGCTCCGTGCCATCGGTGACGATCAGCATCGCTTCGAGCTTCTGGAGATACTTGTCCGTCCGCCAGTCCTTCGCCAGCTCGACCGCCGCGCGGGCAAGCTGCCCCGGCGTCGCCTCGAGCTTCTTCTCCAGCCGCTCCAGAAGCGTGAACGCATCCGCCGTCGAGCCGGCAAAGCCGCAGACCACGTCATGCCCGCCCGGGCTCAGCCGCCGCACCTTGCGCGCCGTGCCCTTGATTACCGTCTGGCCAAGGCTGACCTGCCCGTCGCCGGCAACGACAACCTCGCCGTCCTTGCGCACGCCAATGATCGTCGTGCCATGCCATCCCGGAAATTCGTTATCGGCCATACCCGTCTCCATGCTTGGTTGCCGCCTATATGGTCGCCCGGCTGCGCCTTGCCAACCGGTCACGAAAAAGGGCGCCGCGGCGCCCCATTTCCTTTCGGTCGTGATTCCGGTCGAAAGCAAGGTCGGTTTCGACCGAAAATGCGTACAAAACCCGGATTTCGGCGCCCGGACGGGCCGGTTGCCCCTGATCCCGGTACCCCGGGTATGAATTCGACCGGATTTTCGGTCGTTTCTGCCCGGGGTCTTGTACGATCCGACCGAAAAGTCAGACCGACTCGTCGATCCAGGCCTTCAGCGCGGCTTTCGGCGCGGCACCGATCTTGGAGGAGACGACCTGGCCATCCTTGAACAGGAACAGTGCCGGGATGCCCCGCACGCCAAGTGCGGCCGGCGAGTTCGGGTTCTCGTCCACATTGACCTTGGCGATCTTCAGCTTGCCATCATACTCGGCCGCCAGCTCTTCGAGCGCCGGGCCGATCTGCTTGCAGGGGCCACACCATTCGGCCCAGAAATCCACCACGACGGGGACATCGGAATTCTTGACATCAGCATCGAAGCTGTCGTCGGTCACGGCAACGGTTTCCATAGCGCTTTCTCCTTCGCATCACGCGTTGAGGCGGAACGTAAGGAGCGCCCCTGCGAGCGTCAAGGCAAGGCCGCTTTGCTCACGGCAGCGTGCACCAGCGGCGCGGGCAGCTGCATGAGCTGCCCGTTCCGGGTCCAGAGGATCGCCGTCTCGATCCGTTTGTCCGGAAAAATCTGTTTCAAAGCAGCGGCATAGGCACCCATCTGGCGCAGTAGACCCTCGGGGGTTTCGGCCGCTGTGGCAGGCATGGTGGCGTTGGTCTTGAAATCCACAGCAAGCACGGAATCGGGGCGCAGGACGAGCCGGTCGATCGCGCCATGGATGCGTTTTCCCTCAAGTTCCGAGAGGGTTGCCGATATGTCGACCTCGGCCAGGCTGTCTGGCGAAAAAAGAAATTTCAACGCGTCGTTTTCGAGGATGTGGCGGGCCTCCGACAGCAGCGCGGCGGCGTCCCCCGCAGCGACACTTTCGCCAAGGATCCGACGTGCCGCCTCGGGCCAGTCCGCGGAGGGATGCAGCGGAAGCTGTTCCAGCAACTGGTGGATCGACGTGCCGCGCGCCATCGCCGCGTCCTCGTCCAACCCGCCGCCCTCTCCGGCCAGCGCCTTGGCGCCGCCCAGATCGGAGGGCGCAACTGTCCCGTCGCGACGCGCCGGCGGCGCGGCCGGCCGCTCGATCCAGTCCGGCAGCGCCTGCGCGGGAGCATCGGACATGCTTTCCTCCGCCGGGCGCCCGGCATCGGTCCATTGCGGGGATTGCAGGCGCAGGCCGGGACCGTCCGCGAAATCCTGCACAGAGGCGCCAGCAGCTTCCAGCCCGGCGGCGACCTGCTCATACCAGCTGTCGCCATTCTTCCCCAGATCCCCCGCCGCGGCGACGATCAGCCATTGCTCGGCGCGGGTCATCGCCACGTAGAGCAGGCGTTGCGCCTCTTCCAGCCGCTTGTCGATGGCCTCTTGCCGCCGCGCATTGACGGCCTCCGGGCTGTCGGCGCGCGCCATGTTCCAGAGCGGTGCGCCCTGGGTCGGCAGCAGCATGTCGCGAAACTCGCGCGCACGCCGGTTCGGGCCGCAATCGGGCAGGATCACGATCGGCGATTCCAACCCCTTGGAACCATGCACGGTCATCACCCGCAGCTTCTGTCCACGCCCTTCGGCGCGGCGTTTCACATCGACCTCGGCGCCCTCCATCCGCGCAAGGAACCCGGTCAGGCTCGGCGCCTCCTCCTGTTCGAAGCCAAGCGCCTGGGAGAGAAGCGCGTCGATCCCGTCCGAGGCTTCTTCGCCCAGCCGAGCGGTCAGGCGGCGACGCCCGTCATGCCGGGTCAACAGCCGTTCGATCAGGTCATAGGGGCGCAGGTAATCGGCATTGTCGCGCAGGTCGCGCAGGATGGACCATGTTTGCGGGAACGCCTCCTGCCGCGCCCGCAGCGACGCCCAGAGATATTCCTTGTCGCCGCGCTTCGTCGCCAGTTCGTAAAGCTCCGCCTCGCTCCAGCCGAGCAGCGGCGAGCGCAGCGCCTCGGCCAGCGACAGGTCGTCCTCCGGCATCGACAGGAAGCGCAACACCGCCAGGATGTCCCGCACCGCCAGCTCCTCGCCGAGCTTGAGCACATCGGCGCCGGCCACATCCAGCCCGACCGCCTTGCAGGCCGAGATGATCTCCTGGAACAGCGACACCGCCGCCCCGCCGCCGCGCCCCTGCACGAGGATCAGGATGTCGCCGGCATGGATCGGGCGTGGTTGGAAGCTGCCGTCCTTCTCCTCCCAGAGGAAGCCATTCGAGACCATCTCCCGCGCCTGTCGCGCGACGTTCTGAGCCAGCTGCACGACATGGTGCTCATCGCTGACCATGTCCACTGGGTCGAACCAGTCCTGCGTTTCCGCCTTGGCGACCGGTTCGATCACCGGCCAGAGATCGACCCGCCCCGGCAGCCCGGTCTTGAACGCGACATGGCGCACGGCATCGCCCATGCCGCGGGTGTTGTCTTCCCCGAAGGTCACGTCGACCGTGGACAGGATCTCGCCCGAGGACCGGAAGGAATGCTTAAGCTCCAGTTGCTGCAGGCTCAGGTCGATATGCGACAGCCGTTCGGCAAAGGCACGGCGCATGTTGATGAAGCCGGACGGGTCCGCGCCCTGGAAGGAATAGATCGACTGTTTCAGGTCGCCGACGACGAAGATCGAACGCTCGCCAGCCTCCACCCTGCCCAGCCCGGCCGTGAATTCCCGGGTCAGGTGCGTGATGACATCCCATTGCAGCGGGCTTGTGTCCTGCGCCTCGTCGACCAGCACATGGTCGATCCCGCCATCGAGCTTGTAGAGCACCCATTCGGCCACGCCCGGCCTGGCCAGCAGCGCCTCGGCCTTCTGGATCTGGTCGTCGAAATCGAGCCAGCCGCCAAGCTCCTTGCGCCGCGCATATTCCGGCAGGAAAAGCGCTGCAAAGCGATGCAGCACCCAGGTTTTCTCGACCGCCACTAAGGCCTTGAGCTGGTCGGCGGCGCGGCGCACGGCCTCGGCCAACGCATCGAAGACATCTTCCAGCGGGCCAAGCTCGGCACGCCGCTTCGCCGTCACCACATTCGCTTTCGGCAGCCCGTCCTTGCGCAGCAGCAGGCCGGCAAGATGCTCGAAACGCGCGTCGTCGATCCCGTCCGCGAGGATCGCTAGCAGCGCCTCGGCCACCTTGCGCGTCGTCGCGGTCTGGCCCGCCAGGATTCCGGCCAGTTCGCGCAGAATTGCGGGATCCTCGCTCTCGGTCAGGTCCCGAAACGCGGCCTCCCTGTCGAAACCGGGCGGCAGGTCGACCAGCGCCAGGACCGCGTCGCGTTCCGGATGGGCCGGAAAGTCCCGCCGTTTCCCTGCGATTGCGGCGGCCAGCCCGGTCATGTCCGCATCGCTCACAAGTCGCGCCATCTCCGCGAAGAGATCTGGCGCCCGCAAAGCCAGCGCGTCGAGCACCTCCATCTGTAGCGCCGCCGTCGCCGTGTCATCCATCTCCCGGAAACCGGGGCTCACCCCAGCCTCGAGCGGAAAGCGCCGCAGGATCCCGGCACAGAAGGAGTGAATGGTCTGGATCTTCAGCCCGCCCGGCGTCTCGATGGCGCGGGCGAAGAGGCGGCGCGCCTTGGCGAGGGTCTCGGCATCGAGCCTGTCCGCGACCCCGAGCTTTCCCAGGGCGTCGCGCAGGCCGTCATCGGCGAGCATCGCCCATTCGCCCAACCGCTTGAACAGGCGGTTCTGCATCTCGGAAGCGGCGGCCTTGGTATAGGTCAGGCAGAGGATATTCTGCGGCGGCACATCCCGCAGAAGCAACAGCGCGACCCGGTCTGTCAACACCCGGGTCTTGCCCGATCCCGCATTGGCCGAAAGCCAGGTCGAGGCGCGCGGGTCGGCGGCTTCGATCTGCCGGCGGGTGGCTTCGTCGAACTGCCTCATTCTGTGTCCTCCGGTCCGACCGGGATGCGCCGGGCCTCGTGGGTCAAATCCCACTCGCCATAGCGCGCGAGGTGATCATAGGCGCCCGCGAACCGCGTTGTCTGCGCTGCCCGGATTGCCGTGTAGCCCTGTTCCCGCGCTTCGTACCGCCCGATCAATTCGTGCAGACCTTCCAGAGAAAGATCCGCCAGCCGCCCGTCTTCGCCCTCGACCTCCAATGGCCGATCCTGCCCGCTTGCTCCGATGGCGATATATCCCATCGCCGTGACCGACGCCTTTGGCAGCCCGGTGAAGCCACCATGCTCCAGCATGGCGGCTTCGAGCGGCAATTGCTTCTCGAAATGCCGGACCATGTCCGGTGTTGGTGGCGATCCGGACTTGTAGTCGTAGACCGCATAGCCGCCGGCTTTCAGCTGGTCGATCCGGTCAGGCCGGGCGGCGAGGGTGAACCCCAGATCCGGCAGCGGCAGGTTGCCCCAATCTTCGGTCAGCACCGGCGTGCCAGCGTCCAGCCTGTCGAACTCCGCCGCGATCAACCGATCCGCGACACCCATCAGCCGGGCGTGCCAGAGCGCTTGCATCGATTGCTGCGGAACACCTTCGGTCAGAATTTCACTCGCAATAGCAGAGAGTTGACCGCGTGCCGCCTCGGCGTCTCCGAGCCATTGCTCCCGCTCCTCAAGGAAGCGCTCCATGATCCGGTGCAGGAGATTGCCACGCAGCAATGCGTCCGGTCCGGGCGCAAGCGCGTCCAGCGGCACAAGGCGGAGGATGTAGCGGGCATAGATCGCATAGGGGTCGCGGATCAGCTGGGTGATCCGGGTAACCGCAAGGCGACGCGGGCGTTTCGACACTGGCGGGCAGGGCGAAGGACGTGGTTCCGGCGCGACCTGGATTGCGGGTTTCTCCAGCGCGTCCGCCTGCGCCAGCAGGGCCTTGCCGCGTGCCCGCATCCCCGCCAACGCGTCTTCGCCCTCGGGGCCCAGCCCGCCCAACAGGTTGGTCAGCCGGTTGAGCCAGCGAGACGGCACGGTCTCGGCCTCGTCATCGCGTTCCGGCCGCGTCAGCAGGACCTCCGGCGCCGAGATCGCCTGCTGGAAATCATGTGCGGCCAGCCCGACCCGCCGTTCGGGGCTGAGCAATCCCGCTTCCCGCCGCATCGGGCGGTTGAGCCAGGGTTCCGGTGCGGGCAGGTCCGGCCAGGTTCCGTCGGTCAAGCCGGCCAGGATGGCGAGATCCGCCCCCCCGACCCGCGCTTCCAGCGTGCCCCAGATCATCACCCCCGGATGCGGTCGGTTCGGGTCGAGAACGTTGAACCCGCCGAGATGAGCCTGCAGCAGGGTGCCATAATCGCGATGCGTCAGCGCGCCGCCGCGTGCGCCGGCCTCCGCGAGGGCGGTCATCGCGTGTTGCGCGGTTTCCCCGGAGCGCTTCGACCAGAGCTTGCCGGCCCCGCTCCCCAAAGACCCGGCGGCAAGCGCTTCTGCCAGCGCGAGATGTCGCTCGACATGTGTTGCCAGCCCGTGCGCGCCGCCACGCTGAACCGAGTCGAGCAGGTCGGCAAGCCAGCTTGCCCATACTTTCCGCCCGTCTTCGACGCGCTGACCTTCAGCCCAGCGTCGAAGCGCTGCGCCATCAGGCCGGATCGCGCCATCTGAGCGAAGATCCTTCTCCAACTCACGCGTCCAGAGAAGATGCGTCCCGCGCAGCCCGTCGGTGGAGCTTGTCAGCGGGTGCTTGAGCAGAACCAGCAAGGCCGGCAGGTCGGGCACCGTCTCCAGCAGTCCGGCGACATGGCGCAGGAAACGCCCGGTCGCGGTCTGGTGCAGCGGCTCGCCGGCGCTGTCATCGGGCTCGATATCCCAGCGTTGGAGTGCGGCGGTGACGCGACGGGTCAGCATCCGGTCCGGGCTGATCAGCGCCGCCCGCTGCCCCTCTTCCACGGCGCGCCGCAGCCGGAGCGCGATTGCCGCTGCCTCGGCTCGTTGGCTCGGCGCTTCGACGAGGCTCATCCGCGCCGCCGCCTCTGGGATTCCGGTCAGCCGTTGCCCCTCCTCACGCCACTGGTCGGTGACAGGGGCCGGGCGCAGTGCCAGCGACACCAGCCGGTTTCGCTCCGGCGCGGCCGGCGCGTCTTCGGCCCAGGGCTGGACGTCTCCCGGCTCCAGCGCCAGCGCCTTCATCAGCGCCGCAAACCGGTATTGCGGGTGATCCTCTCCCGCATGGCCCTTCGACAGGCTGCGCCAGACAGCACCGGGCTGGTCGAAATCAAAGCCGGGCAGCACGATATAGCCGTCCGGCAGCCGCGCCACCGCCTGCATCAGCAGATGCGTTGCGCCCCGCGAGCCGGTCGAGCCGGCAATCACCACCGGACCGTCCGGCGGCTGCTCGGCCCAACGCGAGGCCAGGGCCTCGACGATCAGCCGCCGTCTGGCTTCCGCGCCCGGAAGCTCCGACGTCGCCTGGTCGAAATGGGCGAAAACGGCGTCAAGGATCGTCCGCCCCTGTTTCCAGTGCTCGGCGAAATCTCCGACATCCAGCGCCGCGATGGCGGACGGATCGATCCCCTCTCCATGCACCTCGTCCATCAGCGCCGCGAGCCCGTCGGCGAGATCGAAAGCGGCCGCACGCGGCGCGGAAACGGTCCCGCGTTCGATCAGGGACAGCACCAGCTCCGCAAGATCCAGCTTCAATTCCAGCGGTTTGAGCGCGGGCGGGATATCGGGGAAGCCGGCTGCCCCGGAGAGATCTGAGAGCAGCCGCAGCCGTGGCAGCAGCCGTGGCGGACCGGAATCGAACACCTCCCGGATCCGCCGCAACATCCGCCCGCTATTGGCGTAGATCGTGCAGCGCGCCCATGCGGCGGGATCGTCCTGCGGAATGCGCTGGGCCAGCCCGGAGACCAGGGCGGCCGGGTAGTCGCAGCCGAGCCCGACCGCGAAGAGGCGTGCAGCGTCACGCATCGGCGTCTGCCAGCATCTGTTCGGCCGTGGCGATGCCCTCGGGGCGCCCGATATCGCACCACAGCCCGTCATGGAGCAACCCGAAGAGCCGCCCGTCGGCGAGCATCCTGTCCCAGAGCAGGTTCAGCGAAAACATGTTTTCCCCGATCTCTTTCAGCCCGTCCGTCTTGAGGATCTGGACCCCGCAATAGATTGCGCCCGGCCCGCGCTTCAGCGCTCCGTCGGCGCCGATCAGGAAATCGCCCGCGCCGAGATGCGCGCGCGCGTTCTCCGGCGCGACCAGCATCAGCAGCGCATCCATCCGATCCGGGTCCCAGGCCGAGCGCAGGGCGGCGAGCGGGTTGACGCCGGTCCAGGCGTAATCCGTGTTCAACGTGAAGACGGGACCCGGTCCCAACAGCGGCAATGCCTGGCGCAACCCGCCCCCGGTCTCCAGTATCTCGGGCGCTTCATGCGAGATCGAGATCTCCGGGCGAGACGCGAGATGTTCCGCGATCTGGTTTCCAAGGTAATGGGTGTTGACCACGATCCGGCCGATCCCGGCCGCATCGACCAGTTCCAGCGCCTGGTTCAGCAGCGGCCGACCGGCCACTTCGATCAAGGGTTTCGGCCGGGTGTCGGTCAGCGGGCGCATTCGGGTGCCGAAACCGGCGGCAAAGAGCATCACGGCGTCGGGCATGTTCCGCATTTCTCCTTGATCCTGTCGAGGCGGTCGGCGCTGGGGTGGGGCAATGTGTCGGAAACGAAGCTTGCGAGGCCGGAGAGCTCGGGATGTGAAAGGTCGCGCTGCAGGTGGGACCAGACGCGCGGGATCAGGTCGATGTAATGCGCCTTGCCGAAATGCAGGCAGAGTCGGGCGAAGACGCCGAGGATGCGAAGATTCCGCTGCGCGCCGAGCGTGGCGCAGGCGAGTGCGAGCTGGTCGGGGTTGTGACCGCCCGCGTCAGCGAAATGCGCGAGGGTTGCAGCCCGGGTCTGCTCGGATACATCGCGGCGCGCGTCTTCGAGCAGGGAAATCAGGTCATAGGCCGGGTGCCCGGCAAAGGCGTCTTGGAAATCGAGCAGGCCGGTGCGGGCGGTTCCTGTGCGATCCGGCAGCCAGATCAGGTTCTCCGCGTGGAAATCGCGCAAGGCCAGCACCGGTTGGACCGGCGGCAGGGCCTCGAGCCGGGTACGGATCAGGTTGGCCAGTTCAAATGCGGCGGCATCCCCGCAGGCAACGCCCAGCGGGGTGGCATACCAGCTCAGGGCAAATTCCACCGCATGGGACATTTCTTCCGGACCCAGCGGCGGCAGGTTCGGCAGCGGCGCATGCCGGTGCAGCTCGGCCAGGGTTTCGGCGGCGGCCCGATAGAGTGGGGTCTCGCGGCCCGGGTCCTGTTCGATGAGACGCGCGAAGACGCCATCGCCGAGATCTTCCAGCAGCAGGAAACCGGCGCCTGGATCAGCGGCGTAGATTTGTGGCGCAGAGAGGCCGAGGTGACACAGATGTTCCGCGATGCGGCGGAAGGGCCGGATGTCTTCCCCGGTCTCGGGCGGGGCATCCATCAGGACGGCGCGGCCGAGGGATGGATGTTGCAGCCGTTCGTAGCGCCGGGCGGACGCGTCTCCCGCAAGGGCGCTCAGCCTGGCGTCGCTCCAGCCGGCGGCTTCGAGAAAGGCGCGTTTCTTCTCGGGTCGGCTCATCCACATGCCTCCGGAAAAACGGAAAGCGCGGCCAGGCGATCGGCCCAGATCTTTGCCGGACCGGACAGCCGGGCGACCCGGCCGTCGCCCTTTGCATCAAGAGCAATCGTCAGCGCATTTCGCGGTGCCGTGCTGCCCAGGCGATCGGGCCATTCGACAAAACAGATCCCCGCGGAGAACCCCTCTTCCAATCCCAGTTCGAGGACCTCCGACGGATCGGTCAGCCGATATAGATCCGCATGCCAGAGCTCGATCTCACCCGCGGGATAGGTCTGGACCAGCGTGTAGGTCGGCGAAGGAATATCTTCCGGCGGTTCCCCGGCGCGGGCCATGAGGGCGCGGATCGCACTGCGGGCGAGGTGACTCTTGCCGGCACCGATCGGGCCGGCAAGCAGCACCGTATCGCCTGGCTGCAGCACGTCCGACAGTGCGCTGCCGAGCACATCGGTGGCGGTTTCGTCGGGCAGGTCCAGAAGGCGGCAGGTGTCGGGGTCGCGCGTCATGTGCGCAGAGTAGCGTTCTGCCCCCGGCCTGCAACCGTCAAACCAGCTGCGCGCGACCTCAGCGCAGCGCGGCTGGCATCCGTGTCCAGACCTTCGGAGGAGGATCGCCCGCGCCGGGGGTTTCGTTGACCAGCGAAAAGGCGACAAGCGTGGCATGGCCGACCAGCGGAACGAAGCGGCAATTCACCGTCAGCCCGTCATTGCGGCGCACGATCGCCGACCATTCTGCGCGTTCATGTGGCTGGACAACGAAATCCCGCAGGTCGCCCCAGGTCGGGCTCGGGTGACAGGCCTGTTGCCAACGCTGGGTGGCCTCGACGATCCCGGTGTCTCCGAGCGACGCCTGGGGGTCATGATCCCACATCCGGATATAGGCGGCGTTGGATTGGATCATGCTTCCGGAACTGGAAAAGACCGCGATTGCCTCGTCGACGGAATCGAGCACGGCCTGACCGAGCTCCAGCTCGGCCCGGAAGCGGCGGGTCAGCGAGATCTCGGAGCTGATATCCTCGAACAGGAAGGCAATGGCGCCATCGGGATGCGGCCGGCCGGTGACACGATATGTCTGCCCGCCGGGCAGCGACCAGGTTTCCTGATAGGTGCCCGAGGCGGCGGCGCTCTCAAGCTCGACGATCTTGCGCCGCCAGCTCTTGAAATCCCTGGGTTCCGGGGTGCGCTGTTTCTGGCGCAGTTTGTCGAGAAACTCGAACAGGCTTGGCCGGCTCGAGAGAAACTGCGGCTCAAGCGCCGAGAGATCCGTCAGGGCCGGGTTGAACAGGGCAAGCCGGCGGTCGCGGTCGAAGACGGCAAGGCCGGTCGGCAGATGCGCGAAGGTCTTGGTCAGGGTCTGCACGAACTCCCGCAGGGCGCTCTCGGCGCGGACCAGCTTGTCGGCGGGCAGGGCGAAGAGCAACGTGTCCTCGCCCTGCGCTTCCGAAAAGCTGTCATACCAGCATTCCTCTTCCGCGCTGGCGAGCCGCAAGGACAGGCGCCGCGGGGTTTGCGACGGCTCCGCTCCGACAGGGCGGTTCGCGAAGATACGGGGCAGGGGCCAGCCGACCGATTCGTCTTCCGGTTGAAGCTCCTCAGCCAGGTCGACATAGGCACCATTGGCCCAGCGAACCGCGCCAGCGGCGTCTTCCTTCCAGACCAGCATCGGCGCGGCATCCACAACGCCACGCAGGGTCGCAAGTTCCTCCGCCACGACAGCGGGACTGTAGCCCGCCTCGTCCGTCGCATCGCCTGTCGCCGCGTCATTGACCACGATCCGCGCCAGGCCGCCGCGCCACTCCGCCTCTATGGATTCGCCCGCCTCATTGCGAAGAACCAGGAATTGTTGTTCGGCCAACAGACTGATTTCATCCGAAAAACCGGGAAAACGGGGTTCAAGCATAGCGAGCAGGCGCGGCCATTCTCCGAGAAAGTCAGGGCCGGAGTCCAACAGGGCGCGCGCCTGGTGGGTGGCGTCGACAAGGGTCCGGTCCTTGTACAGGAAGACGACCGGCTCGCCCATTTCATCGATCGGTGTCCAGGTTATCCGTCGGGCAGGCTGGAACCAGGACATCACCAGCAACGCCAGAAGTGCTGTTCCCAAAGAGGATACAACCATGACGATACCAAGCGTCAGATCAATCTGATCCATCACAAACCTGACCTTATTCGTATAAACCCTTCTCAAGCCATAGGTCACCAAAGGTTAACCTGTCGTTAAGCCTTTGGTCTCACCCGACAGGAAAGGGAATGTTTTCGCCAAGCCCTTCGCCGGATTCGTCTTCTTCTGCTCCGATCGCGGATCGATTCCAGGCCACCTCGACGATTGCGCCGCTTCGGGCGGGGCGCTCGGCTTCGGTCAGGAACGGGTCCGACCCGTTGGAAAAGGTCAATGTGCCGCCGGAGCGTTCCAGCAAGGTCTTGGCGATGAAGAGCCCCAGCCCCATGCCTTCATATTCCGGACGCTTCGCGCGCTCGGCCGCGGATTTGCGGATACGCATGAACGGGTCGCCGATCCGGCCAAGTGCCTGCGGCGGAAAGCCGTGCCCGTCATCGGCGATGCGGATGATGATCTGGTCCGGTGTCCAGCGCGCATCGACCCAGACCATCTCCTGTGAGAAATCGACCGCGTTCTGCACCAGGTTGCGCAACCCGTGGATGATCTCCGGGCGCCGATAGATCGAAGGTTGTCGCGCGCCGCCTTCCTTGCCGGGGGCGACGTTGAAGAGGATCTCCTTGCCACGTTCCACATGCGGCTCGGCGGCCTCGCGGATGACCGTGTCGAGCGGCGCCTGGCGCATATGCAGGTCATCCTTGCCGGCGCGGCCCATGGAGCGCAGGATATCTCGGCAGCGATCGGCCTGGTCGCGGATCAGCTGGGCATCTTCGCGCAGCATCTCGTCCTCTTCCAGTTCCTCGATCATCTCGGAACTGACCAGCTTGATCGTCGCCAGCGGCGTGCCCAGCTCATGCGCGGCCGCAGCCACGACACCACCGAGATCGGTCAGTTTCTGTTCCCGGGACAGCGCCATCTGCGTTGCCACCAATGCGTCGGACATGGAGTGGACTTCATTGGCCACGCGGCGGGCATAGAGCGCCATGAAGCCGATGCCGACCACGATGGCGATCCAGAAACCGAAGCGGAAGATGTCCGGCATGCTCAGCAGCACCCCGTCATTGGTCTGCAGGGGCATGTAGAAGAAGCCGAGAAGCGAGATATAGAGCACCGCCGTGCCCGCCATCAGCGCCGTGGAGCGCAGCCGCAGGGTCGTGGCGGCGATGGTCACCGGCGCAAGCAAGAGGAAGGCGAAGGGATTGTTGAGCCCGCCGGTCAGGTAGAGAAGGAACGCGTGCTGCGACAGGTCGAACAGCAATGTCAGCAGGGTCTCGTTCTCGGAAAGCCGCTTGTTGGGCGGATAGACGAAGGAGGCCAGCAGGTTGGCGGTAATGGACACCCCGACGGCCATCAGGCAGAGGCCGATTTCGAGTTCGAGGTGGTAAAAGGCAACGGAGATCACGATCGCCGCGAGCTGGCCCGAAACGGCAACCCATCGCAGCACGATCAGGGTCCGCAGCCGGACCCAATGGCTTCTCGACATTCCGTCAAAAACCGGGAAGGAAGGTTCGGCCATGTTTGGGGGCTCCTGGCTGTCGCGTTTCGGCTTGTCCAACCTAGATAGCGGGGCGTTCGGGCGGCGGCAAACGGGTAGGGAGCCCGGAGGAGGGAAGATGAAGACCGGCACAATAGCAATTCTTGCGACAAGCGCGCTGGCAGTCGTGATAGGCGGCGCGCTCCTGTTCACGATGGGTGGCGAGCCGGATGTCTACGCCGAATGCCGGAGCGGTGCGGTCGCCGGCGGCAGCGAGTCGATCGGCGGACCGCTGGAGCTGGTCAGCGAGACCGGCGAGACGGTGACCGAGACGGAAATCTTCACCCGCCCCTCGCTGCTCTATTTCGGCTATACCTACTGCCCGGATGTCTGCCCGCTGGACACGGTGCGAAATGCCGAAGCGGTCGATATCCTCAAGGAACGCGGATTTGACGTCCAGCCGATCTTCGTCTCGGTGGATTATGGGCGGGACGATGCGCAATCGATGGCGGATTTCACCCATAACCTGCATGAGGACATGCTCGGCCTGACCGGGTCCGAGGAACAGATCCGCGCCGCTTCCAAGGCCTACCGGACCTATTTCTCCATTCGGGACCCGGAGGACGAGTATTACCTCATCGACCACTCGACCTTCACCTATCTCGTCTATCCAGACACGGGATTCGTCGAGTATTTCCGCCGCGAACTGACCCCGGATCAGCTCGCGGACAAGGTCCAATGCTTCCTGGAAAAGGGCTGAGGACCCAAGATTCGTTGAAAAGGGGCCACTTCTGTGTCGCAACTGTTTGACGCTGCGGCGTCATGACACTAGTGTCCGGTCGAACGTGAAAAAGAAAAAGCAAATGCCGGAGGCTGCCGATGGTGGAGCGCGAACTGCAGGATATCGGCGAGGACAAGTCCCTTCTGATTGTGGACGATGACGAGCCGTTCCTGCGCCGTCTGACCCGGGCGATGGAGAAACGTGGATTCGAGCCGGAAATGGCGCTGTCCGTTGCGGCCGGCAAGGCCGTGGCAACGGCGCGTCCGCCGGCCTATGCGGTTGTCGACCTGCGATTGGAAGATGGCAACGGGCTCGACGTGGTCGAGGTGCTGCGCGAAAAGCGTCCCGATGCGCGGATCGTTGTGCTCACGGGATATGGTGCGATCGCCACGGCCGTAGCCGCCGTGAAGATCGGCGCGACGGATTACCTCTCCAAGCCGGCCGACGCCAATGACGTCACCGCCGCGCTGCTGGCCAATGGCGACACCCTGCCGCCGCCGCCGGAGAACCCGATGTCCGCCGACCGTGTGCGCTGGGAGCATATCCAGCGTGTCTACGAGCTTTGCGACCGCAATGTCTCCGAGACCGCGCGCCGGCTGAACATGCATCGCCGCACGCTTCAGCGCATCCTCGCCAAGCGCTCCCCGCGCTGACGCGATGCGCCGGGCGAGACCAACACTCATACAGCCGGCCCTCGTGGCCGGTTGTTTCGTTTTGGCGGGGTGCATGAATGCAAGCGCCCCGACGGCGCCGCCCACGCCGCAACCGGCAAGCTATTCCACGCCCGTCGCCGCGCCGGTCTTTGCGGCCGACGGAATCCAGGCCGGGGCAACCGGCCGGGAGATCGACTTCAACCGGGCCGAGCCGGGGGCGATCGTCGCGATGTCCAAGCTGATGGGGCGCGCGCCGGACAGTGTTGCGCAAGCCTGCCCGGGCCTGCGCGCGGCGCGCTGGCCGGATGGGACGACGCTCTATTTCGAGACCAGACCGTTCGACCCGCCCGCTTTCGTCGGCTGGCGGACCGCGACGGGACAGGCCGGACGGACCTGCACGATCTGAACCTCAGGGCCGCTCCGGCAGGGCATCGATCAGGCTGTCGACGAGGGATTGCGCCTTTTCGACGGAGGTTTGTTTCTCCGCAAGCCGGTCGCTCAGGTGGAGCTTCACCATGCAGTCGCCCCAACCGAAGAGGAACAGGGTGTCGTTGATGACCGCCGCGCTGTCGGACTCGCTGGACAGGTCCATCCGGTAGATGATCGGGCCCGGGCCGCTTTCGGGGGCCTGCCGGTGGAAGGTCGGCTTGCCCGTCGGGCGATGTTCCAGCTCCTTGTTGAGCGAGACGACATCCCGCGCGGCCAGGAAGAAACTGTTCTCCACTGCGTCTTCCGTGATCGCATCCAGGCCAGCATCGAAGAACTCCACCGTCAGCGGGTGGCTGGCAGCATAGGTCACCGCGAAACCAGGCCTGCTGTCGTCACGTTCGGTCCGTTCCAGAACGGGCATGGATTCCAGCTCGGCCGGCGCCGCGTCGAACAATGCCTGACACCAGTCCGGATCGGCCTGCGCCATGCCCGTGCCCAGCAACAGCCAGACAATCGTCCATCCCGCCTTCATTTCCGATCTCCTTCACATGCCGGTGTCCCGAGCAGAGCCTTCCATGTTCAGCGCAGCAGGTCGAGCAGTTCCTCATGGCGGCGCGTGAACGCCGCACGGACCTCGACCGGCGGCCGCAGATGTAACGCCAGACCGGCAATGACATCGGCATTGGGCTTGCCGAAGAACCTGTTGGATTCGGAGACCGAGAATCCCGCAAGCTGGGTCGCTTCCAGCCAGGCGGAGATCCGGTCGGCCTTCTTGATCTGCTTCTTCACCTTTAGCGGGATCTGCGCCGGCAGGCCGAAACGGATATGGATCGCCGCCGTCAGCCGCTCGTCCAGCGCGCCATAGCTCGCCCCGATGGCCGCCTTCACAGGCGAGATCATGTCGCCGATCACATATTCGGGGGCGTCATGCAGCAGGGCGGCCAGGCGCCATTTGGCCGGCGCGTCCGGCTGCAGCCGCCCGAAGATCTCCTCGACCAGAACCGAATGCTCCGCCACCGAATAAGCGAAATCTCCCATCGTCTGCCCGTTCCAGCGGGCGACGAAGGCCAGACCATGCGCGATATCCTCGATCTCGATATCCATCGGCGTCGGATCCAGCAGGTCCAGACGGCGACCTGAGAGCATGCGTTGCCAGGCACGGGGGGCTTTGGCCATTGGGTGGTCCTCGGAGTGTTGCGGCTTTGTTCCGGCTCAGTATCGAAATCGGGCAGCGCTGTGTAGCCCTGACATCGCATTGCGCTGCGGCAGCCTCCTTTGGGTCGAAATCACCGCCCACCCTTGCCGGGGGCAGGTGCGGCCGCTATGTCACCGCCCAAATGACATGATTTGGCAAGGAGCGCATCATGGTGCAAGATTATATCGTCAAGGACATTGCTTTGGCCGATTTTGGCCGCAAGGAACTCGATATCGCCGAGACGGAAATGCCCGGCCTGATGGCTCTGCGCGAAGAGTATGGCGCGGCTCAGCCGCTCAAGGGATCGCGCATCGTCGGCTCGCTGCACATGACGATTCAGACCGCCGTGCTGATCGAGACCCTGGTCAAGCTTGGCGCCGATGTCCGTTGGGCCTCCTGCAACATCTTCTCCACCCAGGACCACGCCGCCGCCGCGATTGCCGCCGCGGGTGTGCCGGTCTTCGCGGTCAAGGGCCAGTCGCTTGAAGAGCATTGGGACTATCTCGACCGCTCCTTCCAGTTCCCCGAAGGCCCGAACCTGATCCTCGACGATGGCGGCGATGCGACGCTCTACGTGCTGCTCGGCGCCCGCGCCGAGGCTGGCGAAGACGTGCTTGGCGTGCCGCAATCCGAAGAGGAAGAGGTTGTTTTCAACCAGATCCGCAAGCGCATGGCGCAGAGCCCGGGTTGGTTCACCAAGACGCGCGCTGCGATCCGGGGTGTCTCCGAGGAGACCACGACCGGCGTGCACCGTCTCTATGATCTGCACAAGAAAGGCCTGCTGCCTTTCCCGGCGATCAACGTCAACGACTCGGTCACGAAGTCGAAATTCGACAACAAATATGGCTGCAAGGAATCTCTGGTCGACGGCATCCGCCGTGCCACGGACACGATGATGGCCGGCAAGACGGCTGTTGTCTGCGGCTATGGCGATGTCGGCAAGGGCTCCTCGGCGAGCCTGCGCGGCGCCGGCGCCCGGGTGAAGGTCACCGAGGTCGACCCGATCTGTGCGCTTCAGGCCGCGATGGACGGTTTCGAGGTCATACAACTCGAGGACGCGGTGTCCACCGCCGACATCTTCATCACGACGACGGGCAATCGCGACGTGATTCGTCTCGAGCACATGCGTGAGATGAAGGACATGGCGATCGTCGGCAATATCGGCCATTTCGACAACGAGATTCAGGTCGCCAGCCTGAAGAACCTGAAATGGACCAATATCAAGGACCAGGTGGACATGATCGAGATGCCGAGCGGCAATCGCATGATCCTGCTCTCCGAGGGCCGCCTGCTCAATCTCGGCAACGCCACCGGCCACCCCTCCTTCGTGATGTCCGCGTCCTTCACCAACCAGGTTCTGGCGCAGATGGAACTTTGGCAGAATGCCGATGCCTATGGCAACGAGGTCATCATCCTGCCCAAGCACCTGGACGAGAAGGTCGCGCGCCTGCACCTGCAGCGGATCGGCGTGCGCCTCTCCGAGCTTTCGCCGGAACAGGCCGAGTATATCGGCGTGACCGTCGAAGGGCCGTTCAAACCGGAGCATTATCGCTACTGACTTGATCCCGGGTCGGGTTCGGTTCAAGACATCTCGGGATGACAATATTTGTAAACCGAGGTCCGAAATGACGGCTCCGATCGCCCTGAATGCAGAGGAAGGCGCCGCCCGCGCGGCGCGTTTCGCCGATGAGTTCCTGCCGGCCTGGCTCGATATCGCCTTGCCGTCGGGAACCGGCCCGGCCCCCGTCGTTGAAGAGTTGCCGGACAAGGGCGGCCCGACGACGACGCTGGCCCAGGCGCGCACCGCTTTCATGCTGGCACAGATCGGACGGCTGGGCGGCAATGCCCGGCTGATCGAGGCCGCGCTGCGGATCAACGCCTTCATCCTGCGCTACCTGAGGGATGCGGATGGCGGCTGCCGCTACGCGGTCAATCCCGACGGATCCCCGCTGGAGACGGATGAAGCCCGGCTGCGCCGGACCTATGACCAGAGCTTCGTCCTGCTGGCGCTGGTCACGCTGCGTGACGTTGCGCCGGAAGCGGTCAGCGAAGAGGATGTCGCGCGCTGCTGGTCCTTCGTCGAGACCGCCCTGACCGATGAGGCCGCCGGGGCGCTCTGGGAGAATGACCAGATGGCCGCCAAAGGCGCGGTCCCGGACGACCTGCGAGCGCAGAACCCGCATATGCATATGCTCGAAGCCGTGCTGCAATGTCTCGAGGTGACCGGAGATCCGATCTGGACGGAGCGGGCGCGGCGGTTGGTGGCGGCGGGTGAGCGCTATTTCATCGACCCGAAGACAGGTGCTGTGCGCGAGTTTGTCGGCCATGACCTTCGTCCGATCGACACGCCGGACGGGCGGCGCCGCGAGCCGGGGCATCAATATGAATGGGCCTGGCTGCTGCATCGTCACGCAAGCCTGACCGGCGATGCCGCTGCCGAACAGCTTGTCGGGCGGATGCGTGGCTTCGCGACGGCCCATGGCTGGCGCACCGAGGGCAAGATGGCCGGTTCGACATATGATGCGCTGGATGCCGACGGCACGGTGACCGAGCCGACGCACCTTCTCTGGCCGCTGACCGAGGCCGGCAAGTTTCACGCCGCCACGGCACGCGACATGGGCGATGCCCGCTCTGCCCGCAGGGCGCGCGAGATCGCCGGTGTGATCTTTGGCCGGTATTTCGATGCCGATGGCGGTCCGTCCTGGGTGAACCAGTTCGATGGCGATGGAAATGTCACCTGGGATGCCGGCCTTTCGCGCCTGCTCTACCATGTTGCGCTCTTCGTGACGGAAGGGGCGTCGGCCGGACTCTGGCCGCTCTCTGGGCCCGAAACAGGCGCAAACCGACGCAAAACGGGCTCGCGGTGAGCGAACTCCTGCAACGACAGGTGGAATTTTTCTTTTTCCCTTCGAATCTCGCGGCTAACGTGGGCGCGGGCGGTGCAATCTGTGCTGCCGTTTTGAAAAGTGTGTTGCCAAGGGAAGGGATGCCATGAGCAAGCGAGATGAACTGATCGCGAAATATGCCGATGATCTGAAAACCAAGTGCGGTGTCGAGCCTGACATGGACCTGCTGACCAAGGTCACGATCGGTTGCGGCCCCTCGATCTACAATGCAGATGCGTCCACCGTCGCGTCCAGCCAGCCCGCCGAGCTGGAAACCGTGAAGCAGAACTTCCTCATCAAGAAGCTCGAGCTTGCCGACGGTCCCGAGCTGGACGAGGCGATCGAGAAGGTCATCGAGACCTATGGGAAATCCGAGCGCAACAAGTTCCGCGCCGTGATCTACTACATGCTGACGAAGCATTTCGGCAAGGAAGCCGTCTACGGCTGATCCGGACCGAAACATCGAGTTTGCAGAAAATGCGCGATACTCGGTGTTTGCAATGAATCGCCCCGTCGCGTATCCAATCTGTGCGGGTCAAGGATGACCCCGGAGATTCTTTCCGACGCGTGTGGTGCAACTGAGGCACGTGGGGTAATGGAGGGTTCCGGGGTGGGGCCCTCCATTTTTTTTCAGAACATGAAATCGATGCAGCGCGGGCAGGCCAGCCGGCAACCGGCGACTGATGTCATCGCCGGTCGCATGTCGCCGCCAGTCGGGGTTTCCCGGCGCCGGCCGGTTCGGGAACCGGCCTTGGCAAGGCAAGCGGCGTCACGCCCCTTCAGCGGCACCCGCCTTCCGCCCAGGTTTTCAGAACCCGCTTGAAGCCGCCGCCATAGGGGTGCTGCTTGCTGAGCGCCCGCGTGTTCTGCGCGGTGACATAGCCTCCCCCGACTTCGCAGAGCTCTTCCTGGTTCCAGACATGGCAGGTAGCGCATTGCCGTCCGGACCAGACCGAATCCGGCAGGCCCTCGATTGGTGCGAAGAGCGGCGAGCCTTCGATCAGCATCGCGATTGTCTTGCCGGCGAGGGCTTGGTCAGCAACGGCAAGCGGTGTCTGCATCGTCAGGTCTTCCGGTGCGAGCGGTGCAAGTTCGGCCGGTTTGGCGCTGGCTTCGACAACGGGGTCCGGCGCCGGAGCGGCAGGCTCCGGCTCTGGCGCCGCCTTGACCAGTGCCGCCATTTCCATCCGGGCCAACTCGGCAAAGACGCCGTCCGGGAACGCGTCGAGATAGGCCTGGAAATCCACCGGGTTTCCCGAGCCTTGAGCTGCCTCGATCAACTCGCGTTCGGAGGCTTCCGGCTCCTTGGGCACCGCCACGGGCGGCGGGGCAGGCGCGGCCGGTTCGGCAGATGCCACCGCACCCGTCTTTGCGCGCTCGCCGTCGAGCACGTTGCTGAGCAGCCCGCGCACTTCCTCGAAATGCACCGACCCCGGATAGGTCCGAAGGAAGAGCACAATCTGGACCGGGTCCCGCGACGCCTTCACGGAGTCGAAGAACTGTTTCTCCGCGATCTCCTCCGGGCTCAGCTTGCGCTCCGGGGTAAACTGGAAATCCGTCGTCAGCGAGGATGTCTCCCAGGGCGTCTGCCTGCCTTTTGTCGCCTCCAGCACCGTGCCACGCACGCGCTTGAACATCTGCTCGATGGTCTGACCGGGCTTCTGCATCTCGGCGACCATCGCCTGCGTGTAGGGACTGTTATTGCCGGTGCCATCCAGCGCGACACTGCCGGGCGAGGTCGAATAGGCCATGAGCGTTCCGGTCGGGGCGTTCATCTCGGCAAGACCGTTGTCGTTCATGTCGGGAATATCGACGAAGGGATTGTTGCGGCAGGCGTCAAGGATGACGATATTCGTCCGGTTTGCCGCCGAGGACATCTGCCGCAGGACCGCATCGGCGCGCAGCGCCACGAGGCTCAGATCCGCCGCATCGGTCAGCGAGACGTCGACCGGCAGCAGGAAGTTCGTCCCGAAGCTCTGGACCGCGTGACCGGCATAATAGAACAGCCCGGTGGTTTCCTCTCCGCCCGAGCGCAGGTCGCGACCGAACTGGGCGATGGCGCGGGTGAGCGTGATCTGGTCGGCATCCAGCAGCAGCTTGACGGTGAAACCGCGCTGCTCCAGCGCGTCGGCGACGAGCTGGGCGTCGGCCGCCGGGTTGTCGAGCGGGGTGACGCTGCCATAGGACTGGTTGCCGACGATCAGTGCGAAGCGCGGCTCTGCCAGTGCGGGAAATGTCGCCGCGAGCATCAGGAAGAAAACCACGGCGATCCGCGTCAGGAAGGGGACGGGCATAGGCTATTCCTCGACGATGACGAATGCGATGCGCCGATTGCGCCAGCGTCCGCGATCCGTGTCATTACCGGCGATGGGCTGGCTCTCGCCATAGCCTCTTGTCCGGAAGCGCTCGGCGTCGATCCCCTGCTGGACGAGATAGTCCGCCACCGCATTTGCCCGCTTCTCCGAAAGCCGCTGGTTTGCCGCCTCCGAGCCGACACTGTCCGTGTGACCGCCCACTTCGAGCACCATATCCGGGCAGCGCCCGATGATCTCGACAAGCGAGGTCAGGACCGGTGTGCTCTCGGCCTGAAGCCGGGCCGAGCCGGAACTGAAATAGACCTCGTTGGCCTCCGTGAGCGCCTCCAGCCGGTTGCGGCACTCCTCCAGCGCCAGTGTTCCGCTGCTTTCCAACGCGCGGCTTTCACCGGATGCTGGCGCATCGGTATCGGCGGCCGCCAGGGCGATTGCCCCGCCTTCCTCGTTTCGCTGGAACATGAAGTCGAAGGAGACCGTGGCCGAGGGCACGATGGGTGCTTCGGCCGCTTCTTCGAGCTTTTTCAGCCCGTCCGCGAGGTTGAAATCCGAAACGGAGATGGAGATCGGCTCGGCGGTTGAGACGAAAACCTGATCCTCGCTCATCATCGTGACCACCACATCGGTATTCAGCGCCTTTTCAATCCCATGCAGGTCCAGTGTGTAATCCAGCGGCACGGTCATCCGTCGCCGGGACGGCAGCTCGGCAAGCATTGCGGGGTCGAGCTGCGCTGTGATCGTGGCGCGCGGATGCAGGAAGGTCTCGAAGAAGATGAAGCGCATGCGGACATTGCGCAGGTCGATCTTGGTGTCGATGCTTTCGAGATGGACGGTGATCGTGGCCTTGCCGCTCTCGTCGATGCCGCCATCCAGCGCCGCGAAGGAGCTCGTTTCAACAACCGTGTTCTTCTTGATCGACTGGAATGTGAGCGCGGACGCCACCGGATCCAGCGTCCAGCCCTCCTCGAACGGTGCCTCGGCCAGCGCTGCGCCGGATAGAATAAGACTGGCCAGCCAAGCGGCCGGCGCAATGGAATAGTGCTTCATCAATGTCCTCCGCGCCGAAACGGCGCATCCTGTCGCGTTGCAGCAAGCCTAGCGGATCAGCGCGGGAACACAAAATAATTCGGTGTGAACCGGTGTTAGCCCCGTGACAGGAAAGCCACGATCTTCTCGACGCTGTCGAAATTCTCCAGAACGACATCAGATTGCGCGATCGCCGCGCCGGAGATTTCCTCCAGGAACTCGATCAGACCGGCCATGGCGAAACTGTCGATAAGCCCGTCGGAAAAGAGCGGGGTGACGGCATCCAGCGCGACATCCTCGTCGTCGATCTCGTCGCGGAGAAATTCCAGGATTTTTTCGGCAAGCTGCTCGGTCTCGGCCATTCTCAATTCCTTCTTGTCGAGGCGCTACGGCGCCTTGTAGGCTATGTGCAGTGCTTTATTTCGCCGGTCAATGGATACAAATTGCAGACGCGCGACCCCCTGTCTCTCCTCGAGAGCATCTTCGAGAAAACCCCCGATCTTCAAACGCCTTGCTACATCTATGACGGTGTCGCACTTGAGCTGCGGCTGGCCGAGTTGGACAGGCTTTTCGGCGATGCCTTCACGCTGAGCTTCGCGATCAAGTCGAACCCGAATGCGGCGCTGGTTCGCCGTATCGCCGCGGCGACCGGGCATCTGGATGCCTCTTCCTTCTTCGAGGTTCTGCGCGCGCTGGAGGCGGGGTGTCCGCCCGCACGGATCAGCTATTCGGGACCCGGCAAGCGGGAGAGTGAGCTGCAGCGGTTCATCGGCTGTGGCGCCGAGCTTGTGGTCGAGGCGCTGGACGAGGTCGACATGGCGGCACGGATCGCCCAAGCCAAGGGCGTGGTCCAGAAGGTGTTGCTGCGGATCAACCCGGACGGCATTCCGAAGGGGTTCGGCGCCAAGATGTCGAAGAATCCCAGCCAGTTCGGGATCGATGAAGGCCAGATGGCAGCGGCCATCGCCCATATCGGGGCCAGGCCCGGGCTCGATCTGACCGGGTATCATATTTATGCCGGGTCGAACTGCCTCGACGCCGGCGCGATTGTCGAGAATATCGCCAACATGACCCGGATCTTCGGCGAGGCGGCCGCGCTGGCTGGCGCGCCGGCGCGCAAGCTGATCTTCGGGGCCGGCTTCGGGCTGCCCTATCACGAGGGGCAGGCGGACCTGGACGTTGCCGCCGTTCGGGACGGCATCGAGGCGTCGCTGGCGGAGATCGCCGCCAACTCGCTGCTCGCCGGTGCCGAACGCGCACTTGAGCTGGGACGTTGGCTGGTCGGGCCGACAGGGGCTATGGTTGCCACCTGCCTGAGCGGCAAGGAAAGCCGTGGGGTCCGGGTTGCGGTCTGCGATGCAGGTTTCAACGTGCATCTCGCGGCCTGTGGCATGATGGGCTCCGTCTTCCAGAAGAACTGGCCGATCCACCGGCTGGGCCCCGAACCGGGCGGCGAGGCGGAGTATCTTCTGGCCGGTCCGCTCTGTACCTCCATCGACACGCTGGCCCGCCGGATCACCTTGCCGACCCTGGCGCGGGGCGACCGGATCGCCGTGCTGATGTCAGGCGCCTACGGGCTGACGGCGAGCCCCTCCGGCTTCATCAGCCACCCGCAGGCCGGGGAGTATCTCTGGACCGGCGACGACCTTCTGGACATCTCTTCGGAACGTGTCGCGACCCATGACGCGGAGCTGCCGCGATCCGATGGCTGAGCCGATGATCGACACCCCGCTCGCCGCCTTCCTGGAGATTGCCTCGAGGCATCCCGAACGCGAAGCGCTGGTCCATGCCGGGCGGTTGGAGCGCTTCGACACCCTGTCCCGCCGTGCCGCCGCGCTGGCGCGGATGTTCGCTGCCGATGGCGTGGAGCGCGGCCGGCATGTGTTGATCCCGGCCGCGAATGGCATTGCAACCGCTGCCGCCGTCCCGGCGATCTGGTCGCTCGGCGCCATCCCCGCCTTCCTGTCGCCGAACACAGGCGAGGAACGGCGCAAAGCGGTCGAGGCGCTGCTCGACCCGGCCGTGATCCTGAGCGACGACTATCTCGCCACCGGTCCGGAGCCGGGCGAGACGCTGCTTGAGGCCGGCCCGGGCCGCGCGCCGGAAGAGATCGGTTCGATCATGTTCACCTCCGGCTCGACCGGATTGCCCAAGGGCGTGCAACAGACCGCCGCGACCCTGCTCGACGGCGCGCGTCGCGTGGCCGCCTACCAGGGCTACCTCGATGAGGAGCGCATCCTCTGCCCCGTCCCATGGTCGCATGATTATGGCTGGGGACAGCTCTTGAGCTGCCTGGTGCTGGGCAAGACATTGATCCTGCCGGAGAACGCTTCCATGGCAGCCGCCTGCGAGGCCATCGGCTCGGATCGCCCGAGCCTTGTGGCCGGCGTGCCTTCGTTCTTTGCAGGGATGCTGTTCGGTGTTTCCGATATCGGCCGGACCGATATCGGCTCCGTTCGACGCCTGACGTCTACCGGCTCCAGGTTTTCCCGCGAATTGCTTGATGCGGTCGGAGAGACCTTCCCGACGGCACGGGCATTTCTCAATTACGGTCTGACCGAGACCTTCCGGACCGCCTGCCTGACACCCGAACTCCAGGCGGAGACAACCGAGGGCATCGGGCGCGCCATACCCGGTATCAAGGTCGCCGCCTTCGGTGCGGATGGCAGGTTGTTGCCGGCAGAGGAGGAAGGAGAGCTTGTCCATTTCGGCCCCGGCGCCTTTCATTCCTATCTCGCAAACCCGGAGCGGAGCGCCGCGGTACGACGGCGGATCGGCGAGAACCCGCTCGGCCTGCCGGAACAGGTGCTTGGCGTGGCCACCGGTGATCTCGGCGCGGTGGACGGCGCGGGACGGATTCACCTGACCGGGCGCATGGACCGGCAGATCAAGTCGCTCGATGTCGGCATCAATCTCGACGAGGTCGAGACGGCGCTGCATGGCTCCGGCCTGCTCGACAGCGTCGCCGTGATTTCCCGACCGCATCGCCTTCTTGGGAACAAGATTGTTGCCTATTGCGTGCCAAAACCCGGAACGGAGACGCGCGCTCTCAAACGTTTCGCCAAGCGCGAGATGTCGAAATACCTGCAGCCACGAGACTTTGTCTTCAGCGCGGCGCTGCCGCTGACCGCTGCCGGAAAGATCGATTACCGTGCCCTTGGCACGTCGGAGGCGTGAAACACTCCGACATGAGGAGAAACGCATGCAGAAATTCGACGTAGAGACCGTCAAGCGTATCACCGGTGGCAACAAGCTCCGCCAATATGCCGCGCCGAAGAAGGGCCGCGCCCGAATCCTGCCCTTTGCCCAGCCGCGCATGCGCAAGGAGCCGCGCGTCGAGCCTGGGGCGAGCTTTTTCGTTGCCGGATCCTGCTTTGCCCGCAATATCGAGCGCGCGCTGACTTTCGGCGAGCAGACGGTCCTGTCGAGCTCGGAAGAGACGCCGATGCCCTCGCCGCCGGGGCAGATCGCCAAGTGGTTCAACAAGTTCAACACGGACACGCTGCTCAACGAGATCCGTTGGGCCGTGCAGCCGGAATGGGATTGCGGAACGCATACCCTCGTGGAGTTCGAAGGCGAGTGGAGCGATTTGCAGATCGGCTGGTCCTTCGCCCATGAGCGCGATCAGGCCGAGTTCCTCCGCCGCGCCTATGCGCAGGCCTATGGCGGGGCGGCGACGGCGGATGTGGTCGTGATCACGCTCGGCTCGGTCGAATGCTGGTATGACAACGAGCACCAGGTCTATCTCAACGGTATGGTGCCGGGCCGTGTCAGCGAGCGCATGCCGGGCCGGTTCGAGTTCCACTGTTTCGATTTCGAGGATGCCTATGCCTCGATGCAGCGTGTCTTCGACCATTTCCAGACCCGTCCCGGCCCGCCGCCGCTTCTGGTCTTTGCCGTCTCCGCCGTGGCCCAGCCCGCGACCTATGGCGCCGAGGATGCGCTCATCTCCAACATGGCCAGCCAGGCGATCCAGCGCGCCGCCGCCGAGCAATTCGTGCGCGAGCATGAGGGCTGCGTCTACTTCCCGGCCTACGAGTTCTGCATGCTCAGTGACCGGCGCTACGCCTATCACGAGAACACGTTCAACCATGTCCAGCAGCCGGTGATGGACCGCGCGGTGGCCAACTTTCTGGAGGCGATCCAGGGGCCGAGCGAGGCGGCCAGCGTGATCGCCGCGCGCGGGCTGGTGGCGGATTTCAACACCTCCGATCTGCCGGAAAAGGCGCTGGAGACCATCGAGAAACATGACGCGGCCTGGGGCGACAGCGCCGCGCTGGACGTGGTGCGCGCCCAGACCTTCGCCGCCCATGACCGCCATGAGGCGGCGCTGCCCTATTACATGCGTGCCTCGAAATCGGAGCGGCTGGGAACGTGGTCCGTCTGGTCGACAACGGTCAGCGCCGCCTTGCGGTGCGGACGCCCTTCCGATGCCGACGAGATCGTCGCGCTGGCGGAAGCGAGGGGGGACAATCCCGAGCGCCTGGAGCAGCTGAAGCTGCGGCTGCAATCCGCTCCGTCCAACCCGGCGCAATCCGCGCCGTCGCAGGACGGGGAGTATTCGGAGACGCCGGTCGCGCCGCCGAGCCGGGCTGCGCGGGATGAGATGGTGCGCCTTCATGACGGCTTCAAGGAGATGCTCGGCACCGATCCGCAACGGCTGGTCGACGAGCTTGGTCCGATGCTGGAGCAATCGACGCTCGATGACCGCTTTACCTGGCTTTACGCGCGCGCGCTGACCAAGACCGATGCGCCAAGGGCCATCGGCTATCTGCGCGATCTCTGCGCCGGGGACTTCAAATACAAGGCCTCGGCCGAGAACACCCTCAACAACCTGATCGCCCGGCAGGAGCGGTTGGGCCGGCCGGTGGCCTGAAGGATGGAGCTGGTCCTGTCACCGGTCACCGCGCTTCCCGACCGCGCCGCGCTTGCCGAAATGCCGGTGTCCGAAGCGCTTCAGGCCGCGTTGTCGCGCGAGATCCTTCGGGGCGAAGAGCGAGTCGGCGCGGTGGAGGTGCGGCCGGAAGGGCGCGCCATCCGGGCCGAGCTCACGGCGCAAGTGCGCGATGGCGTCGATCTGTCCGAATGGATCGAGGCGGCATTCCTGCTTTCCGATGCCGAGGCGTTGCATCTGCCCGGTCCCGAGGGCGCCTTGACGCGCGCGGCCTGGCTGCGCGGGCGCGATCTGCGGATCGAGACACCGCGCGCCATCCTGCGGCCCTTCGAGGAGAGCGACAGCGAAGCTTTCCGGGAGATCGCCGGGGACCGCGAGGTCGCCCGGATGATGATCAATATCGCGCATCCCCTGTCCGAGACGGCGGCGGCAAAATGGATCCGGCAGCGGCGCTATCGCGGGCGTCCCGGTTTCTTCCTCGCCATCGAGGTTGAGGGTGCGCTGGCGGGCTCGATCGGCTTCGGCGCGCTGAACAACTCGCTGGCCTATTTCCTGGCGCGGGCGCAGTGGGGCAGGGGGCTCGCGGGCGAGATCGTCCCCGGCTTTGTTGCCGACGTGATCCCGCGTTTCGCCCTTCCGGCGATGTTTGCGGGCGTTTTCACCGACAACCCGGCCTCGCTGCGCATCCTCGAAAGAACCGGTTTCCGCGAGACCACCCGGACCGATTTCCGATCGCCTGCCCGGAGGGCCGAGCAGAAGATCATCGAGATGGAACTGTCGCCGGAGACAGCGCCGGACCGTTTCGCACCGATCCGTCTCTAACGGGTTCCCGGGTCAGACAGCACACTTGCTATCAAGCTGCGAAGACCTGCTTGCCGTCGACCCAGGTCTGCAACACGCGGCCTTCCATCTTCTGCCCGTCAAACGGCGTGTTCTTCGACTTGGACAGCAGCTTGAACCGATCCAGCACGAACGGGGTGTCGGGGTCGAACAGCACGAGGTCTGCCGGCGCGCCCGCGCTCAGCCGGCCGCCGGGCAGGCCGAGACGCCGTGACGGGTTAAGCGACATCGCCCGGAAAAGCTGCGGAAGGGTTAGCATCCCGGCATGGTAGAGCCGCATCGCCGCCGGCAGGAGCGTCTCCAGACCCACCGCGCCTGATGCCGCTTCCTCGAAGGGCAGCCGCTTGCTCTCTTCGTCCTGCGGCGTATGGAAAGACGAGATCGTGTCGATCAACCCGGACGCCACCGCCTCGATCACCGCCTGCCGGTCATTCTCCGAGCGCAGCGGCGGCTTGACCTTGAAGAAGGTCCGGTAGTCGCCGACATCCAGCAGGTTCAGCGTCAGGTGGTGGATCGAGGTCCCCGCGGTCACGTCGAACCCGTTCTTCTTCGCCCGCTCCAGTGCCGGAAGCGCGCGCCGCGTGGTGATCTGGTCGGCGTGGTATTTCACGCCCGTCATCTCGACCAGCGCGATGTCGCGGTCGAGCCCCATCCGCTCGGCCATGGGCGAAACGGCGGGCAGACCGCGCAACGAGGCGAATTTCCCGCCCGTTGCCGCGGCACCTTTCGATAGGCCCGGCTCCTGCGGGTGGGCGATCACGAGCGCGCCAAGCGAACGGGCATAGGTAAAGGCGCGGCTGAGAACCTTGGTGTCGGTCGCCACCGCGTCCCCGTCGGAAAAGGCCACAGCACCGGCGTCGCGCAGGAAACCGATCTCGACCATCTCGCGCCCGGCGCGTTTCTTGGTCAGGGCGGCGATGGGCGCGATCCGCACCGGGCTGTCCTCGCTCGCCCGACGGGTGACGAATTCCAACACTTCGGGCGTGTCGATGGCCGGCAGCGTGTCGGGGCGGGTGACCATCGTGGTCACACCCCCGGCCGCCGCCGCGAGCCCGGCCGTGCGGAAGCTCTCCTTGTGCCGTTCTCCCGGTTCGCAGATCTTCACCCCGATATCGACGATCCCCGGCGCCAGGCATTTGCCGCCGCAATCGACAATCGCGTCAGCATGGGGCTGCGCCCCGGTCCCCGCCTGCGAGATCACCCCGCCGGAGACCAGCAGCCAACCGCCCTGATCGGTCTGCGCCTCGGGGTCGATCAGCCGGGCATTGGTGAAAAGCGTTGTCATGTCTCGCCTCGTCATCAGGTGTTTTCCCTTTGGAGCTTCCGCATCAGGCCGAGCAGTTCCCGGCCGCCTTCGATCCTCTCGAAGCCGATGCGGTTGGACCCCTCCCGCGCAAAGAACAGGCTCGATCGCGCGCCCTCCACGAAATCGATCACTGTCTCGGCGGTGATCGGCCAGGAGCTCAGTTTCTTCCGCCCGAACAGGTCCGTCGCGATGAAGGCGCGTCGGTTGGTCAGGGTGTACCAGCTCGACCGCCGCTGGAGCGCCTGCCAGATCCGGTCCGCCCCGGCCAGCTTCGCGCCCTGGTAGAGGAAGGCGAGGCCGAAGAGCGGAAGGAGCAGTCGCACGGGGAGCGGTGCTTGCATCCGTATGGTGGCCGCCTTGAAGCTCCAGAACAGCGCGAAGCCGGAAAAGACGACCCCGAACAGGACCTTTCTTGGTTCCAGCCCGGCCCAGGAGATGCCGCCCCCGGGTCGCCCCTGCCAGAGGATCTCTTCGCCGGGTTCCAGGATCCCGTCCCAGCCCTGGGGATCCGTTCCGTTCATGGCAACGCCACCCCGGCAGCCCGCGCTACGGCCCGTTTCACCGCCGCCGGATCGGCCATGTATTTCATCAGGTGCTTGTCGCCGCCGCGCGTGACAAGCTGCACCGAGCTTCCCAGCGAGCGCACCGTCTCGATCTCGGACAGCGCGACGCGCTTGCCCTGCGAGCCGCGAATCTCCTGTGGGGTCATCTGCCAGACCAGTACCAGTTCCTCGGAGGCGAGGTAGAAACCGCGCACCGCGAGCGCCGCCGGCGCCGCGATCACCCCGACCCACCAATCCGAGTTCCCCATCCAGTAGAGCAGCAGGCAGGTCGCGACCGCGCCAATCACCGCGAGGACGACATGATCGCGGATATAGGTCCGCCGATCCGCGCGCCATTCTTCCAGGACCTGTTCCGGGTTCATCGCACGCGCCCTCCGCTCATCACCTTTTCCAGGGCCTGCATCATCCCTTCGCCATCGCGCGGATTGATGAAGCCGACCTGTCTCTGCGTCGTCCCGTTTGGTCCGACACTGAACGTTCCCGCGGACCGTTTTCTCAGGATCTCGGAAGAGAAATGGACGGAATTGCGCGGGCGCTTCGGGCTCTCCAACTTGAGCTGGGAGTCGATCTCCTCCTCGATCAGCCCCGGCGAAAGCGCCGGCCGCCAGACCATCAACCGCCGATCCGTGATCGCGTAAAGCTGCTGGGAGGGGAAGAGCAGGCCGAACCGGAAGAGATAGACCGCGCAATAGGCGATGCCGGCCATCATCGTCAGCGGGATCGTGTGTTCCTGCCAGTTCGTGAACACCTCCCGCAGCCCAGGCGCAGAGGGCTCGGAGAAACTCGCGAAAAGATGCAGCATCGCAAAACCGATTGCCGGTCCCACCGCCCAGAGCACCGGCCAGCCCAGCGTCACGGTCAGCCTGGGCCGCCCGATCCAGACGAGCTGCTCCCCGGGCCGCAACCGCGCCTGCCAGAACCGGGCATCGGGCGAGGAGAAGAGATTCACGCCGCCTCCGCTGCCAGGTTCCGTGCCAGCAGGTCCATCGCGGCCATGCGCACGGCCACGCCCATCTCGACCTGTTCCTGAATCACGGAGCGGTTGATGTCGTCGGCAATGGTGCCGTCGATCTCCACACCGCGATTCATCGGTCCGGGATGCATGACGATGGCATCTTCCTTCGCATGGGCCAGCTTCTCGGCATCGAGCCCGTAGCGATGGTAATACTCGCGCTCGGACGGGATGAAGCCGCCATCCATGCGCTCCTTCTGAAGCCGCAGCATCATCACCACGTCGCAGCCTTCCAGCCCGGCTTCCATGTCGTCATAGACCTCGACGCCCCAGTCGCCTGCCCCCGAGGGGATCAGCGTCGGCGGACCGACCAGACGGACGCGGTTCTCCATCTTGCCAAGAAGCAGGATGTTCGAACGCGCCACGCGGCTATGGGCGATATCTCCGCAAATGGCGATGTTGAGGCGATGCAGCCGCCCCTTGGCCCGCCGGATCGTCAGCGCGTCGAGCAGCGCCTGGGTCGGGTGTTCATGCCGCCCGTCGCCGGCGTTGAGCACCGCGCAGTTCACCTTTTGCGCCAGCAGGTCCACCGCGCCCGAATGCGGGTGCCGCACGACCAGCAGGTCCGGATGCATCGCGTTCAGCGTCAACGCGGTGTCGACCAGCGTCTCGCCTTTCTTGATCGAACTGGCCTGCATCGCCATGTTCATCACATCCGCGCCGAGCCGCTTTCCGGCAAGCTCGAAGCTTGCCTGCGTCCGGGTCGAGTTCTCGAAGAACATGTTGATCTGGGTCCGCCCGACCAGCGCGTCCGCATGTTTGTCCTGCGCCCGGTTCAGCCCGACATAATCGTCGGCCAGGTCCAGAATCGTGGTGATCTCCATTGGATGCAACGGTTCGATCCCCAGAAGATGCCTGCCCCGAAACGTCATCCCAAGCCTCCGATCTGCTCCGCTCCCGCCGCTTATACCAGAGCCTCTCCCACGGACAACGCGACGCGAACGTCTTCTTCTGACTCCAGGTTTCCGCCAGGTGACCACCCCGCAGGCGCAATGCAGGGAATTGACAGCCCTTCGCTGCAAGGCCACCGTCGGGCCAAAGATTCAAGGGCGTTTTCATGAGCAGGATCCACAAGACCACTCCCGCTGAAGATGGCTTCTTCATGCCGTCCGAAGCGGCGCCGCAGGACGAGATCTGGATGGCCTGGCCGGAGCGCCCCGACAATTGGCGCAACGGCGCCAAACCGGCACAGGCCGCTTTCACCGCCCTCGCCGCCGCGATCTGCGAGGTAACCCCGGTTTCCATGGCCGTCTCCGCCGCGCAATACGAGACCGCGCGGCGCAGCCTGCCCGAAGCGGTCCGCGTGGTGGAGATGTCGACCAATGATGCCTGGATGCGCGATATCGGTCCGACGTATGTCATCGACGGCAAGGGACGGCGGCGCGGCATCCAGTGGGAGTTCAACGCCTGGGGCGGCTTGGTCGACGGTCTCTATTTTCCCTGGGACCGCGATGACCAGGTCGCGGGCAAGATCTGCGAGATCCAGCGCGACGACAGTTACCGCGCCGGCTTCGTGCTCGAAGGCGGGGCGATCCACAGCGATGGCGACGGCACGATCTACACCAACGAGGAATGCCTGCTGCATCCCTCGCGAAACCCGGATCTGAGCCGGGACGAGATCGAGGCCCGGCTCAAGGCCTGTCTCGGCGCGCGCAAGGTGATCTGGCTGCCGCGTGGCCTCCATGAGGACGAGACCAACGGCCATATCGACAACCTGATCCATGTCGCCCGCCCCGGCGAGATCCTGCTTTCCTGGTGCGATGACGAGAACGATCCCCAGCACGCGATCTCGCAGGAGGCGCTCGCTTTCCTGGCTGGCCAGACCGACGCGGCAGGCCGTGCGCTCACGGTCCACAAGCTTCATATCCCCGGCCCGCTCTACCTCAGCGCGGCGGAGGCCGCCGGCATCGACCCCTCCGACGACATGTCGCGCGAGGCCGGCCGGCGTCTCGCCGCGTCCTACGCCAACTTCCTGATCACGAATGGGCGGGTTGTCTTCCCCTTGCTCGATCCCGCGCGGGACATGGAGGCGCGGGAAGTCCTGCAATCGGTTTTCCCGCAGCACGAGATTGTCGGGGTCGCGACCCGCGAGATCCTGCTTGGCGGTGGCAATATCCACTGCGTCACGCAGCAGGTGCCAACCGCCTGACGCTCAGGAGAAAGGCGTGAAGTGAGAGATCTCGCCGCCGGTGATGACCTTCCCATCCGCCACAAGCCAGGCATGTGCCTCGAACGGTCCGGTCCTGGCCTCATCCAGCCCGAAGCGGATCTCCGAGCCAACTCCCTCCCGGGCCAGCCAGCTCCGCGCGGCCTGCGCCTGAACCAGGCAGCTGGACCGCCAGGGGACGAGCCGCGCCGCGCGCGGGACCGCAATGGAGACACGTGACAGGAGGTCCGCCATTTTCGCGTCGGATTGCCGGATTTCCGCGGGTTGGACGGGTCTGCCAAGATCGAGCTCTGGGGCTGCCATCCGGCGCAGCGCCCGGTTCGCATGCCAGAGTTCGCGCATTGCCCGGACTAGGTCGCGCCAATCCTGCCAGCGCATCTGGCGGGCGCGAGAGATCCTGGCGGGCAAGCGGGAAAGGGGCATGGGATCAGGCCGGGGAAATCAGCTTTTGCGACACGAGCTGTTCCAGGAAGGCAAGGATGTCGTCGCCAACAGTGTCGGGAACCTCGTCGAACGTCTCCGCCACACGGTTACAAATCTGTTTCGGCGTCAGCCCCTCGTCAAGCAATTGCCAGACCAGCGTGCCGACCTCATCCATTCCGAAATAGGTCCCGGACCCGAGGTGAAGCAGGACGGTTTCGCTCCCCAGCTTGCTCGCCATCGCCTCGGAACTGGTGCGGTACACCGTCGACATATCGATCTCACGCATCACACCTCGCCCCTCTCGAGAAACAAACCTTACCTTGGAGAGGTAGTGCTTTCACCCGGCAAAAAAAAGCGGCAACGTGATCGACAGGGCAGAGAGAATGTATGTGCGGCTGTACATGCCTGGTCAGGGCGGGCCTGTCCTCCCGGGTTTGCAGGGAAAAGCCTGCGCCAGGTCTTCCACGACGAGATCCGCGCCCGTCTCCGTCAGATGCAGGGGCCGATCTCCGGCACTTCACCAAGGGACATGCAGTTTTCGGCCTGAATGCCCCCGCTAGCGTCCTGAACCGGCATTGCCTGCCCTGATCCGGGAGGCCAGCGCAAGCACCTCAGCCCGAACCTCGGCAAGCCGTTCATATTCCCTTGGATAGCGCAGCGCGTAGACCGGCAGGTCCCGGGCAATCTCGGTGGCCTGTTTGAAACGGTTTCCAAGCTCCGAACGGCTCGCGACATCCAATGTGAAACAGTTCTTCAGCAGCGCCATGCAGGCTTCGCCGGGCTCCAGGCGGCGCAGGGAGATCTCGACCTGCCCCTCCTGTCGCTCTTCGAGGTGGAAAAGCAGCTCCGCCCGACAGCGCTCGGCGGTCCGCTCGAAATCCAGCCGCCGCTTGTCGAAATACTGCGCCACGGTCCGCGTTTCGCCGCTATCCGGCAGCACGCCGGACAGCGAGTCGGGAAACAGGCGCAGGCTTGGATAGAGCGCCTCGACCATGACCCCATCCGCCTCGCGTCGCAGCAGCAGCGTGTCATCGCTCAGCAATGTCGCGCCGTCGTCGAGAAAGCTTGCCGTCAGGGTCGATTTGCCGGCGCCAGAGGGGCCGATGAACCCGATCCCGCCAGCCGTCGAGACGACAAACCCGCCATGGAGCACGAGATGGCCGTCATGCGACAGCAGGTGCGGAAGAACGATATCGAGGATGTAATGCTCGCGCGAATCCGGCTGCAGGGCGGTGTCGCTCTCGATGAAGATGCGCCGGTTGCCAGTGTCGATCACGGCCTCGCAGGCATCGCCGAGCGGAATGGAGACAATCCCGGAAGAGGCGCCCTGACCGCCAGGGTTGGACTCGGCCATCTGCCAGGAATACTTCTCAAGCAGGTCCTCGATCACCAAACCAGATCCCTTACCGTCTCAAACCTGGAGCCCGGTCCCATCCTCCGCCGACAGCGTGCCTGCCGCCGCGGAATTCCGGCTGTCGGGTCGAGCCCGAGGCCGTATGGGTCGCCGCGTCGCCCAGTATCGCCAGTTTTGGAGGTTTGTAGCTTTTCCGGACGGGCTTCGCCCGTCCATCCTTCTGGCCTGACATTTCTCCGCACCTCAAAGATCGACGCTCTGTTTCCGGCGCCGTTATCTATGAGAGCTAGAGTCAGGAAAGGACGAGTGTCAACAAAAACTTAAGGGAGACGCCATGTTGGTGGCCGGGTGATCAGCCGCCTTTTTTGCCACCGCCAGGTTCACTGTCTGGATGACCGCCGTTTTCCTTCCCTCTGGATCCCGAGGTCGTCATGGCGGGAACATCGCCGAGAACAACGAACTCCGGGCGCTTGTAGGCGGAGGTAGATGCCTGCTCGGTGCTGTGAATATCAACAGTCATGGATTTCTCTCGTTTCTAATACGCGCCGCGTGAAGGAACAGTCGAAAGGTGTCTTTCGTTGCCATGGCGGTCAATTCACGAGAACCGGTGATAGCGAGGATGTGCGCGGAGACCCTTGAGGAGGCGCATCCTGCTGCCCGGACAGCGAGATCCGATGCGCCAAAAAACCTCTCTGACAGCATGATTTTTAATTCAAAACAGATGTTTATGGGATTGGAAGAAGGCCGTCAGGGCGATGACATAGGTCGTGTCGTTCATGGCGGGAACTTGCCCGAGCGACAGGCTTTCCGATTGCAGCGCCTCTGACAGGAACCGCGAATCAACACGCCCGGACAGATACTCCCTGTTGTCGCGCAGCAGGTCCTTCCACCAGTCCGTAGGGTTCATCAAGGCCACGAAGAGATGCTGGCCGAGATGCCCCTTGCCGCGCATCCAGCAGACCTCGTCCGGCAGGATCCCCTGCATGGCGCGCCGCAGGACGATCTTCGTCCAGCCATCCTTGATCAACTGATCCTGTGGCAGGGTCATGCAATATCGGATGACCCGCTGGTCGAGATAGGGGTCGCGCGCCTCGATCCCGGCATCGGCGGCCATCCAGGAAAGGATCTCGCGGGCGAAGCTGATGCTTCTGGACAGGCGCAGCATCCGGCGCTCGGAATAGCCGAGATTCTCGACAATGTGCCCTGCGGCAAAGATCCGGCGGCTTTCCGTCAAGCCGGACCTGCGGGCGAAATCCGGGTCGAGAATGGCCGCGCTTGGCAGGGCGGGCGGAATCCGGCGCTTCCAGGCGCGCCGCAACCGCCTTGCCCAGAACGGAACAGCGGCCGAACGCAGGGTTCTGAGATATTCCTGCCGCGCCCATGAAAGGTCCATTCCACCGATCTCGGCCAGTTCACGCTGTTCGTGCCAGGATCGGCCGAGGCGGCCGGACCGTATCAGCCGGTAGATCAGGCTGCTTTCGTAGAGCAGGACATCGCCGGCGGCCCCGTCGAGCACCACTTTCACGCCGGCCTGCTGGGCTGCGGCATAGGCAGAGCGCTGCACGAGGACGGTGTAGTCGAGCGGTTCGTCCACCGAATGGCACAGCGTCAGGATCCGCTGCTTGAGGGTTTCGTCGAGCTGCGAATGGTCGATCAGGACCGGGGCGATATTGGGAATGCGCTGGGCTGCCGCGATCCCGCGCGCCTCGGCGCTGTCCGAAGGCCCCGGCCCGGTCACGGAATAAGTCGCCAGTCGCCCGCCGCCGCTCTGGGCCAGCAGGCCGGCGGCGAGAGCGCTGACGGATCCGGAATCCATCCCCCCGCTCAACATCGAGCCGACCTGCCCGTTGCAGCGCAACCTTGCCTGCACGGCCTCGGTCAGCACCTCGCGCAGACCCTCGGCATAGGCGGCATCGCTCTTGCCAAGGACCGGCTCGACCGGCTCCGGTCGCCAATAGCACCGCGTCGAGACACCCTTGTCGGAAACCGTCAGGCAATGGCCCGGCATCAGCCGCCAGACATCCTCGAAATAGGTCGAGACGTCGTCGTTTCCCTTGAAATCGACGAGATATTCGGCCAGCCGCAACTCATTGAGGCGCACGGGCAGCCCCGGCAAATGCAGCAGGCTCCGTGCCGAACTTGCGCAGGCGAAGGCGCGCCCGGGCACGTGCCACCAGACAAGCGGTTTCAGCCCCATATGGTCGCGCGCGGCGAAGATCCGGCGGGTTCGCGGATCCCAGAGCGCGAAGGCGAAATCGCCCAGGAGATGTTCCGGGCAGGCCTCTCCCCACCGCAGCCAGGCGTGCAAGACAAGCTCGCCGTCACCGATCACCCGGCCCGTTCCGGCCAGCCCGAGCTCAGCGATCAGGCTGTCGCGACTGTCCAGCCGCAGATCGGCGGTAAGAGCGCAGCCGCTCTCGGGATGGTGGAACGGCATCGGCTCGTGCAGCGATTCCGGCGTGGCCGCAAGCAGGCGGTGGCCGAGCAGAGCCGGGCCATCGGCCATGCTGCCGCGCCCGTCCGGACCCTGGGCGGACAGCGCGTCGAGGACGGGATCGAGCCGACCGGGCTCCGCAGGGCCGCCATCAAGACGGAGGCACGCAGCAATTCCACTCATTTCGCGTCTTCGCCCCGCGTGTCGGCGACGATGCGCCCGCCGCTCAGCCGGATCACGTGATCGGCCAGGGCGAGGCTTGCGGGACGATGGGTGATCAGGATCACGGTCCGACCGGCCAGCGCGTCGCGGCATTCGGCGACGAACGCCGCTTCACCCTCCAGGTCATACATGGAGGTCGCTTCGTCGAGGATCAGGATCGGGGGGTCCTTCAGCAAGGCGCGGGCCAGCGCCAGCCGCTGCTGCTGGCCGCCCGAGAGCTTGACGCCCTTGTCGCCGATAAGGGTGTCATAGCCGTCCGGCAGGGCGGTGACGAACGCATGCGCCTGGGCGATGCGGGCGGAGGCTTCGATCTTGTCCGGCGTGGCGTCGGGCGCGCCAAGGGCGATATTGTCCCGGACGGAGGCATTCCGCAGGTGGCGGTTCTGCGGCACGTAGCCGATAGCGCCCCGCAGCTCGGCCAGTTTCATCTCTGCGATGTCCCTGTCCCCCAGGGTGATCCGCCCGGAGCCGGGGCGGTAGAAGCCGAGCAACAGGCCGATCGCCGTCGACTTTCCCGCGCCGTTATCGCCGACAAGGGCGACGATCTCCCCCTCGGAAATCTCGAAATCCAGGTCGCGCACGGCAGGCGTCCGGCCCGGATAGGCGAAGCTCACAGCGTCAAATCGGATAGCGCCGTAGGGGGTCGGGCGGTCGGTGGGTCCGGTTTCCTCGGGCGTTTCGGAGAAGACGGATTGCAGTCGCGCGAGCGTGCCGCGCGCGGTCTGGACCTGTCCGTAGATGGACGAGAGCTGCGACACGGGCCGGACCAGCAGCGCGACATAGAGCAGGAAGCTGACCGTCTCGGCGGGTCCGAGCTCGCCGGAGGTCAGGCTCTGTCCCGCGAGCAGAAGCAGCAGCAGGGCCGCCGCCGCGACGGCGAATTGCGAGACCGGTCCGAGGATCGCGTAGATGTGCTGCTGCCGCATCGATAGTCGGCGCAACTCGGTGATCCGGTCGTCATAGCGGCGCTGCTCGAAGGGTTCGGCGGTGAAGGACTTGATCACGGGAAGCAGCTCCAGCATCTCTTCGGTCGTGGTGACGACCTCTGCATGCTGTTCTCGCACCCGCACTGCCAGCCCCCGCAGGCGCCGGCCCATGATCTTGTGGAAGATATAGAAGGCGGGCACGAGGATCGGCACGAGGATCGCCAGCGCGGGGTCGATCATCAACATCAGGACAGAGGCGCCCGCAGCGGTGAGCAGGAGCGGCAGGAATCCGGTGAGCGTGTCGGTGATGAAATCCCCGAGCATCCCGATCTCGTGGCTGGACAGGGCCAGCAGGCTGCCGCGAGGCATGTCCTGGTGCCACAGGAGCGGCAGGGCCTGCAGCTGCGCGAAGAGGCGGCTCTTGAGATCGGCCAGAATGGTTTCGAAAATCCCGATCTGGATCCAGTTCGCCGCAATGCGCAAGGCCGCGCCCGCTGCCAGCAGCGCCAGCATCGCGGCCACCAGAAGGCCCGGCTTTTCCTGGATCCAATGCCCGGTCGCATCCGACAGGAAGGCCGCGCCGAGCTGCCCGGCGAGCCAGGGCATGCAGAGCAGGATCACGGACTGGATCAGCAGGAGGAACGTCAGCAACAGCAGACCGGCGCGATAGGGCGAGATGAGGGAAAACAGGAACCTGGCTGTCACCTGTCGGATCTCCGCTGGCGGCGTTCACGGCGCAGGTATCTGAGCCGTTCCAGATAGCGATGCAGGTGAAGCCGGGCGAGCGAATGGCCGGCAAGCCGGGGATATCTCTTTCGCATCTGCGCTTCGGGCGGCAGGAAGATCTGCCGCAGATAAGTCAGGCGGGATTGCCCCTCGGGAACCGACAGCAGGTCCGACCAGATCCGCCCGGCGACCGACGCGCGTCCGAGATGCGTGCTGAGCTTTCCGGTCTCCGGCGCGTTGGCCAGCCTGTCGAGCAGGCCGAGGGGAAGGGCGGTGCCGAGCAGCGCCTCGCAGCGTTCCAGCGCATTGCGACACAGCGGAGCGCCGCCACAGGCGATGGCGCGGGTTTCGAACCGTGCCCAGTCGGGGTCGGACATCGCCCTAGCCAGCAGGTGCATATCGTAGAACCAGATCAGCCGGTCGGCGGTGAAGTCGGCCCGGCCTAGGACGAAATAGGGCGTGCTGAAATGCTTGGCGCGGTGGATGCAGGCGTGCAGCAGGGCGTCGGGGAGGGAAAGGCGAAACGCATGGTCTCCAAGCGCGGGAACGGGTTGGGCCTCGGCAAGCAGGTCCGGTGTCGAGAAGAGATCGGAAAGGGCGAAAGCGGGCAGGAGATTGCGATGAAGGTCTATGCAATGGGTGCTGCCGGCCGCCGTGGTCAGCGTGAACTCCTCCTGGAGGATTCGGCTTGAGCCCTGCTCGGCGTCGCGCTGGTAGCCGAGCTCCAGCAAGGCCTGCATGGCCGCGTCCCAATCCTCCTCGGCGACGAGGATATCGCTGTCGCCGCGCGGCCGCTCGGCTGGCGAGCCATAGCAGCTATAGGCCAGCGCCGCGCCCTTGAGCAGGACGGCAGGCAGGCCCCGCTCGGAGAGCGCAAGAAGCGCCTTCATCAGGACAGCCCGGTCCCGGATTTCCCACGCGGTAAAGGCAAGCGCCTGGCTGCGGAGGCTGTCGACGATTTCCGGCGGCATTCGGGACAGCGCATCCGGCCGACACAGAACGAGCGCACAGACGCCATGATGCAGCGACCTTTCCGGCAGTATCCGCAGGGCGTCCGGTTCGGGAAGCAGCGGCATTTCCCCCCGGATCGTCGCGGCAAGATACCGGTCGACGATGTCGACATCTGTCTCGATCCTGCGGTCGGCTGGCATTGGCGATAAGGCTTTTCTGGTGGTTGGCCGGTCGAACACCACAGCTGTCACGGCTGCCAGACGAGATGTCAAGAATGCCGTAGGTCCGTGACTCACGGTTCTGTTCTGTTGTCATATTAACGGAATGAGACTAACTCCTACTGAACGAACGAGAACCGCGTGCATGGAACGGCCTGTATAACTGGTGTTGGTTGTTGTTTGATGTCCAAGTGCCGAATCGAGGGCTGTTTCGATGAACAGAAATGTCGAGGACCGGGATACGCTGGACGCTCACAAGATTGGGTATAACGAAGATCTGACCGTCAAGGACATCGATCTGGCGAGTCTGCTCGGAATTCTCTGGAGCGGCAAATGGATCATTTCGGCCTTCTCCATCATAGCGGCGGTCGCGGCGGCCTATTTCGTGGTCAACCGGATCGTGCCTCTGTATGACGCCACGACCGTGCTGGCCCTGGAGGGGCGCGAGGAGCAGGTCAGCCCGATCGATTCCGTTGTGTCCGGCCTGCCGCTCTACCAGGAGGCGATGCAGACCGAGACCGAGATCCTCCGGTCGCGTGAGTTCGGCCACCGGCTCGTGGAGCGGCTCGACCTGATGACGGACCCGGAGTTCGGATTCCCCGAAACCCAGGGTGCAGGCTCGGAAAGCGGGCCATCCATGATCGGCACGATTCGCACTCGGATCTCGCTGCTCCTCCGCGGGGGACAGACGCAAGTCGTTCCCGATATCGAGCAGATCTCCAAGGAGACGAAGCGGCGGGAGGCTGTTGTTTCGGCTGTCCTGGGCGCGTTCAGCATCGAGAATATCGACTACAGCACGGTCTTTGTCATTCGCGCGATCTCGATCTCTCCTGTCAAGGCAGCGCGCCTGGCGGATACGCTGGCAGAGATCTATGTCGACGATCAGTTGCAGCGGAAGCTGGAGGCCACGGACCAGGCGGTTGTCTGGCTGTCGGAGCGGGCCAGCGAGCTTCAGGCAGACCTGGAGGCATCCGAGGCCGCCGCCAAGAGCTTCAACGCATCGATCGACCTTGTCAGTGTCGAAGTGCTTGCGGCGATGAACCGCCAACTCAAGGATATGCGGGACCGGGCCGTAGAAACGCGGCGCAATGCGGACAGTTCGAAGGACCAGCACGCGATGCTGGAAGAGGCGATTGCCTCGGGCGACCTGGCTCAGATCGTGCTAGCGGCCGATGATGCGCTCCTGGACCGCCTGGCCGAACAGAACCGTACCGGAGCGTTTGACCAGGAGGGTTTCGACCGGCGGGTCGAACAGGTCCGGGCGCGCAGCCTGGTGAACTCCGAACGGCTCGAAGAGCAGGCGCTGGCGCTGGAGGCCTCCGAGGTCGAGCTGGCCGAGTCCGTTGCCCGGCAATCGGACGATCTGGTCACGCTGCAGCAGCTTCAGCGGGAGGTCGAGGCCAACCGGTTGATCTACGAGAGCTTCCTGGTGCGCCTGCGGGAGATCTCGACCCAGTACGGGATCCAGAAGGCCGATGCGCGGATCATCTCACAAGCCGTCGTGCCCTCCGCTCCCTTTGCGCCGAACAAGCGGCGCACGGTCGCCGCGGCCCTGTTGATCGGTTTTGTCTTCGGCTGTGTGTTCGTCCTGATCCGGGAGCTGCTCCACCAGGGCGTCCGGACGGCCCGCGATCTGGAAAACGCAACCGGATATTCGGTGGTGGGCCAGATTCCGGTGATGCCGATCCGGCGGCGCTCGAAGCTTGTGCCCTACATTCTCAACCGCCCGACATCACCCTCGGCGGAAGCCGTCCGCGACCTGCGAACCTCCATCGAGCTGTCCAATCTCGACAAGCCGCCCCAGGTCATCCTGATGACGTCTTGCGCGCCGGGCGAAGGCAAGACGACGAACTCGATCTCGCTGGCTTATCACTATGCGGCGCTTGACCGGCGCGTCCTGATCGTGGAAGGCGATATCCGGCGGCGGGTCATGGACCAGTATTTCGATATCAAGGTCAAGCCGGGTTTCGTCTCGGTCCTGTCCGGGGACACGACGCTCGACGAAGCGATCGTCTCCGACAGCCGTCTCGGCGTCGATATCCTGCCGGGGGATGACGTTTCGGTCTCTGCGGCGGATGTCTTCGCCTCGGGTGTGTTTGGCGATTTCATCCGCGAGCTGCGCGGCAAATACGATCGGATCATCATCGACACGCCGCCGGTCCTCCTGTTCCCGGACTCGCGCAGCATCGCGGTGCATTCCGATGCGGTGCTGCTGTCTGTCAAATGGGACAGCACGTCCGAGAGCTCCGTTCAGTTGGGGATTTCGGCCCTGACCTCGGTCGGCGCCAAGGTGACCGGCCTGATCCTGACGCATGTGAACCCGAAATCCCTGCGCCGATATGGCTATGCCCATGAATACGGGACCTACGGCGCCTCGCGCTCGTCCTTGCGCAAGAAGTCCTGAGCCAATCGAGCCGGACCGCGGAGAAAACCGCGCGCCCCTCGGGAAGCCTTAACAACATATCATGATTTTGCCCGAATTCTGGGATCGGTTTCGCCTTGATTGGGCGTGACCTGTCGATGGTACGCCGTCCAGAGTTTTACGAGTTGTGATATGTCGAAAAGTGATCATTCCAGTTTCTGGACAACCGGTATCTGGGTTCTGCTGCGTTACCTCGCCCTGCCGATCCTGATCTGCGCCGGGATCTACCTGTTCGGCGGCACGGCCAACCGCGCCAAGATCAACTATCGACTCGCATCCGCGATCCTGCCTTTCCAGGAAGCCGTTGCCCGGCTGACCGGGAATGCCGAGTTCCTGGAGGCGCGGATGCATGTGCGCGATCCCGATCTCGCCGGTATGGGTGTCGTTCAACTCTCGGACCTTCCGGTTGCCGCAGAGGTCCCGGTGGTCAACCTGAAGGACCTGAAAGCCGTGGAGGGTCCGGGCCGGGTCAATCTCAGCGACCTGCCGGAGCCGATCGAAGACACGGTTGTCTTCCTGATTACCAAGCCGGAGGCAGACCCCAACAAGGTGCTCGCCGTCACGCATTCGCCGAGACCGCTGTCACGTCCCGAGATATCTGAACTGGTCCCAAGCCAGACCCCTCTTCGCGATTGCGGAGCCGAACAGCGCTGTCGCTGAATCGGCGATCGATACTTTTCATTTGGACAAATAATGCTCATGTGTCAAAATCGAGCTGAAATCCGATGCGACCCGGTTCGTCCGGACGTGTCGCTGGCGCGAAGGGAAGAGGCATTTGAAACTGAAAGTGAATGGCGAACTCCATGAGGTGGATGTCGAGGCGGACATGCCGCTCCTCTGGATCCTGCGCGACGAGCTGAAGATCAAGAGCGTGAAATACGGCTGCGGTGTTGCGGCCTGCGGCGCCTGCACCGTGCATCTCGATGGCGAGGCCGTTCGCTCCTGCCAGACCTTCGCCGGCGATGTGGGGACGGCCGAGATCACGACCATAGAGGGGCTGGGCACGCCGGAATCCCTGCACGCGGTCCAGGCGGCCTGGGTCGAGCACCAGGTGGCGCAATGCGGTTACTGCCAGTCCGGGCAGATCCTGCAGGCGGCCGCCCTTCTCTCGGAAACGCCGGCACCGAGCGATGCGGAGATCGACGAGGCGATGTCCGGAAATCTTTGCCGCTGCGGCACCTATCCGCGCATTCGCGAAGCCGTGAAGACGGCTGCGACCAGGCTGCAGGAGGTGTGAGATGAGCCGGATCGGAACCATCACCCGCCGCGCCTTCCTCGTCAGCTCCGCCGCCATCGCCGGCGGCGTGGCCTTCGGCTATTATCGGTATCGCAAGCCACATGCGAACCCGTTGCTCGACGACCTTGCCGAGGGAGAGGCCGCGCTGACACCCTGGGTGCTGATCGACGCGGAGAAGATCACCTTGGTCACCCCGCATAGCGATCTCGGCCAGGGCGCCGTTTCAATGCAGGCGATGCTGATCGCAGAGGAGCTGGACCTCGAGTTTGGCCAGTTCGAGACCTCTCCGGGCGTTCCGAGCCCAGCCTATTACAACACGGCGATGGCAGGCGAACTGGCGCCCTTCAACGCGCATGACAGTTCGTTGCAGGCGCGTGCCGTGCGCGGAGGGCTCGGCGCGCTGGGCAAGTTCATGGGGCTTCAGGGGACAGGTGGGTCCAGTTCGGTGCCCGACAGCTTCGAAAAGCTGCGCCTTGCCGGTGCCGTGGCGCGCGAGACGCTGAAGCAGGCGGCAAGCGCGCGGTCGGGGATCAACACGACCGCACTCAAGACGGAAGGCGGCCGGGTCATCCTCCCGGATGGCACGCAGATTCCCTACCAGGAACTGGCGGCCGAGGCCGCGGGGATCGAGCCGGTGGGCAGGGTTCAGCTGCGGGATCCTTCGGAATGGCGGTTGATCGGCAAGGAGGTCCAGCGGCTGGACATCCTGGCCAAGTCGACCGGGACGCAGGTCTATGGGATCGATCTCGAGATGGACGGCATGGTCCATGCCACCGTCAAGACGAACCCGCGTCAAGGTGGCCTGTTGAACAGCTATGATGCGAGCGCTGCGCGGCAAATGCGGGGCGTGTCCGAGGTGCTTGAAGTGACCGGAGGTGTCGCCGTGATCGCGGACAACACCTGGCGGGCGTTCCAGGCCGCCGAGATGGTTGAATTCGACTGGGGCCCCGCCCCGTATCCGGCCGAGATGGCGGGACATTGGGAGGCGGTCGCCGCGTCCTTTACGGAGGAGCGGCTGGACTCCGAGTGGCGCCATGACGGTGATGTCGATGCCGCGCTGGCCGAGGGGAACAAGTTCGAGGCCGAGTATCGCGCGCCCTATGTCGCGCATGCGCCGCTAGAGCCGCTCAACACGTTGGTGCTGTTCGAGAACGGGCGGCTGGATCTCTGGGCCGCGCACCAGATGCCGCGTTTCCTCCAGCAGATCGCGGCCGAGATTGCCGGGATCGGGACGGAACAGGTCCATTTCCACCAGCAATATGCCGGCGGCAGTTTCGGGCACCGGCTGGAATTCGAGAACATCCGGCAGGCGGTCGAAATCGCCCTTCAGATGCCGGGCAAGCCGGTCAAGCTGACTTACAGCCGCGAAGAGGATTTCGCCCATGACTTCCCGCGCCAGATCGGCATGGCGCGTGGGACGGGAACTGTGAAGGACGGGCGGGTGGAGAGTTATGACCTGCAGGTCGCCACCGTATCCTCCACCGCCTCCCAGAGCGTACGAATGGGCCAGCCCACGCTGGGCCCGGATGGCCAGATCGCCGCCGGCGCCTGGAACCAGCCCTTCGCGGTGCCCAATTTCCGGCTCCGCGCCTACCGGGTGCCGGAACTTGCGCCGACATCATCCTGGCGGTCGGTCGGGGCCTCCTCGCAGGGCTTCTTCGCCTCCGCCTTCCTCGATGAGCTGATCCACGAGGCCGGGGCGGATCCGTTGGCCGAGCGGCTGCGCCTGTGCAATCACGACGTTTCCCGCCGGGTGCTCGAAGCGGTGGGCGAGATGTCGGACTGGGGCAGCCCCCTTGGCGCGGGGCGCGGGCGCGGCCTCGCTTTCGTCGACAGCTTCGGTGTGCCGGTGGCCGAGGTCGTCGAGGTCACCGCGACCGAAGACGGAATTCGTATCGACAAGGTCTTCGTTGCGGCGGATGTCGGCACCGTCGTCGATCCGGTCAATTTCGACAATCACGTGAAGGGCGCGGTTGTCTGGGGGCTGGGCCACGCGATGAACTGCGAGATCACCTATTCGGACGGCATGGCGGAGCAAGCGAATTTCTTCGACCATGAGGGGATGCGGATGCATCAATGCCCGGAGATCTTCGTGCGGGGGCTGGAGACGGCGCCGAAGGTGCGCGGGATCGGCGAGCCGCCGGTGCCCCCGGCCGCGCCGGCCCTGGCGGCGGCGATCTTCGACGCGACGGGGACGCGGCTGCGGGAAATGCCGTTCAACAAGTTTGTCGATTTCCTGTGACGTGGTTTCTTGCGCGGCAAAGGTCGGTGCCGCGCCGGTAGCCGCCTTCGGGGCGGTGCGCCGGTGGGCACGGACTCACGGCCGAAGGTCGCCGTGCCCGCGCTTGCCTGCCCCCATGGGCAGGCGCCAGGACGGCTTGTGCCGGGAATCCGACAACCGAAATCCGACCGCCGCCAGGGTTACCGTCCTCGCCGCATCCGCTCCGCCGCGAGCCGGACCTCCTCTGCTATCTGCCGAAGTTGTCCGTCCAGCGGACTCGATTTTCGCCAAGTCATGCCGATCTCCCGCGAGGGACGCAGCGCGGTGAACTTGCTGACCGAAACCCGCGCCGCGCTGGCCTCCACGCTGACCGCCATCTCCGGAATGAGCGTCACCCCGATCCCGGCCCCAACAAGCTGAACGAGGGTGGAAAGCGAACTTGCGTCCAGCAACTCGCGTGGCGCCGAAGATCCGGTCGAACAGAAGGCAAGCGCCTGGTCCCGGAAGCAATGCCCCTCCTCCAGCAGCAACAGCTTCATCTCGCTCAGCCCGTCGGCATCCGGCACGGGCTTGGATGCGTCCTCGGCCGGACGGACCAGGACAAATTCCTCGGAGAAGAGCGGAACCTCGGTCAGCCCGGGCTCCGAGACCGGCAATGCCACGATGGCCGCGTCCAGCCGTCCTTCCGCCAGTTCCGCGATCAGGGTTTGTGTCAGCGTTTCGCGCACCCGGATATCCAGCCCGGCCTGCCGGCGTGTCAGCCGCCCGATCACATCCGGCAGCAGGTAGGGTGCGACCGTCGGGATCACCCCGAGCCGGAAGTGACCAGCCAGCCCGTCTCCCGCGCTGCGCGCCAATTCTCCGAGCTCATCGATCGAGCGCAGGATGTCCCGCACCCGCCCGGCCACCTCTTCGCCAAACCCGGTCAGGCAGACCGAGCGCGTCGTGCGATCGAAGAGCGGCATGCCGAGCGTTTCCTCCATTTCCCGGATCTGGACCGAGAGGGCGGGCTGGGAAATGGCACAATCTTCGGCGGCCCGTCCGAAATGGCCGTGGCGAGCCAGTGCCTCGAAATAGCGGAGCTGACGAAGGGTAAGATTATTCATAACCTAAAACTATCATAACGATGAAAATATGCAATTTCTCTTAATTTATACTCTTTGCTAATTTCTTGGTGAAACCGCGACGAAGACTTCACTCAGGGAGAGACCCATGGACGGAAACGACAGCCCCGCAGCAGGCAAATGCCCGGTCGTGCACGGCACCACCAATATGAGCATGCGTTCGAACAGCGATTGGTGGCCGAACCAGCTCAACCTGCGGATATTGCACCAGAATGCGCCCGCGGCGAACCCGCTGGGCGCTGATTTCGACTACCGCGCCGCGTTCGCCAAGCTCGACCTCGCTGCGGTGAAGGCCGACCTCACGGCGCTGATGACCGAATCGAAGGATTGGTGGCCGGCTGACTACGGTCACTATGGCGGATTCATGGTTCGCATGGCGTGGCACAGCGCCGGCACCTACCGGACCGCCGATGGTCGCGGTGGCGGCGGCACCGGCCAGCAGCGTTTCGCGCCGCTCAACTCCTGGCCGGACAACGTCAATCTCGACAAGGCCCGCCGTCTGCTCTGGCCGATCAAGCAGAAATACGGCAACGCGCTGAGCTGGGCCGACCTCTACATTCTCGCCGGCAATGTCGCGATGGAATCGATGGGCTTCAAGACCTTCGGCTTCGGCGGCGGACGCGAAGATGTCTACGAGCCGGAAGAGGATGTCTATTGGGGCGCCGAGACAGAGTGGCTTGCCGACAGCTCCGCCGAGAACAGCCGCTATTCCGGCGAGCGCGATCTGGAAAACCCGCTGGCCGCCGTTCAGATGGGCCTGATCTACGTGAACCCGGAAGGCCCGGACGGCCAGCCGAGCGCTGTCGCCTCGGGCAAGGATATCCGCGAGACCTTCGCCCGGATGGGGATGAATGACGAGGAGACCGTCGCGCTGACCGCCGGCGGCCACACGTTCGGCAAGTGCCACGGTGCGGGCGACGCGGCCAATGTCGGCCCGGACCCGGAAGCCGCCCCGCTGGAAGCGATGGGCTTTGGCTGGGAAAGCGCCTATGGCGAGGGTCATGGCGACGACACCATCTCCAGCGGCATCGAGGGCTCCTGGACCGCCAACCCGACCAAGTGGGACAATGGCTATTTCGACGTCCTCTTCGGCTATGACTGGGATCTGGTGAAGAGCCCGGCCGGTGCCTGGCAGTGGGTTCCGGTCAACCCGTCCGAGGAGCATCTCGCCCCGGCCGCGCATGATCCGTCCAAGAAGGTGACGACGATCATGACCACCGCCGACATGGCGATGCGGATGGACCCGATCTACGGCCCGATCTCCAAGCGGTTCCACGAGAACCCGGAGCAGTTCGCCGATGCCTTCGCCCGCGCCTGGTTCAAGCTGACCCACCGCGACATGGGTCCGCGCGCGCGCTATCTCGGGGCGGAAGTCCCCGGCGAGGAGCTGATCTGGCAGGATCCGGTGCCGGCTGTCGATCACGCGCTGATCGACGAGGCGGATATCGCCGCGCTCAAGGCCTCCGTTCTCGAGGCCGGTCTGAGCGTTCAGGACCTGGTCTCCACGGCCTGGGCCTCGGCTGCCACCTTCCGTGGTTCGGACAAGCGGGGCGGTGCCAATGGTGCGCGCATCCGGCTTGCGCCGCAGAAGGATTGGGAGGTCAACAATCCCGAGCAGCTCGCCCGTGTGCTCTCTGCTCTGGAAGCCGTACAGGCGAGTTTCAACGCGCAGGGCGGCGACAAGAAGGTGTCGCTGGCCGACCTGATCGTGCTTGGCGGCGCGGCCGGTGTCGAAGCGGCAGCCAAGGCGGCCGGCCATGACATCACCGTCCCCTTCACCCCGGGTCGGACCGATGCCAGCGAGGCACAGACCGATGTCGAGAGCTTCGCCCTTCTTGAGCCGCAGGCCGACGGGTTCCGCAACTACCTCAAGGCTGATTTCACCATCCCGGCCGAGGAACTGTTGGTCGACAAGGCCCAGCTGCTGACCCTCTCGGCACCCGAGATGACCGCACTTGTCGGTGGTCTGCGCGCCATTGGCATCAATGCCGACGGTTCCAAGACTGGCGTGCTGACGGAGCGTCCCGGCGCCCTGACGGCGGATTTCTTCGTCAACCTGCTCGACATGGACACGGCCTGGAAGCCGACCAGCCCGGAGGCCAAGCTCTTCGAAGGCCGCGACCGCGCCAGCGGTGCGGTCAAGTGGACGGCGTCGCGGGTCGATCTCGTCTTCGGCTCGAACTCCCAGCTTCGCGCGCTCTCCGAGGTCTATGCCCAGAACGGGACCGAGGCGGCTTTCGTCGATGCCTTCGTCGCCGCCTGGAACAAGGTGATGAATTCGGACCGGTTCGACCTCGTCTGATCGGGGCTCCAGACCGAAAGAGGGGCGGCCCCAACGGGCCGCCCCTTTCTGTTTCATCTGCCTGTCAGGAGACAGTTACTGATTTCCTGAGTGAGGCGGGCGGCTTTGGACGCCCGCCCCATCCACTCAATCGGGAAGGATGCGCACGCCCCCCTTGGCAGCGGAACTGGCAAGCATCGCGTAGGCCTTGAGAGCGGTAGAGACCGCGCGTGGCCGCGGCTCCGCCGGTTTCCAGGGCAGCGGGCCCTTGGCCGCGCGGCGTTCGGCAAGGATCTCCTCGGAGACGGCCAGGTTGATGCTGCGCGCAGGGATGTCGATCTCGATCAGATCGCCGGTTTCGACCAGCCCGATCAGCCCGCCCTCGGCGGCTTCGGGCGAAGCGTGCCCGATGGACAGCCCCGATGTACCGCCGGAGAAGCGGCCATCCGTCAACAGGGCGCATTTCTTCCCCAGCCCTTTCGATTTCAAATAGGAGGTCGGGTAGAGCATTTCCTGCATGCCCGGGCCACCTTGCGGGCCTTCATAGCGGATGATCACCACCTCGCCAGCCTCGACCTTTCGGTTGAGGATACCGTTCACCGCGTCTTCCTGGCTTTCGAAAACCTTCGCGGAACCGGAAAATTGCAAGATATTCGCGTCCACGCCGGCGGTTTTCACGATGCAGCCATTCTCGGCGATATTGCCATAGAGCACCGCCAGCCCGCCCTCCTTGCTGAAGGCATGTTCGACCGAGCGGATCACGCCCGCCTCGCGGTCGGTATCCAGATCCTTGAACCGGTTCGCCTGGCTGAAGGCAACCGTCGTACGCACGCCACCGGGCGCGGCGCGGAACAGCTCCTCGGCCTCCGGGTTGTTGGCGACCTTGATGTCCCATTTGGCGATGGCCTCGCCCATGGTCGAGGAATGGACCGTTGGCACATCGGCATGGAGCAGATCGCCGCGATAGAGCTCGCCAAGGATCGAGAAGATGCCGCCCGCGCGGTGGACATCCTCCATGTGGACATTGTGAATATTGGGCGCGACCTTGCACAGGCAGGGCACCTTGCGCGACAGCCGGTCCATGTCGGCCATGGTGAAATCCACCCCGCCCTCATAGGCGATGGCCAGCAGGTGCAGCACCGTATTGGTCGAGCCACCCATCGCGATATCGAGCGACATGGCGTTCTCGAAGGCGTTGAAGCTCGCGATTTCGCGCGGCAGCAGGCCCTTTTCCTCGCCCTCGTAATGGCGCTTGGTGATGCCGACGATGGTGCGGCCGGCTTGCAGGAAGAGATTCTTGCGGTCGGCATGGGTGGCCAGAGTCGAGCCGTTGCCCGGAAGCGCAAGGCCAAGCGCCTCGGCCAGGCAGTTCATCGAGTTGGCGGTGAACATGCCGGAACAGGAGCCGCAGGTCGGACAGGCATTTTCTTCGATATGCTGGACCTGCTCGTCGGTGAACTTGTCATCGGCGGCGGCAACCATCGCATCCACGAGGTCGATCTTGGTCATGTCCAGATCTTCGATGTCGATCTTGCCGGCCTCCATCGGGCCGCCGGAGACGAAGATCGCCGGGATGTTGAGCCGCATTGCCGCCATCAGCATGCCCGGCGTGATCTTGTCGCAATTGGAGATACAGACCATCGCATCGGCGCAATGGGCGTTGACCATGTATTCGACCGAATCCGCGATCAGCTCGCGGGAGGGCAGCGAATAGAGCATGCCGTCATGGCCCATGGCGATGCCGTCATCGACCGCGATGGTGTTGAATTCCTTTGCCACGCCGCCCGATGCTTCGATCTCGCGTGCGACCATCTGGCCAAGATCTTTCAGATGCACATGGCCGGGCACGAACTGCGTGAAGCTGTTGACGACGGCGATGATCGGCTTGCCGAAATCGTCTTCCTGCATACCGGTCGCACGCCAGAGGCCGCGCGCTCCGGCCATGTTGCGCCCGTGGGTTGATCTTCTGGATCGGTAATGTGGCATATCGCTGGACCCGTCGTTTTGGATGCTTCGCCTGTTCACATGCCGCTTGTGCCCGGAAGAAGCAAGCACGCCGGTCACGAAAGCGCCGTTTGCGATGGCCTGCAAGGGGGGAGCGATCTTGATGAAGGCGCTGCCCGGCGTGGGGAATCTGCGTTGGCAATGTTGGGCCGGAAGCCGCTCATGGCCGGCCGATCGCGTTGCTGCAGAATGGCGATGTCATTACAATCGAAACAATCAAGGGCGAGATCTCCGTTTCGTTGACCGACGCGGAACTTGCCGAACGCAAGAATAACTGGGCAGGCCCCCGCGAGACGATCTACGCCACTGGCGCGCTGTGAAAATACGCGCAGCTGGTGGGTGGCGACAGGCAGGGGGCCGTGATCCATCCGGGTGGCAAACATGAGCGGCATGTCTACATGGATCTCTGATCCGCAGATCTGGTTGGCGGCGCTGTTCAGCGCCGCCTTGCTTCTGAGTGTCTCGTTTGCACAGGCCGCCGCTTTCCGGCCCGAGGCCGACCCGCTGCCGGTCGAGACCTCCCTCCCCGTTCTCGACAATTCCGTCGTCGTCTCCGCGCCACGCGGATATTGCATCGACCGCCTGGCAACCCTCTCCGGGCAGACGGCAGCCTTTGTCCTGCTGGGCTCCTGCCGCGCCATTACCGGCGATTTCCACGCAGCGCGCCCCGAGGCATCCGGGCTGCTGACGGCCGCGGTCGATGGCAGCGGCGCGCAGTTTCCCAGCGAGGCAGAACTGAGCCGCTTCTTCTCGTCCGAGAGCGGGCGGGCCACGCTTTCCCGCTCCGGCGATGCCAGGGCGATGACGCTGGGCGCCAGCTTCAGCCGGCAGGGGGTCTTCTACCTCCACGCCAGCGAGTCCGGCCATGATCCGGATCGGCTTGCGCAGAGCTGGCGTGCTGTTTTCGAACTGAACGGGCGCATGGTGACCACGACGCTGCGCGATCTCCCCGGCGCACCGATAGCGCGGGACGAGGGGTTTCGAACCGTGGAGCAGTTCGTCCGACAGATCCGTTCGGCCTCTCCGTCCCGTCAAGGACGGTTGCTCGATGAACAAACCCCTGACAACTATTTGCAGGAATGAAAGGTTTTGCCGTAAAGAATGTCGGCAACGTAGTTTCGGGTGCGGGTGAATGGCGTTTGGAGTCAAGAAGCTGATCGGGCGCTCGGCCGATCAGCGGTCCTTGGAACACTGGACCAGGCTGGCGGATCACGCCGGGTCGCTGGATTTTTCGGAGTTGAAGGCGGCGCGGAATCGCGCCGGCGCATTGAGGCGTGAGATCGACAGGTTGTGCCGCGCAGCAGATGGCCGGATTGTCGACAACAGTCCCGCGCCGGTCACGCCGGCGGAAGCGGACTGGTCCTGGCGCCCGGAAGCCTTCCGGCTGGCAAATCCGACCGCCGGGATCGCGGAGATCGCCTCCGGTTCGGAAGTCTCTCCTGAAATCACGCTGTATCATGATTGCAGGGAGAACGAGATCTCGTTCCGGCAGATCCGCAATCGAAACGCCAGTGACAGCGCGCCATTCGGGTTGCGGCTGGATGTGTTCCGTTTTGACGGGTCTTTCCTGTCCCTTGCCGTTGCGATTCCGCAAGACGCCTCGAACGGGCTCCTGCGCCGCCACGTGATCGGGCTTCGCATGCTGCTTCGCCTGGAACGGCCGTTGGAGCTTTTTGCCCGGTTCAATGTCCGGCACGGGCCGAACACCGAGCAGAGCGTGCGGGAGATTCGCGCGGAGTCGGGGGAAGTCCATCTCGAGTTTGATCTCGCCTACACGGAACTGAACGAACGCATGGTTGAAAAGGCCTGGCTGGACCTGATCTTCGAGAACCCGGAGATGAACCAGATCGAGATCCGCGACACGACGATGTATCGCCGCCCTCGCGCGGAAATTTAGGAGGCGCGGAATGGCCGAGCTCACAATCAGCAACGCGCGGCTGCGCGAAGGTGTCTGGCAGGGGTTGCTCGTGGCGCCGCAGGAAAACGCGGAGCTTCCCGAAATCGAAGTGCTGCATTTTGCCGAGGCTCTGCGCGATGTCCGGCTGCGTCCCGATGCGGAGATGGCCAATGTCTGGACCCTCAGTGTTCCGATCCCGGCGGCGTTGGTTTCGGACGGTGTTCAGACCTTTCTCGTCAAGGAAAAGTCGAGCGGGCGGACGCTGGCGCGCTTTGCAATTGCCGCCGGAGCGCCGCTGGAAGAGGACCTGCGAGCCGAGGTCGAGTTCCTGCGTGCGGAGCTGGACCTGCTCAAGCGGGCCTTCCGGCGCCATTGCCTCGAGACGGCGCAGTAGACCGCCTATCGTTTACGTTCACGTCAAGCATTGACGCCGCGTTGCGCGTGACATCCCCCCGGCGCGGTCTATCCTGCCGGCAAGAACAGGGAGGGATTCATGACCGCGTACCCACATATGCTGGCGCCGCTGGACCTTGGCTTCACCACGCTCAGGAACCGCGTGTTGATGGGGTCGATGCATACCGGGCTGGAGGAAACGAAGGACTGGAACCGCGTGGCGACCTTCTACGCCGAACGGGCGGCGGGGGATGTCGGTCTGATCGTCACCGGCGGCATGGCGCCGAACCGCGAGGGCGGTGTGTTTCCGGGCGCGGCGGGGCTCTTTACCGAGCAGGATATCGCCAACCATCGGATCGTGACCGACCGTGTCCATGAAAACGGTGGCAAGATCGCGATGCAGATCCTGCATGCGGGCCGCTATGCCTACAGCCCGGAATGTGTCTCGGCCTCCGCAGTGAAATCGCCGATTTCTCCCTTTCCGCCGAAGGAGTTGGACGAGGAGGGCATCGAAAAGCAGATCGCCGATATCGCCACCGCCGCTGCGCGGGCGAAGGAGGCGGGCTATGACGGCGTCGAGGTGATGGGGTCGGAGGGCTATTTCCTCAACCAGTTCCTCGTCACCCATGTCAACAAGCGGACAGACCGCTGGGGCGGCTCCTACGAGAACCGGATGCGGCTGCCGATCGAGGTGGTCAAGCGCTGCCGCGAAGCGGTCGGGCCCGAGTTCATCATCATCTATCGCCTGTCGATGATCGACCTGGTGCCGAACGGTTCGACCTGGGATGAGGTCGTGACCCTGGCCAAGGCCATTGAGGCGGCGGGCGCGACGATCATCAATACCGGGATCGGCTGGCACGAGGCGCGGATTCCGACCATCGCCACCTCGGTGCCGCGGCGCGCCTTCACCTGGGTGACGAAGAAACTGATGGGTGAGATCTCGATCCCGATCATCACCTCGAACCGGATCAACACGCCGGAGGTGGCCGAAGACGTGCTCTCCGAGGGTTGCGCCGACATGGTCTCGATGGCACGTCCGTTCCTGGCCGATTCCGATTTCGTGAAGAAGGCCGCGGCCGACAAGGGCGACGAGATCGCGCCCTGTATCGGTTGCAACCAGGCCTGCCTTGATCACACTTTCAGCGGCAAGCTGACCTCCTGCCTCGTCAACCCGCGCGCCTGTCACGAGACCGAGTTGACGATTGCGCCGACGGAAGCGCCGAAATCGGTCGCCATCGTTGGCGCCGGTCCGGCCGGGCTCGCAACTGCGCTGACCGCGTCCGACCGCGGCCATGCGGTGACGCTCTTCGACAAGGCCGAGACCCTGGGCGGCCAGCTCAACCTGGCCAAGCAGGTCCCGGGCAAGGAAGAGTTTCACGGGCTTGTCGCCTGGTTCGAGACGATGGTGGCGCGATCCGGGATCACTTTGCGGCTGGGAGAGGCGGCAACGCCCGAGGCGCTCGAAGCGTTTGACGAGGTCATCATTGCCACGGGGGTCCGCCCGCGCGATCCGAAGATTCCGGGGCAGGAGAACCCGAAGGTGCTCAGCTATATAGATGTGCTGCGCGACGGCGCGGAGGTTGGCGAGAGCGTGGCGATTGTCGGTGCTGGCGGGATCGGCTTCGACGTGGCCCAGTTCCTCGCGCATGCGGGGGAGAGCCCGACCGACAATCCGGAGGCCTGGCGCGAGATCTGGGGTGTCGGGGATCCGGAGGAGCAGCGGGGAGGTCTGGCCCCCGAGGGTCCGCAGCCAGAAGCCGCCGCGCGCAAGGTGACGCTGCTGCAGCGCAAGGCGGAGAAGCTGGGCAAACGGCTGGGCAAGACCACCGGCTGGATCCACCGGGCCGAGTTGAAGATGCTTGGCGTCGAAATGGTCGGCGGCGTGAATTACGAGGCGATCGAGGAGGCCGGGATTCTCGTATCCTCGGGTGAAACGCGGGACAATCCGCGCGTCATCGCGGCGGAAACGATCGTGCTCTGCGCCGGGCAGGAGCCGGAGCGGTCGCTGGCCGATGCGTTGGAAGCCACTGGTCGGACCGTCCATGTGATCGGCGGCGCCGATGTTGCGGCGGAGCTCGACGCCAAGCGGGCGATCAACCAGGGTGTGCGGCTCGCGGCCGCACTCTGAAGCCGCATCGTGGCGCGCGGAAAGGGCGCCACGAGTCCCCTTGAAAAACGGTCCGGTCGCGCAAGCTCGGGACTCCCAGGCCTGTCCCACTGTGTCCAAGTGTTTCCCACGGCAAGACGATGCCGGATGATATCCAGACATTGTCTGCAACTCGCCCCAATCGTGCCGGAATTCACGCTGATAACGGCGTGGTATGACAGAGTTCACGAGGACCGCTCTATGGATCGCCTGACAGAAATGGAAGCCTTTGCCAACGTCGTGGACCAGGGCGGCTTCACGGATGCTGCCAAGAAGATGGGCATCTCCAAGTCAGCCGTCTCCAAGCATGTTTCCTCACTTGAGGCCCGGCTCGGTGCCCGCCTTCTCAACCGGACCACCCGCCGCGTCTCGCCCACGGAGATCGGCCTGGCCTATTACGATCGTGCCCGCCGCGTGCTCAACGATGCCGGCGAGGCCGACGCGCTTGTCACCTCGATGCAATCGGCGCCTTCGGGGCTGCTGCGCATCTCGGTCGCGACCGATTTTGGCGTCAATCATCTCTCACCGATCCTTGGCGACTTCCTGTCCGAATATCCGGACATCACGGTCAACATGATCCTGAACAACCGCTATGTGGAGCTGATATCGGAAGGCTTCGACATGGCTATCCGTATCGGCGAGCTGGAGGATTCCACGCTGCGTGCCCGCAAGCTGACCGAAACCAGCAAGCGCATGATCGCGAGCCCGGCCTATTTCGCCCAATATGGCCGGCCCATGAAGATCGACGATCTCAACGAGCACAAGCTCTTGCACTATTCCAACCAGTCTTCCGGCAACCTCTGGAAGCTGACCGCGCCTTCGGGCGAGAAGCGCCAGATCCGCACCGCCGGATGGCTCACCGTCAATGACGGCCAATCGTTGCTCAACGCTGCGGTGTCTGGCCTCGGCATCGCCTATCTGCCGAGCTTCCTCTACGCGGAGGCGATGAAGGACGGCCTGGTCGAGGAAGCGATCCCGGATCTGCCCAGGGAGCCGCTTGGCATCTACGCGGTTTATCCGCCGGGGCGTTTCACCCAGCCAAAAGTGCGGGCCTTCATCGATTTCCTCGTCCGCAGCTTCGCCGAAAAGAAGCCGCAGGTCTGGTAGATCCACGATCCCTTGAAGCGAGAAGACCTCGGCCGGAGCCCCGCTCCGGCCTTTTTTTGTTGCCTGGACTGCGGCTCAGTCCTCGCTGACCAGTACGGCCTCCACCCGCCGATTGAGGGTCCTGCCGGTTTCGGTCCGGTTGGAGACCAGCGGCGCCAGATAGCCGACCCCGTCTGCCTCCATCCGCTCCGCCGCGATCTTATACTGATCGCGAAGCCGATCCCTCACCGAGGCCGCCCGCTTCCGCGAGAGGGCGATATTCCCCGCGAGCGCGCCCTTCGTGTCCGTATGCCCGACAAGAACGATCCGGGCCGTCGGATGAGCGGCGAGCCAGGCGGCGAGTTCGTCAAGCGAGGAAAACGTCGTCTCCGCGAGCCGAGAGGAACCGGTCTCGAAGGTCAGATCGGCAAGAACGGCGCGCCCCGTGCCGTCCAGCCCTTCCGACAGCTTTCCCGGTGCAATTGCCTTCGGAGGCTGGGATTCCGCCGTTGACGCGGCTCCGGGATCGACCCGCGGGCGCGGGCGGGGCGAGACGGCCGTGCCGCCATCCCCGGCCGATTGCGGATCGGGCCCTTCTTCGGCCGCCGCGCCGATCCGCGTGATGTGGATAAAACCGGAATCCGAGGCACGGCTGACAACGAGTGAGACGTAATCCGGGCGATCTTCACTTCCGCGGCTGGCCAGGTAGTACCGGAAATCGCCGAGATCAACATGCATGGCAGGTTCCGGCAGCAGGTCCAGCGCATAGCGGAACTCGAACCCGCCACAGGCGATATCCGCGCAGTCATAGACCGGGACGTAGCCCGCGGCTTCGAGCTGTTCACTCAGCGGGGTGAGGATCTGCAATGTCGTCAGCCCGGTCGCGGCGATCTGCCAGGCCTGGCGCGTCGTCCCGCCCTCGACCGTGACCGTCTCCGCCCCGTCCGCCGTCCAGGGCCCGGACAGCAGGCTGAGCCGGGACAGCGTGTCGGACTGCTCGGCCTGTAATCGCGAATCCGCCGGCAAGCCGGCCATCTGGGCCTGCAATGGTGCGGCCGCGAGACAGATGGCAGGCAGGAGCAGGAGCGGGAGTGATTTCATCTGGGTTGTCGGCTGGCTTGGCTGCATCGTGCAAGGGGAGCGCGCGCGCTGGTGACGTGCGCGGGTTGTGCGCCGAACAGGCCGAAACTCATGACGTCTCCTCCCTGCAACAGCCGCAACGGCTATTTCACCCTGTAGTGATAGCCCCCGACCGGCGACATTCCCAGTGCGGAATAGAGCGCGTTGGCCGGAACATTCTCCCGTGTGACGAGCACGGCGAGCCAGCTCGCGCCCTGGCTTTTCGCCCAGATCGCCGCGCCATGCATCATGTTGACGGCGGCCCCGCCGCGCCGCAGCCGTGGCGTCACTTCCAGAGCGTGAAGCAGGGCGATATCACGGTCGCAAGCGACGAAGGCGGTGCCGGCCGGTTGATCCTTGCTGCGCCCGAGTATGGCGCATTTCGACCCCTCGGCCCGCGCCATGACTGCCAGCCGCCCCGGGCCGATGCCCCCTTCCAGCCAGAGTTCTTCCTGGATGCGCATTGGCGGCCAGGCAACCTGGAAGGCCGAGACCGGCGGTGGAGCGACAGCGAGCGTCTCGACGGGACCGAGATAGAGCGTGACGGGGTCCTTGATGCGGAAGCCCTCTGCCGCCAGTCGCGAATCGAGCCGGTCTTCCCCCGGACGGATCATGACAAGTGGCGCTTGCCCGAGCCCCGCTTGCGCCGCGATCATGGCGGCGATATCCGGGCTGCCGGTCGTTGCGGTTGCGGCGCTGACACGCTGGCCGCCCCCGGCACCATCGCGCAACCTCCATCCGGGCAGGTCGATCATGCGGGCCGGTGGCCAGGTCGCCTCGCTGGCGTCCAGCAGCCGGGAGAGGTCGGGTCGAGTCACGCCGCGTTCTCCGGGAAGGAGCTGGCCAGACGGGTCATGGCCCGATCGATGCCGGCGGCGTCGTTCCCGCGGATGACGATTTGTGTGCCGTAGACCCCGTCCTTCATGAAGGGGTAGGAACCGATGGAGAGGTTGGGAAAATCCGTCGCCAACGTCGAGAGTTCGGCCGCGATCTCGCCTTCGCCCCGATTGATCCGCAGCGATTGGGACAGGATCGGGTCGCCTCCGGTCAGTCCGGGCAACACGGAGGCGACCATCGCCTCGAAGATGACCGGAACGCCGGCCATCACGTGGACATTGCGGAGGATGAAGCCGGGCGCGGCCGAGATCGGGTTGTCGATCAGCGCCGCCCCGTCGGGAATGCGCGCCATGCGCAGGCGGGAGTCGTTCAACTCCAGGCCGGTCGCGTCGTAATGCGTCTTCAGCCGGGCGCGGGCGTCGTCCCGGATGCCGATCGGCGTGTCGAAAGCGGCGGCGATGCAGTCGGCGGTGATATCGTCATGGGTCGGGCCGATGCCGCCGGAGGTAAACACGTGGTCATGCCCCTCCGAAAGCGCCTGCACCGCCGAGATGATTGCAGCCTCGTCATCCGGAACGACCCGGACCTCGGCCAGTCGGATCCCGTGTTTGGTGAGTGCGCCGGCGAGGTGATGCATGTTGGAATCACGGGTTCGACCGGACAGGATTTCGTCTCCGATGACCAGCATCGCGGCTGTCGGGTTGGCCATGTCGTGCTCCTTTTTGCATCTGCTGGAAGTGGTATAGGCGCGGGCTCGATCCGCTCCAAGCCCGCTCACGCGAATGCGACCCCGGGTGGCAGTCAGGGGCCGGGGATACAGGCCGCATCGATGAACTGCCGGTCGCGTTCGAGCGCCGCGCAATGCCGCGCTTCAGACAGGACCCAGTCGAGAAAGGCCGCGATCTGAGGGCGGGTCTCTGCGCCTTTCTGGCACAGGAACCGGTATCGGGCGGAGGACCGCAGGGCAAGGGGCAGGGGGGCGACCAGCCGGCCGGCGGCCACGTCGCTGCCCGAAAGCGAGGCGCGGGCAAGCACGACCCCGAGGCCGGAGACTGCGGCGTCAATGGCATGGTCGGCCTGGCTGAACCGTGGGCCGCCCGTGGGTGCGGGGCCAAGATCCGCGGCGCGGAACCAGGCGGGCCAGTCGACAGGATGGGCCAGAAAGGAGATGTCGTCCTGGTGCAGCAGAGGCAGGTCGCGGAGGCTTTCCGGGTCTGTGACCCGTTCGGCGAGGGCGGGGTTCATCATGGGGGTGACCCAATCGTCGAAAACAGGACAGGAGAACAGGTCCGTCGGCTCGGTTTCGCTGAAGCGGATGGCGACATCGACCGGGTCGCGGTCCAGATCCACCAGTTTGAACGTCGCCGAGAAGCGCAATTCGATCTCGGGATGGGCGGTGACGAAGTTGAACAGGCGCGGCGAAAGCCACTTGGCGGTGAAGGCGGGGCCGGCGGTGATGGTCAGGCTGCGGGTCTCGCCAAGCCGTCGCGTCGCGCGCCAGGCCTGGGTCAGTGCGTCGAAACCGGCGGACGTCCCGGGGGCGAGCAGGCGGCCGGCTTCGGTCAGCTCGACAGCGCGGTTGAGGCGGCGAAAGACCGGCTGCCCAAGCTGCGCCTCCAGAGACTTGATCTGGAAGGAGAGTGCAGCGGGGGTGACGTTCAGCTCTTCGGCAGCCTTTGAAAAGGACATGTGGCGTGCGGCGGCTTCGAAGGCGCGCAGGGCTGTCAGGGGCGGGAGACGGTCGGCCATCGATTAAGAATTTCTTGATTGAAATCAGTTGAACTCTCGTTTGTCGCCAAGTGTGCGGTGTTTCATAGAGAAGTCAATCAAGACTGACTTTTCTGAAGGAGCGCATCATGCCGGAAGCGACTGCAAGCGAGACAACCCGCCGGGCTTTCGAGGATGCGCATAAGGAGCGTGCTGCCGCCTTTGCCGCATTCCTGTCCTTTCCTTTTCGCGTCTTGAGTGTCTTGCGCTGGCCGCAGGGCAGTGCCCGTCGGTGGTCAACGTCACCGCAGGGCTGTCCCGTCGGCCAGTAAATGCCGCTCAGTCACGAAAAAGCCCCCGCGGAGCCTATCCGCGGGGGCTTTTTTGTTCCGGTGCTTCGGATCAAACGAAGAACTGGCCGCCATTGGCGGAGATGGTCGACCCGGTGATGAATCCGGCGTCTTCGGAGGCGAGGAAGACCACGCAGCGGGCGATCTCTTCCGGCTCGCCGAGGCGGCCAGCGGGGATCTGCGGGATGATCTTGGTGTTGAGGACCTGCTCGTCGATGGCCTTGACCATCTCCGTTGCGATATAGCCCGGGCAGATCGCGTTCACGGTCACGCCAAACCGTGCGCCCTCTTGCGCCAGCGCCTTGGTGAAGCCCAGGTCGCCCGCCTTGGAGGCAGAATAGTTGGTCTGGCCGGCCTGACCCTTCTGGCCATTGATCGAGGAAATGTTGATGACACGACCCCATTTGCGCTCCCGCATGCCCGGATAGACCGGGTGGGTCATGTTGAACACGCCATGCAGGTTGGTGTCGATCACGTCATTCCACTGCTGCACCGACATGCGGTGGAACATGGCGTCCCGCGTGATGCCGGCATTGTTGACGAGAATGTCCACAGGCCCGAGATCGGCTTCGACCCGTTTGACGCCCTCTTCACATCCCTCGTAATCGGCGACAGACCATTTGTAGGCCTTGATGCCTGTGGCTTCGGAGAATTTGGCCGCGGCCTCCTCGTTTCCGCCGAAATTCGCGGCGACTTCGTATCCGGCCGCTTTCAGGCCAACTGAAATCGCGGCCCCGATTCCGCGGGTGCCTCCCGTAACGACTGCAACTCTTGCCATGGTCTCCCTCCAAGCTGGCGTAATTTTTTGGCAACTCTGTTAAATCACTTGAGGCGCCCTGCGCAACAATATTGCTCCGACAGGATGACGCAACAAGTGAATCTGCCATTTCGTCAAAAATAGGGGGCACCGCTATGGGCGCCCCTTGGTCTTTCGTTCCGCAGGGCGCGGATCTTACGGACGCTCGACACAGAGCGCGACGCCCATGCCGCCGCCGATGCAGAGCGTGGCGAGGCCCTTCTTGGCGTCGCGGCGCTTCATCTCGAAGAGGAGCGTGTTGAGAACGCGACAGCCCGACGCGCCGATCGGGTGGCCGATGGCAATCGCGCCGCCGTTCACGTTCACGATCGACGGATCCCAGCCCATATCCTTGTTCACCGCGCAAGCCTGGGCGGCGAAAGCCTCGTTGGCCTCGACCAGGTCGAGATCGGAGACCGACCAGCCAGCCTTGTCCAGCGCCTTGCGCGAGGCATAGATCGGGCCGACACCCATGATGGTCGGGTCGAGACCTGCCGTGGCGTAGGAGGCGATGCGGGCGAGCGGCTCGATGCCGCGCTTCTCGGCTTCGTCAGCGGACATGCAGAGCACGGCGGCGGCGCCGTCATTGATGCCGGAAGCGTTGGCCGCCGTCACGGTGCCACCGTCACGAACAAAGGCCGGGCGCAGCTTCTGCATGTTTTCCAGCGTTGCGCCGTGGCGGATATACTCATCCGCGTCCACGATCGTCTCGCCCTTGCGGGTCTTGATGGTGAACGGGATGATCTCGTCAGCGAACTTGCCGGCCTTCTGGGCGGCTTCCGCCTTGTTCTGCGAGGCGACGGCGAACTCGTCCTGCATCTCGCGGGTGATTTCCCACTTCGCAGCCACGTTTTCGGCCGTCTGGCCCATGTGGTAGTTGTTGAAGGCGTCCCAGAGGCCGTCCTTGATCATCGTGTCGATGTATTTCATGTCGCCCATCTTCTGACCGGCGCGGAGCGCGGCAGCATGCGGGCTGAGCGACATGCTCTCCTGGCCGCCGGCGGCGACGATGGACGCATCGCCGAGCTGGATATGCTGGGCAGCGAGCGCGACGGCGCGAAGGCCGGAGCCACAGACCTGGTTGATGCTCCAGGCCGCGGATTCCTGCGGGAAGCCGGCATTGATATGGGCCTGGCGGGCGGGGTTCTGGCCCTGGGCGGCGGTCAGGACCTGGCCGAGGATGGTTTCGGAGACGTCCTCCGGCGCAACGCCGGCGCGCTCGACGATTGCCTTGAGAACGGCGGCGCCAAGATCATGGGCGGGGGTGTTGGCGAAAGACCCCAGGAAGCTGCCGACGGCGGTCCGGCCTGCCGAGGCAATAACAACATTGGTCATGATGACTCCTCTTCATGTCTGAAGGGGTGTTGCCGCCAGAATGGCAGCCTCCCTCGAACACCCCCTTGATCCGTAACTTGGTTAGGGGGCGGTAGGGAAGGTGGCAACGGACAGGGTGTCCCACCCTGTCGCAGGCGCCGAGCGCTCGGAATTGACCAAATCGGGGCGGAATCCGTTTTGAAAGCGGTTTGATGCTGCGCTGCAGCGCTACAATCGCGCATGGAAGCACCCGGAGCTCGTCTGACGCAACGGAAGGGAGACGCCTTCGCTGACAAAAAAAATGTGGAAATTCCGGCCCTCGCAGGCCGGGTTGCCGAATTGACTGGCGATGATGCGTAAACTGTCAGCCCGTCTCGAGGAGTTCGCGCGGGAATTCCGGCCAGCTCGGACGGGTTGTCGGCACGCCGAAGAAATACCCCTGCATGCAGTCGATTCCCATTTCTGTCAGCAATTGGGCATCCTGTTCGCTCTCGACGGATTCGGCGACCGTGAACATCTCGAATTGCCGGGCAATCGTGACCAGCGCCTGGGTGAGAACCTGGTTGTCGGGATCATTGTGGATGCCGCGGATGAACTCGCCGGCGATCTTGATGATGTCGAAATCGAAATCCCTCAGATACCGGAAGGCGGTATAACCCGCGCCGAAATCGTCCAATGCGAAACTGACACCAAGGAGCTGCATTTCCTCCATGAAGGCATGGGTGACATCCGGCATGACGATGGTCGAGGATTCCGTGATCTCGATGATCAACCTCTCCGCGACGGTCGGCTGGCCGTCGAGCCCGGCGTGAAGTGTCTTCACCCAGCGTGAATACCCGATGGACCGGGCGGACATGTTGATTGCCAGCCTGAGCGAGGGCGCACGGGCAAGCGCCTGCAAGCCGATCTCGAGGGCAAGGCAATCGAGCAGGCGGCCGGTTTCGGTTTTCTCGCAGGCGCTGATGAACTCCCGTGCAGGGATGATTCGCCCCGTGTCGTCCAGTACGCGCAGCAACCCTTCGAAGAAAACAATCGTGGAGGGCTGACGGGCGGAGACTACAGGCTGGTAGGCGAGGAGCACGTCCTTGCGCTCCAGGGATCGACGTACCATCGACAGGACATCCCGGTCCCGCTCGGCAACGGCTGCAGAGAGCGGGCTGGCCACCTCGTCGATTTCGGCCGGAGAAAAGAGATCGGGTCCGGATTGCATGACTGGCTCCGCTGGAAATTCTGTTTCATTTGTGCACCAAGCCTTGAAGGAAAGGTAAAAACGCCAAATCGTCTCAAATCGAAGATGAACCGGGGAGCGAGATATGGCCGAAAGATGCGGATGGGTTGGAACAGACCCGATTTATGTCGCCTATCACGACGAAGAATGGGGGGTTCCGATCCATGACGGCGTTGTGCTTTGGGAGAAGCTGGTGCTGGACGGATTCCAAGCCGGCCTGTCCTGGATCACGATCTTGCGCAAGCGAGAGAGCTTCCGCTCGGCCTATGAGGGGTTCGACCCCCGTGTGATTGCCGGATGGGGAGAGGCCGAGGTGCAGCGGCTGCTCGGCAATCCGGGCATCGTGCGCCATCGCGGAAAGATCGAGGCTTCCATCGGCAATGCGCGCGCCTGGGTCGAAATCGAGGCGCGAGAGGGATTCGCGGACTTCCTCTGGGATCGGGTGGGTGGGGCGCCGATCCAGAACAGCTGGGAGCGGCAGGAGGATGTCCCCACGCAGACCGCGCTGTCGCGGCGAATCTCGCAGGACCTGAAGGCCGAAGGGTTCCGCTTTTGTGGGCCGACGATCGTTTATGCTTTCATGCAGGCGGTGGGCATGGTGAACGATCACTTGACCTGCTGTGTGCGCCATTCGGACTGCGCGCGCCTTGGTTGAAGACGAGAGTGTCGAAGCTGGGCGGGCCGGAAGAGCGGGTCACTTGGAATGGGGATGTCTCAGCGATTGGCGGTCGCGGCGCGGGCGAGCGCATCGCCGGAGTTCGAATTCCTTGTTGCCCGGACAGAGTCGAGCTGCCCTTGCAGAGGTAGCCACATGCCGATCCAGTCCGATGCGCCGGTGACAAGGAGCACCCCGCGCAGGTTCGACCGCTTGAGGATATCGGAAATCGACCTAGCCATGGTTTGCCCCCAAAAATCTGTTCGCCGTCTCTAGCTACTGGTGCGGATTGTCCTAACATAGTGTTAACCGACCGGTGATGCCGCGTAAGCTTGCGATTTTTCGCGCAACAGGAACAAGAAAAGGTTTACAATGTGCGGTTTTCCAGGTGAAGGCCGAATCTGCTCAGAGGTCGGCGCTTGGCAGCTGGACGATGACGAGGGAAACCGCAACGAAGAAAAACACACTGCCGATCAGGACAAAGACATGCCAGATCGTGTTGTGGAACGGCAGGCCCGCCGACAGGAAAAACGCGACGCCGATGGTATAGGTGAGGCCGCCCAGCAGCATCAGCGCGGGAACCATTGGCGGAAGGTTCTCGAGCATCCCCCCGCCGGTCCAGACAGCCGCCCAACCCATTGCCAGGTAGAGAAGCAGGGCGACCCAGCGGAATCGGTTGGGGGCGATGATCTTGAGTGCGGAACCGAGCGCTGCAGACCCCCAGAGCCCGGCCAGCAGTCCCGGTACCTGGGCACCGGAGAGGAGCACAAAGGGCGTGTAGGTCCCGGCGATCTTGAGATAGATGCCCGAATGGTCGAGGCGCTGCAGGATGCCCTTCCATCGCGCGCTGTCGATCATGTTGTAGAGCGCCGAAAAGCTGAGCATCAGGATCAGTGTCGCACCGTAGATCGAGGCGCCGACGACAGCCGTATCGGTCCGGAACAGGATCGTCAGCGCGACCAGAACAGGCACGGCCATCAGGGCGGAAACCACGCCGACAAAATGCACGGCTCCGTCGCTGATACGTTCGGCGCGGCTGTAGGCAGGGCGGATATGTGCAACCTGAAACATCCACTTCAGGGTAGTTTGGACCCCGCGACACGGCAATGACAAAGATCCGGAGGGCCAGGCGGGCCGCTTGACCGAGGCTCAGGCCCCGGCAGTCCAACCGCTCTTTCTCTTGCTCCTCAGAAAAGATGTACGTTTACTATATATAATAGAGACGGAACCTACGGGCCGAAATGGCGTTCGACGGCCTGACCTGCCAGCAGATATGCCCAGCTTTCGACAATGGATGGTTTCCCGCTGCCGGATTGCGCAGGGGAGAGTCCCTGCAATCCGGCGGCGGCGGCAAGACGCCGTGACAAATGGCAGCCTGTTCCAGGCAGGTTGGGGTCTCAGGCGGCCCTGTGGGAGAGCGTGGCAATGATTCCGCGCAGCTCGGCCAGTCCCTTGAGGCGACCGATGGCGGGGTAGCCCGGCTGGGCCTGTCGACCGAGATCGTCAAGGATGTCCTGCCCATGATCGGGGCGGAAGGGTATCTCGGCATCCGTGCGGCCGGCCGCGCGCCGGCGCTCTTCCTCGGCCAGAGCTGCGCGAACCAGCGCCACCATGTCCGTGTCGCCGGAGAGATGTTCGGCCTCGTGAAAATCGCCGCGGATCTCACCGGTTTCGCGTTTGACATTGCGCAGATGCAGGAAATGGACCCGGTCGCCGAGCCGCTTCATCATGCCGGGCAGGTCATTGTCCGGCCGCGCGCCGAGCGAGCCGGAGCAGAGCGTGATGCCATTGGCAGGCAGATCGATCGCCTCGACAAGCCAGGTGTAATCCGCTTCGGTCGACATGATCCGAGGCAGGCCAAGCAGCGGGGTCGGCGGATCGTCGGGGTGGCAGCAGAGCCGCAGACCGAGCTCCTGCGCCAGCGGCGCGACCTCTTCGAGGAAGGCAGCCATGTGGCGGCGGAGCTGATCGGTGTCGATATCGCTATATTCGGCAAGATGCTGGCGCACATCGTCGAGTGTGAAATTCTCCGCCGCCCCGGGCAGTCCGAAGGCGACATTGCCTGCGAGCTGCGCCTTATCCGCTTCGCTCATGGAGGCGAAACGCTCCGCGGCGGTCGCACGGAGCTCGTCCGAGAAGTCCTCCTGCGCTCCCTTGCGTTGCAGGATGTGGAGGTCGAAGGCGGCGAAATCGGCCAGGTCGAAGCGCATGCAGGTTGCGCCATTGGGAAGGCGATAGGCGAGATCGGTCCGCGTCCAGTCCAGCACCGGCATGAAATTGTAGCAGATCACCTCGAGTCCGGCGGCGGCGAGGTTGCGCATACTTTCCCGATACGTGTCGAGATGCTCGCGCCAGTTGCCGGTCTGCTTCTTGATGTCTTCGGAAACGGGCAGGCTCTCCACGACATCCCAGGTCAGCCCCGAGGGCGTTCCATCGGTCATGGTGCCGATCTCGGCCTTGCGCCTGGCAATCTCCTCCGGAGTCCAGACCGCGCCGGTCGGGATATGATGCAATGCCGAGACCAGCCCTTCGGCGCCGGCCTGCCGGATATCATCCGTCGACACCAGGTCCTTCGGACCGAACCATCGCCAAGTCTGTCTCATCGTCTTTCTCCCATCGGCCCCGCACTGGAGGCATCTGTCACTTTCGGCGAGAGGATAGCGTTCGTAAATTTTGTTGACAAGTATGGTAGTATGGAGCAAACGTCCCGCAAGACATGAATCGAGCCGCAATCGGGGAGGATGGCTGTGCTCTACGATCCGTCGCTTCCCATAGGACCGCAATTGCGAGGAATCCTGCGCCAGCAAGTGGTGCAGAACGATCTGACGCCCGGCACGCGGATCTCCGAGGCCGAGATTGCCCAGCAATTCGGAATCAGCCGCCAGCCTGTGCGCGAAGCTTTCATCAAGCTCGCCGAGGAGGGGTTGGTCGAGATCCGCCCGCAGCGTGGCACCGTCGTACGCAAGATCGACCCGGCGGAGGTTCTGGACGCCCGCTTCGTTCGCGAGGCCGTGGAGGCGGATATCGTGCGGCTGCTGGTGAAGAAGGGCGACGCGAGCCTTGTACGGGAGCTGCGCCGGCAGCTTGCGGAACAGAAGACATTGGCCCAGTGTTCGCCGAAGGACTTCATACGGGCCGACGAGCTGTTCCATCGCACGATGGCGGAAGCGGCCGGCAAGGGAAATGTCTGGACCATCCTGCAGGGACTGAAATCCCAGATGGACCGGGTGCGTTTCCTCAGCTTCGACCTCTATCGCCACGATCGACTCATCGATCAGCATGAGGCCATCATCGACAGTATCGAGCAAGGCGACGAAGAAGGCGCGGAGGAAGCAACACGTCGCCATCTGCGGGCAGTTCTCGAAGACCTGCCCAACATAATGCGCGCCAATCCGGATGTCTTCATCGAGACACCGGAGGACCAGATCAAATCGCGTTGAAACAGAGGAGGAGGAATCCATGATTACCAAACGCACTCTCGGTGGACTGCTTACGGCAGGTATCGTTGCAACCCTGATGTCGGGCACGGCCATGGCCGCCGACATGACCCTCAAGCTTGGCCACCTGGCCAATGAGGAAAACCCCTGGCACCTGGCCGCCGTGAAGTTCGGCGAAGAGCTTTCGGCGCTGACCGATGGCCGCATTGAGGTCGAGGTCTTCCCCAACGAGTCGCTCGGCAAGGAAATCGACCTGATCAACGGCATGCAGCTCGGCACCGTCGACATGACGATCTCGGGCGAGAGCCTGCAGAACTGGGCACCGATGGCCGCGCTTCTGGCCGTTCCCTATGCTTACAAGTCGCTTGAGCACATGGATGCCACCGCCTCCGGCGAGATCGGCGATGCGATCAAGGCCCAGATCATCGAGAAGGCCCAGGTGCGTCCGATCGCCTTTTTCGCGCGTGGTCCGCGCAACCTGACCTCGAACGAGCCCTTCGTCAGCCCCGACGACCTGAACGGCCTGAAGATGCGCGTACCGAACGTGCCGCTCTTCGTGGACGTCTGGAAATCGCTCGGTGCGCAACCGACCCCGATGGCCTTCTCCGAAGTGTTCACCTCGCTGCAGAACGGCACGATCGGCGCCCAGGAGAACCCGCTGGCGCTCATCAAGTCCGCCAATTTCAACGAAGTGCAGAGCCATGTGAACATGACCGAGCACGTGCGGTCCTGGATCTACCTGGTGCTGGCCGAATCCACCTGGCAGAAACTGTCCGAAGAAGACCAGGCCGCCGTCATGGAAGCTGCTGCCACGGCTCAGGCCTTTGAACGCGGGCTGCTGGAAGACAGCCTCGCCGCCGACCGCGCCTATCTCGAAGAGAAAGGCATGACCTTCGTCGAGGTCGATGGTGCTGCCTATGCCGCCAAGGCCAAGGACGCCGTGCTTGCGAATGTCTCCGACGAGATCAAGCCGATCGTCGAGCAGCTCTTCGCCGAGTAATCTCCCTGAGCGACTGCACCGATGCCCTCGTGGTGTCGGTGCCCTTTTTTTGGACAATCCCCAAATGGCACTTCTGGACCGGCTCACGAAGCTCCTGGCGGCGATCTGCATGGTCGGCGTCGCGCTCTCCTTCGCCACCCTCATCACTGTCGTCCTCATCCAGGTCATCGGCCGGACCATCGGCACTTCGCCGGTCTGGACAGAAGAACTCACCCGTTTCGCGCTGCTCTATCTCGCGGCCTTCGGTGTCGGGCTCTCCTTCCGTTCGGGCGATCTCGTCAATGTCGACGTAATCTGTGAAAACCTTCCGCCACCGCTCCCCTGGCTGTTGCGCCTTGTCTCGGCGGCGCTCACCTGCGGCCTCGCGCTGACGCTGGTCTCCTATTCGTGGAAATTCACTTCCATCGGAAAGATGCAGACCTCGCCGGCGGTTGGCGTCCGCATGGACATGATCCATTTCACCGTCACGCTGCTTCTCGTGCTGCTCTTCGTCTTCTCCGCGCTCCGAGTGGTCGCGATGCTGATGGGCGATGACGGGCTGCCGCTCAAGCAGAAGGAGGGCTGAGGCCATGGAAGTCTGGGTCCTTTTCGCCGTTTTCATAACCGGCCTTGTCATCGGTGTGCCGGTCGCTGTCACACTCGGCCTCTCCTCCGCCGTCTACCTGTTGCTGTCGGACATCCCGCTCGTCGTCATGCCGCAAAAGATCTATGCCGGGATGGACGTCTTCGTCCTTCTGTCGATCCCCGGCTTCATCCTCGCCGGCAACCTGATGAACCGCGGCGGCATCACCAATCGCATCATTCGCTTCGCCAATGCCATCGTCGGCTGGATCCGTGGCGGGCTGGGCCTCACGAATATCGCGGCCTCCATGCTCTTCGGCGGCATCACCGGCACTGCCGTTGCCGATGCCGCGTCCATCGGCGGCGTCATGATCCCCGGCATGAAGAAGGCCGGCTACCCGGCCGATTTCTCCGCCGCCGTCACCGCCGCCTCCTCCACCGTGGGGCCAATTATCCCGCCCTCGGTGCCGATGATCATCGTCGGCGCTCTGTCGGGCATTTCCGTGGGCAAGATGTTCATGGCCGGCGCCGTGCCGGGCATCCTGATGGGGCTTGCCATGATGGTGACCTGCTACATCATCTCGGTCCGCAGGAACTTCCCGCGCCAGGAATGGAAAGGCTTCGGCGAGGTTGCCGGCTCCTTCGCCCACGCGTTCTGGGCGCTGGCGATGACCGGTCTGATCATCTACGGCCTGCTCTCCGGCCTCGCCACCCCGACGGAAACCGCGGTGGTGGCCTCCACCTATGCCTTCATCGTCGGTGCGTTCGTCTATCGTGAATTGCCGGTGCGAGAGCTTCCGCATGTGCTGATCGAAAGCGGCATTTCCTCGGCGGCAATCCTTGCGCTGGTCGGCTTCGCCAATGTCTTCGGCTGGATTCTCGTTTCCGAACAGATCCCGCAGGCCATCGCCAACGCGGTGCTCTCGATGACCGACAACCGCATCATCGTGATCCTGATCATCAACGTGCTGCTGCTCTTCGTCGGCATGTTCATGGAAACCATCGCGGCGCTGATCATCCTGTTCGTGCCGCTCCTTTCGCTCGCGCAGGCGGTCGGAATCGAGCCGCTCCATTTCGCAACCTTCGCGGTGCTCAACCTGATGATCGGCCTCACCACGCCGCCCGTCGGTGTCTGCCTCTTCGTCTGTGCCGGCATTGCCAAGCTGCAGTTGACCCCGGTCGTGCGCGCGATCTTCCCCTTCCTGTTGACGAACATCCTCGTGCTGCTCGCGGTCTCCTTCTACTCGCCGCTAGCCACCTGGCTGCCGTCGCTGCTCATGCCTTGAGGTAAAAGCTCATGAAAACCCGCGTCTGCCGCCTTCACGGCCAGAATGACCTCCGTATCGAAGAGATTCCCGTCGAAGGCCCTGCCGCGGGCGAAGTGCTGGTCGCCGTTGGCGCCGGCGGAATCTGCGGATCGGATCAGCACTACTACTCGCAGGGCGGCATCGGTGTGATCCGTGTCCGCGAGCCGATCATCCTCGGCCACGAGGCTGCCGGCACCATCATTGAGCTCGGTGAGGGTGTCGAAGGGTTTGCCGTTGGGGATCGCGTGGCGATGAACCCGTCCCATCCCTGCGGTACCTGCAAATACTGCAGCTCCGGTCGTCCGATCCACTGTCTGCATATGCGCTTCAAGGGCTCCGCGATGCGCCTTCCGCATGAGCAAGGCCTGTTCCGAGACCGCGTCGCGGTTGGCGCCGGCCAATGTCACAAGATCGCCGATGGCATCACCATTGGTGAGGCAGCCTGTTCCGAACCGCTTTCGGTCTGCGTTCATGCCCGCGCCCGGGCGGGCGATCTGAAGGGAAAATCCGTTCTCGTAACCGGCTCGGGCCCGATTGGCGCGCTTTGCGCCGCCCTCGCCGCAGAGGCGGGCGCGGCCGAAGTCGTGGTGACCGACCTGCAGGACGTCCCGCTCGCGGCCGCGGCGCAGATGGGGGCCACCGAGACGATCAACGTGGCAAGGGATGGTGCTCGGATGGCCGATTTTGCCGCTGAGAAAGGGCACTTCGACATCTGTTTCGAATGCACTGCCGCCGAACCCGCGATCCGCTCGGCTATTGACGCGCTGCAACCCTGCGGAACGCTGGTTCAGGTTGGTGTCTCCGGCGACCTGCCGCTGCCGATCAATTTCATCGTCTCGAAAGAGATCACTTTCCGGGGCACCCACCGTTTCGATTCCGAGTTCGGTGACGCCGTTTCACTGATCAACAGCCGCGCGATCGATCTTCGCCCGATGATCACGCAAACCTTCCCGATGGAGGACGCGGTGCAGGCCATCGAACTGGCCGGAGACCGGAGCGCGGCCGTGAAGGTGCAGCTGGCATTCGCCGGGGACTGAGCCGTATGCGACGTGGACCGAGAGCCAGCGCGCCCGCTCCTAGGACGCCCGTTCGTCTTCGTCCAAGGTGCTGTGCCTTTCGACGAGCCGGAGGAGCAGGGTCGCGAAGCCAAGCGTGATGAATGAGAAATAGAAGTCCGAAATGACCTGCCGGAACAGGCTCTGATAGGCAATCAGGGCCAGCATGAAGAGGCAGTGTGTCGGGGTCAACTGGCCCTGTCCCCAGATTCTGAACAGGCGATAAAGCAGGAAGAAGATCAGCGTGGTGCCAAGGGCCCCGTATTCGCCCAGCATTGTGCCGATGCCGCTATCATGAATGCCGGTTCCTTCGATCACCGTCGCCCAACCATCGATTCCGAGCATCACATATGCCTGCGATCCGTGGGAGAGAGGGCTGGCGAACTTGCCGCCACCGGCCCCGAAGGGAAAGAACTCCGTCGCCAGGTCCAGGCCGCCAATGAAGATCGCGACCCGTATGTAGCGCAAGCCGGCATCGAGCGTTTGCGTGGCTTTCTGCACGGTATCGAGAACGCCAAACTCGGTGATCAGCAGGTAGACCGTGGCTGCTGCCAGGACCGGCGCGACCAGCATTGTCGATACGCTGCGCTGGCTGGCATGTCGAAAAAAGAGAAAGATCACCGGGGTGATCGCGATGTAGGAGCGCGAGCCGGTCAACAACAGGATCGCCAACATCAGCAGCGCCAGCGGTGTGCTGCGGCGCACGAACCAGAAATACAGGAAGAGCAGGCACGCCAACGCGCCTTGCCGGTTGGCATTGATGAAGAAGCCGAGCATTCGTTCGGTCTTCATGCTGAAGGAGACTTCCGGCAGCAGCGCGACGAAGAAGGCCGGAAAGGCCATGCTCAGTGCGCCGCCCAGGACGCAGAATACGAACAATGTCCCCATGACATTGCTCATGTCGTAGAGCGGCGCGTTTCGAAATGCGAAAAAAACCAGTGGAAGCTTCCAGAATAGCAGCGATGACAGGATCGAAACCGTCAGGCTCGGGTTGAGGCCGCCAAAGGCCGAGACCAGGGTCAGAACAAGAAGGCCGAGGAAGTAAACCCCTGCCAGCATGTGAACCCGACCATAGAGCAGGCTCATCGACAGTCCGATCGCGAAGGCTCCGACCAGGAAGAGCTCATCGAGTTGGGACAGGGCAGAAAGCTTCGTTGTCCGTACCAGCAATGTCGTGCTGAACAGGAGAACAAGAACGGCCGGCCAGACGATGCGCGGAATGACCCCGTGCGGATTGGGCAGCGTTCTGTTCACAATGTCGGGCATGACCGTTTCCAGATCTGTTGAATGCACCGCTCGCAGGTCCGGTACAGGTCCGGGCTTCGCGCAAGCTAGATCAGTTTCCGCATGGCGTCCATTGCCCCACCCAAACCCCAACTGCGCTCCGTTTGCGGGAGGATGGGCGACTTGCTGAATGGACGAAGGCTGAACTGTCAACACGCTCTGGGAACACCATCGAGCAGGCAGCCGAAATCTCCCAAAATGATCGCCCAAGACCATGCCGTCGCTCCGAACGTGCGAACTGCCTTCTTGGTATCGCGAGTTGCAGCCGTCGCGCTCTTTGGTGCATTTCTGCTTTTTTCGGTAGAAGCAGGTTCACATGAAATATGGCTTGCCAGTGGGCTCCTGTCCGAGCCCACATTTGGTTCCGCGAAACGGACGTTATGGGCTCCCGGACGAGGAACTCCGCGACAAGGCGTACATCCGCTCGTATTTGGATTCGTTTTGCGACGGGTCAGAAATAGCCTGTCACAAGTGCTTCGGCGATCAGGGTCCAGCCGTTGGCGACGGCAAAAAATGCGAGCTTGAAAGGAAGTGAGACAAGCGCGGGCGGGACCATCATCATGCCCATCGACATCAGGATTGCAGCAACGACAAGGTCGATGATCAGGAAGGGCAGGAAGATAAGAAAGCCGACCTGAAACGCATTCGTCATCTCGCTCAGCAGAAAAGCTGGAATCAGAACCGATTGGGGAGGTGCAGTAATGTTTGCCGGATCGCCGGACGTGCTGGCGCGCAGCTCCGCCATGGTTTCCAGCGTTTCAGGGTCGACCCTTGCCAACATGAAGGCCCGAAACGGCTCGACAATTTGCGAGATGGCCGCTTCGGCCGGCATTTCCTCGCGAAGGAAGGGCTGAATCCCGCTTGACCATGCCTCGAGAAGAACCGGGTCCATGACATAGTAGGTCAGGACCAACGCGACGGAGATGATCAGCATGTTGGGTGGCGACTGTTGCAGGCCGAGAGCCTGCCGCAGGATCGAAAAGACCGTCACGATGAAGGGAAAACAGGTTGCCATGATCAGCAACCCCGGCGCGAAGCCGATCAGGGCGACAATCGCAAAGAGCTGGATGCTCAGTCCGGTGAGTGAAACATCCTCGCCGAGCGCCAGGGAAAGGTCTTGCGCTGTTGCGGCGCCGGGCAGCAGAAACAGCAGCCCCAACACCAACAAGATACCCGGTCTCGAGCGCATAAGGCGTCAGGCTCCCGTCGCGTCGCCGAGGCCGGCGATATCGATCAGCCTTACGGCAAGCTGTCCTTCTCCATCACCCTCCTGTTCGATCAACTCGCCAATCGCGATCAGCTTGTCGCCGACGTACAGTTCGACCGGATCTTCGACCTTCCTGTCGAGAGGCAGCACGGCGTTGCGTTCAAGCTTGAGCAATTCCGAAATCCGCGGTCGGGCCCGGCCAACGGATACCTGCACCTCGACGGGAACCTGGGAGAATGGATGGCCGGTTTCATTCGTTGTGTCAGACATTTGCTGCCTCCATCTGCTCGGGTGTCTCAAAGAATTCCGAAACCGCATCCGACAATCCCTGAAGAACGGCCTCCAGATCGATCTTCTGTTCGCTGCCACCAAGCCGGATATAGGCTTGTCCCTCGCCGAGAGAGGTCTCTTCCTGAACCTGGATCGGCGGCGCGATCATTCCTTCGAGAAGGTTGCGAACACGGTCCGCATTCTCGGGATTCACGATCACTTCCGCCGTGATGTCGGCGGCGCTTTCGGCGGCTTCGTTGACGCGCTCCAGAATCATCTGGCCGAGCGTTCTCTCCATTGTTCCGGGTAGAACACGTGAGACGACGCCCTTAAGGATACCTTCCATCTCGCGGAGCACCGCACTGCGTGCCTCGTGATAGGTGAAGGACAAGGTCTGGAGATTGCCGGCCAGTTCGGCCGAAATGGTGGCTTGTTCTTCCGCATGCGCCCGCGCTGCATCGTCCCAGCCGTCCTTGTAACCTCGATCAAAGGATTGCAGCCGTTCCTCTTCAAGGACGGTATCGGAAACCGGAGCGGACATGGATGCAACCGGGCTGGCCGTGTCAAAACTATCGAGTTGCCAGGGTCGGCTCATTTTGCTTTCTCCTTGTCATCTTCCATCCAGGTCTTGAGCACCTCGACGGTGTCCTGTTGACGATCCCGGATAAGCTGGCGCAACCGCTCGACGGGATCGTCGGAGTTCATCGCAAGCATCGGCAGGCCGCCCTCAGCGGGTGCTCCGAACCCTCCGATATCCGGTAGCGCCATCGAATCCCCGCCTGTGTCTATTTCGCCGGTCAGGGCTTCGGGTGGTCCGTCGGTTGCTTCAGCCGTTAGGCCATTGGAGGCCGGAGGCGGAGCAAGCTCCAGCATCTGGGGCGCGGATTTCTGCATCATGATTGGGCGCACGACAAACAGGCCCAGGACCAGCGCAACAATCGACAAGACGGCAATCTGGGCGATCGAGATGATGTCCAGTCGACTCATGCCACTGTCCAAGGGCAGGCTCCCGGATGTGGCAAGCGGTTGGAATTCAAGGGAACGGATCGTGATCTGATCCCCCCGGGCCTCGTCAAAACCGACAGCGGCTTCGATCAACGACTTAAGGTCGCCAAGTTCTTCTTCCGAACGCGGCAGCGTGACCTCCGCGCCGGTGTCATCGATCTGCGACACGGCGTTGACCAGGACGGCGACCGTCAGACGTTTCACCGCGCCGGGCACACGCAGGATTTCCCGCTGTGTCTCCGAGACCTCGTAATTCGTGCGTTCTCGTGTCTGGCTGTCCTGATCGGACTTCTCTCCGCCGCCGGCGCCGGCGTCGCCATCGGGCAAGTTGCTCGCGACAGTGACCCCGCTGCTTCCCGTTCCCTTGGAAGACGAAGAGAGCTCTTCGACCTCGGTCGAAATGGCCACGCGACCTTCCGGATCGAATCTCCGCTCGACGATCGATTCCCGTTCGGTGACAGCTTCTAGGCTCAACTCCACGATTGCGTTGCCCGGACCGACCCGGGCTTCCAGCAACCGCTCTACATTGCGTTTGAGCGCCGCGGCACGTTTCGTCGATTCCACTGATGCGGTGACTTCTCCGCCGATAACCTGGCCGCTATCTCCATCGATTACAGAGACTTCCTCTGGCTTCAGACCGGGCACTGCCGATGCGACGAGAAAGCGGAGCCCGCGCGCATTGGCTTCCGTAAGCGTAGCGCTTGCGGCTGAAACGACAACAGAGGCCGTTGCGCCCTGATTGCGCCGAAAACCGCTCGCAGGCGGCTTCGAGATATGCACGCGCGCCGACTTGATCTGCGGGCTCGCGACAATGGTACGGGCAAGCTCTCCTTCCTTGGCGCGCCAATAGGCGGCGTCGAACATCTGCGATGTCGTGCCAAATCCAGACAGGCTATCCAGCAACTCGTATCCCGCCGACCCGTTTGCCGGCAGCCCCTGACCGGCAAGGATCATGCGAAGCTCGTCCCTCTGGGTCGCATCGACATAGATCGAGTTGCCGCGCACCTCGTAGACGACCCCCTGCTGTTCGAGGGCCGTGACAACATCGCCGGCGGCGCGACTTTCCAGTCCGGCGTAGAGCAATTCCAGGCGTTTGGTGGAGACCATCTGCGACAATGCGAGAACGGCGGCGAACATGGCGACGGTCGCCACAAACACAGTTACCTTGCGGCGTGTGTCCAGTCCTGACCAAATCCCGAGTACGTTCTGCACGCGACACCCTCCTTGAGTCCGACTCTTCTGAGCCTTGAGGGCATCTTTCCCGAATCCTGCTTAAGATCTGGCTAATGCAAACTGTTTCGCTTTCGTCGAAATGTGAAATCCGCGCAGGGCCTTCGATTTCTTCGAATCCCTGCGGGCCCAGATCCACCCTGTCCAGATCCTGCTGACAAAACAGTTGCGATTCGTGTATGTGCTGCCTATTACGCCCGCTTCAGAAGCGCGACATACGGAGATGCGGCGACAGTTCGCAGCGCCCATCATGGCGCGCGGGGGTCTCCGACAAGGAAGGCAAAGAGAATGGCTCGAAAATATCTTCCCGGCATCCTTGCCATGGCCGCGGTTGTCGTGGTCTCCAACATTCTTGTCCAGCACCTGCTGGGACAATGGTTGACATGGGGCGCACTCACCTACCCCTTCGCATTCCTCGTCACGGACCTGATGAACCGCCTCTACGGTGCCGGTCCGGCACGGCGTGTCGTGTTTATCGGTTTTCTGGTCGGGGTTGCCTGCTCATTGATCGGAAGCCAGATTCACGGCGAGTTTGGTCCGCTTGTCACGCTTCGTGTCGCGCTCGGGTCCGGAACGGCTTTCCTGGCTGCCCAACTTCTGGACATCGCGGTGTTCGATCGTCTTCGTGAGGGTCGTTGGTGGCGCGCACCGCTTGCTTCGACGCTTGTCGGGTCTTCCCTGGACACCATCATCTTCTTTTCCATCGCCTTTTCGGCAACGTTCAACGGGTTGGAACCCGGGAATATTCCGGCCTGGGCGCAGGACAGCCTTCCGCTTCTGGGCGGCGGTCCTGAAGCGCCTCTCTGGGTCTCGCTCGCCATTGCCGACTGGATGGTCAAGCTGTCGCTGGCCCTGATCGCGCTGATCCCGTTCCGCCTCATTGTCGGGCGTTTGATGTCGCGAAGCGCAGAAATTCATTGACAGGTAACTCATTTGTGCCACGCTGAAGGCAACCGCAACAAGCGAAAGGAGGTGATCCAGTGTCGAGAGTCATGCTGGAGAGAGGTGTCGATGATATTGAGGAGACACGCCGTTAGGCAGGCCCCAGAGGCTTAGCTTCTCGACGGACTTATGGGTCCAAGAGACCTCACCTCCATGATAGCTCGGAAGGCCGCTCTGAATAAGAGCGGCCTTTTCAGTTCTGAGGAGCGACTTCAAGCATACCGGCCAAGGACCTGAGATCTTCGCGGCTGCTCAGGCGAAATCCCTGGGACAAGCTCCTGCCCACACGGCGCCCCGGGTGAGAACTCGATTCCCGAGAGAGTAGAAAACTGTTCCGTTCAGGGTGGCGGTGCCTGCTGCCTTCGGTCTAGGTGATGGCAGGAAGGGGCGGAGAAATGCTCAGAATCAATGACGAGATCATGATCGAAGACTGGGAGTTGACCGAACAATTCAGTCGCTCGTCCGGTCCGGGTGGACAGAATGTCAACAAGGTCTCGACCGCGGTCGAGCTGCGCTTCGAGGCAGCGCGAAGCCCCAACCTGACCGGTCCGGTCAAGTCTAGGCTCAAGCGCAATGCCGGACGAAAATGGACCTCTGACGGTGCGATTCTCCTTCGCGTCGAGGACACCCGCAGCCAGGCCCGAAACCGGGAGATCGCGCGCGAGCGGCTTGCCGAGATGATCCGGAAGGCCCTGCAGGCGCCACGCAGGCGCATAGCAACCCGTCCGACCTTGTCCTCCAAGCGCCGAAGATTGGACAAGAAGAGCCAAAGAGGCGCAATCAAGACCTTGCGAAAGCCGGTTTCAGGCGAGGACTGAGCTTGGCACTGGCTTGCGAGGCAAAGAAGAAAGCAGCTTGGCGCCGGCTCCGGATATGTGCGCAAGATCAGGATACGCGGCGCTCGCCAACTGTCCGAGTGAAAGCTTCGGCAAACGCGCAACACAGCACCGTCCAACCCTGCTTCCATCAATTCCCGGGACCGCGCTCGCAGCGCTGACGGAAGACTGGCTGGCAGAATCCATCCTCCGATATAGGCGGATACACGAGCAGCCCCTCAAGCGAGGCTCGGGAGACGCTTTTAGGGCGCGACGTTTCAGACTGTAACGTCTATCGGCGTCTGCTCTCCGACCTCAAAGACACGCTTGTAACGCGCGACCTGCTCGGCCGGTCCCATCGACTTGTTGGGATTGTCGGACAGCTTGACCGTCGGCACGCCATTTGCCGAAACGGCCTTGCACACGAGCGAGAACGGTCGGATCGCGTCATCCGGCACCAATCCCATGAAATCATTGGTCAGCAATGTGCCCCAGCCAAAGCTCGCACGAACGCGGCCGTTGAACCGTTTGTGCAACTCGATGATCCTGTCTTCGTCAAGGCCGTCGGAGAAGATGACCAGTTTCTCGCGCGGATCCTCGCCGCGCGACTCCCACCACTCGATGGCCGTTTCCGCGCCCTCCACGGGATCGCCGCTGTCGATCCGGATGCCAGTCCAGCCGGCGAGCCAATCCGGCGCGCGCTTCAGGAAACCCTTGGTGCCGTAGGTGTCCGGCAGGATGATCAGAAGGTTGCCGTCATGCTCATCCTGCCAATCTTCCAGCACCTGGTAGGGCGCTTGGGCAAGCGCTTCATCGTCTTCGGCCAGGGCAGCATAAACCATGGGCAGCTCATGGGCATTCGTCCCGATTGCCTCGACCTCGCGCCGCATCGCGATCAGGCAGTTGGAGGTTCCGACAAAGGTGTCTCCGAGCCCTTCCAGCATCGCCTGGACGCACCAGTCCTGCCAGAGGAAGGAATGGCGTCGCCGCGTTCCGAAATCGGCGATCTTCAGATCCGGGACCTTCCGCAGGCGTTCGACCTTCTCCCAGAGCTTGGTCATCGCGCGGGCATAGAGCACCTGCAACTCGAACTTTTCCATCCGGTTGAGGACCGCACGACCGCGCAGCTCCATCAGGATCGTCAGCGCCGGGATCTCCCAAAGCATGACTTCGTGCCAGGCGCCCTCGAAACTCAACTCGAACTGACCGTCACGTTTTTCCAGCTTGTACTCCGGAAGACGCATCTGTTCGAACCACTCCATGAAATCCGAGCGGAACATCTGGCGTTTTCCATAAAAGGTATTGCCGCGCAGCCAGGTGCTCTCACCGCGGGTCAGTGACAGGGAGCGGGCATAGTCGAGATGTTCCCGAAGCTCCCGCTCGTCGATCAACTCGGCGAGGCGAATGTCCGAGCTCCTGTTGATCAGGGAAAACTCGACGCGGGCGTCTGGCTTGTTGCGGAAGACCGATTGACACATCAAGAGCTTGTAGAAGTCCGTGTCGATCATGGAGCGGACGATCGGGTCGATCTTCCATTTGTGGTTCCAGACGCGCGTGGCGATATCCACCATGAAGCGACCCTTTCTCTTGCAGTAGGACGCAAGCTATCGGCACGGGCGTCGGAAGAAAAGAGGCGAACCTAACGGCTCAGCCGGAGCGTTTCCGATCAAGAGCTGTTCCGCGCAAGGACAATCTCGCGCGGCGCGAAATCGTCGATTGCCGACAGGAGGTCACGCTTGCGGAACGGTTTTGTCACGAAGCCGTTCATTCCCGCGTCCATGCACAGGTCGCGATCTTCGGGAAAGGCGTTTGCGGTGAGGGCAATGATCGGAATGGGATCCTTGCCGGCCTGGCTTTCGATCTCCCGAATTGCCCGTGTTGCCGCGAGACCGTCGATGATCGGCATATGCATGTCCATCAGGACGATATCCGGGCGTTGCTGCCGGAACATCTCGATGGCCTCCCGCCCGTTGACGGCAAGCAATGTCTGGATGCCGGTGCCATCGAGCATCCGTTCCAACAAGAGGATATTCGTCCGGTTGTCTTCCGCGACCAGTACCCTCAGGCCATCCAGGAACCCGGACATGTCGTGCCCAAGACCCGCTGGCGCAGAAAAGGACGGACTGGAGTCGAGCGCGTCGGCAAGGGGCAGCGAAAGCGAGACAAAAAAGACAGATCCTTCGCCCGGCGTCGAGGCCACGGAAATCTCGCCTTCCATGGCCAGAACGAGGAGTCTCGAAATCGTCAGCCCCAGCCCGGTGCCGCCAAAGCGGCCGGCTATGCTCGAATCTGCCTGGGCGAAGCTCTCGAAGATCCGCTCCAACCGTTCGGGAGGGATCCCCATCCCGGTGTCGCGCACCGCAATCAGGTAGTGGCAGATGCCGTTCTCGAGGCGGACCGACACTTCCAGCCTCACACCACCGGTCTCGGTGAACTTGATCGCATTGCCCAGAAGGTTCAGCAGAACCTGCGCCAGCCGTCGATTGTCGCCAAGCGCGCTTTCCGGAAGGCTCGCCGGCAGCACCAGATCGAGCGAAAGCTGCTTCGCATCGGCCAGCGGCTGGACGAGATCTACGGCGGAACGAAAACAGTCTCGGGGCGAGAAAGGTTCCTTGAGGACCTCGAGCCGACCGGCTTCGAGCTTCGAGAAATCCAGGATGTCGTTGATGATCCCGAGCAGGGACTCGCCAGAGGCACTGATGGTTCGCACCAGGGCGTGTTGCTGGCTGTCGAGATCCGTTTCCATAAGGAGATCCGTCGTGCCAATGACGCCATTCATTGGTGTTCTGATCTCGTGGCTCATCGTCGCCAGGAAGTTGTGCCGGGCTCGTTCCGACTCCTCGGCAAGGCGTCGGGCCTCGGCAAGCGCGCGTTCGCGTTCCTTTGCCTCGCCAATATCCCGCTCGATACTGACGATGCTCAGCAGCTCACCCTTGTCGTCGAACAGCGGGCAGGTGTTCACCTCGATCCAGACCGGCCGCCCGTCCTTGTGATGACACATGATCTCGAGCCGAATGGGGCGTGCTTCTTCCCGGGCGCGAAGCAGCGCTTTCGAGGCCGTGGAATCCGTCTGGGGGCCATGAAGCAAGCTGATATTGCGTCCGACAGCCTCGGCATAGGAATAGCCGGTTACCTTGCTGAATGCCTTGTTGACCCATGTGATCACGCCGTCCCTGTCCGTCATGACCACGCTGTCATTGGCGCGTTCGGCGACGAGCGCGAGGCGCTTCGCAGTGTTTCTGGATTGAATCAGCGCTTCGTTCACATGCGCCAGTTCACGTGCGCTTTCCAGCGTGTCCATCCGTGTGGCGTTGCGAACCTTCTGCAATTCGAACACCTTTCGAACAACGGTCCAGCAGATGTAGAGCAGGAATGCGATGCTGAGGAGATCGAACATCAGCGCATCATCGACAGCGCCGATCGAACTGATCTCCTGGAAGGCGATTGTCAGGAGGGCAATGCCATAGAGCAGAATTCGCAGGATTGCGGCACCGCGATGCGCCGAAAGCAGCAGGGCGGCGTCCAGGATAGCAGCGAAACAGGCGGCCCCGGCCAGGGCACGTGCCGCACTGCCACCGAGTGTATAGATCAGGGCCACGCCATAGATATTCGCCAGGGACTGGATGCCACCGGACAGGATTGTGACACCCATTGCGAGCGAAAGATTGTCGCCAAGGGACCGACGGCACCCGTATTGTCTCAGGACAGCAACATCCAGCAACTCGCCGGCAATGGCGACCAGCGCGGCGATCACGGCTGTCGTCAGCCCACCGACATAGAGGACAATGGGAAACAGGAGCGGGATGATGACAATCCGGTCCGGAAGGCTCCGCACCCGCCCGCGACAATAGGACAGAAAGCGACCCTCCGCGGTGCGCTTTGCCTGAAATGCCTCCAGGGCCTTGTCAGCAGCCTTGGTTCCGGGGTCCATATTCGCTCCATAGGGCGGCGGGGGAACTGGCCTGTTTGCCAGCCTCTACGCCGCGATTGAAAGCAAAAAAGCCTTCCAGTCTGGTTAATTTTCCCTGACTCAATCGCCGGTCAGATCAATTCCTGCTTCGACCATTCCCTCCAGCGCGGCGGCCAGCGATCCGTCCAGGTCGATTGCCCGGCAGGCGTCGAGATCGACGCCGACCCGGAATCCAAGCCGCGCAGCGTCCAGGGCGGAGTAGCTGACACAGAAATCGGTCGCCAGGCCGACCAGAACGAGCCTGTCCACGCCCCGGGATCTCAAATACCCCTCCAAGCCGGTTGGCGTGCGCCTGTCATTCTCGAAAAAGGCGGAATAACTGTCGATCTCGCGCCGAAACCCCTTGCGGATGATGAGATCGGCCGGATCCGTCAGCAAGCCGGGGTGGAAAGCGGCGCCTTCGCTGCCCTGGACACAGTGATCCGGCCAGAGGACCTGCGGCCCGTAGGACATCTCGGTCAGCTCGAAGGGTGACTTGTCGTCATGCTGTGACGCGAAGGAGCTGTGGTCGGCCGGGTGCCAATCCTGTGTGAAGACGCGGACCGGGAACTCCGACAGCATGGTGTTGATCCGTTCGACGATCTCGTCGCCGCCCGGCACCGCCAGGGCGCCGCCTAGGCAGAAGTCATTCTGGACATCGATCACGATCAGGGCTTGGGTCATGGGCCACCTCCAGTGCAATGGCTAGGCAAGGCGCGAGGCCGGGTCAATGGAGGCTTGCCGCACCGTCTGATATGAAATCTCCCGCCGCGACATGCCGGCGGGAGAAAGGAACGTCCCGAGATTTCGGGCCTGGTCCGGACGGCAGCAGACCCGTCCGCCGTCCGGGCGGGTGCGTTATTGCGCGAGCGCGGTGATCGTCGAGTTGAGCAGGCCCGGCGTGATCTGGGAGATGATCCGGTTCCACTGTGTCACGACCTGCTCGGAGACGAAGATGATATCGTCCGGCCGCAGTTCGAACCGGGTCGACAGCATCAGCGAAGCCGCGTTGCCGGCATCCAGCTTCCAGGCCGTGACCGATCCGAACTCACGCGGATCTGTCGAGCCTCGCAGCACGTAGATCTGGCGGACATTGGCGGTGATGGTCGGGATGCCGCCATCGTCATAGATCGCGTCGGCGAGCACGGCCTTCTGGTTGTAGGGCAACGGGAAGCGGCGCTGCTTGGTAACTTCGCCGGCCATGTAGACATAGTCACGGTCCTCAGCGCCCAGATCGAGCCGATCCTTGAAATTGTCCCGCTGTTCGTCGAGTTCGGCGCGACGGAGCTGTATCTCGGTCTCCAACTCGTCCACGGCATCGCGGCGCGCGTCCCGACGGTTCTCCGTGAGCTGAATCTGCTCCTGGAAGTAGTCCTGGGCGCGACCGAGGTCGAACTCGGTATCGACAAAGACACTGTCGCCATCCCGGAGGGTGATCCGTTGCAGGCTGCGATCGGAATAGAGTTCGCTCAGCGGGATCTGGTAGAGTTCGCCGTCGCGATAGATCCGCACCGAGCTGTAGTCGTAATCCCGTTCACTCGCGGTCGCGCCGCCGACATTCGACAGCGCCTCGTCGAGATAGAGCGGCTGCAGGTCGATCGGCAGCGTCGCGGGATTGCGCACCGCGCCCCCGATGGACACGCGTTGCGATTTGAAATCGGCGACTTCCAGGCTGAATGCCGGTTCGATCTGGTTCCGGACAAGAGCCTGGAACACCTTCTCGTTGGCGCCATCGATCGTGTCGCCCGCAATCGGGATCCGGCCGACATCCGGGATCGAGATCGAGCCGTCATCCTGGACGACATATTCCTGCCGCCGGTTCTGGGCCGCCAGCAACCCGGACAGTTCTTCCACGGAATTGCCGCCGGAGGGCGTGGCCAGAACGACCACATCGCCGACGCCGATCCGGTACGGGCCGGTGGGGGTTTCCGGCGGAATGCGGGTCGAAAGCGTGGCCGGACGATTCTCCGGTTCGACAACCGGATCCGGCAGGGAGCCGAAACCGCGCAGCCCGCCACCGCTTCCGGCCGTTTGCGAGAAGACAGACGGCAGGGTCGCCGGCCGATAGGTCGACCGGTTCGCCGCCAGGGTCGTTTCAGCGGTGATCGGAACCACCCGGACCTTGGAGCCGTCCACCGTGCCGCTCGTGACCTGCGGACTGTTGTAGATCAGGCCACAGGACGACAGGGAAAGTGCGGCTCCCATTGCCAGGGCGAGGATTTTTCTTGTTCTCATCTACGAAACCCCTTCGGATCGGCGGCTCTAAGGCAGGTAATGTTTCAGGAGGAGGTACCCCAGCTCCGGACCAAGCCATTGCCGGGACAACACCATTTGACCCGAACCATTCATCCAGTAGGAATTGGTGAAGCTCTGGGTCGCGTTATAACAATCTTCATCGGTACGGTTCAGCTGCAAGGTCTCGGCGCCGAGCGGAAGTTCATCCCGGCTTGTTTCGGAGAAAACACAGCTATAGGCGCGGATATAGACCTGCTCCAGGCCATCGACATATCGGTGAATGCGCTCGGCAGTGGCCGGGCGCGTTGCGTCCATCCATTGCGACGGCAGCGCGGCTTCCACCGAGAAGAGATCCGGGGTGAATGCGCGTGTGCCCAGCACGATGCCCTGGCGCAGGGTCAGCGTGTCGCCTTCCTCCGCGCGCCAGATCTCAATCGGACCGCGGCTGGAAATGCGCACCAGCCCCTCGCTGGAGCCGAATTTCTCGAGGCCGGCATCCATCAGCACCGGCCTGGAGCCATCGGCGGGCACGGGAATGCTGAAGCCTTCGCTCTCTTCGAGGCCGGCGAGGCGGTCGAGGCGATCCGTATATTCGTCGCATCCCGTCAGGGTCAGGACCAGAACCGAAAGCGCGGCAGGCTTGATGAGTTTCATCGCCAGTATCCCGCCCAGCGTTCGCGCATTTCCGGATCCTGGTAGGTTTTGACCGTCGGGTAGAGCCGGTTGCGAACGGCGAGCCTTGCGCCACCGTCGCGCTGGATGGGCCGGATCGCGGTTGCAAATCCGCGACGGGACGGCACGCCGGAGACCCAGGCGAAAGGAACTTCCAGGAAGATGCCCTTGTCGAAGGAGCCCTCGCCGAAATCCTCGTAGCTGACATCGGTGCGTGTCGCGAAGGCGCCAAGCCTGACACCATTGACGAAGTCGCGGCTGAACTGGAGCGTTGTGCCATAGTCGCCGGCGAGATACTTGCCGGCATCGATTTGCCCGAAATAGCCGCCTCCGAACTCGTAATAGGCCGACACGTGGCCGGTCACGGTGTCGTAATCCTGGAAACCGAAGCCGCCTTCGAAATCCCGCTGGACGACGTAGTTCAACTCGCCACCGAGGGCGAGAGGACCTTCGATCGGCTTCCAGAGCAGTTCCGCGGAGACGCCGCCATACATGCGTTCAAGCAGACCGGCGGTTGTCCGGCCATAAAGGTTCTGTCCCGGCCGGAAGAAATACTCCGCCGTCAGGTGGCTGATAAAGGAAGCGCCATTCTTGTCATATTCGACCACATCGGAGCGGACATGCGGCAGGACCGAGTCGGAGGACCGGGTCGACTCGTCCCGGTTGCCGAACAGCTTCTGGCGATAGTTCCCGGAGAGGACGAGCCCGGGCAATGGCGCATAGCTGCCCCCGATATCGACGCCGAAATCCGCGCGAAACGGATCGTCAGGATCGAACAGGGCTGGCGCGAAATACGGCCGCGCGTACCAGCGCTGCTGGGGATAGGCATCCGCGACAAAATCGGTGAAGCGGAGATCGCCGGCATCCTCGATCTGCGCCCGGACATAGGAGCGCCAGATGCGGTCGGGGGCGGCTTCCAGATCCTCGAGATCGGACCGGACGATGGTAATCGAGGACGTGCCCTGGCCATAGAACAGCGGCTGCAGCACAAAGGTCTCGACCTCGGATGGCAGGATCGCGGCGAGAATGCGCGACGCCCGGCCAAGTGCCTGCGGCTGCGAGTTGTACCGCGTTGCGGTGAAGCCCACCCGCGCGCTGTCGCCGTCGATCTCGAGGCCTTCGAGGCGGATCCCGTCAGCTTCGAAGGCGGCTTCGACCTGCGCGCGGATCGTTTCTTCGCTCTGCCCGTCGAGCTGGCGCGACGGCAGATCCCAGGCCGCAAGATCGACGGTCCCGCCACTGCGCGGGGAAATCGGCGGTGGCGCCGTCTCGCGGCCATTTCGGAACGGTGGCGATTTCGGATTTGCGGTGATCGAGGCGGAAATGCCGAATGTCGATCCATTCAGGGCATAGGCTCCGATATTGAGCCCCGGCTGCGGCCGAAAATGCAGGCCGAAATTGAGCGGCGTATTATGCTCGTACCCGGCATTCGCCACTTCATTCTCATAGGCATCGGACGAGTATTCCAGAATGGCGGTCCACTGGTCGTTCACCTGCCACTCGACCCCGCCGAACAGGGCCGCGGGGCCGCGGAACCACTGACCGGCTTCGAATGTGCCGCCTTCGCCAAAATCCGTATCCGGTCGGGTCTCGAAGCGATCGTCGATATAGCTCAGCGGGTTCTTGAAACCGCCATAGCTGCCAAGCCGACCCCAACCGATCCCGCCCGTGACCTTGATCCGGTCCTGAAAGGTCTTGGTCGCGGTGATGTATTCGGAGGCAAAAATGCTGGTGCCAGCCATGTCGTTGATGCCGACAATGACGGAAGGCCGCCAGGCGTTCTCTGTCCACAGGCGTGCCGCGAGACCGAAAGCGCGGTCATAGCGGGTTACGCCTTCCGTCAAGATGTCTTCGGAGACCGAGTATTGATAGGAGGCGTAAAGCCAGGGCGTCACCTGAAATCCGAGCGCGAAGCGCTGCTTCTTTGGATAATAGGAGTACAGGGCCGTGACCTCGGCATCCGGAAGCATCTCGCCGGATGGCATATCGACCAGGCCAGGCATGCCATAAAAGGACAAGGTCGGTTGGGTGGCGCGCTGATAGGCCAGTTCCTGCGCGCTGGGGGCACCGACGCTCGACAGGAGCAGGCATGTCCCCAAGGCAGTTGCTCTATGAAAACGCGTCGAGGAACTCATCCCGAGAGTCCTTCCGGCATTTCTATGTCGGGCATGTAAACCTGCACTGTACGCGTCGTCGTCCCATTGTGTTCCCGGTCTTCTTCGCCGGTGAATCGTTTCTTTGAAAAGTACATACGCGTCGTCCGGGATCGGGGCAAATGTTTGATTCCAGATTAGGTCGCCGCTCCGTCGCGATTGTCCGATCCCTCGCCTTTCGCACAAAAGAAAACGCCCCGAACCGATGCGGACAGGGCGTCTTCTGTGGGCGTGGCGGAAAGCATCGATGCGTGCGGCGAAGCCCTGAGCGTCAAGGAGGCCCGGTCAGGACTTTTGTACAACAGAAAATGCGTGCAGGCCGCTGCCGACGTCATGCAGTGTCGTGCTCGGGGATCAGCGGCTTCCAAAGCCTGTCAGCATGACCTGCAGCGTGCGCAGAACGACGAACACGTCGAGCCGGGCGCCGCGGTGCCGAACGTAGAACCGGTCGTAGCGGGCCTTCTTGCGCGTCGAATCTTCGCAGTCCGCATAGCCGTGGACCACCTGGGCGAGGCCGGTAATGCCGGGCTTCACCTCGAATCGATTGCGATAGCCGTCGATGGTGTCGACGTATACATCGGCTTGCACTTTGGCGTCCGGACGCGGTCCGATCACGTTCATGTCGCCGAGGGCAACGTTGACGAAATTCGGCAGCTCGTCGATCCGAAACTTGCGGAGCACGGCACCGAGCCTGGTAATCCGGGCTTCACTGGCGCTGATGCTGGTCGAGGAGTGGTCCGGCGCAACGGTCATCGTCCGGAACTTGTAGATCGTGAAGACGCGCTCGTTGCGACCGACTCTTTTCTGACAGAAAATCAACGGGCCCGGGTTGTAGCGCGGGTTCAGAACAAGAAGCAGCAGGCCAGAAATCAGCAGGCTCGGCAGGGCAAGAATCGTGAAGACCAGATTGACCAGAAAAACCCAGGCAACCTGAAAAATGCCCGGTTGGGCCTCGAATTCCGGAAGGCCGTCGAAACGCACAGTGGGAGGTGCCGTTTCATTAGGGACATGCTGTGCGGCGCGGAGCGGTTCAGCTAGATCGCTCATGAGAATACATCCTGTGACATCGAAAAAAAGGCTTTAAAAATCGTAACATGCTGTCGGCTAACCAAAATCAGGCCCGATCCCACTGCCGGCATGCTCTGACGTCCTTTCTAGCGACCACCTACAAAGGACTTGTGACAAATTTTACAGTCTGTCAAGCCAACTGATCGGTGGCTGCCTGACAGCAATTCGTCCGGATTTCAGATGCTTCCGGCCTTTTTCTGCGCTTTTTGGCCGGGTCCCTTGGAGCGCGTGATGGCCTGGCGGGAGCCCTATTTCAGGTACAATCACAGTTGGTTACCGTTGCGTCCATGCGCCTGCAGGTCAGCGTGGCAAGGCGGAGTCATTTCTGCGCTGCAGCAGGTCGAGTTCCGTCAAGCAGTGTTAACCAGTATTGCCGGATTCCCGGTTCCAAGTGGTGGAAATCCGCTCACCCGGACCCTGCGCCCAAAAAACAGGCAGAACGCAAGCGATGCGACTATGCTCAGGGACGCTTCTGAGTGATCGCTGTGAACCCGGTCGTACCATCCGGTGCAACGCGCGCAAGTGTCAGCCGGCCAGTCGCATAGGCGCCTGAATCCGTTGAAATAATGCCGCTTTCGGCAATGGGCGCGTCCACGATGGTATGTCCATGCGCGACCCAGATCCCATCCTGTCGCGGCGTTTTGTGAAACTCGGGATGCCCCCAGATCTTGGCGTCCCTGGACTGAATGGAGATGGGAAGTGCGGGGTCGAGCCCGGCATGGACCACGCAAAGGGTACCGCTTGTCCAGACAGTCGGAAGGTTTTCGACCCAGTCTTGCAGCCCCGGCGCAAGCGCCTCGACGACCGCCTGGGCGGCGTCCGCAAGCCGCTCTTCCTCGGCGGATTCCGTAACACCTCCGACGCCGAAGCTTTCAAGTGTCTGAAGGCCGCCATAGCGGAGCCAGCGGCGAGACGCCCCCGGATCCGTGAGGAAGCTCAGCATCATTTCTTCGTGATTGCCGAACAGGCAGACCCAACCCTCTTCAACGCTGCGGGCACGGGCGATCTCCAGCACGGAGCGGCTGTCGGGGCCTCTGTCGACATAATCTCCGACAAGAATGCGTGTTGCGCCGTCTTCGACAGGGGGGAGTTGCTCGAGCAGATCGGCGCGGCCATGCAGGTCGCCAACGATCTCGACAACGCCCTCCGGCGCGGGTGGTTGAAAGCTGACCCGAGGCGGGCGCTTTCGGAACAGTTTGGACAGCATTCCGTGAACCTTGCATTCGTGCTGCGCGGATTCTTAGCGCCAGACGGACCGCTGCGCCAGCGTTCTTCCGTTGGGCAGGGCCGGCATCGATCCCGAGATCGGAGCGGGACCAGTCCGGAATACTGAAGTCAGGCGAACACGACTTCGGTTCCCCAGTCCCGGCAAAGCCGTTCGAGGGAGGCGGTGAGGGGAGCGTCGGTGAAGAAACTGTCGATCTCGCCGAGAGACGCAATCCGTGCGGGTGCCGAGCGCAGGAACTTGGAGTGGTCGGCCACGAGGTAGCTCTCGCGTGCCTGCCGAAGGATGGTTTGCGACACGTGTACTTCCTCGATGTCGAAATCCAGCAGGTCGCCGTCATGATCGAGCGCCGAGCAGCCGATCACCGCAATGTCGACCTTGAACTGTTCGATGACCTCCCGGGTCATCGCGCCCGTCAACCCGCCGTCGGAGCGCCTCAATTTGCCGCCGGCGACCATGATATCGATCTCCGGGTTCGCCACCAGGATGTTGGCAACATTGAGATTGTTGGTGATGACCATCATGCTTCGATGCTGTAGCAACGCGCGCGCCACCGCCTCGGTGCTCGTTCCGATATTGAGGAAGACAGAGCAGTCATTGGGGATCGCCGCGGCGCATCGGTTTGCGATCGCGGTTTTCGCGTCGGGGTTCAGGTCGCGCCGGTCCTCGTAGCCGATATTGGAGACGCCGGATGGCAGCATTGCGCCGCCATGGACACGTTCAAGCTCCCCGGCATCGGCCAGATCGCTGAGATCGCGCCGGATCGTCTGGTGCGTCACGCCGAAACGCGTCACCAGATCCTCCACTGTGACCTTGCCCTGCTTGCGTGCGAGGTCGAGAATGTCGGTTTGTCGAAAACTCTGTGCCATGGCGCGAAAATGTTCGAATTTTCCTCTCTTGGGAAGAGGAAAAACGCACTTGTGGCGCTATCCGTTGAATTCACTGGAAAATCTGTACGTCTTTCGCGCAATTTCGCGTGAAAACGAACAAATTCGATTGACCGGCGCGCGGAATTCGTGCTTTCTTCGGACAAGAGAAATGCGAAGGACCGGAGTCCGACATGAGCGAGAAACGCCCTGAGCGGGATATCTTTGACGTCTTCATAATCGGCGGCGGCATCAACGGTTGCGGCATTGCGCGCGATGCGGCCGGGCGCGGGTTGAAGGTGGGCCTGGCGGAGATGAACGATCTCGCCTCGGCCACCTCCTCGGCTTCGACCAAACTCTTCCACGGCGGTCTCCGTTACCTCGAGTATTTCGAGGTGCGCCTGGTCCGCGAGGCGCTTGTCGAGCGCGAAGTCCTGCTGCGGGCGATGCCCCACATCAGCTGGCCGATGCGCTTTGTCCTCCCCTACCATCCCGACATGCGCTTCGATGGGCAGACCCCCGCCTCCAAGCTGCTCAGCTGGACCATGCCCTGGACAAGGGGCCAGAGGCCGTCGTGGATGATCCGGTCCGGGCTCTTCATGTATGACAATCTCGGTGGGCGGAAGATCCTGCCCGGAACCTCTTCGGTCGATCTGAAGAATGACCCGAGCGGCGCGCCGCTGGACGAGAAATTCTCCAAGGCCTACGAATACTCCGATTGCTGGATCGAGGATTCCCGGCTGGTGGCGCTCAATGCCCGCGACGCAGAGGCGCGCGGCGCCCATATCCTGGTCCGCACGAAGGTCGCGCAGGCTGTCCGCGACGGTGAGATATGGCGAGTTACCCTGGAGGATCGCGACACGGGCGAAAGCCGTGACGTGCAGGCCTCCATGCTGGTCAACGCCGCAGGCCCCTGGGTCAAGGACGTGATTGACGACGTTGTCCGTGTCGACACAAGGGAAAGCGTCCGCCTCGTGCGCGGCTCGCATATCGTCACGCGCAAGCTCTTCGATCACGACAAGTGCTATTTCTTCCAGGGAACCGACGGCCGGATCATCTTCGCCATCCCCTACGAGACCGATTTCACCCTGATCGGCACGACGGACAAGGAGCATGACAGCGCTGAAAACAAGCCGGTCTGCACCGAGGAAGAGAAGCAGTATCTGATCGAGCTTGCTTCGAGCTATTTCAAGACGCCGATCGCGCAAGAGGATGTTGTCTGGAGCTTTTCCGGCGTCCGTCCGCTCTATGATGACGGTGCAAGCTCGGCGACGGCGGCAACGCGCGACTACGTTCTGCGGGTCGACACGACTGGCGGGGCGCCGTTGCTGAATATTTTCGGTGGCAAGATAACGACCTATCGCAAGCTTGCGGAATCCGCGTTGGACAAGATCGCCGCCCATGTTCCCGGCGCCACCGGAAAATGGACCGCGGGCGCGCCGCTTCCCGGCGGGGATTTTCCGGTCGACGGGGTTGAGAAGCTTCTCGCCAAGGCGCAGGCCGATTACCCCTTCCTCGATCCGGTCTGGGCGAAGCGTATGTTGCGGGCCTATGGCACCGATATCTGGCCGATGCTCGGCACGGCGCGCGACGCGGCCGATCTCGGCCAGCGCTTCGGCTACAACCTCACCGAATGTGAAGTTCTCTGGCTGATGGAGAAGGAATTCGCGCGCACCGCCGAAGATGTCCTCTGGCGGCGGTCCAAGCTCGGGCTGCGCCTCTCGACGGATGAGGCTACCGCGCTTGACACCTTCATGCAGGCAAAGCGCCCCGGCGCGACCGACGCGGCCTGAAGACGCGTTTTCGTTGCCGTCGCGACGTGCCAGCTTGCAACGTATATTCCGCTGACGCCCTTGAGGAGGCCGCGCCGGCGGACAACCCCGAGAACAGGGCGGAGCCATGACCCATATCCTTGCAATCGACCAGGGAACCACTTCCAGCCGCGCGATCCTCTTCGATCGCCAGATGCGCATCCGTGACACGGCGCAGGAGGAATTTACGCAGCATTTTCCGGCATCGGGGTGGGTCGAACACGAGCCGGAGGATATCTGGGGCAGCGTGGTCCGGACCTGCCGCGGCGTGATCGAAAAGGCGGCGATCCAGCCTTCGGATATCGTCGCCATCGGCATCACCAACCAGCGCGAGACCGTCCTTGTCTGGGACAAGGAGACAGGGGAGCCGATCCACCGCGCCATCGTCTGGCAGGACCGCCGGACGGCCGCAATCTGCGAGGAGTTGCGGGAGGCAGGGCATGAACCCTTGGTGAGCGAGAAGACCGGCCTGCTGCTGGATCCCTATTTTTCCGGCACCAAGCTGAAATGGCTTCTCGACACTGTCGAGGGCGCGCGGGAGCGCGCCGAGGCAGGCAATCTGCTCTTTGGGACCGTGGATTGCTTCCTGATCTGGAAGCTGACCGGCGGCAAGGTTCATGCGACCGACGCCACCAATGCCGCCCGCACCCTGCTATACGACATTCACAAGGGCGGCTGGAGTCTTTCGATCTGCGAATTGCTGGGCGTCCCCGTCACCATGCTGCCCGATGTGCGCGACTGTGCCGCCGATTTCGGAGAGACCGACCCCGCGCTCTTCGGGGAGGCGATCCCGATCCTGGGCGTGGCTGGCGACCAGCAGGCCGCCACCATCGGCCAGGCCTGTTTCGAGCCGGGCATGTTCAAATCGACCTATGGAACGGGCTGTTTCGCGCTGCTGAACACGGGCGACACGCCGGTGCGATCGAAGAACCGGTTGTTGACGACGATTGCCTACCAGTTCAACGGCAAACCGACCTATGCGCTGGAAGGGTCGGTCTATATTGCCGGAGCCGTGGTGCAATGGCTGCGCGACGGGCTGAAGATCATCGAATCGGCGCCCGAGAGCCTTCCGCTGGCCCAGTCGGCCGATCCGGAACAGAATGTCATCCTGGTGCCGGCCTTCACCGGGCTCGGTGCTCCCTACTGGAACGCCGAATGCCGCGGGGCCATTTTCGGACTGACGCGAAATTCCGGCCCGGCCGAATTCGCCAAGGCGGCATTGGAGAGCGTTGGGTTCCAGACCCGCGACTTGCTGGAGGCAATGGAAGCGGATTGGCCGGAGCGCGATCCGAACTCGGTGCTGAGGGTCGATGGCGGCATGACGGCGAATGACTGGGCGATGCAGTTTCTCTCCGATATTATCGGCGCCCCGGTCGATCGACCGGAGATCCTGGAGACGACGGCGCTTGGAGCGGCCTGGCTGGCGGGCATGGAGGCCGGGCTCTATCCGGATCGCGCGAGCTTCGCCGAGACCTGGTCACGCGAACGGCGCTTCGAGCCGGCTCTCGCGGACAGCCATCGGGACGAGAAATACGCCGCCTGGAAACGCGCGGTTGCGGCGACCATGTCCGCCTGATCGCCGGGATCTCCTGAACCGTCTCGAAAAAAAAGCCCGCCTGGCATCGCTGCGAGGCGGGCTGTTCCTGTTCGATATGGCGTCAGCGCCCGACCGCTACATATGCCTCGAAGCCGGCCGCTTCGGCGTCTTGCGCCGTGTAGATATTGCGCAGGTCGGCCATGCGCGGCGCGGTCATGGACGTGGCGATCCGCCCCAGATCCAGCGCGCGGAACTCGTTCCATTCGGTCAGGATGACGAGCGCATCGGCGCCTTCGGCCGCCTCGTAAGCGTCTTCAAGCCATTCCACGCCCGGCAGCAGACCTTCGCCTTCCCGCCGGCCTTGCGGATCGACAACCCGCACCTTCGCGCCGGCGCCGACCATGGCCGGAACGATGGTCAGGGAGGGCGAATCCCGCATGTCGTCGGTGTTGGGCTTGAAGGTAACGCCAAGCACGGCAATCGTCTTGCCGTTGAAGCTGTCGCCGCACATCTCCTTGACCTTGTCGATCATGCGGCGCTTGATCGACTCATTCACGCGAATAACCGTCTCTGTCAGCTCCTGCGGCACCGAGTAATCCTGCCCGATACGGGCAAGCGCACTGGTGTCCTTCGGGAAACACGAACCGCCATAGCCGGGTCCTGCATGCAGGAACTTGTTGCCGATGCGGTTGTCGAGCCCCATCCCCTTGGAGACGGATTTGACATCGGCGCCGACGCGCTCGCAGAGCGCTGCGATCTCGTTGATGAAGGTGATCTTGGTCGCGAGGAAGGCGTTGGCGGCGTATTTGATCATCTCCGCCGATTCCAGGTCGGTATAGACAATCGGGAAATCGCGCAGGAAGAGCGGCCGATAGACCTCGCCCATCAACTCCCTGGCGCGTTCCGACGTGACGCCGACAACGACCCGGTCCGGGCGCATGAAATCGTCGATCGCCGCACCTTCGCGCAGGAATTCGGGGTTGGAAGCCACGTCGAACTCGAGATCCGGCCGCGCCTCGGAGACGATCCGCGCCACCTCCCGGTTGGTCCCGACCGGCACGGTCGATTTGGTCACCACCACCGTGTAATCCTTCAGGGAATGCGCGACCTCTTCGGCTGCGGCATAGACATAGGTCAGGTCCGCATGGCCGTCGCCGCGTCGGGTTGGCGTGCCGACCGCGATGAAGACGGCATCCGCGCCATCGACCGCTTTCGCCAGATCACCGGTGAAGGACAGGCGCCCTGCGGCGACATTGCGTTCCATTAGCGCGTCGAGACCGGGTTCGTAGATCGGCACTTCGCCGCGTTCGAGCATCTCGATCTTGGTCGGATTCTTGTCGACGCAAACGACCTCATGGCCGAAATCCGAGAAGCATACGCCCGAAACGAGGCCCACATAGCCCGTGCCAATCATTGCGATCTTCATTCTTCAGTCTCCGAAACTGCCTGATAAGCGTGCCCCGCGAATGGGGCATCTGGCGCCTGCTGTCAATCTGTGTTGCCACTCTTTGGCTGGGTCCGTCCGACCTTGGCTATCAGAATTGCCGGCAAGGCCGTAGCCATTCGGCGGCTAGTGCAGACAACCGGAATCGATGAGAAAGGCTTTCTGCGACCGCCGGGCATAGGCGCCATCTTCCGGCGCGATATGCTCGAGGAGCGGAACCGCGCAATTGCCGGGTTGTCGGTTGCGTTTGCGGACGTAGAGGATCGGGCCGGTGACCTCCTCCGGGAGGCTGTGTTTCAGCACGTAGTGGTTCGAAGGGCGTCCGGTCTCGGGACGGGCATAGACCGCGATCGGTCCTCCCCGGTTGAAGTAGAACAGGTCGGCCACAACATCCCGGTCATCCGCCACGACAACATCGACCCCTTCGCGCGCCGCGATATCAAGAATCGTCTGGCTCATCTCGGAGCGCCCGAGATAGCGCGCCAACAGCAGATCGCCCTCCGGTCCTAGGCGCAAGCCGGTCCCGAAGACCGTGAGCAGCGGCAGAAGAAGCGCCACGCTGCCATTCAGTACCAGATTGCCACGCAGCCAGGACGCCCTTCCCTGCAGCAGCCACGGCACTACGAGCAGCGTGGCGGCGAGATAGGCCGCCGCCGCCCAATTGGCATAGGCCTCGCTGAGAAGAGCCTGCAGCGAGACGGTGGCGAGGATCGGCAAGGACAGGAAGAGCAGAAAGCGACGCTCCGCCGGTTGCTTGCCATAGCGAAACCCGAGCCAGAGCAGGGCAGCAAACAGAACCGGACCGAAGATAAAGAACTGTGCTCCCAGGAATTCCGCGAGCCCGGTCAGGTTCAGCTGTGCCCGTTCTCCGGGCGCCCGAACCCAGTCGGCATTGTCCAGTGTGTGTTCGACCGTGCTCAGCCCGTTCGCCAGGTTCCAGAGGATATTGGGCGAGATGGCCAGGAGGAAAGCCGCCGCGGCAGACAGGGCCGGGCCCCATCCGGGTCGCGCTTGCCATAGGAAAATGGCCGCAAGGCCCGCCCCCAACACATAGTAGATTGCCGCGTATTTCGCGAGGAAGGCGAGCCCGAGTGCCAGACCGGCAAGAATGGACCAGGCGTGGGAGCCGCCGATGTCCAGGCCGCGCCACCATGCAAGGAGGGCCAGTGCAAGAAATGGCACCATGATCGTGTCGGTCGAGATGATCAGGCTGCCAAAGCTGACCATCGGCAGTGTCAGGTATGTCACCGTGATCCAGATGGCAGCGCTTCGTCCTGCGCGCGGTGCCGCAATCGCGCCAAGAAGCAAGGCGGTTGCGCCATGCAGGAGCGGTGCCGGCAGCCGGACCCAGAACTCCGCGTCCGATCCGCCCAGTTCGGTGAAGGCCCGGATAGTCCAGCCGATCAAGGGAGGCTTCGAGTAATAGCCGAAGGCGAGTTCCTGGCCCCAGAGCCAGTATTGCGCCTCATCGACGAAGAGGTCGGTCTTGTTCGCCGCGAGCAGGACCACTCGGACAGCCGTGATCACACAGGCGATCAGTGCTGCCGGATAGAGCCAGCCCCGGCTGTCAGGTGGCGTCGCGTCTACGTTCGGCATGGATCAGCCAGAGATTGCGGGCATAGATGAAGATCCCCATCGATTGCCCAAGGATGAAAACCGGATCCTTACGATAGACCGCGTAGGCAAAAAGCACCAACCCGCCGCCGATAGACAGATACCAGAAGACCATCGGCACCACGGACCGCCCGGCCCGTTCAGATGCGATCCACTGCACGAGGAAGCGCGCCGTGAAGAGCAACTGACCGCCGAGACCGATTATGACCCACCAGAACTCGGCCCAGGATTCGACTGCCAGGAAACGGAAGACCTGCTCACTCATCCGATTCAAGCCTCTGGTTGTCGGCAAAGCGTTCTTCGGGCCGCGCTTTCTTGCGACGGCGAATGAGCCAGGACACTGCGAGAAGGTCGGGGATGCCGACGATCGCCCGCTTGAAGTTGGTGTAGTTCGACTGGCCGGCCTGGCGTTCGCGATGCGTCACGTCCACCAGAAGGATGTCCCAGCCGTCGCGCCGAAACAGGGCCGGGAGATAGCGGTGCATATGATCGAAATAGGGCAATGTGAGAAAGACATCTCGCCGGAACCCCTTCAGGCCGCATCCCGTATCACGCGTGCCGTCCTTGAGAATCCAGCCACGCAGCCGGTTCGCGAATTTCGAGGCCCAGCGTTTCGAGAACGTGTCCTGCCGCGCCACGCGCTGGCCGGCCACGAGGCCGAGCTTTCCGGTTTCGTCTGCCAGCAAGGGTTTGAAAAGCTTTGGAAGTTCCGAAGGTGGGTTTTGCCCGTCGCCATCAAGCGTACAGATGACGCGCCCGTTTGCCGCCAGGACACCGCTGTGAACAGCTGCGCTCTGTCCGCCTGATTGCGGATGCGACAAAAGCCTGACGGTGCCGAGTTCCTGTGCCATTCGAAGCGCCTCGGAGGCAGTGCCGTCGTCGGAGCCGTCATCGACCACGATGATCTCGAATGCCACACCTTCGCAGGCCTCCGCGATCCCGGTCACCAGAGGCGGGAGATTCGCCTCTTCGTTCTTCATCGGGATCACCACCGACACTTCGATCATTTCGGCCTCGCTCTGCTGCAACGGACCACACGGCCAGTCTCCTGCGGGCGTTTAACGCCAACACAGGCGGCATGTCCATGACAAGCCCTCAGTTCCGTTGGAGGGTGTCCCCCAAAGTCAACGTCGGCATCAAGACGACTTGCTCGCCACCGGTGGCGTTATCCGCGCCGGCTCGTTCCGCGATGATTCTCGCGGCGGCTTCGCCGATTTCGCGTCTGCAGGAATCCATCGTGGCCAATTGCATCGGCAACCCGTCCAGAAGGTCGATCCGATTGAAGCCCGCCATTCCAAGCTCGCCGGGAATATCGATTCCCTTTTCGAGACAATACAGCATGCCGCCTGCGCCATTCAGGTCATTGGAATAGTACAGGAAGTCCAGATCCGGCGTGCGTTCGAGAATTGCCTGCGTCATCTCCCGGCCCTTGCCGAACCCGGATCCACCCTCGTAGAACTCCTGATCGGCCAAGGACATTCCGGCGGCATCCAACGCATCCGTGAACCCTTCGAGCCGTTTGCGCGCACGGTGGTCGAGCGGCATTTTCGATCCGAGAAAGCCGATCCTGCGATAGCCGGAATCGATGATCGCCTGCGCCATCATGCGCCCGGCGCGTTTGTGTGAAATCCCGACCACGGAATCCACGGCTTCGCCATCGACATCCATGATCTCGACAACGGGAATGCCCGAATTTCGAAGCATTGCACGCGAGGCTTCGGATCGCTCAAGGCCGGCAATAATGACCCCGGAGGGGCGCCAGCTCAGCATTTCGTAGAGAACCTTCTCTTCCTGCTCCGGCCGGTAATGGGTCACGCCGAGTACGGGCTGAAGCTCGGTATCTTCAAGCACAGAGGAGATCCCGTTTATCACCTCTGGAAAGACGAGGTTCGACAGGGACGGGATAACGACCGCGACGAGATTGACCCGGCTGGAAGCGAGCGCACCCGCGATCTTGTTGGGGACGTAACCCAAGTGTTTCGCTGCAGCCAGAACGCGTTCTCGCGTCGCTGCGCTCACATCGCCACGATTCCGCAATACCCGGCTGACTGTCATTTCGCTCACGCCGGAAGCTTCCGAGACGTCTCGGAGCGTGAGAGGGCGGCGTGTCTCCGGATGAGATCTTGTCACGGACCCGGAGGAGGGAGGGGTTTCATCTGTGCTCATGCTCGTGTGTTAGCGCCAATTGTCGGTGTGTGAAAGCTCCCAGAAGGGCATTTGACGCGTCAAGGCAAGGCAATCTGTCGCGACCCCACATCTCCCCGGATCTGTGGTTCGAAACGAAAGGTGTCCTTAGCCATAGTCCTGGCGGGCAATGTCCGTGATCAGGACATCGAAAATATCAGCGCCCAGGAGCGACTTCGTCGCAAGTCTGAGCTCTTGCCTCAGCACATCCATCTGGTCCCCCCTGGTGAACTCGCCATCAAACCCGCCGACATTTGCATGGTCAAACAGGACTTGCAGGATCGTGTCTCGAATGCGGGGTTCGCGCGCATAGATCAGCTCACGTTTGCCGATCGGTGTTTCCAGGCTGAGAGACAGGACGACCATCGCCTTCACCTTGCCATCGGTAAGGACCGGAACCACGAACTGGTTGTTGAGTTTGGTGAATTCGGAGTCCGTGCTGGCCGGGTCATGCGTCTCCGCATCGCCGTGGTCAGCGCTTGCAGCGTGATCGTCCGATTGCGCGTCGGAGGCAGAGCCATGGGATGCCTCTGCCTCCGCGTGTTGCCCAGCTTCCCCGCCCTGCGTTTTCTCCGCGTGAACGCTGCTTTCCTCCGTCGGCTTGAGAAAGAGGCCCGCACCGACGCCTGCACCGGCGCCGATCAGAGCTAGAATGAGGGGAAGAAGGAACCGCATGGAGTCTCTCCTCAGAATGGCAGAAGGATATCGGCGACTTGCTGGCCGTAGCGCGGCTGCTGGACATCCGTGATCTGCCCGCGCCCACCATAGGAAATCCGGGCCGAGGCGATCTTGTCATAGGTAATCTCGTTCTGGCGCGTGATGTCCTCAGGGCGGACATAGCCGGTCACCAGCAGCTCTCGCAGTTCGAAATTGACCCGGACTTCCTGGCTCCCCTGGATCTTCAGGATGCCATTCTGAAGCACCTCGACAACGGTCGCTGCGACGCGCAAGGTCAGCTTTTCGGAGCGCTGGACCGACCCGTCGCCCTCCGAAGAACTCGACGAACTCAGATCGACAGCGGGCTCGAAGGACGCGCCATCCGGCAGCCGTTTGGTGAGGCGTTCGGGTAGGCCGAGCAGATCCGACACTTCCATGTTCTCGCCGGAACTGCGCGAGCGTTCGGTCGAATTGGATATCTTTGCCTCGTCGTCAATCTCGATGACAACGGTCAGGATATCGCCTTGCTGACCTGCGCGGCGGTCTCCCAGAAGCGATTGCCGGTCCCGGCTCCACAACGAGGCTGTCTCACCTGGATGGTGTGGAGAAAGGGTTTCAGGAAGGGGTACGACCGACATCGCCCTGTGTTCGTAGGTGCCTGCAGTCTCGGTGAAATCGGGACGTTTTCCGACATCGGCTACCCGGTCGCAGGACATGAGAGCCAGGGTCAGGGCAGCAAGGATCGCGACGTTTCTCATCGCTGAGTCTCCATTCTTGTAGAATTCTATTGCAGGGAACCGACGAACACGCGTCCGTCGGAGCTCACGACGCCGGAAACCGTGTTTCTGGACTCGAGGTTCATGACACGAACCCGTTCGCCAACAGCGGCGCGCGCAAGGGAGCGGCCTTCGGTGGAAATCGCCAGGCCGCCGTGGTTGAAGACAAGCATGACGATCTGGTTGCGTTCGATTGCGGCGGGGGGGATGAGATCTTCGGGGCGAATTGCCCGACCGGCATAGAGAACGACCCGCGCCTCCATGCCGATGGCCGCTTCAGGATCGGAAAGGGCACCGGGGAGCGCGTCAGCCACGATCTGCACGTCTCCGGCGGAGATCACGGATCTGGATCGTATCGTATGCGTTGCCACGAGCGACTGCGCCATGGACTGGCCTGCGAGAACGATCGTCAGAAAGAGGGAGAGGAAAATGCGGGTCATCGGATTTGCGTCGTTGCGCCGAGCATCTGGTCGACTGCGGTGATGACCTTGGCGTTCAACTCGTAGCCTCTCTGTGCCTGAATCAAGTCGGTGATTTCCCGAACGGAGTCGACGGAGCTGTCTTCAAGATAGCCTTGGCGAAGGGTGCCCAGACCATCCTCACCGGGAGAGGACACAAGCGGAGGTCCGGAAGCTTCGGTCTCGAGGAAAAGATTACCGCCGATGGCTTCCAGGCCCTTATCGTTGGAGAAATCTGCAAGGGTGAATTGCCCAAGCAGTTCGGCATCCACCTCTCCATCGAAATAGGCGTAGATCTCGCCATCGGCATTGATCGAGATGCTTCGTGTATCGTCAGGGACCGTTATGTCCGGAACGACCGAATAGCCGTCCGAAGTCACAATCAACCCATCGGCGGAAAGCTTCAACGCGCCGTCGCGCGTATAAGCGGACGCTCCGGACGGGAGTGTCACTTCGAGATAGCCTTCACCATCGATGGCAACATCCAACTCGCCTCCGGTCGAGGACAACGAGCCTTGCTGGTGGTTGACCGTGACGGAAGAGGGGCGAACACCGAGGCCGATCTGAACCCCGGTCGGGACAATCGTGCCGTCAGAGGCGTTGATCGAACCCGGGCGTGTAAGCTGCTGATAGTGCAGGTCGGCGAATTCGGCGCGACGGGCGTTGTACCCGGTCGTACTCATGTTTGCGAGGTTGTTCGAGATGACATCGACCCGCATCTGCTGGGCGGCCATGCCGGTAGCGGCGATCTTGAGAGATTGCATTGCGGTCCCCAGTTATCTTGAAAGCATGTCGATGAGGCTCGAAATGCGTTGTCCTTCTTTTTCAGAGAAAGACTGGCCGAGTTCGTAGGTGCGTTGCACCTCGATCATCCGTGCGACCTCGACCACCGGGTTCACGTTGGATCCTTCCACAAATCCCTGAAGCACCCGCGGAGATTCGACGGGTTCGAAACCGTCCGGTGCGGAGAACAGGGTGGAACCCTCCCGGGTCAGGCCCGCAGGATCGGTCGGGACGACGACGCCAATCCGAGCAAGTGGACGCCCTTCTGCGCTGACCGTGCCATCGGTCGCGATTGCGACATTGCTGACATCGGGTGGAATGAAGATCGGCGCGCCACCATCATCGAGGACGAGATTGCCATCCGGGGTCATCAGGTCGCCAGTATCACCGGGAACGAAACTGCCCGCGCGGGTCAGGCGTTCGCCCTGCTCGGTGCCGACCATGAAGAAGCCGTCCCCTTCGATGGCCAGATCAAAGGTCCCGCCCGTCGGTTCCAGGGTTCCTTGCGTCAGGTCGAGATGGCGACCGCGTGCGGCCGCGAGAGAGACGGATTGATCTGGTGTCCCGCCGCTCTTGATGAATTCGGAGAAGACCACGCCCTCGCGCCGGAAGCCGGTCGTCGACATGTTCGCGATATTGTTCGCGATCGACTGCATCTCGTTGAGGAGGCCTGACTGGCGTGAAAGCGTCACATATCCTGTGCTCATGGCTCTAAACTCCAACAACGAGCGGAATGATCCGCGATGTAAAGAAACTCACCAGCGTCTCGGTCATGTAATTCATCGACAGCCAGAACACCGTGACGATCGCCAGCAATTTGGGAACGAATGTCAGCGTCATTTCCTGAATCGAGGTCAGTGCCTGAAAGAGGCCGACTGTGAGACCGGCAGCCAGAGCGACGGCCAGGATCGGAAAGGCGATCATCACCGCCGTCCAGAGCCCTTCGCGCATCGTATCGAAGTAGATGACCTCATTCATGGGATCAGACCGGCATCCGCATGATTTCCTGGTAAGCCTCGACGACCTTGTCGCGCAGGGTCGACGCGGTCTCCACCGCGAGCTCGGTCTGGGTCAGGGCCATGACCAGAGCATGGGGATCGGCTTTGCCGACCATCGCCGCTTTTGCGGTTCCCTCGGTCTGCTGCAGGCTCGCGGCGAAGTTTTCCGCCGCGAGTTGGAAGCGGTCGCCCGAATTCCCGGGACTTGCATTCGGAGCGAGGGCGGGCTTTGCCGCCTGGTAGCCGCGTTCGGCACTGGTTGCACGGATTTCCATTCTGGACTCCTTTATTTCCTGAGCAATTCGAACAGGCTCGAGGTCATCTGCCTGGCCTGGTCGAACATCTTGAGGTTCGCCTCGTAGCTTCGTTGCGCCTGTCTGGCGTCCGCAATCTCGACCACCAGGTCGACATTGGATCCATCGAAATAGCCGGTTGCGTCAGCCATCGGGTGGGCAGGGTCGTAGACGCGCTCCAGCTGGCTGTTGCTGAGTTGCACCGGGCCGGTCACGACATGCCCCATATCCCGCGATCCGCTCTGAAGCGGCTCGAAGGCGACGGTCTTGCGGTGATAGCCGGGCGTGTCGACATTGGAGATGTTCTCCGAGATGTGCCGCAGCCGGGTCGATTGTGCCTTCATTCCGCTCGCGGAAAGGGAAAGCGTATTCAGCAGGTCGCTCATCAGGATTCTCCTTAGCGGCCAAGGCTGGCACGCATGATGCCGAGCCCGCTCTGATAGATGGAAATTGCCATGTCATGTTGCTGGCGGACTTCGGCGGAAGTCAGGATCTCTTCTTCGAGCGAGACATTGTTGCCATTTGGTTTGACGGTTCCGCCGTCCTGCACGCGCGCTTTCAGTTGCGGCGTGTCGGACATGGTGCCGAAATGCCCCGGACGTGTGGCGCGCATGGAGCTGTCGCCACGGGTGGTCTCGTAGGTCTCGGCAAAACTCGGAAGATCCAGCCGCTTGAAGCCGGGTGTATCGACATTGGCGATATTCTTCGCAACGACAGACTGACGCGCCGCGGCGTGTTCCGCCAGCTTCTGCGCCATGCTCAGCAATTCGATTCTGTCAGTCATCGGGGTTTCTCCCACGGGTTTCAACCTTGGCTTAACCCCGATTCCTTTAGAAACGGTGTGCGACCAAAAAGGGAACACAGCATGAACGGCAGAAGCCTAGAGACCCTCGCCTGCGAAGTTCGCACCATGACACCGGTACGACCTGTCGGCCGTGTCGTGGCGGCGGGCCATGGAATCATGATGATTGGCGGGCTTCATATGGAGGCGGCCCTGGGGGACCATGTTCGGCTTGAAACGCGCAATGGCGCCTTGCGGGGCGAAGTGGTCAATGTTTCGGAAGAGGGCGTCTCGGTGCTGCCGGACGGGTCGGGGGAGGGCGTTCGAATCGGCGATCCCGCAATTCTGAAAGGGGCGCCGGTCATCGCACCGTCCGATCACTGGATCGGTCGAATCGTCGATCCCTACGGTCAGTCCCTGGACGGACGCAGCCTCGGCCGAGGCCTCACCGAGCGCCCCTTGCGCGCAAAGCCGCCCGTTGCAACGCGCCGCCGTGCGCTTGGTGAGCGGCTCTCCACGGGGCTTGCGGTGTTCGACACCATGCTGCCGCTGGTACGGGGCCAGAGGGTCGGCATCTTCTCTGGTTCAGGCGTTGGCAAGTCCACGCTGCTGGGCAACCTGACCCGGGAAGTCGATTGCGACGTGGCCGTTGTGGCGCTTGTCGGTGAGCGCGGGCGCGAGGTTCGGGAGTTCGTTGAATCGAATCTCGGACCGGAAGGCATGAAGAAATCCATTGTCGTCGCGGCGACCTCGGATCAACCGCCGCTGACCCGCCGTCGCGCGATGTGGACTGCCATGTCCATTGCCGAGCATTTCCGCGATCAGGGGCGGCACGTTCTCTTCCTTGCCGACTCGGTAACACGCTTTGCCGAAGCGCATCGCGAAGTTGCGCTCGCATCCGGCGAGTCCTCCTCTCTTCGCGGCTTCCCGCCGTCCACCGCACATCAGATCATGGCGCTGGCGGAACGCGCGGGCCCGGGAGATGTGGAATGCGGCGGCGACATCACGGCCGTCTTCACCGTGCTCGTCGCCGGATCCGACATGGACGAGCCGATTGCAGATATCCTGCGCGGCGTCCTGGATGGTCATATCGTGTTGGATCGCCAGATCGCGGAACGCGGACGTTTCCCCGCCGTCGACCTGTTGCGCTCTGTCTCGCGAAGCTTGCCCTCGGCCGCAACCAAGGACGAGAACACGCTGATCCGCGTGGCGCGGCAGCGTCTTGGTGCATATGATCGCGCCGAAGTCATGATTCAGGCAGGGCTCTATGCCTCCGGCAGCGATCCGGAGATCGACGCGGCGATGCAGGTCTATCCGTTGCTGGATGCTTTCCTCTCGGAGAACTCTCCCGAGGGACCCGAAGGCGCCTTTTCCCGGCTGTCGGAGATTCTCATGCGGCGGGGTTCCGGCTGACCCAAACCCATCGATTCGGATCTGCGCCCGCCGGAAAGGTCTTTCAGCGGGTGATCGCCCTGTTCAGGCTCGCACTTGGAAAGCAGGTTGCGGCCTGGCCATGGGCTTCCTGCCAGCGGCCGATCGACCTCCGTGTCTTGAAGCCCGCCAACCCGTCCACGCCGCCGACATCATGCCCATCTTCGACCAGTATCGCCTGGAGTCGGGCGACATCGGATCGGTAGAGCCCTCCCACCTCTCCCCAGGGAACCGAGAAGTCGCCGGAGCCGAAGGCGATCCGATCGCCGACATGGCCTACGAACAGCGCGTAGAGATCGCTCATGTTGTAGTCCTTCAACACGTAGAAGTTCGGCGTGACAATGAAGGCGGGTCCGTGGCGCCCGGCGGGCATCAGCAGGAACCCTTCGCTCTTGCGTTCAGCCGCCGGGAACGGACGGCCGGACACGCGAACGATTCCCATCGCTTCCCAATCCCGGATGCGGCGTCCTTGGTCTGGGCCCTCAAGCGTGCAGGAGACCTTGTCCGGCACCCGCACTTCGAATCCCCAGTCGCGGCCGGGTTTCCAGCCATGCGCGTCGAGGTATCGCCCGATCGAGGCAATCGTGTCTGCCTCCGAACCCCAGATATCGGCCCGTCCGTCGCCGTTGCCGTCTGCCGCGTATTTCAGGAAGTTGGACGGCATGAATTGTGGCTGGCCCAAAGCGCCGGCCCAGCTGCTCTTCATCGCATCGGCTGGGACATGGCCAGCCTCGGCGATCTTGAGCGCGGCGATCAATTCTTCGGTGAAATAGGCGGCGCGCGTGCTGATGAATCCTTTTGTTCCAAGCACTTCGAAAGCGTCATGCGGAATGTCGACCCGCCCATAGGCGCTTTCGCGACCCCATATGCCAAGGATGATATGGCCGGGGACGCCTGTCTTACGTTCGGTTGCCGCGAGGCTCGAGGCATGCCGCCGTGCCATTTTCCGACCAACAGAGGTCGCCCCGTCGATCGAGTTCCGGCTGAAATACTTTGCCGGCGCGCTGAATTCAGCCTGTCGTTGAGCCTTCGGCGTGACCGGTTTCGTCCCTGGGGGGACGAGGTCGGGCAGCTTCCAGTTGAGGGAGACCCCGGCAAAGGCCTGCTCGAACGTCCGACGTGACACAGATTGCGCCCGGGCCTGCGGCCAGACGGTTTTCTCCAACCATCCCTGGAACTGTCTTTCGACATCCGCCCGGTCCTGTGCGTTGGCGGAAGAGCTGAAAACAGAAAGACACAGGAGAAAAATCAATGAGATACGAAGCACGGGCGCAGTCCTGATCAGGGTCGTTTGCCTGTATCCTAGACGTTGACCCCGCGGCTGTCGCGCCTCATCGCCGGTTCCGAATAGCAGACGATCTCCCTGCTTCAGCCACATTGTTGACCAACTGCGCATTAGACTGACCGCCGGGAATTCGAGGTTAGAGTTATGTCCAGCGACCGAACGAATAACGACTTCGCGGAGCGCCTGCGCCGGATCGAGGCAAAGCGGCGCGCCGCGAATCCCGGCTACACTCCGCCCCGGCTGCCCGATTTTTCCAACCTGCCCGAGGACAAGGCGATTCGGTCCGCACCCCAGCGATCCGTGGGGGCGGGCGGCGTGATGTTGGCGCTGATGGCATTCATGGGGTTTGTCGGCGTGACGGCGGCCTATGTCCTGCGCGATGACCTGCCCTTCGATGTTGCCTCGCTCTCGGACATCGGTCGCGAAGCAACGCTGGCGGCGAAGGCCAGCGTCCAGGCGATCAGCCAGCCTGTCAGCCTGATGCCGAACAAATCGGAGGAACCGAAAGCGCCACTCGAGTACTCGGAGGACGGCCGCATCCTGCGCTCGCCGCTGGTGGCAACCGCCGGTTACGGAGATGTGCCGATCGATGGGGTGGTCAGCGGTTTCCGCGCCTCCACCCCGGATGACTTTCCGGCCTCTGTCACGACGATCCTGCCAGAGGAAAGCTGCGTTCCGCGCGCGCTTGGCGCCGGGGAGTCCCTCGCCAATATCCGCATCGACCAGGGCGCGCGCGAGGTTGGTATCCAGTCCTTCTCGGATACGGCACTGGCCGAACGCCTGTTGCGCAATGTCGAGGCGGAGATCGGACCGGGCAAGGCCTATGACAGGGGCGGTCGGCTGTCCCCGGTGATGAAGACGGTGGATGTGTTCCTGACCGACCGGTCTGCGCCGCAATATGTCGTTCTGCAGAACCTGAGCGGCGCGATCCTGTGGAACCTGCAACCAGCACCCGGGGTCGAGATCGCGCATGTGCTGATGATCTCGCCGGGCGGCTCGGCGGTTTCGGTCGGAACGGAGACGCTCTCGGTGCAGGCGATGCGGACGGGTGATTTCGTCTCCAAGGCGGATTTCGAGTCGATTCGGGTGAATTACAGCGGTGAGGTGCCGGAAAACGACTGTTTCATCAGCCCTTGGCGCAAGCCGCAGGAGCATTGGCTCAGCTGGCAGAAGGCGCAAGATCAGAACATGCTTTTCGTGAACCGGATCCATACTTTCACACATGGGCACGCCCGTTTCGACGAGTGGTTTACCCGGAGTTTCGGACGGTCTGCGACGGATGGCGTGGTCGCCGCATATGAGGCGTCGTATGTGCTGGTCGGGCCGCTCCCGGAAACGCCTTTCGCCTATGTCCCGTTGCAGGAACGTCCGGCCTGGATCCCGCTTGAGGATCATATCGTTGTCGGAGACGCGGCGCACCGGGCCGCGGGGATCGAAGCGATCCATATGGATCGGTTGACGGCGGCGCTTGGAGGCGACCTGTCACGCCTCAACCCGGCGCCGAGGAGGGCACAGCAATGATGTTCAAACGAATCCGGCGGATCGCGTTCCTGCTGGCAGTTGCGCTGCCGCTATTGGCAGGCGGCACCCTCTCGTCCCAGGCCAAGACCGGCATGGTCACCGCGGATGGGCCGAAACCGTCTATTCTGAGTTGGCTGGGGGCGCCGAAATCGGCCGCGCGGACGCCATCGACGAAGCTGACCAAGGAATACTCCGTTTTCGTCTACGAGTTCGTGCGGCTCGAGGATATCTTGGCACCCGGCGAGGCCCTGCCGGATCCGGTTTTCCACAAGCTCTACGTCACGGCGCGCGCGCCCATGCGCATGATCGAATTCTGCGAGGACGTGGTCGCGACAATCGGTGAGCTCTGCGATGTGGGCACGCCCAATATCCGGGATTGGGGCGACGGGCGCTTCGAGATCACCGCCCGTCTCTATTACCAGCCCGGCTTCGACATGGGCGAGCGCAAGCTGGTGCGTGGCGGTGGATGGCAGACGGGAACTGTGGATCTTGGCGGTGGTCGGCGCAGCGATGACGAGAACCCGATCTACAATCGGGAGAACCGCCGGGCGGCGCTGGAGCGGGTACGGGAGATGTGTGACACCCTGGTGGTGCAATATGGCAGCTGCGCGCCGACCAGCATCAAGTTCGACCGATCCGGCTATTTTGGAGAAGATACCGACGAAAAGGAGACGCGGATGTCCGTCTCCGTCAATGTGAATGTCTACGCGATGCAGTCGGAGGAAAGCTATCGCGAGATCCAGGCGGCTGTGCGGACTGCGGCGGATCCGGGCCGGGCGCTGACCGAGACCCCGAAGAAGGTCGCCGCGGCGACGCCGGGGCGGCGCCTGATCATGCTGGCCGTCATCCGGCAGATCGGTGATCTGGAGAGGATGACCCGGGTCGTCGCGCGGCCCTGGCAGGAACTGCCCGCGTTGATCGCGCGCAGCGCCATGTGATCAGTGGGTCTGTTCCCCAAGCCGCGCCGGTTTCGGCGCAGGGGAGGGAAACAGCCACCGTCTTTCGATCCGCAAACGTGTCAGGGCAATTCGCTGGCCGCCTCGGCCCGGATTGCCGCGGAAACACCAATCTCCAACATGCTCGACAGCGCTCCGATGACTTCGCCACGCCATTCCGGCGCTGACATCAGCGTCTCGGGGAAGAGTCCGCGCAGCGCAGCCAGGGCGCTGAAAATGCTCTCTGAGGTTTGCGCGTTGGCCAGCCGCTCGGCGATCTCGGCCTCCAGCGGATCGCGTAGCGCGTAGGTTTCGCCGTCATCCGTCCGTCCGAGGCTGTAGCGCATCCAGGCGGCGGTCGCGAAGGCGAAGGGGCGCACATTCTGCCCCGATTGCAGTGCCGAGAGCGCCGGTTGCAGGATTCGCTGTGGCAGCTTCTGCGTGCCGTCCATAGCGATCTGGTAAGTCTCATGCGCGATCGACGGGTTGGCGAAACGTTCGAGGAGCTGTTGCGCGTAGGAGTCGAAGTCGATCCCTGGAAGCGGCTCGAGCGTCGCGGCGGCGGCCGAGAACTGGCGTTGGATCAGGCGGCGCAGGTCATCGTCGGCCACGGTGTCGCGCACATAGCGGTGCCCGGCAAGGAATCCCGAATAGGCGAGCATGGAATGGGCGCCGTTGAGCATGCGCAGCTTCATCTGCTCATAGGGCGCGACATCCTCGACGAAAAGCGCACCGCCCGCCTCCCAGTCCGGTCGCCCGGCGGGGAAGCGGTCCTCGATCACCCATTGCGTGAACGGTTCGGTTTCGATGGCGGCTGCATCGTCATGCCCGGTCAGGCGAGCGGCATCGGCGAGGGTCGTCTCTGTCCGTGCGGGGGTGATGCGGTCGACCATACAGGATGGGAAGGCAACCTCGGCGGCGATCCAGTCCGCCAGTTCCGGGTCGCATCTATTGGCGAAATCTACCACGCCGGCGCGCAGCATGGTGCCGTTCTCCGGAAGATTGTCGCAGCACAGCACGGTGAAGGGCGCGGTGCCGGCGGCACGGCGCAGTTTGAGCGCCTGGACCAGCAGCCCGAGCACGCCATGCGGGGCCTCGGGGGAGGCGAGGTCCTCGGCGACGGCGGGATGCGACTCGTCGGCACCGCCCCGGGCGCGGTCGATACCGTAGCCCTTCTCGGTAACGGTCAGGGTCACGATCCGCGTTTTCGGCGCGGCCAGCGCGGCCCGGATCGCCTCGATCTCGGTTGCGCCCGAGACGGCACCGGAGATCGCGCCGATAATGCGGGCCTTCGGTGTCCCGTCGCCGCGTTCGATCAGGGTGTAAAGGCCGTCCTGTGGTGCAAGCTCCTCGGCAGGTGCGGTGCTGCGCAGCGAGACGCCAAGGATGCGCCAGTCGCCGCCGGAGCGGGCCAGCGCGTCGTCGGTATAGACGGCCTGGTGGGCACGGAAGAATGCGCCGAGCCCAAGATGGACGATGCCTGTCCCATGGTCGGCGGGCGTGTAGCCCGGTGCGGCAACGGTGTCGGGCAGGGAAACGGAAGCGTTCAGGCGGGGCATCATGCGATCTCCTCGTGTCGTGTGGCGGCGATGATGCCGCGCAGTTCGGCCAGCCCCTTGAGGCGACCGATGGACGGGTATCCGGGCTGTGTCCGGCGGGTCTGGTCGTCCAGGATGTCTTGTCCGTGATCGGGGCGGAACGGGATCGACCAGTCGGCGCGGCCCGCAGCGCGGCGGCGGGCTTCTTCCCTGAGCGCGGCCTGGACGAGGGCGACCATATCCGTGTCGCCCCCAAGGTGCCCGGCCTCGTGGAAGGAGCCGAACAGCGCGTCCGTCTCCCGTTTCACATTGCGCAGGTGCAGGAAATGGACCCGGTCGCCGAGCCGTTCCATCATGCCGGGCAGATCGTTGTCAGGCCGTGCGCCGAGCGAGCCGGAGCAAAGCGTGACGCCATTCGTCGGCAGGTCGACCGCCTCGACCAGCCAGCGGTAATCCGCCTCGGTCGACATGATTCGCGGCAGCCCAAGCAACGGCATCGGCGGGTCGTCGGGGTGGCAGCAGAGCCGTAGCCCGAATTCCTGCGCCACCGGAGCAACTTCCTCGAGGAAGGCGGACATGTTGGCGCGCAGCTGGTCGGGCGTCATGGAGGCGTATTCGGCCAGGTGCTGGCGGACATCTTCCATGGTGAAATTCTCGGCCGCCCCCGGCAGCCCGCAGACCACGTTGTTCCCGAGCGCGGCCTTCTGCGCATCGTCCATTGCCGCGAAGCGGGCCGTCGCCTCCTCGCGCATGGCTGCCTCGTAATCCTCGGCGGCGCCGGGGCGTTCGAGGATGAAGAGATCGAAGGCAATGAAATCGACGAGGTCGAAGCGCATGCAGGTCGCGCCATTGGGCAGGCGATGCGCAAGATCGGTCCGGGTCCAGTCCAGCACCGGCATGAAATTGTAGCAGATGACCTTGATGCCGGCGGCGGCGAGGTTGCCCAGGCTCTCCTTGTAGGTCTCGATATGGGCGCGCCAGTCACCCTTCTGCTTCTTGATGTCCTCGGAGACGGGAAGGCTTTCGACGACATCCCAGGTCAGTGTCGAGGCGCTTCCATCGGACATCGTGGCGATCTCGCGCTTGCGGGCCTCGATCTCGTCCGGCGTCCAGAGCGCGCCTGTCGGCACGTGGTGCAACGCCGAGACGATTCCCTCGGCGCCGGCCTGTCGTACGTCATCAATCGAAACAAGGTCTTTCGGGCCGAACCATCTCCAGGTCTGTCGCATCGCATCCTCCGGTTGCAGGCGCGGGGGCGCCGCTCGGCTTCTCTTAGCACCGCGCCAAAATGTTGACTAGCATACAAGCTGGACTTGAGCCCCCGTTGGCCGCGACAGAGCGCATCAGGCGCTTTGAATCGGGCGAGATTCCGCCAGTTTCGGACCGCAGGCCCCGCGCATCGCTCGACACCTGCTTTTCGACTTGGGGCAGCGGGCGAGCGCACTAGGATATGGACTCGGAAACGCGGTCGAGGCGAAAGAGACTGGAGGGTGGGATGCCGAGACGAGCGCTGCAATATCCGCAGGCCTTCGCCCAGGCGCTGCATGTGATGCGGACGGCGATACGGATGCCGGAACCCGAAGGCCCGCGGCATGGCGCGGCCGGAGCCGAGACGGGTGCCGGGGCGGATCTTCGACTGATCGTTCTGGGAGATTCCACTGCGGCGGGCGTCGGCGTGGCGCATCAGAGCGAAGCGTTGACGGGACAACTCGTGGTCCGGCTCTCCGAGCGGTGCCGTGTGGATTGGCGGCTCGTGGCTGTGTCCGGGGCGACCACAAGCTGGGCGCTGCGGCGGCTCAGGGCAGAGGACCTCGGCCAGTTCGATCTCGCGGTGATCGCGCTGGGGGTCAATGATGTGAAGAATGGCGTGCCGCAGGCGCTCTGGGCGCGGAACACGCGCGAGATCCTGCGGATCCTGGCCGAGCGCAATGGCGTGCGCCGCATCTATCACTCCGCATTCCCGCCGGTGGACCGCTTTCCCCTTCTGCCGGAGCCACTTCGGCACCTTCTCGGCCAGCGCGCGCAGCGATTCGACGCCGCGCTCAAGGACATCGTGCAAGAGCAGCCCGAAGCACGTTTCCTGCCGCTGGAGATGGACCACCTGGACGCGCGCCACATGGCAGAGGACGGCTTCCACCCTGGCGCGGCGATCTATTCCGGCTGGGCGGAACGGGTGGAACGCGCGCTTGCACGGGAGCCACTCGAAGCGGGTGCGCGCCGGCGCACGGCGTCCTGAGCAAGCGGGGATCGGCCTCTCTAGAGCTGCGTCTAGGCTGGCCCGCCTTGTCTCGCGTCGATTTCGAGGAGCGCTGGCCCGTCGAGGGGCAGCAGCCCGTCCAGCGCGGCGGCGATCGCCTCGGGAGCCGGGACAGCACTGGCATGTGGCATGGAACAGGCGGCGGCGATGTGCCGGAAGTCGGGCGCAACAGGGTCGCAGCCGATCACCTTGATGCCGACATCCCGCATGGCGTTGCCGATCTCCAGGAAGGCGGAATTGTTCCAGATGACGAACAGGATGGGAAGCCGTTCCTCCACCGCGACCATCAGTTCCGGCTGGGTGAACTGGGCACCGCCATCGCCGGCCAGCGCAATGACAGGAGCCCCGGGCGCCCCGATGGCGGCGCCAATGGCGGCCGGGATGGCATAGCCGAGCGCGCCGAAGCCGGTCGAGCCGTTGAACCATCCGCCGGGGCGGTCGTGATCATAGGCGAGATTGGCGGCATAGATCATCTGGGTGGAATCGCCGGCGATGAGAGCGCCAGGCAGGCGATCACGCAGCCCTTCCAGCATGGTGATCAGGTCGGGATAAGAGGCGGCAAGCTCACCGAGCGATGCAAAGGCGGCCTTGCGTGTCGCGGCAGCCCGCGTCGCGCCGAATGCACAAGGGCTGCCTTCGGGAAGGGCGGCGAGGAGTGCCGGAAGGAGCGTCTCGACCCGCCCTTCGAGCGCGTGTTCAGCCCGGTGGCGCGCCAGTTGCTCCGCGCAGCAGTCAATGCGGATCATCGGCGGAAAATCGGGAAGGCCGCCAAGCGCGTACATGTCGTAATCGGTCGGCCCAAGCTCGGTGCCGAGTGCAAGGACGAGATCGGCGCCTTCGATCAGGCGACGCACGGCAGCGAGGCTGGGGCTCGCCGGAACCGCCAGCGGATGGCCATGCATCAGCCCGCGCGCATTGGTTGTCTGCACGACGGGTGCGCCGAGCCGTTCGGCCAGCTGCGTCATCGCGGTGTCCATCCGCTTCGCCCCGCCGCCGGCCAGGATCACCGGGCGCGCCGCGGCGGCAAGCAGGGAGGCCGCTGCCGCGAGATCCGGGAGGTCCGACGCCAGCTCCGGCACAGCGGGCGATGTGTGGGGACAGTCCAGCGGCATAACGTCGGTTGGAACCTCGATATGGACCGGGCCCGGGCGTCCTGAGTTCAATGCCGCGAAGGCGCGATCCAGGGCCGGCCCGAGCTGAGCGAGGGTTTCGACGGTTTCGGAGCGCAGCGCTACTGTCCGGGCGAGCGCAAGCTGGTCCGGCAATTCGTGCAACATGCCCAGCCCCTTGCCGAGAGTGTCCCGTCGATTGACGCCGGAAATCACCAGCATCGGAATGGAATCGGCCCGGGCCTGCGCCATGGGCGTCAGCATGTTGGTCAGGCCGGGACCGGTAATGACGAAGGCCACACCCGGCTTGCCGGTCGCCCGCGCATAGCCGTCGGCCATGAAACCCGCGCCCTGTTCATGCCGCGGCGTGACATGCCGGATCCCGGAGGCGGCGAGCCCGCGATAGAGCTCGATCGTATGCACGCCGGGAATGCCGAAAACGGTATCAACCCCGCGCGCCCTGAGATTGAGGACAAGTGCCTCCCCGACCGTCGTCATGCAGCCCGCCCCCTGCTGACTCGGTCTGCCGCGTGGCTCGCGATCCGGTCGCAGGCGCGTTCGAGAACGGAATCCTCCACCGTCAGCGCCAGCCGCACCCAGCCGGGCAGGCCGGTTCCGAAGGAACAGCCGGGCATGACGGCAACACCCTTCTCCTCCAGCAGTTCGAAAGCGTAGTCCAGCGAGGAGAGGCCGAGCGCGGAGACATCCAGCAGTGCGAACATCCCCGCCTGGGGGCGGTGCACCCTGATCTGCGGGACCTCCGCGAAGCGGTCGACAAGGAGATCCGCCCGCCGCGCCAGCCGCTCCCGCATCCCGGCCGCGACCTCGGACGGGGTGGCGATGGCCCGGGCGGTCATGTCGGCGATGAATGGCTGGTTGCCGAAAAGCATGGTCTCCGCGACCGGCAGCAGCCGTTCCGCGAACTCGGCCGAGCCCACGCACCAGCCAGACCGAAAGCCCGGCGCAGCATGGGATTTGGAGATCGAGCTTGCGACTACGCTCCGCTCGGCCAGTTCGGGAATATCCAGCGGCGAGACGAATTCGACACCGTCGAAGACAAGCTCCTCATAGACCTCGTCAGACAGGATCCAGAGGTCATGGGCTTTCGCAACCGCGCCGATCTCGACCAGATCCTGACGGGTCAGGACCGTTCCGGACGGGTTATGCGGCGTATTGAGGAAGATCACCCGCGTTCGGGGCGTGACCCGTGCCGCAATATCTTCTGCCGAGATCCGGAAGCCGCGCTCGGGACGCAGCGGGACCGGAACGGCCACGGCGCCGGTGGACGCGATCACACCTTCATAGGTCGAATAGAGCGGGTCGCCGACAAGCACCTCGTCGCCCGTCGAGGCGATGCCGGCCATCACCGCATAGAGCGTCGTCTGTGTGCCGGGGAAGCAGAGGATCTGATCCGTTCCGATCTTCCGCCCGCAGCGCGCGGTGTAGCGCGCTGCCAATGCGTCGAGCAAGCCGGCTTCGCCACGCCCGTTGGAATAGCCCGTCCGGCCTTGCCGCAAAGCGTCCACGACCGTCTCGACCATGGCCTTGGGAGTCGGCACATCCGGCTCGCCGATCGTCAACTCGATAATGTCGCGCCCCTGCGCGCCCAATGCCTTCGCACGGATGTGGACATCCCATTTGGCGCTGCCGAGGCCTGTCAGACGTTCGGTGATCGGAGCATATCTCATTGTTTTGCGACGTCCTTCTGCACAAGTGGAACTCCGGTGATGCCGCTGACCGATTGAAGCCCGATCCGGACGAGCTCATCGTTTGGGAACTGTTCCGGCAGGATGGAACCTTCCAGCCACAGCCCGTCCAGCACGGCATTGACGGCGATGGCGAGTTGGCCAATCCGGATAGGGCTGGCGGCCTCTCCCAGCTCGAAAAGCGCCGCGGAGATCAACGTTTCGAGCACCTGGCGAAACTCGCGATAGCTGTCCATGTGGACCTGCCGCATCTTCGGGTCATGCCCGATCTTTTCAATGAAGGCAGCCCAGAGCTGGACCTCTTGGGAGCCTGTCACCGGCGGTGTCAGAGTGCGCCGCACGAAGCTGGCCAGGCGCTCGACCGGACCGTCCCGAACCTCTTCGAGCACGTCAACGCAGGCCCGAAGAAGCACCTCCATGTGATGGGCATAGGCCGCGCCGATCAACTCTTCCTTTGACTCGAAATGGTGTCGGATCAATCCCGGTGTCACGCCGGCTTCCGCAGAAATCGCCCGCACGGAGGCTGCTTCGATGCCGCGTGATGCGATGATCCGGAGCGTGGCCTCCATCAGCTCGACGCGTCGACGGTCTGCCGGAGCGCGCCGGAAGCCGCGCCTCTTTTTCTGATCCTCGGCCATCAAGCGCCCCTTTGTTATACGATCGTATAATAGCAAGATGAAGGGCTTGGCAAGGCGGGCTTGGGCTCAGCGAATGCCTTGCCGTGACGGGATCCTTTTGCCCGACCCATGCGCGGGTGTCGGAGGCCGTTGCCTTGGAAATCAACGAAATGTGTCCGTAGTCCGTCCGATCCATTGGGGCCAAGCACGGAGTTTCATTGAAAAGGTGGCGCGCTGCCTCTTGCCATTTCCTGTCCGGGCCTGTAAGCGCCTGCCTCACGGTCGGAGTGTAGCTCAGCCTGGTAGAGCACTGTCTTCGGGAGGCAGGGGTCGGAGGTTCGAATCCTCTCACTCCGACCAATAAAACAAGGGACCCCGTGGGTCCCTTTTTTTATTTCCAAGGCCTCGCATTCTGGGGCCGTCAGAGAAATCATCCTTGTGATCGAGGTACCGGCTGCCATTGACGCCGATTGACCGGAGAATGGTATCGATGTGCGAGCCAGGCCAGGGCTGAACTGCGGATGGTGTTGCTCCCGTGCCTCCAGGCATTGAGCTTCGCCAGCCCAATGCCCGGATGGGTCATCAGCGGTGATGCGGGTTGGAATGGCTGTGGGGCGACAGGTCGGCATCTGCGACGAGCGAGGCAGCATGGCCAGGCAGGGCCAACGTTTACTCGAGGTATTGTTTCAGATGGCCGGCGGCGGTCGTTTGCTCACATGCCGCAAGCATGGCGATTGAGAACGTGGCGCGGCCCGAAGGAATCGGCAGTCAGCTCAATTGGCTTGAGCCATCGATACGCTGGGCGAATTTCCTCGCCACACCCGCTTCGATGCATCGTCAATCCTCGGCCTGCGCCTCGCTGCGGCTCTTGCCGGCGACGTCCTGTGCGAGGGTCGCGGCCATGAAGGCGTCGAGATCGCCGTCCAGCACGCCGGAGGTGTCGGAAGTCTCGTAGTTCGTCCGCAAGTCCTTCACCATCTGGTAAGGCTGCAGAACGTAGGAGCGGATCTGGTTGCCCCAGCCGGCCGAGCCCTTGGACGCATGGGCCTCGTTGATCGCCTCGTTCCGCTTGTCGAGTTCCATCTGGTAGAGCCGCGATTTCAGCGCCTTCATGGCGATGTCGCGGTTCTGGTGCTGCGACTTTTCCGAGGAGGTAACCACGATCCCGGTGGGCAGGTGGGTGATCCGCACGGCGGAGTCCGTCGTGTTGACGTGCTGGCCGCCGGCGCCCGAGGAACGATAGGTGTCGAGACGGATATCGGCCGGGTTGACCTCGATCTCGATATTGTCGTCGACCACAGGATAGACCCAGACGGAGGCAAAGGAGGTCTCGCGCGTGCCCTTGCCGAAAGGCGAGATCCGCACCAGGCGATGCACGCCGCTCTCCGATTTCAGCCAGCCATAGGCGTTATGGCCGGAAATCTTGTAGGCGACGGACTTGATGCCGGCCTCGGAGCCCGCCTCTTCCGATTGCAGCTCGACCTTGTAGCCGCGCTTTTCGGCCCAGCGGACAAACATACGTTGCAGCATCGCGGCCCAATCGCAGGCCTCGGTGCCGCCGGCGCCGGCATTGATCTCGAGGAAGGTGTCATTGGCGTCGGCCTCGCCGTCGAGCAGCGCCTCCAGCTCCTTCTCGGCAGCCCTAACCTCGAGCGCTTTCAGGGCGGCCTCGGCTTCGGCGACGACATCCGCGTCCTCTTCCATCTCGCCCAGTTCGATCAGCTCGACATTGTCTTCGAGTTCCTGCGCGATGCCCTTGTAGAGGGCGATCGAGTCCACCAGCATCTGGCGCTCTCGCATCAGCTTCTGGGCGGCTTCCGGATCGTCCCAGAGCCCCGGATCCTCGACACGGGCGTTGAATTCCTCCAGCCGGAAATCCGCCGTCTCCAGGTCCATCCGTCGCCCGAGCAGGGCCAGGGATTTGCGGATCGCATCAACGGTGTTCTGGGCTTCGGCACGCATGTCGTTCTCCTGGGTGAGACATGCTCATACCGCGCCCCGGCAGCAGCGGCAAGCGAGCAGGTCCTTGAAGCGGCCCGGTCTTCCGGCCAGATCCGCAGGGTGCGGCCTGTCCCGGCCCGGCTCAGTCGCCGCCCGGCGATGTGCTCGAGGCGGGGCGAACGGACTCGGCGGTCCAGTAGGTGTAATGCGGCCCCACGTCGATGATCTCCAGGCCCGCCATATAGGGCTCGACCGTGTTCATGAACTCGGTCTGGCACAGCCCGCGCATCGGTCCGACCAGCTCTCCGCTTTCGACCATCTGCGCAACACCGTCGACCCCTTCGCGCATGAAGAAGGGGCGATTGGCCGAGCCGTAATAGGAGACCGCTCCGGGCGGAATACGTTCGCGCGACCGGATATTGCAGAAGACGAGCTGTTCCGAGGAATCCTGTTCCTCGGCGATACGTTCGAGGAGTTCGATCTGGTGCAGCCGGAGATCGCGCGGGAAGAGCCGCAGGTCCATGGCAGAGCGCACCGGTCCGCCAATGGCCAGCGCCAGAAGCACGATGAGCGCGGTCAGGGTCCGGGGTTTGACCGGCAGGGTGACCAGCAGGGCCGCCAGCCCGACGACGAGCGTGGAAAGGATGTAGAGCGCATAACGCGGTGACACTCCGCCGCCGGAAAAGCCAACCGCCACGAGATATCCAAGCACCATCAGCGGCAAGGCCAGCAGGTCGTATCGCTTGAGCCAGAACGGTAAAACCATCAGCGCAATGCCGGCCGGTATGCGCAGGATCTCCTCATTGGAGAGGTAATGGGCGACCACGTAGGACAAGCTCTTTGTCCGGGCGGGTTCGGTTGCTGGCGCAAACCGGTCGAACATCTGCTCGCCGAACCCCACCTGCAGGACGACGAGCCCGTGCTGTGCCACCTGCACGACATACCAGGAGGCCCAGATGGCGAGGGCGAGGAGCAGCGAGATCTGGAAATGCCGGTTGCGCAGGAAGGTTCCGAATCGATGCGTGTGCCAGCGTGCGGTCAGCCCGGTGGCGAGCAGGAAGAGCGCGATGAAGGAGAAGGCGATTGGCGCCTTCTGAAGCGCGCCCAGCCCGATGCAGAGGCCCGCGACGTACCACCATCGGGGGCGCTTCAGCGCAAAAATCGTCGCCGCCAGGGACATGGTCACGAAGAACTGGGCGCCGGTATCGAGCATCGCCTGCGAGGCGTTGATCCAGAACGGGCGGGAGGTCGAGAGGAACAGGACAGCGACCGGGATCGCCCAGGGCTGGCCCGGCAGGACGGCGGCGGCCAGAAGCCCTGTCGCGATCAGGCAGCCCAGGGCGAAGATCATCGAGGGCGCGCGCACGGCGAATGTCAGTTCGAGATCCTGTTCGAGCAGGGCGGCGCCGAACCAGTAATGCAGCGGTGGCTTGCGGAAATTCAGCTCGTTGAAGGTGTAGACATTGAACCAGTCATCGGCGCGGGCAAAGCCGGTCATGCGGTCCAGCGTGTAGAATTCGTCATAGAGGTCGAGCGCACCGAGATGGATCATCCGGCCCTGGAAGGACCAGACCCAGAGGACGAGGATCGTCGTCACGAAGATCGGCAGCCAGGCCGACGGTTTCTCGAAGAAACCGATGGAATACATCTTCTCTCGCGGAGCGGATGTCTCGGTGTTTGGATCTGTCGAAGTCACCTTTGGTCCCCCATGCGGTTCGCGCCATCGCTAGGACAGATCGCTCCGCCGGACAAGGCGTCAAGGCGCCAGACCGGCGGCGGCCGGGGGAATGGCGGCCCTCCGGCCCCGGTATGGGGGCGGCGAGCCGGCGTCGCACATCCGTTCCGGGACCGGTGGCTCAGTACAGCCCGCCGGAGCTCAGGGACCCGAAACTCGCCTTCGGCGCGATCTGCACCTTCTGGCCGGTTGCTGTCGTCACGGTCTTGGAGGAGAAATCCTCTTCCTCGCCGCGCGCAAACATCGGCACGTTGGAGCCCATGACGAAGCCGCCATCGACAACCGCGGCGATACCGAAGACCGGATCCTCGCCTTCGCGGAAATACTCGGCCACCACGTTCTCACCGCTCGCATTATCCGCCAGCCGGGCACCGCTGAAGCGGTCGATCTTGACGAAATAGCCGCCCGGCGGAACTTCGAAGGGCCCGCCACCGTATTTCGCAATCGCCTCCTTCATGAAGCGCGAGAAGACCGGCCCGCACATGCCGCCGCCCGAGGCGCCGCGTCCGAGGGAGCGCGGCTGGTCATAGCCGATATAGCAGCCGGCGACGATGTTGGAGGTGAAGCCGATGAACCAGACATCCTTGGCATCGTTGGTCGTGCCGGTCTTGCCGGCCACCGGAACGCCGAGCCCGGCCCCGCCCACGGTCCGCGCCGCCGTTCCGCGCTCGACCACGCCCTGCATCATGGAGGTCAGCTGATAGGCGGTGACCGCATCGATGGCCTGCTGTCGGTTGGAGACGATCCGCGGCGAGACGCCCGGCTGCAGCGCCACGGTCTCGCAATCGGGGCAGAGGCGCTGGTCCTGGCGATAGACGGTCTCGCCCCAGCGGTCCTGGACCCGGTCGACAAGGGTCGGCTCGATCCGCTCGCCGCCATTGGCGAACATCGCATAGGCCGACACCATCTTGTAGAGCGTCGTCTCCTGGGAGCCGAGCGCATTGGCCAGGTAGCGGCCGAGATGGTCATAGACGCCGAAATCCTCGGCGTAGCGCGCCACCGTGTCCATGCCGACCTCCTGCGCGAGGCGGATGGTCATCAGGTTCCGCGACCGCTCGATCCCGGTCCGGAGCGGCGTCGGTCCGTAGAACTTGTTGGACGCGTTCTTGGGCCGCCACACGCCCTGCGGCGTGTTGATCTCGATGGGGGCGTCGACAACGATCGTCGCCGGGGTATAGCCGGAATCCAGCGCGGCGGCATAGACGAAGGGCTTGAAGGACGAACCCGGCTGGCGCGTTGCCTGGGTGGCGCGGTTGAGCTCCGAGCTCTGGTAGGAGAAGCCGCCCTGCATCGCCAGCACGCGGCCGGTATGCACGTCCATCGCCACGAAGGCGCCCTGCACGCTTGGTTCCTGGCGCAGCGACCAGCGCTGGAACGCGCCATCCTGGGTCCGCTGGCGGACATGAACCACGTCGCCCTTCTCGAAATTGTCGAAGAAATTGCCCTTGATCCACTTGATGTCCTCACGCGGGACCTGGATCGTGCCGTCGACCCCTTCCGCACCGAGTGTCATCGACTGTTCGGCAATGTCGAGCACGACGGCCGGGTACCATGTCCCGTCCAGCTCGATGTCGCGGGAGATGTCCACATCGGCCAGGGCCGCGCGCCATTCCGTTTCGCTGCCCAGCTGTTCGGCCGGGATCTGCCGGCGCGACTTGCGCCAGAGCCCGAGGCTGCGGTCGTAATCTTCCAGCGCCTTGCGCAGCGATTTCGTCGCCTCGCCCTGCAGCTCGGGATCGACCGTCGCCCGGATCGCGAGGCCACCGCCATGGAACTCGTCCGTGCCGAACTCGCCCGAAAGCTGCCGGCGGATCTCGTCGGTGAAATAGTCGCGTGGCGGCAGCGAGCGGCGGAAGGACGGGAAGTCGCCATTCTGGACCGTGCGCAGCGGCAATTCGCGTTCCTGCTCGAAGGTCGCCTGATCCAGGTAGCCGTTCTGGAACATCTCGCGCAGCACGTAGTCGCGTCGCTCGGTGGCGCGTTCGACCTCGCGCACCGGGTGGTAATTGGAGGGCGCCTTGGGCAGGGCGGCGAGATAGGCCGCCTCATGCGGCGCCAGCTCGTTGAGATTCTTGTTGAAATAGGTCTGGGCGGCAGCGGCGACTCCATAGGAGTTCTGGCCGAGGAAGATCTCGTTGAGATAGAGTTCGAGGATCTTCTCCTTGTCCAGCGCCTGTTCGACCCGGGCCGCCAGCAGGATCTCCTTCATCTTGCGCTCGATGGAGCGGTCCGAGGAGAGCAGGAAGTTCTTCATCACCTGCTGGGTGATGGTCGAGGCGCCGCGCAACCGTGCGCCCTGGGCCGCGTCGACCACGGCAGAAGCGATGCCCATCGGGTCATAGCCCTTGTGCTCGTAGAAATTCTTGTCCTCGGCAGAGATGAAGGCCTGCTTGACGAGGTCCGGAATATCCTCGGCCGGCACGAAGAGGCGGCGCTCCAGCGCGAACTCGTCGATGATCTTGCCCTCGCCGGAATAGACCCGGCTGATCGTCTTGGGCGTGTAGCGGGCGAGTTCCTCGTGATTGGGCAGGTCGCTGCTATACATCCAGATCACGCCGCCGGCGATCAACGCCACGAAAAGCGCACCGGTAACGATCAGGGTGAAGATGCCTCCGAAGAAGCTGAGGAGTGCGCGGAGCATGGAATGTCCTGTCTCTGGTTGGCGCGGTTATACGCAAGCCTTGAAGGGCGGTCAAAAGCATCTGTGGCGGCAATGCGCGGGCTTCAGCCTGTCGCGCCGATCACGTTTGCGTTTTCTCGTTGCAAGGGAGAGACGCAGGCCGGGATGCGATCCTTGGCGGATAGCGAGAAGCAAGGGGGGCTCGAGCGTGGAGCCGGTTGGCATGGCCCTCGCTGAGCAACTTCAACCGCACGCCCTCTTTTGCAGGCGACAGGCTGAAGCACACGGACCGCGCGTCGCTATTGCCGCGTCAGCGCCTTGCGGGCGCGGTCGGCTTCGTCCCAGTCCCGCAGGGCGGAAACGATGGCCGCCTGTGCCGCCGCACGCCACTCCGGGTTCTGCAGCTTTTCGAGCTCCTTCGGGCTCGACATGAAGCCGAGCTCGACAAGCACGGAAGGGATGTCCGGTGCCTTGAGCACCGAGAAGCTTGCATGTTCGCGCGGTCGTTTGTGGAGCTGCACCTCGGCATCGCGGAACCCCGCGACGAGCGCGTCGGCGAGCGCCTCGGTCCGCGGCGTGGTCTCTGTCCGGGCGATGGACATGAGCACGCGGGCCATTTCGTCATCCTGCCCCGACAGATCGACGCCGGAGAGAAGATCGGCCCGGTCATGGCGCTCCGCGAGCTTGGCGGAGGCCGCGGAAGACGCTTCCTCGGACAGCGTGTAGACCTGCGCGCCGCGCGCGATGCCCTCGCTGACCGCATCGGCATGCAAGGACAGCAGGATCTCGCCGCCCGCGCGCCGCGCCCGGTCGATCCGTGCCTCAAGCGAGACGAAGGAATCGTCGGTCCGGGTCAATACGACGTCAAAACCTTCGGCGCGCAAGAGCGCGTCGCGCAGTTCCAGCGCGAAGGTCAGGACGAGATCCGCCTCATGCACCTCATCGCGCACAGCGCCGGGATCAATGCCGCCATGACCCGGATCGAGCACGACCGTCAGTCGCTTGTCGTCGGGCGTGGCCGGGGAGGCCGGTTGCCCGGTATTGGCGGTGATCGCGTCGGCGGAGAGGCCAGCGCGCGCGGCGAAGGTGGTCGGGTCGGTCTCGCGCAGGGCGATCTCGATCCGGGCCGTGCCATCCTCGGCCCCGGTCTGCATGCCCGCGGTTTCAACCAGATAGGGTCCGGTCAGATCGATCACCATCCGAGACCACCCGGCCTGGATCGCCCCGTAGCGCACGGTTTCAATCGAGGTGCTGCCGCCCAGCTCGGCCGGGCGCAGCCGACCGAAATCCAGCTCTCGAAAATCGAGCACAAGCCGGGGCGGGGTGTCGAGCAGCGTCACCTTGTAGGGAACCGGTTGGCTGATGGTCAGCGCGAGATCGAAGCCGTCGCCGCGATCCTCGATCGCGGAGCGCTCGGTATCCAGCCGCGCAACGGCGAAAAGGCCCTGCGCCGATGCAGCGAGCGGCAGGCAGGACATTGCCAGAATCAGCAATGCGAGAAGAGATTTCATGTGACTGCCCGGGATTGGCCCCTGTTGGCGGCGACCATAGTCGCCCCGGCCCGGGATGGCAAACCCGCGAAGCGCCTATCTTCGGCCCATGAAATCCCGCAGCCGTGCCAGCCCCTCCGCGATATCCCCGGTCGCGCGCGCATAGGAGAAGCGCAGCGTGCCGGCGCCTCGGCGCGGGTCGAAATCGAGGCCCGGCGTGACGGCGACACCGGCCTCGGCGAGGATCTCGCGCGAGAAGGCGAGGCTGTCGGTGGTCATCTCCGAGACGTCGGCATAGACATAGAAGGCACCATCGGGCGGGGCGATGCGGTCGAACCCGGCTTTCGGCAAGCCTTCCAGCATCAGGCGGCGATTCTCTCCATAGACAGCAAGATTGGCTTGAAGCTCCGCGTCGCAATCCAGCGCGGCGAGGGCGGCGACCTGGCTGACATGCGGCGGGCAGATGAACATGTTCTGCGCCAGTCGCTCGTAGCGGCGCACCTCCGCCTCCGGAACGACCATCCAGCCGACCCGCCAGCCCGTCATGGAGAAATACTTGGAGAAGGAGTTGATGACACAGACATCATCGCTGATTTCCAGAGCCGAGATCGCCCGGCCTTCATATTGGATACCGTGATAGATCTCGTCGGAGACGAAGGCGGCGCCGATTTCCGCCGATCGTTCGATCAGCGCGGCAAGCGCGACCTGGTTCAGCATCGTGCCGGACGGGTTGGCCGGCGAGGCGACAATGAGGCCCGAGAGATCGGCGGGGATGTCCCCGGGGACCGGCTGCAGGCGGTTCTCGACTCGGGTGGGCAGGCCGACCGGTACCAGGCTCAACGCCTTGAGGATCTGGCGATAGGACGGGTAGCCCGGCTCCCCGAGCCCGACCTTCTCCCCCGCCTCGAACAGCGCGGTAAAAGCCAGCAGGAAGGCGCCCGACGAGCCGGGCGTCACGATCACGCGGTCGGGATTGAGGTCGAGCCCGTACCAGTCGCGATAAAGCTGTGCGATGCGCTTGCGCAAAGCGGGCAGGCCGAGCGCGACCGTGTAGCCGAGAGGGTCCGCCTTCAGCGCGCGGGAAAGAGCCGCGCGCGCGCCCTCCGGCGCTGGCGTGCCAGGTTGGCCGACCTCCATGTGGATGATGCTGCGACCGGCGGCTTCTGCCTGCCGCGCCGCCTCCATGACATCCATCACGATGAAGGGATCGACCTCGCTCCGTCTTGATGCACGCATGGCTTTCTCCTTACTGTGGCCGGCAGACGGGGATATCTCAATCGCGACAGGGGCAGTCAATGGCAGCTGGATGGCAAAAGGGCAGGGCATGGTGTGTCTTCGCGCAGCTGTTGCCGCGGACGGCGCTGCCGCTGAGGGCGCAGAAGATCCTGCGCAACCCCGGCTGGACGCTGCGCAGGGTCCCGGACTCCGATACATCCGACGCGGCGCTGGTCGGCAAGGCGGTGGCCAATCACAAGGCACACAAGCGCAAGCCCGCGCTGGCCAATGGGGACAGTTTGATCGCAAAACGTCTCGAGAACCCCTATATGCATGAGCTCAAGGGCTGGATCTTGATGGAGACGTCACGTTCCCGGGACAGCCTGACTCCCGGCCTGATGCGCAATCTCGGCCTCGCCTATTCGCGCAACGGGCAGAACGGCCCGGTCTTGCTGTCCGATGCCGAACGCCATTCACGGTCCGGCCGGTTGAAGGACGCCTCCATCCATGCCAAACGCGCCGTGGGGCTGCTGCCCCGCGGATCCACAGGCTGGCGCCGCGCCGATGACATTCTGCACGCTGCCGAGACCAAAGAGAAAAGGAATAAGCGGAAATGAAAGCCCTCTTCCCCGCCGCGCTGCTGGCGGCCGGACTTGCCCTGCCCGCCGGGGCCCTCGACCTGACCAGCATGAGCGCGGCCGAGCGTGCCGCATTCCGAGCTGAGGTCCGGGCCTACCTGATGGAAAACCCGGAAGTGATCATGGAGGCCGTTGCCGTCCTTGAGGAGCGCCAGCAGGCGCAGCAAACCGCCGACGATGTCGAGCTGGTCATGGCCAACGCGGCCGATCTTTTTGACGACGGCGCGAGCTGGGGCGGCGGAAACCTGGACGGCGACGTGACCATCGTCGAGTTCGTCGATTATCGTTGCTCCTATTGCCGAAAGGCCTTTCCGGAGGTCAGCCAACTTGTCTCCGATGACGGCAATATCCGCCTGATTCTCAAAGAGTTCCCGATCCTCGGCGAGCAATCCGTCGCCTCCTCGCGCATGGCGCTGGCCACCAAGCTGGCGCTGGGCGACGACGCCTACAAGCAGGTCCACGATTCCCTGATCGCCTTCCGGGGGGAGGTCAACGACATCTCCGTCAGGGCCCTGGCCGCCGAGCTCGACCTCGATGGCGATGCGATCCTGGCGAAGATGAACGCCCCCGAGATCGATGCCGTTCTGGCCGAGACCCGGGCGCTGGCGCAGCGTCTGCAGATCTCCGGCACCCCGACCTTCGTTGTCGGTGACCAGCTCCTGCGGGGTTACCTGCCCTATGCCGGCATGCAGCAGGTCGTTGAGGAGGCCCGCGAAGACGGCTGAGGCTGGCTCAGCCGCTGCGGTTCTCCAACCAGCGCAGCGCGCCTCGCCCGGCCCAACGGCCGCTGGCGAGGCAGGCTGTCAGGAGATATCCGCCGGTTGGCGCCTCCCAGGACAGCATCTCGCCCGCACAGAAGACACCGGGGCGGGCCTGCAGCATCAGGTTCGCGTCCAGCGCATCCCGTCTCACCCCGCCGGCCACCGAGATCGCTTCGTCCAGCGGGCGAAGGCCGTCATGGCGCAGAGGCAGGTCCTTGATCCGTTGCGCGAGGCTGTCGTCCAGGGTGAACGCGCCGCCGAACTCCCGCAGCAGCGCCAGCTTCACGCCATCAAGGCGCAGCGCCTTGCGCAGGAAATTCGTTGCCGATTGCCGGCCGCGCGGCTGTGCCAGACGCTCCCGCACCCGCTCCAGCGGCCAATCCGGCAACAGGTCGATCCGGATGGCGCGGCCCTCGCGGGCGGCCCGGCTGATCGCATAGATTCCGCTGCCCTCCAGCCCCCGGCGCGAGATCACGAACTCGCCACGATGCCGTGCGCCCCGCTCCAGCAGCGCCGCGCCTTTGACCGGCTGACCAAAATAGCGCTCCATATGCGGCGACCATGCAACCCGCAGCCCGACATTCGCCGGTGCGAACGCGTCGACCCCGACCCCCTCGGCTGCCAATGTCTCGCGCCAGAGCCCGTCCGATCCCAGCCGCGCCCAACTCGCCCCGCCAAGCGCCAGGACCTGCACGCGGGCTTCCACGTTCTGCTGCCCGTTCGGGGTCATGAAACAGGTCGCCGAGCCGTCCCATCCGGAGAAACGCCATCCTGTCCGCAACTCGACCCCGGCCTTGCCGAGCCGTTCCAGCCAGGCGCGCAGGAGCGGCGAGGCCTTCATCCGAACCGGAAAAACCCTGCCGGCAGACCCGGTGAACACGTCCTGCCCGAGGCCGCGCGCCCAGTTCTGAACATCCTCTGGACCGAACTCGTCCAGCATCGGCGCAAGCCAGTCTTCGGCCTCGGCATAGGCGGCGCGGAAGGTGGCGGCCGCCTCTGCCTTTGTCAGGTTCAGGCCGGACTTGCCTGCCATCAGCAATTTACGGCCGGGTGACGGCTTGGCCTCGGTCAGAAGGACTTCGCCGCCGGCCGCCGAGAGCATCTCGGCTGCCATGAGGCCGGCGGGCCCCGCCCCGATGACCAGCGCATCAACCTGTTTCGTCATTCTCGACCTGCCTTGCTCCGCATGCGCCCTCGGGCGGCGAGGTCATGTCTATGTCACTGCGGCCGGAGGGGCCATATCTCGCAAGGTGCCTTGCGTTTTCGATCCGATGCGCGAAAGCGAGAGTGCGGCGGAGGTTCTCCTTCTGCCGGGCTGGGGACGGAGCGGGCGCCTGTTCTCAATTGCGGTCGTGCAACAAGCCGACTCGGAGATGGCGAACCTGGGCAGCGATTGCCAACAAGGCCAACTGCCCAGGCATGACGGCAAGTTCCCCGTCACCGGCCTGCCAACTGGCGCCGGGGAACGGAGCACGCCGTTTCTGGCTCACCGGATGTTGAAGCCTTCGCGCTTCAGGCAGCTGCGCTTCCAGCCTGTCAGGGTCCTGCGCCCGCCGCGCAGCTCGATCTCCCGCTCGCAACGATCCGGCAGCTTCGAGATCCTGACACCCTCATTGATCAGGCAACGCTTCATCAGGAATGTCCGGCTGCCATTGTGCAGGTCGAAACTGCGTGCGCATTCCTGCGGGAGCGTTCTTTTCGACCGGGCGGGTTTGACAATGACCGCCTCGCGCGGCCGCGTGACCTGCACGGCGGGGGGAGGAGGCGGAGGGGCCTGCACGACAGGTGCCGGTTGCGCCCGTGTCACCGGCGGCGCGGGGCGGTGCTTCTTCTTTTTCTTCTTCTTGTCCTTGTCCCTGTCATGCATCGCGGCGGCGGCAATCGCCAGGGCGCCGAGGCCAAGGAGAATGGGTGCAACATTCTCACGATTTCCGGCACTGGCCGGGCTTGGGGCGAGGCTTGCGGTGGCAAGGGAGATAGAAAGGGTCGCTGCGGTCAGGGTCTTGAACATCTGGTAGCTCCCGTGGAGGTCTGTGCTGTGCCGGGCGCTCACCGCCGCGGCTTGGACATCCGAGCTATCGCCCCGGGACCCGAAATCGGGCAATAACGCCGGTCCGCTATCCGATAACATGTGCACAGCTCCCTGTTGTTATTGAATATTGCCGCGTTTCTGCGCACCCTGCGGACATGCAAAAAAGTCACCTCCTCCCGGCCGCCCTGGCCCTTTGCGCCCTGCTTTCGACACCCGCAGGCGCAGCGTGTTATGCAGATTACAAGGCCAAGCGGGACGACCCGCTTCGCCTCCATTACGGTACGGCCCGCATCGACGGTGCCACCTGCTCCACACCGGTCGCCGAGGCGCAGATCCGCGCCCGGATCGCGCGTGATGGCTGGACTCTACTGAACGTGCTGGGTGTCTTTGACGAATCCGGCCTGGCCGAAAGGGAAGAAAGTGCCGGAAAATACCATCTCCGTTATTGACGCGCGCCGCGCTGGCGGCCGCGTGCTGATCTTCGGCATCGCCGCTGTTGTGGGCATCCTCGCACTGGCCGCAATCCTGCTCTTCGCCAACCTGCCCGATGCGGATGCCTTCAACGCTCGCGTCGAGCAGATCTTCGTGGCGAATGACAACCTTACCTCCGGCGCCGAGATCAAGCTTCTGGAGATCCTTGCCGAGAGCGGGACCTCCTTCTCCGATGTCCTGCAAAGCTATCGCCAGATCATCTTCGTCCTGCTGATCTTTGCCGCCGCGCTGCTTGTGGCAGCACTCGGGCTGCTTGTGACGGTCGTCGTCATGAACCGGCGCATGGGCGAGATCGAGCGTCAGGGCATCCAGGTCACGGATCTCATCATCAGCCGGCAAGAGCGGCTGGTCCTGCTCAACAACATGGAGTTCAAGCTCACCGAGGCCGCCATCGAGACCCTGGCCGTGCTGGCGGAAGCGAGGATGGACGAGGAGGTCCTGACGGGCGCGCAGCTTGAATCGGTGATCCAGGGGCGCCGCCCCGAGGATTGCGAGGAAGCGGCCGGCGCCACGCGCATCAAGCGCCTGCGCGACTCGCTTGGAAACCAGATTGTCAGCGAGCTTCTTGTCCGCAATATCGCCCGCAAAGGCTATGTGCTTGCCATCAACAAGGACGTTATCCGGATGATCTGAGGCGCGCTCCGATGGGGCCCGGAAGAAACGGTTCCGGAACCGCGCGGCAGGCTTCCCAAGGAGGGCTGTTCAATGGAGAAGGCCCCGCCATGTGGCGGACGCCTTCCGTGTGGTGGGACATGGGCGGGGGCCTCCGGAGTTCCCGACGCCGCGGAGATAAGTGGTCGCGATCAGAAAGATCGCGACCATATTTTGCATGCAGGGGGGCACATCAATCAAGATATGGTCGAGACTTCTTTCCACCAGGAACGCAGTGGGCAGGAAATTACATGCATGCGAGCCGGTTTAAGTTTGCCTGGATCATGAAATTCGGGAGAGGCCATCGACTTGCGTGTTTTCACGAGCGACATGCGGCGGGCGTCACGAACGGCTTGAGCAGTTCTTCCCCCGAAAAATCAACGTTGGTTGGGCTTTTCTGCTTTGCCGATATCTCAGTCAACTGATGATAAACTGATGAAAATAGTCAGATGACGGCTTCGCGCGCGGAAGCCGCCATCCACGGCGACTGCTGTATTCGTCAAGAAGGGCGGAAAGCGGGAACTCGCCGCGAATTGCGCCAATGACCATAGAGCGGACAGTGCCGCCGTTCGCGCTGACAACTTGAACTACGGCAACCTCCGCGTTTCGGACGTTGGGCAGGTTTCGTTCAATATCGGGTTGCGAACCACATCGGAGAACACACAAAGACCTCAGCATGACCGGAATCAGCAGCCATGGGCCGGATTGAGGGATTCGTGTAAAGCACGGTTCACCAATGCTCGCCGAGGCGGGCGACCTCTCGGAAGACTTTTGTATTCTGGTTATCGACCCCGGCGCCGCGGAAATTTCTATCTCCGGCGGTCATAATGATTGCGACATTGCGGTCTCGGTTGAAATAGATGTACTGCCCATAGATACCTTCGGCCTGAAACTCGCCTTTCGAAGCGCCAACAGGTATCCACCACTGGTACCCATATTGCTTTTGCCCTGGTTGAGTCGTTGCTTGTGGACGGGTCGCCTCTTCGAGCCATTCACTGGATACAATTTGCTGACCGTTCCAGAACCCGTTGCCCAATATCATCAGCGAGAAACGCGCGTAGTCGCGGCTTGTGACATTGAGACCGCCAAGGGCAAAGCCCGTCCCCCTCTCGTCGACCAGGAAATAACCGTCAGCCTGCAACCCTAAAGGATTAATGATCTTTTCTTGAAGAAGATCCGGGAGGCTGCGGCCCGTCGCGCCACGAATGATCATGCCGACGACGTGTGTATCGATTGATACATAGGTCCACCGCTCCCCCGGCGCGGATGCACGCTGGGTGTAGGAAGCTGCGAAGGCATCCATGCTGCCGCCAAGCGCCAGAACCCGGCCCATACGATTCACATCGGACCAAAAGTCCAGATAGTCTTCGTCGAAATCAACACCGCTCGACATCATCAACACATCGCGAATGGTGGCGCCGTCATAGGCGGACCCGGCAAGGTCGGGAACGTAGCGCAATACCGGGTCGTCGATGGACTTGATGTGACCTTCCTCCAGGACAATCCCGAGCAGCACCGAAACCCAACTCTTTGCGAGTGACCAGGAAATTCGAAGGTCGTCGGGTCCTGTGCCCAGCCAGTATTCCTCAAAAACGATTCCACCATTGCGAAGGACGATGAGCGAGGTCGTTGTGCGTTGTCTGAACCACTCAAGCAAATGCGATGGCAGCGAGATGGCTGTTCCCTCCGGCAACTCGCTGACAGGGCCTGCGCCGCGCGAAAGAGGCACTGTTCGGAAGATGTCACCCATGGAGGAGAAGTTCTCGACAATCATTTCCTCATCAAAGAGCGTGAACACGGCCCGAAGGCGAGCGAACTCCCTGTGAAAGGTCAGCCCAAGGACAACAAGGATCACGGCGAACCCAATTCCCAAACGCTTCAGGAGCATTTGTCGGCACTCGTGAAGTTCAGAACCAGCCGTCTTGCTCAAGCGATTTTTCCGCAATCCTGTCCCTCCAGATATTCTCGCCAGGTGGGTTCTTCATCCTTGTCAGAGGCTTGCTTCGTTTCGGCGTGGAATGCCCGCAAGTGGTTCGGTTACCGCGCGAGTTGCGTGGTGCCGCGCCAAGCGAGTACGAAGACGATCAGGAAGATCAGGTCGATTGTCGCGAGGGGGAGCCACATGAACGACACACCGGACGTGAAGTGGTACCCGAACGCAAGGCCGGCAAAGGCCGCCTTGAGCCCCATGCCATAGGGCATCATCTCGCGGTAGCGAACTGGATCCGTGCTGATCTGCAGGAACATCACCCCAAACAACGCCAGCAGAAGGGCAGGAAACTCGACATAGGTTGGATGCCCGGGCGCCGGCACGTTGAACGCTGTGAAAAGAGTCTCGTGGCCGACCAGATAGGCCGATCCAAGGATGAGATCGTAAAGACCCGCAATGAGAAAAACTGTCTTGATTGATTTCAATGTCATGCCTTGTCCTCTCTGATCAGGCGGCACCCCGCAGTTTCCTGTGAATGTTCATGTACGCCCGGCGCCTGCGGGCAAACTCGGCATTGTTGTAGACTTCGGCAAAAAGCCAGCGCAGCCCGGATTCGAGCTGTTCGACGCTCATGCGCTTCGGCCGATAGTTGACGTCGAAGAGCGTGCAGCGATCCCAGAAGCGTTCCTGCAGCAATCGCCCCTCCCGTTTGAACCGCGCGTAGAGCGGTGTTCCCGGAAACGGTGTGAGAACTGTTAGCTGCGCCTCCAGCAGGTTCGAAGCACGGATGAAATCGCGCGTCTGTTCGAAGATGCTTTCATCGTGGCTGTCGAGGCCGAGAATGAAGCAGCCGTTCACGCTGATACCGCGAGACTGAATCCGTTCTATGGCATCCAGGTATTCTTCCGCACGCCGCGCCTTCCAATCGTGTGGGTCCAGCCCTTCCAGGTTTTCGCGAGCCGGGCTTTCGAGGCCAATCAGAACCTGTTTGCACCCGGCGGCGCGCATCAAGTCCAGGAGTTCAGGATCGTCGGCCAGCGATATGTCCGTTTCGGTAAACCAGTGAAGACCGAGCGGCGTCATGCCGCGCAACAATTTCTTGCTCCACTTCTGGTTCACGAAAGTGTTGTCGTCGGCGAACTCGACAAATGGGATCTCCACCGCGGCTGCGGCGGCTTGGAGTTCGTCCAACACGAGATCCACCGGTTTCTGCTGAAAATGCGATGTAATACGTAGACTTGCCGCACAGAACTCGCAGCTGATCGGGCATCCGCGCGAGGTTTGAACCGTCACGCGGTTGTAGGCCCGTCCCTCAAGTAAATCGAACCGAGGAAAGGCATAGTTTCCAGGTTCGAAGACCTCGCATCTCAGACCGTCATAGCGTGGCCGCATCACTCCGCAGCGGAAATCCTCGACCAATTTCTGCCAAGCCCCCTCGGCTCCGCCAACGACGATGCTGTCGGCGTGCTGCATGGCCTCCTCTGGCATCATGGATACATGCAACCCGCCAAGGACGACCGGAACACCTTCCGCTCGATAGCGGTCCGCAAGATCGTAGGCTGCGTTGATACGAGCGGTGAAAGACGAGATACCAACGAGATCGAATGGCTCGAGGCGACCTCCATCCGGCAGTTCATCCAACTCGCGGTATTCGATTTCCACATCCGACGGAGTAAGGCCCGCCACGGTCAGAAGTCCCAGACTTGGAAGCGAGGCAATCACGCGTCCACGCGCCACGAACTGCGGCAGCGTCACGCCCATCGCAGCGAGTTCGGCGGTACGAACCCTGACACCACTCATTGCGATAAGACCTATTCGCATGACTGAGCTTTCTTGATTGGAGCACCTGAGTTGCGATTGATGTCATCAAGCATCCGCGCGATCGTTGTCGCGTTTGCTAGCGCATCGTCTGCGAAGACGAAATCGAACTCCGCCTCGATTTCGGACAGAACTTCCAGGCGTCCGAGACTGTCGAGGCCAATCGCTTCACTCAGATCTGCGTCCAAGGATACATCCGTTGCGGACCGTCCGGACACCTTCTGCAGCAAACTCCGCAACCATGCTTCTGCTTCCACTCGATCTTTCATCACGTTTCTCCTGCGCGAAGCTCAAGGACTGTCGCGTAAGCGCCAATGGCCAAGGCTGTTGTGACGGCAATGGCCGGTGGGAGCGTGAGGTACTTGAGCGGTTCGAACACACCTGCCGCGAAGAGCGTCAAAGGAAGAAAGACATTGCCGAAATTCATCGCGGCCAGACCGATTCCAGCACTTTCCAGAGATACGCGTAGCCCGCACAGGTGGTGGGCGAGAAGAATGTTTAGGATCCCCAACCCAAAGAAGGCTATGTGGCCAAGGCGCATGAAACGTCGCGACAAGGAGTCATAGGCTTCCAGAGATCCCGGCGCGGGAAACGGGCCGTCGAATGACCAAAGTCCGAGGACCATGCCCGTCGCGGCGCCGAGGGCGAGGCTCATCCAGGCAACCATGAGGTTGCGCGCAGGATCCAACGCCATTGCATTGCGCCCTGTCAGTCTTTGGTTGTCTCGATGGCCAAACAAAAACACATCGGCCCCCTGGTCTCGATGGTTGTCATGAACAACGATACCAAATTGGCGACGAAATGGCCTTGACACAGGGCAAAGCTGTCAGCGTGCTGTGTTCTGACACAGGGAAAACCTGATCGGCGTGAGTTGATCCTCGATATCAATCGTGAAGTTTGGGTATCATCGGCGTGAGTCATTGCTTCCGATACCGGTCGCCCCCCCGAGTCTTGAGGTGCATCAATGCAAGGTTCCGGGGGTTTGCTAATATCAAAATGTCGCCAGCCCCACATCCGATACTCCCCCTTGTTGTGACTTGTTGCCATGAAAACGGAGCGATGAGATGCGATGGATCCCTAGGGTCAGGACCCATTGATTTTGGTAGAGGGTCGCGATTCACCGCAGGAAAACAGTGCGGTGACATGTCTGATCTTTATTGGTTGAGCGACTCGCAGATGGCGCGGCTGGAGCCCTATTTTCCGAAGTCCCATGGCAAGCCGCGCGTGGATGACCGGCGGGTCCTAAGTGGGATTATTTTCATCAATCGCAATGGCTTGCGTTGGCGCGACGCACCTGCGGAATACGGACCGCACAAGACGCTCTACAATCGGTGGAAGCGGTGGAGTGACAGGGGCATCTTTGCGCAGATGATGATGGGCCTACGTCACGCCGCAAAAAGCAGAGGAGGCCTTCTGCGAAGCCTTGAACGCTGACGAGAAAGCAGCCTAATCATTGAACCAAACCCTCTCCGGTAAACCCGGGGCGGTTCAGAGTGCTCCCAATGAAGTGGTCCACCAACAGAGGTGCGACCAAGGCATTGGACCGTTCGTTGATCTTACCGGGAATGTGGGTCACTCTGATACCGGAAGACCGATGAAACGCGTCTATGCGTTGCGCCGGCACCGGTCAATGTGCAGGCGCCAGACCCGGGTTTCTCTACAAGCTGAAGATCTTCTTGCGATATGTCCGGCCGCCACTCTGCCCAAACCTTCCGACGAGACCTGCTGTCGATAAGCGGATGACCGAAGTTCGTGCAGTCAGGATACGAGCAGGTGTTGAGATGGTAGCTTCCAGCCCCGGGGTAGATCTGGGTGAGCTTGAAATTGAGTTATTGCCAAGCCTGCCATCGGAACCTCACGTTGTCGCGGGTCCATCTCGGGTCGTTCCTGTGAGAAAATTTTCGCGCAGATCTACAGCGTTAGACGGCAAAGATGGCGTCCATTTTGTTCGGAGAAACAATAGCCTGCCGCGATCATCGCGACAGGCTGTCTTGTATCGTGTCTCACCACACCGAAGGCGTCAGGGCGGTGCCGGGCCTTTTCGACTCTGTTCCGGATCGTGATCCGATCAGTCCGTGCCGGTTGTCCCCGTGGTGCCGGAGGCCGAGCCGCCATCGTCATCGCCGGCGATCAGAGCCAGCACGGCGATTGCCGTCAAGCCGCCAATGGCAACAGTGCGGTCGTCAAGTGCGACGCCACCCTGTTTGCACCGCACTTCAACGGTCGACTTCGTGGCGTCTTTCCAACGTGCGGTGGCAACGCCGCCACGATCATCACAGAAGCCGCTCTCGACGGCCGCATCAAACGCATCGTCGGCCAAGGCTTGGCCCGCGGTCAGCGCAAAGCCGACCGTCGCAATCTTGATCAAATGTTTCATCTGCCAAACTCCAAAAGGCGCATTTACGACCCGGTTACCATATTGGAAAAATCAAAACAACCAGCGCGCACCTTGAGCGGGCCCGGCGGAGTCACTCGGACGGGGGGCCTTCAAAGAGAGATTGGCTGGAGTAACTCTCCGTAAACCCTGTCGCGATAGCCAGATGTGGGATGAACCAGAAAGGCGCCCACATGTTCGCTACGAAGATCGTGCATTGTGCAGCCGCTAGGCAGCAGCAGAACGCTTTGCTTACTTTACGGACGGCTTTCACAAGCCTTGCGGGCCTTTTGTGCCTCTCCATCGCGGCGTTCGCTTCGCCAGGCGCGGATATCTGTCTCGAATCGGCCTCGCAATCCGCCGCGCGGCATGGCGTTCCCGCGGCCGTCATGCAGGCGGTCACGACCGCCGAAAGCGGAAAACAGCAGGGCGAAACGGTCCTTCCCTGGCCATGGACGATCGAAGCGGGGGGAACCCGGCGTTGGTTCTCTGACCGGGAGTCGGCCCAGTCCTATCTCGATCAACTCCGCGCTTCCGGGCATGATGACTTCTTTGTCGGTTGCTTCCAGCTCAGCCACCTGTCGCATGTGATGGCTTTCGCCTCGGCCGGTGACATGATCGACCCGGCCAGGAACGCGGATTTCGCCGCCCGGTTTCTGCTCGAACTGCACCAGCGCACAGGGAGCTGGAACGAGGCAGCTCAGCTTTTCCGGATCGCCAACCCGGTCGCAAGAACCGAACAGCCTGTCGCTGAGCTTAAAAAGCCGACGGCGGTCCCTGCCGCATCGCCAACGCCTGTCCGCGCGGTTTCCGCCGGTCTTGGCTCGCTGGTCCCGGTGGTCTCTCCCTGGCAGAAAGTCGACTGATCATGGAGCAGTTGAGCGTCAAAAGCATCTTCAACCCGACTGTCCTGCTATCGGTGGCGCTGATGGCGGTCATCGTCATGATGGTCCTGCCGATGCCGGCCTGGGTGCTGGATCTCGGCCTGGCATCCTCCTTCGCGCTGGCGATCCTGATCTTCACTGTCACGCTCTTCATCGAGCGACCGCTGGATTTCTCTGCCTTCCCGACGATCCTTCTCGCGTCCCTGATGCTCCGCCTATCGCTCAACGTCTCCTCGACAAAGCTCATCATCGGGCAAGGCCATACCGGGACGGGGGCTGCGGGTGACGTGATCGAAGGCTTTGCCATGTTCGTGATGAGCGGCAGTGTCTTTCTCGGTCTCGTTGTCTTCTGCGTTCTCCTGATCGTGAATTTCATCGTTATCACGAAGGGCGCGACCCGGATGGCCGAGGTTGGTGCCCGTTTCGCGCTCGACGGAATGCCCGGCAAGCAGTTGGCCATCGACAGCGATATGTCGGCCGGTGCCATCGATCACGCGACGGCAAGGGCACGCCGGGAACTCGAACAAGCCGAAACCACCTTCTTCGGCTCGCTGGACGGGGCATCGAAATTCGTGAAAGGCGATGCGATTGCCGGTTTGCTGATCACATTGCTGAACCTCGTGATGGGCCTGATCATGGGGCTCGCGATTCACGGGATGCCGCTCCAGCAGGCCCTTGAGACCTACGCGATCCTGACCGTCGGCGACGGCCTGGTCTCGCAGATCCCGGCCGTCATCATCTCTGTCGCCTCTGCCCTCTTGCTCGCCCGAGGGGGGGAGAAAGGTGCGACCGACCTGGCGATCTTCAGGCAGCTCGGTCGCTATCCGGCTGCATTGATCACCGTTGGTGCCCTGATGCTGGTCTTCGCTCTTGTTCCCGGCTTTCCTTTCCTGCCTTTCGTTCTGGGCTCTGCCGCGCTTTTCTACGCAGGGTTCCGGGGGCTGCAGAGACAACGCAAGGAAGAAGCGAAGGCCAGCCGGCCCGACGATTCTCTGGAAGTCGCTCCGAGCGAGAAACCCATCGGCGATCTGCTGGATCTCGACGACATTCACCTGGAATTCGCACCGGACCTGGTCTCGATGGTTCTGGATCCAGGAACCGGGCTCGACGCGCGGATCTCGAACATGCGCAATCACGTTGCTTCGCAATTTGGTGTGGTCCTGCCCGAGGTACGGCTCACGGACAATGCCAGCCTGATGCCCGGAACCTATGTCCTGCGGATCCAGGGCGTCGAACAGGCGCGCGACAAGCTGCGACCCGACAGTGTTCTGGCGCTAGTTGCGGACCCCAACAATCCCTATCCCGAAGGCGAGGCTGTGAGCGAACCTGTCTACGGCGCGCCGGCACGCTGGATTTCCCATGCCCAGCGGGAGGAAGTCGCGCTGGACGGTACGACCATCGTCACGCCGACCGAAGTCCTCGCGACGCACCTTCTCGAGGTGATCAAGCGCAACTTTTCCCGCCTCATGACCCTCAAAGCGCTCCGCCGCCTGCTCAGCGAGTTGAGCAACCTGACGGATTCGCGACGCGCCGAGGCCAATCGGAAACTGATCGACGAGCTTGTCCCGGATCGCGTCCCCATCGACATGCTTCTGGCGGTCTTGCGCCTCTTGCTGGACGAGCAGGTGTCGATCCGCAACATGCCGCTGATCCTTGAAGCCATCGCAGAAGCGCGCGGGAGTTTCACCACGCCTGAGGCGATTTGCGAATATGTCCGCCAACGCCTCGGTTTCCAGATCATCTCGGAACTGCGGCGAGAGGACGGAACCCTGCCGCTCCTGCAGCTGGCGCCGGAATGGGAGGAACGTTTCACGACCTACCAGATCGATGGCCCTGGCGGAACGAACGAAGTCGCGCTGCCGCCGGAGGATTTCGGGCGTCTCGCCGCAGGTGTTTCGGAGAAGCTTGCCCGTGCGGCCGAAAGCGGCGTCTACCCGGCGCTTGTCACTTCCAGCCGTCGGCGCCGGTTCCTGAACAACGTGCTTGCCGCGAAAGGGGTCGTGTCCCCCGTCCTTTCCTTCGAGGAGATCGGGCTCGATGCGCGCCCATCCATGGTCGGGGTCGTGTCCGCATGATCGAGCTGCCACCGGACCTCCTGGCGATCAGCCGCGCGGGTCTCTTGCAGGCCATCGTGGTCTTCTTGCGGATTGGTGCGGTTGTTTCCTTCGTTCCGGCTTTCGGAGAGCGGCTGGTTCCGCAGAGGGTCAAGCTCTCGGTCGCGTTCGCTTTCACGTTCATGGTCTTCCCGGCGGTCCCGAACGTGGCCTTTCCCAGCGATGGCGCCGACCTCTTCACGCTCGTCCTGTCGGAGACCCTGATCGGTCTCGTCCTCGGAATGACCCTGCGCTTCATGATCATCGTCCTCCAGTTGGCAGCCTCCATGGCGGCGCAATCCACATCCCTGGCGCAGGTCTTCGGCGGGTCGGCAACTGAACCGATGCCCGCGATCGGACATCTCCTGGTGATGGGCGGACTGGCCCTCGCGGTCATGGCGGATCTGCATATCTTCGTCATTTCGGCCATGATCGACAGCTACCGCCAGTTTCCGACCGGCACGGTGCTGCAGCCTGCCGATCTCGCAGAGTTCGGCATCGCACATGTCTCCTACTGCTTCCGCCTTGCCTTCTGCCTGGCCGCCCCCTTCGTTCTTGCGGCCTTCATCTACAACCTGGCGCTTGGCGCGATAAACCGCGCGATGCCCCAGCTGATGGTGGTTCTTGTCGGCGCGCCGGCGATCACCGGAGCCGGGATGGCCATGCTGGCCATGCTTGCCCCCTTTCTCCTGCAGATCTGGCTTGATGCGCTCCATGCTGTCCTTGCCGATCCGTTCGGAGTGCGGTGATGGCAGACGACGAACAGGACAAACAAAACGAACCCAGTCAAAAGAAGCTCGACGACGCTCGCAAGAAAGGGGACGTACCGCGATCACAGGATGTGAATGCCGCAATTTCATACGGGACCATCCTGCTGACCTTCGTCGTGATGGGCCCCTGGATCGCAGGGCATTTCGGAGATCTGGGCGTGTCAATCCTGGCGCGGATCGGGCACCCCTCTGCCACCCGGGCGCATTTGGGGATTCCGCTGGATGCCGCCTCACTCTGGCGCGAACTTGGCACGGGCATTCTTCCCATGCTCATTCCTCCGGGCCTGCTCGTGATAGCGGCCCTGCTGGCGCAGCGCAGTCTCGTCTTCGCACCGAACAAGCTTGCGCCAAAGTTGTCCCGAATCTCTCCGATTTCCAATGCCAAGAACAAGTACGGGCGCTCCGGGTTGTTCGAATTTGCCAAGAGCTTCACGAAACTCGTGATTGTCTCCGGCGTGCTGGCTTTCTTCCTGTCGCAACGGATGGACACGATCGCGAGCACAATGACATCGACGCCAGGGGGCGTCTCCCAGTTGATGGCGCGCCTCGCGACCGAGTTCCTGGCGATCATCGTTGTCGTTTTCGGCACGATCGGCGGGATCGATCTCCTCTTTCAGCACGCTGAGCACATCCGTCGAAATCGCATGTCGCACAAGGAACTCAAGGACGAGATGAAGGAGTCGGAAGGCGATCCGTACATGAAGATGGCCAGGCGCCGGCGTGCACAGGAAATCGCCCTGAACTCGATGCTGGCGGATGTGAAGGAAGCGAATGTGGTTATCGTCAACCCAGAACACTATGCCGTCGCATTGAAGTGGAATCCGACCTTCAGCGGTCCGCCGATCTGTGTCGCCAAGGGCGTGGATGAGGTCGCCGCCCAGATTCGCGAGGTTGCCATGGAATCTGCTGTTCCGATCCAGCGCGATCCGCCAACAGCGCGCGCCATTTTCGCCGCAACGGATGTCGGGCAGGAAATCCATCCCGACCACTATCGCCCGGTCGCGGCGGCGATCCGCTTTGCCGAGCAAATGCGGGCCAAGGCACGCAAGAGTTTCATTGATTGAGGCCGGGATGAAGAACCGTCGACACGAGTTGCAGAGGCTCAAGCGGGTGACCGAGGCGGTCTGGCTTGCTTCGAGTCAGGTGCTGCGGCAGAAGGCCGAAGCGGAACGGGCGGCGTCCATGCGCCTTGGCAAACTGCAGCGGGACCGCGAGAGCTGCATGGAGTTGGTCTCCGCTGATGGTGCGACCGACGGCGCCATGATCGTCTCTGCTGCGCGTTGGATGCGCTGGTCGGAAAAGGAGCGCGCCCGGCTGAACATGGATCTTGCGCGTGCCCGTGCCGAACTTGCTCGCGAACAGGCAGCGGCAAAGACCGCGTTTGCCAAGGATCAGGCCCTCGACGAATTGCTGCGCCAGATGCCACGCAATCCAAAGGCTTGACCGCACTGCCGGGACCGGCAAGGGCGATGGAATCATGCAGAAAGCGCATATTTTGATATTTGACATATCAAGTTTCATACTGTAACTGGCAATTGTCCTGCCAGAGGCATCCATCATGATCACCTCCGCGCAAATGCGCGCTGCCCGGGCGCTGCTCGGGTTCGACCAGAAGAAATTGGCTGAACTTTCGGGGCTGTCCGTGCCGACGATTCAGCGCATGGAAGCGAGTCCGGGCAATGTGCGCGGTGTCGTGGACAGCCTGATCCGGGTGATCGAGGCGTTTGATGAGGCGGGTGTGGAACTGATTGGACCGGGAAGCGCGTCGACGACGGGAGGACGTGGCGTGCGGTTGAAATCCCGGGACCCGGAGACCGACAGATAAACTCCGCGACGGAGACCGCCGACGTGACGCCGACGATCCCGCCGCCTCCTTGGAACAGGCGCGGCAAGACATGGAATCCAGCACCCAGCCGCGGAACCGGCCTCCCGGTTTCGCCGAACTCTTCACACCGAAACTGGTCACTGTGCTCCGCGAGGGCTACGGCCTGTCGCATTTTCGCGCAGACGCCACCTCCGGGCTGACTGTTGCGGTCGTGGCGTTGCCGCTTTCGATGGCGATTGCGATCGGCTCCGGAGCGACGCCGGCGCAGGGGTTGATTACCGCCATTGTCGGCGGCTTCCTCGTGTCTCTTCTCGGCGGCTCCCGCTTTCAGATCGGTGGTCCGGCGGGCGCGTTCATTGTACTGGTCGCGGCCACCGTGGCGGAACACGGGATCGACGGGTTGATCCTGGCGACTTTCCTGTCCGGGCTGCTGCTGGCGACCGCAGGATTCCTCCGGCTCGGAACCTTCATCAAGTTCATCCCTTTCCCGGTCACGGTCGGCTTCACGGCCGGGATTGCGGTGATCATTTTTGCCAGCCAGTTGAGGGAGCTGTTCGGACTCTCCCTGGCTACGGAACCCGGAGCGCTGGCAGAGAAGCTGCCTGCGCTCTGGCACGCTCGCGACACGTTGACGCCCGCCGCGCTTGGCCTGTCCGTCGCGACGATGGTGATCATCGTCGGCCTGGGGCGGCTGCGGCCTGGCTGGCCGGGCATGTTGATCGCCGTTGCCCTGGCGGCTGCCGGGGTGCGGCTGTTCGGACTTCCCGTGGAAACCATCGGTTCCAAGTTCGGCGGCATTCCCTCGACCTTGCCAATGCCGCAACTTCCCGAGATCACGCCGGAAAAGGTGCACGCCGTCCTGCCTTCGGCGATTTCCTTCACCTTGCTCGGCGCCATCGAATCCCTGCTCTCGGCGGTTGTGGCCGATGGCATGACCGGGCGGCGCCATCGCTCGAATTGCGAGCTTGTCGCACAGGGGGTCGCGAATCTCGGATCGGCGCTCTTTGGCGGTTTCTGCGTTACAGGCACGATCGCGCGGACGGCAACCAATGTGCGCTCAGGAGCGCATGGACCGATCTCGGGCATGCTGCATGCGGTCTTTCTGCTGGTGGTCATGCTGGTGGCGGCGCCACTGGCCGCCTTCATTCCGCTCGCCGCGCTGGCCGGTGTCCTGTGTGTCGTGGCCTGGAAAATGGTCGAGAAGACAGCAATCAGGACGCTTTTCCGCTCCGGGCGGGGGGAAATCGCGGTCTTGTCCGCCACCTTCCTCCTGACCATCTTCCGCGATTTGACCGAGGCGATCGTTGTCGGACTTGCCATCGGGTCTGTGGTATTCATCCAGCGCATGGCACAGGCGACGGAGGTGGACTCGCATATGCCTCTGGTGGGCGGGGACCTCGCGGATACCACCGCCCCGCGCGGTTCGTATCGCGAGGCGCAGGCCGCCGATCCCGATGTTGTGGTCTACCGGATCAAGGGCGCGCTCTTCTTTGGCGCGACCGCATCGATCGGCACTGTGTTGGACAGGATCAACGACCACCACAAGGCGCTTGTGGTCGATTTCACGGCCGTACCGTTTCTTGATTCAACAGGGGCACAGATGATCGTGGAACTTGCCCGCAAGGCCGAACGCCAGGGCGTGTCGCTTTGGCTGACCGGAGCGGATCGTGCGATCCGCCGCGCTTTCCTGGCGCGAGGGCTGCGCCGGCCACGGGTTCGCTATGCCCCGACGGTGGAGGCGGCCCTGGTCACCATGAAATCCGGTGGAGAGATGGAGACTCCCGATGCGCGCGCCTCCGGATCAGTGTCGTTTCCGATATCGGAAACGCTGTGAGCCCTGCACGAAACGGTGGCCGCCCTAGTCTTCGGGCGGACTGACCGGGTCGAAGAGCGGCTCGGCGCAGTCGCGATGCATCCTGACGGCAAGCCCGACCAGCTCGGCGGTGGACCGAACCTCCAGCTTTTCGAGGATTCGCGCCCTGTGATGGTCGATGGTGCGCGGGCTGATGCCGAGATGGCGCCCGATCTCCTTGCTGCTGATTTCCGCCGGGCAGGCGACGATCCGGGCGACGATCTCCGCCTCGCGCGCGGTCAGCCGATCGAAGCGCATCCGGATATCGGCGCATTTCCTCTGCAGTTCGAGCTGGCTGCGGACCTGTTCGAAGGCCGCCTCGATACGCTCGACCAGAGAGGAGGTCCGGAAAGGCTTCTCGATGAAATCCATCGCGCCTCCCTTCATCGCCTGCACGGATTCCCGCACCCCGCCATGGCCGGAAATGAATATCGTCGCCAGGAAACGCGCGCTGTCGCCAAGTCGCTGTTGCAGTTCCAGCCCCGACATCTCGGGCATTCGCAGGTCAAGCACCAGGCAACCCGGACGTTTGCCGTCATATTGCGCCAGAAAATCGGGTGCCGAGGCGAAAACCTCGACCTCGAACCCCCGCATGCGCAGGGTGCGCGGAAGCGAATTTCGCATCGCCGGGTCGTCATCGACCACGAAAACCGTCAGACCGAGCTCAGACATCCTTTACTCTCCATCCGCGCCATAAACCGGCAGCGTAAAGCAGAACCGCGCGCCGGATGTGCAAACATCATCATGCCATATCTTGCCGCCATTGGCTTCCACCAGCGAGCGGCTGATCGACAGGCCAAGCCCCATTCCGGCTGGCTTCGTTGTCTCGAAATCCGAGAACAACCGAATCTTCGGGTCCGGACCGGGCCCGGAATCCTCGACTGTGACGGTGACCATCCCGTCGGTACAGGCGCCGCTGACACGGATCAGCTGCCCGCCCTTGCTGCCCGGCGCGGCCATCGCCTCGATGGAATTGCGCAGCAGGTTTACGATTACCTGCGCGATCTGCACCCTGTTGGCCTCGACAAGCGGCAACCCGTCCAGCCCGGTCTCGATCCGGGTGCCGTGCTCCATCGCCTCGGCATTGACCAGACGCCAGGACTGCTCGACCAGCACCGCAACATCGAAGACGCTTTGTCCGCCCTCGTCGCGACCGATGAAGCCGCGCAGGGCGCGGATGATCTCGCCGGCCCGGAGCGCCTGCTCCTCGATCTCGCTGAGGATCAGTTGCAGATCCTTGTTGTCGGTGCCCATCTGATCGACCGTCAGCATTGCCGAGTCGACATTCTGGGCGATGGAAGCCAGCGGCTGGTTCAGCTCATGGGCAAGCCCGGCCGCCAGTTGCGACATGGTGGTGGTCCGGGCGAGATGTGCAAGCTCGCGGTTCAAGGTCTGGATCTGTTGCTCCTGGTCATGCGCGCGCGTCATGTCCTCGACGGACAGCACGACATGCAGCGGTGTTCCGCTCTGGTCGCGCACGACAATGCCGTTGATCTGGAGCCAGACGAGTTCGCCGTCCTTGCGCCGACATTGCAGTTCCTTGTTGAGCGGCAGGTCGAAATTGATCAGCTCCCGCGCTCCGGTCGGGCCAGGCGGGTCCGACCGGAGCGTCAGGTCGGTGGCGCGCATCTCCAGCAACTCACTGGCCGAATAGCCGGTCAGCTCGCAGAATTCGCGATTGACGCGCAGGAAGCGGCCATCATCGGCCGTGATCTGCGCCATGCCGCGCACTGCCATCTCGAAGGTCTGGCCATATTCGTGCTCGACCTTGCGGCGTTCGGCGATTTCCTGAACCAGGGTGTCGTTGGCCCTTTCCAGCTCGCCATAGGTGCTTGGCAACGGTTCTGACGGGTCGAGTTCGCCCTGCGCCACAAGGGCCGAGCGCACCGCAAAGGCGCGCACCGGCCGGTAGACGAGATTGGCCAGCAGCAGTCCGACAAGCCCGGTGGCGATGGCCAGGGCGGCGGCGATCCAGATATTGACCGCGCGGTTCCGTTCGATCTCGGCGGTGAAATCGCTCTTGGGCGCATAGACCGCAATCGTCCAAGGCAGGATGTCGCTGCCCACGGGCATCACCTGTGAGACGTAGGTCTCGTCACCGTAAAAGAAGTCCTGTTTCGTGGCCCGTCCGGGCATCGACCCTTCCGCAAAGAGCGGACCGAAGGCCGCGCGCGCGATCGGGTCGTCCAGTTCCCCGATGGTCACGAAGCGGTAGGTGCCATCGGCATTGCCGGTCTTGATCAGCGTCTTGTCGGGATGTGCAATCACATCGCCGTTCTCGTTGATGATCAATGCCTGCCCCCGCTTGCCGATTTTCAGCCTGGACAGGAAATCGGAGATCGAGCTGATCTCGATATCGACCCCCATCACGCCAACAAGACTTCCATCCGGGCGGCTTACGGGTGCGGCCAGCGTGATGCCGGGGCGCTGCGAGGTGAAGAAGATGTAGGGATCGGTCCAGACGGAACGCATCTCCGCCTGGGTTTGCGTGTACCAGGGGCGAATACGCGGGTCGTACCTGTCTTGCGGGTCCATTTCGCGCGAAGTGATCTCGAAATTGGTCTCACGCCAGATCAGCTCGGTGCGCCGTTCGCCTTCCGGGAAGGTGACGAGCTTGGAGCGGGTCAGGCCGGTCTTCTCGTCGCGCATGACGTAGTAGAACTCGCCCTGCTCGGTGCCGAAGAAGATGCCGGAGACCTGCGGAACGAGCTGCAATTGCTGGAACAGGAGCTTTTCCAGCTCGGTGGGATCATCGCTGGCCACCACATCGCTCTGCGCCAGCCGTGCAGCCAGGACCGCGGCGCCGCGGGCAGGGCTCAGGAAACCCCGGGAGTGCTCGATCGTGTTCGTGGCAACATCGCGCAGGATTTCCCTTGCATGCCCGATCAGCGCCGCTTCCGACGAAAGATAGGAGGAGAAAACCACCAGCATCACGGCGAGGAACTGAATGCCGGCAAATCCGAGCGCCAGGAGCGGTCCGAGCGAGCGTTTCACCACGCGGTCTCCGGGTTCGTTTTCGCGATCCCGCCGGGAGCAGTTCCGAGGACGGGGTACTCGGCGTGCCATGACGGCTGCCCTGCGATCAAGTCTCCATGCCTCCCGGCAATTTATTTCTGGTTCCGGCGCGTTCCTGCGACCGCGCCAAACTACCGCCGGCACCGGACCGAAACAAGCAGATAGGCAAGTTTGCCTACGCAATGGTGCCAATTTCCTCGGGCCGGGAAGTGTGGGATCAAGGTTTCAAGCCGGTTGGGTTTTATCGTTCTCCCAAACCGGTTGCTTCGAAAGGGTCCAGCTCTTTCCTTTGGCAAAAAGCATTTTTTTCGAGTGTTTATTAAAAAGTCGTTTTTCACGAGTATGGTCTCCTCGGAGACCGGTTAAGGGGGGCCGGCGGCGAGCCTTGTGCGCGGCGTCGGTCTCTCGCGTTTCGGCAGGCATCGCTCTTCAGGCCTTTGCGCCCTTCTTTCCCGAGCCGAGCAATGCGGCCTGTCGGGTGTCGAGTGGCCAGCGCGGACGCGCGACAAGGTCGCCCATCTGTCCCAGGCGCATTTTCTCGATCCCGACCCAGGCGATCATCGCGGCATTGTCTGTGCAAAGCGGAAGCGGCGGCGCAACAAAACGGACATTCATCTGCTCGCAAAGCTCCATGAGGCGCTTGCGGATCGTCTGGTTCGCGGCAACACCTCCGGCGACCGCCAGGGTCGCGCTCGGTGGCGACATCTGGAGATACGTCTCCAGGGCGCGTCTGCTCTTTTCGGCAAGTACATCGGCGATTGCGGCCTGAAAGCCGGCACAGAGATCGGACCGATCCTTGCGCGCAAGCCCTCCATGCGCGTCAATGCACGCATCTCTTGTGCGCAGCAGGGCTGTCTTCAGGCCGGAAAAGGACATGTCGCATCCCGCGCGATCCAGCAGTGGGCGCGGAAAGGCGAAGCGGCGCGCATCCCCGTCGCGGGCGACGATCTCGACATTGGGGCCGCCGGGTTGGGGGAGCCCCAGAAGGCGTGCCGTCTTGTCGAACGCCTCACCCGGCGCGTCGTCGATTGTTCCACCAACCCTGTGAAAGCGGTCCGGCGCCTCGGCGACAAGGAACTGGCAATGTCCACCGGAGGCGAGCAGGACGAGATAGGGAAACGCGACATCATCGGTCAGGCGCGGGGTCAATGCGTGGCCCGCGAGATGATTGACGCCGATCAGGGGAAGTCCGCTTCCGGCGGCCAGCCCGCGCGCGCACATCACGCCGGACAGGACGCCGCCGATAAGGCCCGGTCCGGCCGTGACGGCAATCGCATCGAGCGCGCTCAACTCGACCCCGGCGTGCTCAAGCGCGGCCTGGACCGTGAAATCGAGTTTCTCGGCATGGGCGCGGGCGGCGATCTCCGGGACGACTCCACCAAAGGTTGCGTGCAACTCCGTCTGGCCGGCCACGACATTGGAAAGGATGCGGTCGCGATCCGTGCGCACGACGGCCGCCGACGTGTCGTCGCAACTGCTTTCTATCCCGAGGATCGTGAGCGGTGTGTCTGAGGCGAATTGTTGCACTGGGCGTCGACCGAAGGTTAGGAATACGGGACCCAGATAGATCGGAAACCTGCTGAAGTGAACCTGCGCGAGACGTCCTTGTTGCTGACACGGCCGGAAACCGCAGCCAAACGGTTCCAATCCGAGTGCGAAGAGCGGCTGGGCCGGTTCGCGCGTGTGATCACATCGCCCCTGATGGAGATCGTTCCGGTTGCGTTCGAAGGCGCGCCCGGACCGGGCGAGGCTCCGATCTTCACCTCGGAAAATGGCGTGGCGGCGCTATCCGCGCGGGGACCGGCGATCCTGGAACCGGTCTGGTGCGTCGGTTCTCGGACGGCTTTACGGGCGCGCGAGGCCGGCTATTCGGTCGCCGGAACGGAAAAAGATGCCGACAGCCTGGTGGATCGGCTGCTTTCAAACGAATCCGCGGAGGCTTTCGTTCATGTCGCTGGCCGGCATCGGCGCGGAGATATTGTCGCGCGCCTGCGCGCGGCGGGGCGTGGCGCTCGTGTCATGGAGGTCTACGACCAGGTGACCCGACCGGTTTCCGAACCTGCACGCCGCCTGCTCCAACGCAGCGAACCCATTGTCGCGCCACTGTTTTCTCCCCGCTCCGCAATGCTCCTGGTGGAGGCCGCAGTCGAACGCCGGGCGGTGGTTCACGCGATCTGCATAAGCGCTGCGACACGAGCGGCCTGGTCCGTACTGCCCGGAGAGACTTGCCTGGTCGCGCACACACCGGATTCCGAAGGCGTCCTTCAGGCAATGGTCAGGCTGTTTGACGCAGATACCTCTGCTTGAGGCGATCCCTGCGCCAAGCTAAGTTCAGCCCGGATAACCGTCAGGCAATGCATGCCGAGATTCGGGGGGTAAATTCAGTGGCCGATACTAAAAAGTCCGACACGGCATCCGAGGCAACCGAACGGTCCGAAGACGACATCGTCGAGGAACCGCAAGAAGCCGATGTCGACACGGGCGAAGAGGATACCAGTCCGGCGCCGGACGAGACCGTCTCCGAAGACGGGATCGAGGATGCCGAGATCGTGGAAGAGCTTCCCGCCGAGGAGGCCGCCGAAGCCGAAGAGACCGCCCAGGAGAGCGTGGACGCGTCCCTTGACGAGATCGACGCGGATGAGTTCGCCGAACCCGAAAACGACGAGGATATTTCCGACCTTGAGGCGCTCGATGGCGTCGAAACGTCAGAAATAGAGGAGCCGAACCCAAAGGACGACAATGCGTCAGTGGACCAGGAGGCACCTGAACCCGAGGCGATCGAGGCACCGGCGGAGACCGTCAGCGACACCGCGACGGCAGACCCCAAGGAGCCCCACATCATCGAGAAGGAGACCGTGGTTGTCGAACGCAAGGGTGCGGTTGTTCCCGGCTTCCTTGGCGGTGCAATCGCGGCAATCGGCATGGTCTTCGCGGCCCCCTTCGTGATCCCTCCGAAATACCTGCCCTCCAATCCGCAGGTCCAGACAGCGATTGACGGACAGGTCGAGACCATCGCGGCACTCGAAACAGAATTGGCAGAGATGAAGATGCGGCTCGCCGAAACGGCGAGTGTTGGGGCCCTCGCCGAGATCAAGACCGAATCAGCAGACAGGCTGTCCGAGCTGAAAAACTCGCTGGAGACGCTTGCCGGTGAGACGGCAACCGCCGCATCGGTGGATGACGTAACGTCGAAAATCCAGGCATTCGGCGACAGGTTGGGCGAACTCGAGAAGCGGCCGCTGGACGAAGCTCCCGATCCGGCAGCAGTTGCCGCCGTTGAGGCCTATGGGCGGGAAATGGCAGAGCTTCGGGAGACCGTCACAGCCCAGATGGCCGAAGCCGACGCGCTTGTGAAAGGTGCGGCGGCGGCGGCGGAGAAAGCGGTTCGCGAGGCGATCGAAGCCTCCGATACGGCCGTTGCCGATGCGGAGGCCGCCGCGAAGGCAGCCGAAGAGAAAGCTGCTGCCGAGGCCGCGCTTGCGGCAGAGAAGGCACTCCGGGCGGCCCGCGCGCAGACGATGGTCGATATCCAGACATCGCTGGAAAACGGGTCTGGCTATGCCGATCTGTTGTCCGGCCTGGACGGTGTCGAGATTCCGCAAGCCTTGTCGGCTTCGGCCGAGGACGGGGTTGCGACCCTGCCCGAGCTGCGCGAAACCTTCACCCTGGCGGCCCGGCAAGCCCTGAACGTCTCGCGTGTCGAGATTTCTGACGGTTCGGCCGGTGATCGCGCCGCGACCTGGATCCAGAACCAGCTCGGCGTCCGGTCGCTTGCGCCATCTGAAGGAGATGACCCCGATTCCGTGTTGAGCCGCGCCGAGGCTGCGCTCGCCGAGACGCGCATCGAGGACGCAATCGCCGAATTGTCCGCCCTGCCCGAGGGTGGACAGGAAATCATGGCCGAATGGGTAGCGTCAGCCGCCACACGTGCCGAGGCGCTTGCCGCCGCCGATGAACTCGCTGCCAGCCTGGCCACCAACTGAGGACGCCCATCATGCTTTGGTCTCTCATCAAGATCCTGTTGATTGTTGCGGCGGTTGCGGCCTTGGCCGTGGGCGCCGGTTATGTGATGGAAAACGGACCTTCCGTGGTCGTCTCCATCTCCGGATTCAAGGAGGTCGAGCTTGGTCCGCTGCAAGCGGTTCTCGCAGTCCTTGCGCTGCTTGCGGTCCTCTATATCGCCTTCAAGCTTGTCAGCTTCGCTTATGCGTTCGTGAAATTCCTGCTGGGCGATGAAACCGCGCTGTCGCGTTATTTCGACCGGAACCGCGAACGCCGCGGCAACCGGGCGATGGTCGAGGCCATGATGGCGCTGGCCGCGGGCGAAGGCCGTCAGGCGATGACGAAGGCGGCGAAGGCCGAAAAGCTTCTGGACGCGCCGCAGGTCACCAATGTGATCACGGCCCAGGCCGCCGAGATGATCGGCGACCGGAAAGTGGCGGAGGAATCCTACAAGAAGCTGCTCAAGGACGACCAGACACGGTTTGTCGGCATTCGTGGCATCATGAAGCAGAAGTTGTCTGAGGGGGATACCGACACGGCGCTGAAGCTGGCCGAGAAAGCCTATGCGCTCAAGCCGAAGCATGAGGAGGTGCAGGACACGCTTCTCAAGCTGCAGGCGGAGCATCACGACTGGACCGGCGCCCGCAAGACCCTTGGCACCAAGCTGCGCACCGGCACCCTTCCGCGCGACGTGCATCGCCGTCGCGACGCCGTGCTGGCACTGTCGGAAGCGAAGGATGTGCTGGATGCCGGCAAGTCGATCGAGGCCCGCGAGGCGGCGATCGAGGCCAACAAGCTGTCGCCGGATCTTGTGCCGGCGTCGATCATGGCCGCGCGCGGATATATCCAGAAAGAGAAGCCGCGCCTGGCCGCGCGCGTGCTGCGCAAGACCTGGGAATCGCAGCCGCATCCGGAACTGGCCGTGGCCTTTGCCGAAATCGTGCCGGATGAGGACCCGAAGGCGCGGCTTAAGCGCTTTACCGATCTGACCAAGATCCAGCCCGATCATCCGGAGACAAAGATGCTCCTGGCCGAGCTGAACATCGCGGCCGAGGATTTCCCGGCTGCCCGGCGCGCGATCGGCGACCTGGCCAGCACGGATCCGACGGCGCGGTCGCTGTCGATCATGGCGGCGGTTGAACGCGGCTCCGGGGCCGCTGAAGCGGTCGTGCGCGGCTGGCTGGCCAAGGCCGTAACCGCGCCGCGTGGCCCGCAATGGGTCTGCGACAATTGCCACAATACCGAGGCGACCTGGGCGCCGGTCTGTTCCAATTGCGGAGGCTTCGACACGTTGAGCTGGAAGGAACTGCCGAAATCCGAGCTCTCGATGCCGACGGGAGCAGAGATGTTGCCGCTTATTGTCGGGCAGGCGCCGGAGGCGGAAACGGAAACCGCGGAAGAGCTGTCCGAGCCAGCCGAGGCGCCGAGCGCCGAGGTCGATACAGGTGATGGTGAGACCGTGACCGTGGAGGCAACGCCGGTGGAAACGAAAACGTAAGCTCCACGTCCTGCGCAGATCTGTGACCCTTCGCGATGCCCTGGCGCGCGAAGGGTTTTTTATTAGGAGCCGTATGTGGCGCGCCAGGATTGGCGTAGGCCGCACCGGGCCATCCAGATCAGGAACAGGTTCCGTTCGGCAATAACGGGCATCGGGATCGGGGACCTGGCTGCCGCAGGTCACCGCGATCTTCCGTCCTGCGACGGGTGATGGCGGGCAAGTCCCGGTGTTACGATTCCCGGATAGTCGCCTGATCGGACTGTGTGCCGAAGGTATTAAGATGTCCGAGCATCGGGCTGACCGTTCCGCTGCCTTTTGCGGCGTGTCAGGCCGCAGATTTGGGCGTCGTGACCTCGGCCGGGTAACGAACCACGTCCGCATCCGCATTGCTGCTGCAGGCGACGATCAGCCAGCCATCATCCGGATCGAGTCGGATCACGCCCAGGGCGGTCCCCTTCTGGATCGTGCTTTCGTTCGAGGCGGGATCGACGATCAGGTCACTGAAGCGCCAGATGGCGTAGACATGGTCGCCCATCTTTTCGATCTGCTGGACCTGCATTTCGCGCTCGACACGGTTCTCCGAGACCCAGAAGCGGTGCAGCTTCTCGACCTGTCCCTTTCCGTCCATCACGCCGCGCGGGGTAATGAACCGGCAATTCTCGTCAAAGAATGCAAGGCAGGCTTCGAGGTCTCGGGCGCGGTAATCCTCGGCATAGGTGTCGAGCATCAGCTGCAGCTCGTTTTTCAATGACATCGCAATCTCCTGAACCTGCGTCCTGACGAACGGGATGGATCCACTGGGTAACGCGCCACTTATCCCAGATAAATATTAGGGGAAGCTGAAGACGCCCCCGGGTGCGACGGGGTTTTGCCAACCCCCGCTCCGCAAGCCGTGATGTGCGCAGGTGCACATCAACCGGGCGGGTTTGGCGGTTTTCGTTCAGCGGCTGCGATCCCAGTTCCTTCTCATCGACGGCGCGACAGGCGCCGGAACACTGAACCAGATCAACGAGACAACGCACCAAAAGGATCATCACCATGAACCGCATCGCCCTGACCACCGCCCTTCTCCTCTCGCTCTCCGCTCCGGCCTTTGCCTCCGACCAGCTTGCCAAGCAGCTTGAAGTCGAGCCGGGCGTCTACACGACCGCCGAGCTCATCTCGCTGCGCAGCGCGCTCGAGAATGACGACCGCGCCGCCGCCAATGCGATCCGCTCCAATCCCGGCGGGTTTGGCAGCGTCGATGCCGAAACGGTCCGGGAGATTGCCCTGCGCAGCGCCGAACAGGATGACGAGCAGGCCGCCGTCAGGTTCCTCCGCAAAAGCGCGGCATCCGACAGCTTCACCGTTTCCACCAAGAGCGGCGTCTCCGCCGGCCATGCGCAGCTTGCCTCCTCGCTCGGCGTGGATGCAGAAGACTACTCGCTGGCCGAGCTGGTCAGGCTGAAATCGGTTCAGTCTTCCGACAATGGCCGCGACAGCTGATCGGCCTTCTCAGGACAGAATGAAATCAAGGCCCGTCCCGAAGGGGGCGGGTCTTCCGCGTTCGACACCTCGGTCCTTATCGGGCCAGGCAAAACCGGTGACGCGTCCCAGCGTCCGAATTCAGCCGATCCAGCCCTTGAGATTTTCCGCGATCACGCTGCCAAGGGCCGAGATATGCGCCGGGTCGTCATTGAGGCAGGGAATATAGGTGAAGCTCTCGCCCCCGGCTTCCTCGAAGCTTTCCTTGATCTCCTCGTTGATCTCTTCCAGCGTTTCGATGCAATCCGCCGAGAAGGCCGGGGCGATCACCGCGATCCGCTTCTTGCCGTCCCTTGCCAGCTTGGCGACATGTTCGACCGTGTAGGGCCGCAGCCAGTCCTCCGGGCCGAACTGGCTCTGGAAGGTGGTGGTGATCTTCTCCGGGTCCATCCCCAGCCGCTCTTGCAGAAGCCGCGTCGTCTTCTGGCAGTGGCAGTGATAAGGATCGCCCTCCATGTGATAGCGCTTGGGCAGGCCGTGATAGGAGCAGACCAGCATGTCCGGCGGCGTTTCCATCGCGCCGAAGCCACGCTCCACCGATTGCGCCAACGCGTCGATATAGGCCGGCTCGTCGAAATAGGGCGGCACGATTCGCGCGGTCGGCTGCCACTTTTCTTCCATCAGCGCCCGGAAGAACTGGTCATTGGCCGTCGCGGAAGTGGCGCCGGCATATTGCGGGTAGAGCGGGAAGAAGAGGATCTTGCGGCAGCCCTGTTCGATCAGCGCCTTGACCCGCTCCTGCGTCGACGGGTTGCCATAGCGCATGCAGAGATCGACCACGACCTTGTCGCCGAACCGTTCGGCCATATCCGCAGCGATTCCCTCCTTCTGCGCCCGGCTGATCGTCATCAGCGGGCTCTCGTCCAATTCCTCGTTCCAGATCGAGCGATAGGCTTCGCCCGAGCTGAAGGGTCGTTTGGACAGGATGATGAGTTGCAGCAGCGGCTGCCATTTCCAGCGCGGATAGTCGATCACCCGCTTGTCGGAGAGAAATTCGCTCAAATAGCGCCGCATCGACCAGTAATCGGTGTTGTCCGGCGTGCCGAGATTGGCCAGCAAGACGCCGATCTTCTCGTCCGGAAACTTCGGGTGGTCGGCGGGTTTCGTCATGATCATCTGGCTGTCCTGCTTCCTGCTGGTCTCCGGCGAGATAAGGTCCCGGCCTATCGAGTCAATCCTTCTTTGGCATTCCGCCCGGTTGTGCCGGATCGTTCAAGCCGATTTCTTGCGACCCCAATGCGTCGGCCAGCCGCGTCGTCGCCGATCCGGGCCGGAGCGGCTGCGGTTGCGAGGCATCCGGTGCCCATCCGGTCAGGACGAGGATCTCGAATGTCGCGCCAACCCGACCGTCCTCGGTGGAATGCGTCCGTGCATATTCTTCCGCCGCACGCAGGAAGAGCTGCCGTGGGGTGGGCGCACGGTGCCGCGTGGCCAGCACATTGCTCTCGCCCATGGCCCGAAGATCCCGCATCAGGTGGAACATCGTCTCGTAGCTGGCATTGAGAGGCAAGCTGTCGGCCACCGGCAGCGCAAACCCGGCCCGCTGCATCAGCGAGCCCATGTCGCGGATCTCTCCCATCGGCGCGACCCGTGGTGACAGCCCGCCCATCACCTCCGTCTCCGCCGCCGCCAGCGCATGGCGCAGTTCGGTCAGCGTCTCGCCGCCGAAGCTGAAACCGATGAACAGCCCATCGGGCCGCAGCGCGTGGCGCGCCTGCGCCAGCTGTCCGACAGGGTCATCCGCCCAGTGCAACGCCATCGCATGCACCAGCAGATCGCAGCTCCCGGTCTCCAGACCCAGAACCTCGCCATCGGTAACCTGCCGCGCAGAAGGCATCAACTCGCCCCAGAGATCGGGAAAACCAGACACAACGACCGGGTCCGTAAACGTCCTGTTAACCATCATCAGTCTTTCCTCCAGATCATCCGCCATGCTGCGGTGGAGGAAATCCGCCATGCCGCCCGGCGCTGTCCGCGCGCGGAAACGGGCACGGGTCAGGGCGGCGCGGTCGGTCAGTCGAGGTGTGCTCATGATGGGAAATGCCGTTCTGCGGTCGGGGATCGAGGCTGTGCTGCGCACTGTCTATCCTCCCCATTGCCTGAGCTGCAACGCAATCGTGGGGACGGATGACGGGCTCTGCCCAGACTGCTGGAGCCGCACGCCCTTCATCACCGGCTTGGTCTGCGATCTCTGCGGCGTGCCGCTTCCCGGTCAGGACCATAGCGAGATTGCCCATTGCGACGACTGCCTGCGCATCGCCCGCCCCTGGAGCAAGGGGCGCGCGGCGCTGGCCTATCGCGACAATACCCGCCGGCTCGTCCTCGCCTTCAAGCGCGGCGACCGCACCGATATCTCCCGCGCGGCCGGCACATGGATGGGGATCGCGGCGCAGGATATCGCCCTGCCGGATCAGATCGTGGCCCCGACGCCACTCCATTGGCGCCGCCTCTTCCAGCGCCGCTACAATCAAGCCGCGTTGCTCAGCGCCGAGATGGCGCGCTACCTCGCGCTGGAGCACTGCCCGGACCTGCTGCTGCGCACCCGCAATACCGGCACCCAGGAGGGCAAGGGCCGCGATGCGCGTTTTGCCAACATGGTAGATTCCATCGCCGTGCATCCGCGCCGCCGGGCACTGATCGAGGGACGGCCTGTCTTGCTGGTCGATGACGTGCTGACCACTGGCGCCACGCTCGCGGCCTGTGCCGAGGCCAGTTATGCTGCGGGTGCAAGTGACGTGCGGGTCGTTGCACTGGCGCGGACAGTCAAGGACGGGTAAGGTCCGCGCCGGAATGTTCGGAATGCCGGTGATCATGCAACCTGTCGAAATCTATACAACGCCTTTCTGCGGCTTCTGCCATGCCGCCAAACGCCTGCTGACGCAGAAGGATGTGTCCTTCGCGGAGGTCGATGTCGCGCGCGAACCGCAGCGGCGCCAGGAGATGATGGACCGTGCGAATGGCGGTTACACCGTGCCGCAGATCTTCATCGGCGGCACCCATGTCGGTGGCTGTGACGAGCTCTACGCGCTGGAACGCGCCGGAAAGCTCGACCCGATGCTGAACGCGGAGGGCTGAGCGACCGCCATGCGCGCCGGGCTGCTGCAACTCAATGTGTCGGATGACCCCGAAGCGAACCTGCCGCTAACGCTGTCCCTGCTGGACGAGGCGGTCGGAGATGGGGCGGGCTTCGTTCTGACGCCGGAGGTGACCAATTGCCTGTCCGCCAGCCGGACCCGACAGCAGGAGGTGCTGCGTCCTGAGAGCGAGGACATAACGCTCGCCGGTCTGCGCGAGGCTGCGGCCAAACACGGCATCTGGCTGCTGATCGGGTCGCTGGCGCTGAAGACCGACGATCCGGACGGGCGCTTTGCCAACCGTTCCTTCCTGATCGACCCGGCGGGCGGGATCGTCGCGCGCTACGACAAGATCCACATGTTCGACGTGACGGTTTCCGAGGCCGAGACCTACCGGGAATCCGCCGGCTACCGGCCGGGCGAGGCGGCTGTTCTCGCCGAAACACCCTTCGCCAGGATCGGTTTGACGGTCTGCTACGATATCCGCTTCCCACATCTCTACCGTGCGCTGGCCAAGGGTGGCGCCGGGATCCTGACCATTCCGGCCGCCTTCTCGCCGGTGACGGGCGCGGCGCATTGGGAGCCGCTCCTGCGCGCCCGGGCCATCGAATGCGGCGCCTATGTGTTGGCGCCGGCCCAATGCGGCCAGCACGCCTGCACGCGGGGCAAGCAGCGCTCGACCCATGGTCACAGCATGGCTGTCTCGCCCTGGGGCGAGGTCCTCGCCGATGCGGGCGACGCGCCCGGGGTCACGCTGCTCGATCTCGATCCGGAAGCCATTGCCCGCGCCAGGTCCCGCGTTCCCTCCCTGAGCCATGACCGGCCCTATGGTGGCCCGGCATGACACAGCCGAATGACAGCCTCGCGGTTGCGCTCTTCTCCGAGATCTTCACCATCGACCAGCTGGCGCATAACCGCCTGACCAAGGCGCTGCCCAAGGGGATGGAGCTGAGCCAGTTCTCGGTGCTGAACCATCTCGCCCGCGTTGGCGAGGAGCGCACCCCGGCGCAGCTCGCACAGGCCTTCCACCTCACGCGCGGGGCGATGAGCAACACGCTGTCGAAGCTGGAATGGGCCGGGCATATCCATATCCGCCCCGATTGGGACGACGCGCGGCGCAAGTTCATCACCATCAGCCCCTCCGGGCGCTCGGCGCGCGAAGCGGCGATCGCGGCGGTCTCGCCGATCATCGCCGAGGTGGTGGCCGAGATCGGCCCCGAACGGGTTCGACAGGCGCTGCCGGTGCTACGAGAGCTGCGCGAGAAGCTCGGTGCGAGTTGAGCCATGCGCTGTTTCATCGCCATCACGCCGCCCGAGGCCGCGCTCGACCAGCTTGAAGCGCTCGCTGCCCGCATCCCGTCCGGCCGCATTTCGCCGCGCGAGAACATGCATCTGACCTTGGTTTTCCTGGACGAGATCGACCACGATCAGGCCGAGGAGCTGCATCTTGCGCTGTCCGAGATCCATCATCCGGCGCTGGACATCGACATCAAGGGTCTCGATCTCTTCAGCAGCCCGACCCCGGACCTGCTCTTTGCCGCCATCGATCCCAGCCCGGCGCTTGTCCACCTGCATGAGAAGGTGGCCACGGCCGCGCGCGCAAGCGGCATCACGCTCAAACGGCGCCGCTTCCGGCCGCATGTCACGCTCGCGCGCTTCCGCCGGGCGCCCGTCGGACCGGAGGCCGGCAGGCTCGTCGATTTCATTGCCGTCAACAGCCTCGAAACGGCGCTTTCCTTCCGCGCAAACGGCTTTGCACTGATCCAGTCGGAGCTTGGCAAGGGACCGCCCCGCTACAGCGAGCTGGCACGCTACGAGCTGACCTGACCGGAGGCGCCCCGGCGCAAGGGGTTATGCTGGCCGTGTGCTCGCCGTCACGTAGTTCACCGAGAGATCCGTGGACGAGAGCGACCAGCTCCACAGGATCGGGTTGAAGACAAATCCCGTCGCATCTTCCGGACGCAGTCCGGCGCGCGAGATCAGGTCCTTCAACTCCTCCGGCGTGATGAACTTGTTCCACTCATGCGTGCCCTTGGGCAGCCAGCGCATCACCCATTCCGCGCCGACAATCGCCATCGCGAAGCTCTTGGGATTGCGGTTGATCGTCGAGCAGATCATCAGCCCGCCCGGTTTGAGCAGGTCGTGACAGGCGGTCAGATAGGCCAGCGGGTCGGAGACATGCTCGACCACTTCCATGTTCAGCACCACGTCGAACTGTTCGCCCGCCGCCGCCATCTCCTCGGCGGTGATGCAGCGATAGTCGATCTCCAGCCCGGATTGCTCGGCGTGGATCTGTGCCACCGGGATGTTGCGCTCGGCGGCATCCGCACCGACCACGGTCGCCCCGAGTCGCGCCATCGGTTCCGAGAGCAGCCCGCCGCCGCAGCCGATATCGAGCAGCCGCAGCCCTTCGAACGGCTTCGGCGCCGTCAGGTCGCGGTCGAACTCGGCGGCAATCTGACGCGTGATGTAGTCGAGCCGGGTCGGGTTGAGCATGTGCAGCGGCTTGAACTTGCCCGTCGGATCCCACCAATCGGCAGCCATTGCCTCGAATTTGGCAACTTCGGCCGGATCGACGGTGGTCTGGCTCGTGTTCATCATGCGGCTCCTTCAATCGGGTCGGTCGCTTCGGCGTGGCGCCGGGTTTCAGACCGCTATATAGCTCTCATATGGATCGGGTTGCAGGACAGAAAAGTGCACTGCACTATCTTTACCCATCGATCGAACCCTTTGATCGGTGTCTGCTGGATGTTGGCGACGGCCACAAGCTCTATGTAGAGCAAAGCGGTCGCCCCGACGGGATTCCGGTGATTGTGCTGCATGGCGGCCCGGGCGGCGGATGCTCCCCGGCGATGCGGCGCTATTTTGACCCCGATCACTACCGAATTGTCCTCTTTGACCAGCGTGGATGCGGCATGTCGCGCCCGATTGCCTCGGTCGAGGCCAATACGACCTGGCATCTGGTGCGCGATATCGAGGCGATCCGGGAGCGGCTCGGTATCGACCGCTGGGTTGTCTTCGGGGGGTCCTGGGGGGCGACGCTGGCGCTGATCTATGCGCAGGCCCATCCCGAGCGCGCGGCCTATCTCGCGCTGCGGGGCGTCTTCCTTATGATGCAGCGCGAGCTTGACTGGTTCTACGGCGGCGGGGCGGGCCAGTTTCACCCCGAAGAGTGGCAGCTCTTCTCCGGTGTCATCCCGGAAGACGAGCGCGGCGACCTGATCGCGGCCTATGGAAAGCGTCTCTTTGGCGCCGACATCGCCGAACAGACGCATTTCGCCCGCGCCTGGTGCCGCTGGGAGAATGCGCTGGCCACGGTACGCAGCGAGGGCGCGCATGGCGAGGCGCCGGGGCAATATGCCCGCGCCTTTGCCCGGCTGGAGAACCATTATTTCCGGAACAAGGGCTGGCTCGAGCGCGATGCGCAAATCCTCGAGGACATGCCGCTGATTGCCCATATCCCCGGCACGATCGTACAGGGGCGGCTCGACATGATCTGTCCGCCGCGGTCAGCCTGGGAGGTCGCGGAGCGCTGGTCGCGCGGAGAACTGCGGATGGTGGGGCTGGCCGGACATGCGCTCAGCGAAGCCGGGATTTCGCAGGAGCTTGTGCGTTCCACGAACGCCATTGTGCGCCAGGCCACCAAACTCGGGCTGTAGAAACCGCCCGGCTCCGGCCTATCCTCCAAGCATATGCAAGCAGGAGGAGGCCCGGTGATGAGCGATCAGGAAAAGTCCATCGAGGAGCGCGAGAACGGGCCGATCGTGGTCAAGGGCGCTGAATCGATTGTCCGGACAGACGGCGTCGCCGTGGCGGCGAAACCGGTCATGGCCCTGTGCCGCTGCGGCGCCAGCGCCAACAAGCCCTTCTGCGACGGGAGCCACGCGAAGATCGGCTTCGAGAGCCGGGGCGGGACGCCAGCCGGCCGGGACCGGGTGCTTGCCTATGAGGGCGACGCGGCGACGGTCTGGTTCAACCCGCTCCTCTGCGCCCATGCCGCCGAATGCGGACGGATCGCGCCGCATGTCTTTTCCGATCGGCAGCGGCCCTGGATCCAGCCGGACAAGGGGAGCGTGGCAGAGGTCGAGGCGGTGGTGAAAGCCTGTCCGTCCGGGGCGCTGCGCATGTCGGCGCCCGGTGAGGCGGAGGCGCAGCGCTTCCCGGAACGCGCCGAGATCACGGTGCAGAAGGACGGGCCCTACTGGGTGCAGGGGATCGCTCCGCCGGTGCCAATGGAAGCGGAAGGCGGAAGTGCGGAGAAATTCGTGCTCTGCCGCTGCGGCAAATCCGGCAACAAGCCCTTTTGCGACGGTTCGCACCGGGACGCGGGCTGGCGCGACGGGAGCGAAGAAAGCTAGAGATGGCGCGACGGAAAGCGCGGCCTGCCGCGTTTGACGTCTTGTAATGACGTTAGCCCCGGAGCGGCCATGCGCGACGCCCTGCGATACTTCCTGAAGGAACAACCCATCGCCTTCGGCATCTTTGCCGCCGCGATGCTGGTGATGCTGTTCTTCGGGGTGAAATTCCTGGTCCATTGGGGCGATTTCCGCGGCCATGTCGAACGCGACCAGGCGTTGGAGGCGTGGATGCGGCCCCGCTATGTTGCGATGTCCTACCATGTGCCGCCCAAGGTGCTGCGGGAGGATATCCTGAAGATCGGCCCGCCGCCGAAAGATCGCGAACGGGAGCCGATCACCATGGCAGAGATCGCCGTGCAGAAGGAGCTCTCGCTGGAGGAGCTGACCGACATCGTGCGGCAAGGCGCCCAGGCCTTCCATGAGGGCAAGAGGAAATGATCGATTCCCTGCTCGCGCTTGTCCCCCTTTACGGGCTCTTCCTGATTGCGGGCGTCGTCTCGGTTTCCTGTCTCGCGATCCCGCTGCCCTCCTCGATGCTGGTCATGGCCTCGGGGGGCTTTGCCGCCGCTGGTGATCTCGTCCTCTGGCAAGTCATCGCGGTCGCCTTTCTCGGCTTTGCCATGGGCGACCAGGTGGCGTTCGGCATCGCCCGCTGGGGCGGCCCGAAACTTCTGGACCGCCTTAAGGCCAGCCCGTCCCGCGCCGGGCTCATCGCCCGCGCCGAGGCGCTGGTCGACCGATGGGGGGGCGCGGCCGTGATCGGGGCGCGGACCGTGGTCTCGCCGATGGGCCCGTGGACGTCCTATATCGGCGGCGCGGCGGGGCTGCGCTGGATGACCTTCACAGCCGCGGCGGTGCTCGGCGCCGCGATCTGGTCCACCGGATACGCGCTCCTCGGCTATTTCTTTGCCGACCAGATCTCGATCATCGCCTCGATGATCGTCAATGGCGCCGGCGTCATCCTTGCCGGGGCGGTCGCTCTCGGGACCGGCTGGTGGCTCTGGCGCAGCTGGGCCGCCTATCGCAGGCAGGCGCGCGGGGCCTAGCCGTCTTTCTTGCCGCTGTCGAGCCGGAAGATCTCGCTGGCCCATTTCGCCGAGAGCCCATGCACAAAGGCCGAAATGAGCACAGCCGTGATCGCGGTGACAAGGATCGGGTTGCCCTTGTCGAGCTTCTCGAAGTCCATGATCACGAAGACCGCGAAGAGGGCCGTGGCCAGCCCGCGCGGGCCGAACCAGCCATAGAAGAGCCGCTCATTGGGGCGGCACTCGGTGCCGATCAGTGAAATCCAGATCGCCACGGGACGGACAACCAGCAGCGAAAGCGCGATCACCAGCAGGCCGGTCAGCGAGGCGTGTTCCAGCGCCACGGGAACGAAGATCGCCCCGATGAAGAAGAAGCTCAGGATGGCGAGGAACTGCCCGTCGCCCTCGATGAACTCGCGCGCCTGGCTGACCGTGCCCTTCGCGGCATTCGCATAGGCGAGGCCGGAGACGAAGACGGCCACGAAGGAATTGCCGCCCACATGCTCGGCGCCAAAGAAGATCAGCGCAATCAGCGCCAGCGTTGCCACCTTGCCCAGCCCGTGATCGACCAGCCCGCGATCCTCGGCGGCATTGCGCGCCAGCCCGACCAATGCGCCGCCGACCAGCCCGACCAATGCGCCGAGCCCGATCTGCGCCGCGAGGAGCCTGAACAGCGCGCCACCGCCAAGCTCCGGATCGCCTTCCGCCACCGCCATGCCGGCAAAGAAGAGCACGAAAGGCAGGGCGAGCCCGTCATTGAGCCCGCTCTCGGCGTTGAGCGTGTTGCGGATGGTCTGCGGGATGCGCGGATTGGACTGGATCGACTGCCCGAGTGCTGCATCGGTCGGCGCAAGCAGCGCGGCCAACAGGCAGAGCTCCCAGAACGGCCAGTTCGGCAGCAGCGCAAGATTCACCAACAGCCCGAGCACAATTGCGACGGGCAGGCCGATCAGCAGCATCCGCGCGGCCCGCGCCCCGATCTTGTCCAGCGCGTCCCGGTCGAGCAAGGTTGCATCGGCAAAGAGCAGCAGCGCCAGCGTGATCTCGGCCATGTCATGGAAGACGCTGGCCGAGTCGTGGCTCAGCTCCAGCCCGGTCGAGCCAATCAGGACACCGATACTGAGAAAGACCATCGGCATGGTGATGCCCCGCCGTCCGATCCCGGCCGAGAGCAGGCAATAGGCCAGGATCGCAGCGCTGATCAGGACAGGGTAGGCATGCATCCGGTTTCTCCCTTGCTTGCCCGCAGCTTAGGGGCGCGTGCGGTGCCGCGCTACCTCGCTTTGCGGGAATGTGGCCAAACGGGGCCTTGTCATGTGGCAAGCAAGCACGTATATGGCCCATCAACAGCGGCGCTGTCGGGGTCACTCCGAAAGTTCCACCGGGAAAGATCGACGGGCCGCGCGCCCGTTTTTTTGTACTGGACCGGATATGAGCGATCTTATAGCCAAGACCAATATCGACCAGCGATTGTTCGAGATCCTGAACCCCGTGATCGAGGGGATGGGCTTCGAGCTGGTGCGAATCCGGCTGATGTCCGGCAACACGCCGATCCTGCAGATCATGGCCGAGAAGCCCGAAGGCGGCATTGAGGTCGATGATTGCGCCGAGATCTCTACCGCTGTTTCGGCGGTGATGGATGTCGAGGATCCGATCGAGGACAATTATACGCTGGAGGTCTCCTCCCCCGGCATCGACCGGCCGCTGACCCGGCTGAAGGATTTCGTGACCTGGGCTGGCTATGTCGCCAAGCTGGAGACAGAAGAGCTGATCGACGGTCGCCGCCGCTTCAAGGGCCCGCTCAAGGGGATCGAAGGCGACGAGGTGCTGGTCGAGATCGACCATGAGGGCGGCCCGGTGATCATCGGACTCAAGTTCGACTGGCTCTCCGACGCCAAACTTGTGCTGACGGATGAGCTGATCCGCGAGATGCTCAGCCAGCGGAAACATGCGGGCCAGATCGACGAGGCCCAGTTCGACGAAGTGCAGACATTCATGGCGTCCGAGGACGACGCCGCCGCGAATACGTAAGAGGAAGACCAAGAGATGGCCATCACATCCGCCAACCAGCTGGAATTGCTGCAGACCGCCGAAGCGGTCGCGCGCGAGAAGATGATTGACCCCGAGTTGGTCATCGAGGCGATGGAGGAGAGCCTCGCCCGCGCCGCCAAGTCGCGCTACGGCTCGGAGATGGACATCCGCGTGTCGATCGACCGCAAGACCGGACGGGCGACCTTCACGCGCATCCGGACCGTGGTCGAGGATGAGGTGCTGGAGAACTACCAGGCCGAGCTGACCGTGGAACAGGCCAGGCAATACATGGCGGACCCGAAGATCGGTGACGAACTGCGCGACGAGGTTCCCCCCGTCGAGATGGGCCGGATCGCCGCCCAGAGCGCCAAGCAGGTCATCCTGCAGAAGGTGCGCGAGGCCGAACGGGATCGTCAGTTCGAGGAGTTCAAGGACCGCGCCAACACGATCATCAACGGTGTCGTCAAGCGCGAGGAATACGGCAATGTCATCGTCGATATCGGCCGTGGCGAGGGCATCCTGCGCCGCAACGAGAAGATCGGCCGCGAGAGCTATCGCAATGGCGACCGTATCCGCTGCTTCATCAAGGATGTGCGCCGCGAGGCCCGTGGCCCGCAGATCTTCCTGAGCCGCACCGCGCCGGAGTTCATGGCCGAGCTGTTCAAGATGGAAGTGCCGGAGATCTATGACGGCATCATCGAGATCAAGGCCGTCGCCCGCGACCCGGGCTCGCGCGCGAAGATCGCCGTGATCTCCTATGACGGCTCCATCGACCCGGTCGGCGCCTGTGTCGGTATGCGCGGCAGCCGCGTCCAGGCCGTGGTCAACGAGCTTCAGGGCGAAAAGATCGACATCATCCCCTGGAACGAGGATGTGCCGACCTTCCTGGTGAACGCGCTGCAGCCCGCAGAGGTTTCCAAGGTCGTGCTCGACGAGGAAGCGGAGCGGATCGAGGTCGTGGTGCCGGACGAGCAGCTTTCGCTCGCCATTGGCCGGCGCGGCCAGAACGTGCGGCTGGCCAGCCAGCTCACCGGTCTCGACATCGACATCATGACCGAGGAAGACGAATCTGCCCGTCGCCAGAAGGAGTTCGAGGAGCGGACCCGTCTCTTCATGGACACGCTGGATCTCGACGAGTTCTTCGCCCAGCTCCTGGTTTCGGAGGGCTTCTCCAACCTGGAGGAGGTCGCCTATGTCGAGCTTGACGAACTTCTGGTCATCGAGGGTGTTGACGAGGACAATGCCCACGAGCTGCAGGCACGGGCCCGGGACTATATCGACGAGACCAACCGCAAGGCGCTGGAGCGCGCGGTGGAGCTTGGTGTCGAGCAGAGCCTGATCGATTTTGAGGGGCTGACCCCGCAGATGATCAGCGCGCTGGCCGATGACGGTGTCATGACGCTGGAAGATTTCGCCACCTGCGCCGACTGGGAGCTGGCCGGCGGCTGGACCACGGTCGACGGAGAGCGGGTCAAGGATGACGGCGTTCTGGAGAAGTTCGATGTCAGCCTCGCCGAGGCGCAGGATATGGTCATGACCGCCCGGATCCAGCTCGGCTGGGTCGATCCGGCCGATCTGGCCTCCGAAGAAGATGGAGACAACGCCGAGGTCGATCTCGAGCAGACAGAGGAGGCCGGCGCCTGATCTTTGGCGCCGGTGGGTGTCGGACTTTGGGTCGCGGTGGAATGAAGAAAGACCGGGAGGCGGCGGCCGAGCGCAAATGCGTTGCCACAGGCGAAATCCGGTCGAAGGCGGAGATGATCCGCTTCGTGGTCGGGCCGGATGGCGGGATCGTACCGGATCTCGCGGGCAAGCTGCCCGGACGCGGCATCTGGGTCAGCGCCACGCGGGATGCGTTGGCGCTGGCGGTGAAGAAACGCGCATTCGCGCGCGGAGCGAAGCAGCAGGTCGCGGTCCCGGATGGGCTGGTGGACGCCCTTGAGGCGGGGCTGGCACGGCGCCTGACCGACACGCTGTCTTTGGCGCGCAAGGCGGGGTTGGCGATCGCGGGCTACGAGAAGGTACGCGGGCTGATCCAGTCGGGTGACGCCACCGTGCTCCTGCAGGCCAGCGATGGCTCGGAGCGCGGAAAGAGCAAATTGCGCCTGCCCGAAGAGGAAGGTGCCAGTTTCGACTGCCTGACAGCCCATGAAATGGGTTTGTCCTTTGGTCGAGACCATGTAATACACGCGGCGCTGTGTGCCGGAGGACTCACGACTCGTGTCGTGGAGGAAGCCACACGGCTTTCCGGCCTGCGCGGCAATATCGGGGCAACCGGCCCCGGAAAGGACGATGGTATCGCATGAGCGAGAATGACGGCAAAAAGACCCTGGGCCTCAAGGGCGGAGCGCGCTCCGGCTCGGTGAAGCAGAGTTTCAGCCATGGGCGGACGAAGAACGTCGTGGTCGAGACGAAGCGCAAGCGGGTCGTTGTTCCGAAGCCGGGGACCGGGAAATCCGGTGGCGGTGGACAGGCGGGCGGGGATCCCTCGCGCCGCCCGGCCGGCATTTCCGATGCCGAGATGGAGCGCCGGCTCAAGGCCTTGCAGGCTGCGAAAGCCCGCGAGTCCGAGGAGGCCGAACAGCGCGTCCTGGATGAGAAGCGCCGTGACGAAGAGCGTCAACGCCGCCGCGAGGAGCTCGAAGCCAAGGAACGCGAAGAGCGTGCCCGCGAAGAAGCGCTGAAGGCGAAGGCCGAGGAAGAAGAGCGCAAGAAGCGTGAGGCTGCCGAGGCTGTGAAGCGTGAGCGCGAAGAGCGTGAGGCGGCCCGCAAGGCTGTCCTGTCCACGCCGTCGCGCTCGGCCCGAAAGCCCGAGCCCGCTGCTGCGAAGAAAACGGACGCCGAGAGCGAAGCTCCGGCCCGGGAAGCCGCTCCCGAACGGGAAGCGACCTCCCAGCCCAAGACCTTCACCAAACCCGACGCCACGCCGCGCAAGGGTGGTCGCAGTGATCGCGACCGCGACAGCCGCGGCAAGGGCACGCGCGACGACGCCCGTCGCACCGGCAAACTGACGCTGAACCAGGCAATGACTGGCGGCGGCGGTCGGCAGCGATCGATGGCGGCAATGAAGCGCAAGCAGGAGCGTGCGCGGCAGAAGGCCATGGGCGGTGCGGAGATTCGCGAAAAGGTCGTGCGCGACGTGCAGGTGCCCGAGACGATCGTCGTTTCGGAACTGGCCAACCGCATGGCCGAGCGTGTCGCTGATGTCGTGAAGGCGCTGATGCAGAACGGCATGATGATGACGCAGAACCAGGCGATCGACGCCGATACTGCCGAGCTCATCATCGAGGAATTCGGTCACAAGATTGTCCGTGTCTCCGATGCTGACGTCGAAGACGTGATCGACGCTGTCGAAGACAAGGACGAGGACCTGGTGTCCCGTCCGCCGGTTGTGACCGTGATGGGCCATGTCGACCACGGCAAGACCTCGCTGCTCGACGCGATCCGCCACGCCAAGGTTGTCTCGGGCGAGGCCGGGGGCATCACCCAGCATATCGGCGCCTACCAGGTGACCACCGATGGCGGACAGGTCCTGTCCTTCCTCGACACGCCGGGCCACGCGGCCTTCACCTCCATGCGGGCCCGTGGCGCGCAGGTGACGGATATCGTCATCCTTGTGGTTGCCGCCGATGACGCAGTGATGCCGCAGACCATCGAGGCCATCAACCACGCGAAGGCGGCTCAAGTGCCGATGATCGTGGCGATCAACAAGGTCGACAAGCCCGATGCCGACCCGAACAAGGTGCGGACCGCACTGCTGCAGCACGAGGTTGTCGTGGAGCAGATGTCCGGTGACGTTCAGGATGTCGAGGTCTCGGCCATCACTGGTCAGGGTCTGGACGAGCTGCTCGAAGCCATCGCGCTGCAATCCGAGATCCTCGAGCTCAAGGCGAACCCGACCCGCGCCGCCGCTGGCGCCGTGATCGAAGCACAGCTCGACGTGGGCCGCGGCCCGGTTGCGACGGTTCTGGTTCAGAACGGCACGCTCAAGCAGGGCGACATCTTCGTCGTCGGCGAGCAGTGGGGCAAGGTCCGCGCGCTGGTCGATGACAAGGGCAACCGCGTCAAGGAAGCCGGCCCGTCGGTTCCTGTCGAGGTGCTCGGCCTGAACGGTACGCCCGAAGCGGGCGACGTGCTGAACGTGGTCGAGACCGAGGCCCAGGCCCGCGAGATCGCCGAATATCGCGAGCAGGCCGCCAAGGATAAGCGTGCTGCCGCCGGTGCCGCCACGACACTCGACCAGCTCATGGCCAAGGCCAAGGCGGACGAAAACGTCAGCGAGCTGCCAATTCTCGTCAAGGCCGACGTGCAGGGCTCTGCCGAGGCGATCGCCCAGGCGATGGAGAAGATCGGCAACGAGGAGGTGCGCGTGCGCCTGCTGCACTCCGCCGTGGGTGCGATCACCGAGAGCGATATCGGCCTGGCCGAAGCCTCTGGTGCGCCGGTCATCGGCTTCAACGTTCGTGCCAACGCGCCTGCGCGCGCCGCGGCAAACCAGAAGGGCGTGGAGATCCGCTACTACTCGGTGATCTACGACCTCGTGGACGACGTGAAGAAGGCCGCGTCCGGTCTGCTTTCGGCCGAAGTGCGCGAGAACTTCATCGGCTATGCCGAGATCAAGGAGGTCTTCAAGGTCTCCAATGTCGGCAAGGTCGCCGGCTGTCTCGTCACCGAGGGTGTTGCCCGCCGCTCCGCCGGCGTGCGCCTGCTGCGCGACAACGTGGTGATCCACGAAGGCACGCTGAAGACCCTCAAACGCTTCAAGGACGAGGTTGCCGAGGTGCAATCCGGCCAGGAATGCGGCATGGCCTTCGAGAATTACGAAGATATTCGCCCGCGCGATGTCATCGAGATTTTCGAGCGCGAGGAAGTCGAGCGCAACCTGGACTGATCCGCGTATCGGACAGTAACGAAAACAGGAAACCGCGGCCTTTCGGGTCGCGGTTTTTCTTTTTTCGGGCGATCCGCTGGAAAGGGGCAAGGCACATGGCGCACGGTCCGTTTCCGGGATCTGCGGCAGGGCGCCGAGGTCGACCCGGCCGCCATCCGAGGGTTTCATCGGTTGGACCGGCACCGCGTGATGGAAATTCCCTTGACCCGAACGCCCGCATCTGGAGCCCTTCCCAGGCAAGCGAGGCCAGGGCGTTCCACTTGCGCAATTGCGATTCTGGAACACCGCGTCGCTGCGCCGGTGCTGGATCGGTATGAAACCCTGCGTGATAAAAGTTCGACTGGCCGGTCCGTGTTCTGTCTTTGTTGGCGTTAATGCTTTTTAACGTTGGGCAAGGGGATCAAGAGGAACGGGCATTTTCAGGAAAGTGGTTTTGGGATCGGCCTTTGCGACGTTTGAAACCGCGGGCGCATATCGAGCAGCTCTGATCGATAGCTGCGATTTTGACGGCAACCTCATGGACAACCTCGGTACGGGCAATGACCTGGTCAGTTCCGGCGGAGCGATTATCGGCGGGGAATATGTGTTCGGCGCCAATCAAGGCCTGCGCCTGACCAAAGCGCTTTCCAGCAGCTCCGACTATGCGATCGAGATTGGCCGGCAGGTCACGGGCACCGTGGGTGGCTACAACAAGGTGATCGATTTTCAGGACCTGACTTCCGATCTCGGCCTTACATCCTGAATGGCAGCCTCGATTTCTACACGGCCGGTACAACCGGGGAATCCATCGGGGTCGGTCCGAGCGTCGTTGTCGGTCTCGCGCGCGCCGCGGGAGTCGTTACCGGAAATGTGAACGGTGTGTCGGTCTTCTCTGCCTCCGACGGCGGCCAGGTCGTATCCGCTGGCAACATCATCAATTTCTTCGAGGACGATTTCCGGACCGGCCAGGGGGAAAGCTTTTCTGGCGCTGCCGACTTCATCCGCATCCATGACGATGCGTCGACTTTCGGCACGGCGCCGTCGCCGGTTCCGCTTCCCGCGGGCTTTGGCTTGCTTCTGGGGGCCCTTGGCGCCTTGGGCCTCTGGCGTCGGAAAACCTGACCCAGATCGCCTCGCGTTGCCACGGCGGCGCGGGGCAGGACCTCTGATGGATGCCCGGGGCCGGGGCAGAACCGTGACGCATGTCCTTCCGGTGACGCGGCCCTGATCATCTCGGCCCGGATCGCAGTGCCGGCCTGCGCCTGAAGACATTTCGGGCGCCTGAGCCGCGCTTTCCTCGACAAGGACATCAGAACTCCTGCGATACTTCCGGACCGTCCGCGAAGGCCGGTGCCGCCCGGTTCGGCGCGCCTTGTCTCTTGTGACGGTAGGCCATCGGGTCGCGCATTCGCGGTTCAGAGCAGGAAATCGCTCGCATCGAGATCGACAAGGCCCCGCACCAGGATCGAACTGTCATAGGCCGCGTCATCCGCGAGGAAGATCTTCACCAGGCTGTGGCCCCAGGCAGTCGCCGTGATCTCCAGGATCGGCGCCGCGCCGCCATTCTCCGCCGTAATGCCGGTGAGGTCGATCAGGTCCTCGCCGCGGGCGAAATCGGAGATCGCGTCGCGGCTTGCGCTGTAAAGCCCGCTATCGGCGACCGTGTTGAAGACGAAATGGTCGGCCCCGGCGCCGCCGGTCAGGCCGTCCGCCCCGCTGCCGCCGAAGAGCCGGTCATTGCCGTCGCCGCCCTCGAGCCCGTCTGTGCCGTTTCCGCCCCAGAGCGTGTTGGCGCCGGCATCGCCACGTATCGTGTCGTCATGGTCCGAGCCGACCACCTGTTCGACCGAAATATAACTGTCGCCGGCCGCCTCGCCGGCATTCTGGCTCGCATTTGAGAGATCGACCACGACCCCGCTTGTCGCCTGGTTGTAGAGCGCCCGGTCGGTGCCGTCGCCGCCGTCGAGCCGGTCTCCGCCGAGCCCGCCGCGCAGCTTGTCATTGCCGTCTCCGCCATAGAGCGCGTCCGCGCCGTCGCGACCGTCGAGCAGGTCGCCCCAGCCTCCGCCCCAGAGACCGTTGTCGCCGGCATCGCCCGCGATCTGGTCCGCAAGGGCCGTCCCGACCACCTGCTCGATCGAGATATAACGATCGCCGTCGGCTTCACCTGTGTTCAGCGTGGCATCGGCGAGATCGACGCGAATCCCGGCCGTCGCCTGGTTGTAGAGCGCCCGGTCCGTACCATCGCCGCCGTTCAGAAGGTCGCCGCCGAGCCCGCCGCGCAGCTTGTCCCCCGCGTCGCCGCCATAGAGCGCGTCATCTCCGCCGCCCCCGTCGAGCAGGTCGATCCCGAGGCCGCCCCAAAGACTGTTGGCGCCGTCATCGCCAAAGATCTGGTCGTCATGGTCCGAGCCGACGACCTGTTCGATCGAGACATAGCTGTCGCCGGCCGCTTCGCCTGTATTCCGGCTGGTGTCGGCAAGGTTGATGCGAATCCCGGACGTGGCCTGATTGTAGAGCGCCCGGTCGATACCGTCGCCGCCGTCCAGCCGGTCGCCGCCAAGCCCGCCGCGCAGCTTGTCGTCTGCATCGCCGCCATAGAGCACGTCATCGCCCGCAACACCGTCCAGCAGGTCGATCCCGAGGCCCCCCCAGAGGCTGTTGGCGCCGTCATCGCCGAAGATCTGGTCGTCATGGTCCGAGCCGACGACCTGTTCGATCGAGACATAGCTGTCGCCGGCCGCTTCGCCGGTATTCCGGCTCGCATCGGCGAGATCGACGAGAATCCCGCCCGCGGCGCGATTATAGAGCGCCCGGTCGATGCCGTCGCCGCCATCGAGCCGGTCGCCGCCAGGCCCACCCCGAAGCTTGTCGTTGCCAGCCTGGCCGAACAGGCTGTCATCGCCAGACTCGGCATCGAGGACGTTCGCGACCGCATCCCCGATGATCCGGTCGTCGAACCCTGTTCCGACCACGGTCTCGATGGAAAGGAAAGTATCGCCCGCGGCGAGGCCCTCCTGCGGCTCGGAGCCGTCGAGCGCGACGGTGACGCCGTTCGTGGCCGCCGAGTAGTCGACCACGTCGTTTCCCGAACCGCCGTCATGCGCATCCGCGCCGGTGCCACCGAGGAAACGGTCGTTCCCCTCCCCGCCATGGAGGGCATCGTCACCGATACCGCCATCCAGAAGGTCATTGCCATCCCGGCCGTCAAGGATGTCGGCGCCCCGTTCCCCGAAGAGCGCGTTGGCCTTGGCGTCGCCCAGCAGCCTGTCGTCGTATTCCGTTCCGATCAGGTTCTCGACATTGATCAGGCTGTCGCCGGCCGCGTAACCGCCTTCACCCGGAGCGCTGAGCAGATCGACCGTCACTGCGGCATGGGAGCCGCGGAAATCGACGGAATCCGTGCCTGCGCCGCCATCGATGGTTTCCGCAAGCAGGTTGGCGATGATGAAATCGTCTCCGCCCCCGGCATTGATCTGGTCCGCCAGCCCTTGGCCGTCGAGCAGGTCGCCTTCCGGCCCACCGTTGACGATGCCGGCCTGGAAGTCGCTCGTGGTGCCGATGACTGCGGCGATCTCGCTGGCGGAGCTGGCGCCCGCAATATCTGCCGCCAGGCCATTGAACAGGATCTCTTCGATCTTCCGGTCGTCGGAGAGGAAATGCGCTTCCACGAGGATCTCGGAGAAGCGGTGGCCGAACGCGTCCACGGCGTAGAAGACAAGATCGTCACCTGAACGAACAACCTCGATCTGGTCCCTGCTCAGGACAAACCCCGTCAGGTCGAGCGCATCGCTGCCGCCCGTGTCGCGGATGGTGACATCTTCCGGCCGGTAGGAAAGCGCCACGTCGCGCGCGATGACATAAAAATCGTTGCCGACGCCGCCGATCAGCGTGTCGGTCCCGGTCTGGCCGGACTGCAGCGTGTCATTGCCGCCGAGGGCGTCATAGGTGACATTCTCGCCCGAGGCGTGGAAGACATCATCTCCTTCGGTTCCGCTTTCGGCAAGATCGAGGCGTGCGGGGATGTTTGAGGTGATGCCCAGGGCGGCTTCGATCTCTTCGGCCGTGTAGGCCAGCGCGATTGCGTATTCGGAGGCTCCGAAGACCAGCGTCTCGATCTTGTGGTTGCCGTTGAAGTGCTCGTCCAGTTCGATATGGCTGATCCTGTTGCCATAGGCATCGGTCGCGTAGAGAAACAGGTCATCCCCGGACCTTTCCGCATCCAGAAGCCCGATCTCCGTGACGAAACCAGTCAGGTCGAGCCTGTCATCGGAGCCACCCTCATCCCGGATGAAGACGTCCTCATGGCGATAGTCCAGTCGCGGGTCGCGTTGGATCACATAGGTGTCGTTACCGGTATAGCCGTAGAGTTGGTCAAAGCCGGAGCCGCCCGTGCCAAGCAGGTCGTCCCCGGCAAGCGCATGAATGCTGTCCTCGCCGTCGCCACCGCGCAAGATATCCGCCTCCGCTGTCGCCCCCCAGAGGATAAATCCGGAGATCTCCTCGGCAGTTGTGAAGGCGGAGATGTTCCAGCTCTGGGCGTCGAAGCTGAGGGTCTCGATGCGGTCGCTGGAGGCGTAGAAATGCCGCTCCAGTGTGACGCTGCTGAGCCGGTTCCCGAGCCCGTCGGTCGCGTGGATGACGAGGTCATAGCCCGATTTCTCGAAGTCCAGAGCCGAGAGGCTGGCCACGAAGCCGGTGAGATCGACCCGGTCGCTGCCGCTGCCACCGTCATACTCGTCCACGGTCACGCCCTGGGCGCGGTAGCTGGTGCCGGCGGCGCGCTCGATCACGTAGAGATCGTCGCCGGCGCCGCCGGTGAGGTGATCGGTGCCGCTCTCGCCGGTCCGCAGGGTGTCGTTATCGGCCTCGCCAAGCAGCAGGTCATCGCCATCGCCGCCATCGAGGATGTCGTCGCCGGCTCCGCCAAGCAGGATATCATCGCCGGCGCCGCCCTCCAGCGTGTCGGCGCCGGTGCCGCCGTCCAGGCTGTCATTGCCGGCCTCGCCGAGAAGCCTGTCATTGCCCGCCGCGCCGAAGAGCCTGTCATCGCCGTCCTGCCCGGCGACACTGTCGTCGCCGCCAAGCGCGCTGAAACTGTCATCGCCGGCGCTGCCGGTCAGGCTCTGGGCGCTGTCATCAGCGCCGTGGTGGATCTGGCCGGAGATCTCCTCCGCGGTTGTGAAGGCGGAGATGTCCCAGCTCTGGGCGTCGAAGGTCAGGGTCTCGATGCGGTCGCTGGAGGCGTAGAAATGCCGCTCCAGTGTGACGCTGCTGAGCCGGTTCCCGAGCCCGTCGGTCGCGTGGATGACGAGGTCGTAGCCGGATTTCTCGAATTCCAGCGCCGAGAGGCTGGCGGTGAAGCCGGTGAGGTCGACGCGGTCGCTGCCGCTGCCGCCGTCATATTCGTCCACGGTCACGCCCTGGGCGCGGTAGCTGGTGCCGGCGGCGCGTTCGATCACGTAGAGATCGTCGCCGGCGCCGCCGGTGAGGTGATCCGTGCCGCTCTCGCCGGTCCGCAGGGTGTCGTTATCAGCCTCGCCAAGCAGCAGGTCATCGCCATCGCCGCCATCGAGGATGTCGTCGCCGGCTCCGCCAAGCAGGATGTCATCGCCGGCGCCGCCCTCCAGCGTGTCGGCGCCGGTGCCGCCGTCCAGGCTGTCATTGCCGGCCTCGCCGAGCAGCGTGTCATTGCCCGCGGCGCCGAAGAGCCTGTCATCGCCGGCCTGCCCGGCGACACTGTCGTCGCCGCCAAGCGCGCTGAAACTGTCATCGCCGGCGCTGCCGGTCAGGCTCTGGGCGCTGTCATCAGCGCCGTGGTGGATCTGGCCGGAGATCTCCTCGGCAGTTGTGAAGGCGGAGATGTTCCAGCTCTGGGTGTCGAAGGTCAGGGTCTCGATGCGGTCGCTTGAGCTGTAGAAATGCCGCTCCAGCGTGACGCTGCTGAGCCGGTTCCCGAGCCCGTCGGTCGCATGGATGACGAGGTCGTAGCCGGATTTCTCGAATTCCAGCGCCGAGAGGCTGGCGGTGAAGCCGGTGAGGTCGACGCGGTCGCTGCCGCTGCCGCCGTCATATTCGTCCACGGTCACGCCCTGTGCGCGGTAGCTGGTGCCGGCGGCGCGCTCGATCACGTAGAGATCGTCGCCGGCGCCGCCGGTGAGATGATCGGTGCCACTCTCGCCGGTCCGCAGGGTGTCGTTATCGGCCTCGCCAAGCAGCAGGTCATCGCCATCGCCGCCATCGAGGATGTCGTCGCCGGCTCCGCCAAGCAGGATATCATCGCCGGCGCCGCCCTCCAGCGTGTCGGCGCCGGTGCCGCCGTCCAGGCTGTCATTGCCGGCCTCGCCGAGAAGCCTGTCATTGCCCGCCGCGCCGAAGAGCCTGTCATCGCCGTCCTGCCCGGCGACACTGTCGTCGCCGCCAAGCGCGCTGAAACTGTCATCGCCGGCGCTGCCGGTGAGGCTCTGGGCGCTGTCATCGGCGCCGTGGTGGATCTGGCCGGTGATCTCCTCGGCGGTTGTGAAGGCGGAGATGTCCCAGCTCTGGGTGTCGAAGGTGAGGGTCTCGATGCGGTCGCTTGAGCTGTAGAAATGCCGCTCCAGCGTGACGCTGCTGAGCCGGTTCCCGAGCCCGTCGGTCGCGTGGATGACGAGGTCGTAGCCGGATTTCTCGAATTCCAGCGCCGAGAGGCTGGCGGTGAAGCCGGTGAGGTCGACGCGGTCGGAGCCGCTGCCGCCGTCATATTCGTCCACGGTCACGCCCTGGGCGCGGTAGCTGGTGCCGGCGGCGCGCTCGATCACGTAGAGATCGTCGCCGGCGCCGCCGGTGAGGTGATCGGTGCCGCTCTCGCCGGTCCGCAGGGTGTCGTTGCCACTGTATCCGAAGATCCTGTCCGACAGGTCGCCGCCGATCAGAATGTCATCAAGGTTGTCAGGATCCTGGTTGCCGTCGATCCGGTTTGACGCCTGCTCCTCGACCGGTTCGGGCGCGCCGACGGCGATCCGAATCTCCTCGGCAGTTGTGAAGGCGGAGATGTTCCAGCTCTGGGTGTCGAAGGTCAGGGTCTCGATGCGGTCGCTGGAGGCGTAGAAATGCCGCTCCAGTGTGACGCTGCTGAGCCGGTTCCCGAGCCCGTCGGTCGCGTGGATGACGAGGTCGTAGCCGGATTTCTCGAATTCCAGCGCCGAGAGGCTGGCGGTGAAGCCGGTGAGGTCGACGCGGTCGCTGCCGCTGCCGCCGTCATATTCGTCCACGGTCACGCCCTGGGCGCGGTAGCTGGTGCCGGCGGCGCGTTCGATCACGTAGAGATCGTCGCCGGCGCCGCCGGTGAGGTGATCCGTGCCGCTCTCGCCGGTCCGCAGGGTGTCGTTATCAGCCTCGCCAAGCAGCAGGTCATCGCCATCGCCGCCATCGAGGATGTCGTCGCCGGCTCCGCCAAGCAGGATATCATCGCCGGCGCCGCCCTCCAGCGTGTCGGCGCCGGTGCCGCCGTCCAGGCTGTCATTGCCGGCCTCGCCGAGCAGCGTGTCATTGCCCGCGGCGCCGAAGAGCCTGTCATCGCCGGCCTGCCCGGCGACACTGTCGTCGCCGCCAAGCGCGCTGAAACTGTCATCGCCGGCGCTGCCGGTCAGGCTCTGGGCGCTGTCATCAGCGCCGTGGTGGATCTGGCCGGAGATCTCCTCGGCGGTTGTGAAGGCGGAGATGTTCCAGCTCTGGGCGTCGAAGGTCAGGGTCTCGATGCGGTCGCTGGAGGCGTAGAAATGCCGCTCCAGTGTGACGCTGCTGAGCCGGTTCCCGAGCCCGTCGGTCGCGTGGATGACGAGGTCGTAGCCGGATTTCTCGAATTCCAGCGCCGAGAGGCTGGCGGTGAAGCCGGTGAGGTCGACGCGGTCGCTGCCGCTGCCGCCGTCATATTCGTCCACGGTCACGCCCTGGGCGCGGTAGCTGGTGCCGGCGGCGCGCTCGATCACGTAGAGATCGTCGCCGGCGCCGCCGATGAGATGATCGGTGCCACTCTCGCCGGTCCGCAGGGTGTCGTTATCGGCCTCGCCAAGCAGCAGGTCATCGCCATCGCCGCCATCGAGGATGTCGTCGCCGCTGCCGCCCAGCAGGATATCATCGCCGCTGCCGCCCTCGAGCGTGTCGGCGCCGGTGCCGCCGTCCAGGCTGTCATCGCCGCCCTCGCCGAGGAGCGTGTCATTGCCGGCGGCGCCGAAGAGCCTGTCATCGCCGTCCTGCCCGGCAACACTGTCGTCGCCGCCGAGCGCGCTGAAACTGTCATCGCCGGCGCTGCCGGTCAGGCTCTGGGCGCTGTCATCAGCGCCGTGGTGGATCTGGCCGGAGATCTCCTCCGCGGTTGTGAAGGCGGAGATGTTCCAGCTCTGGGTGTCGAAGGTCAGGGTCTCGATGCGGTCGCTTGAGCTGTAGAAATGCCGCTCCAGCGTGACGCTGCTGAGGCGGTTCCCGAGCCCGTCGGTCGCGTGGATGACGAGGTCGTAGCCGGATTTCTCGAATTCCAGCGCCGAGAGGCTGGCGGTGAAGCCGGTGAGGTCGACGCGGTCGCTGCCGCTGCCGCCGTCATATTCGTCCACGGTCACGCTCTGGGCGCGGTAGCTGGTGCCGGCGGCGCGCTCGATCACGTAGAGATCGTCGCCGGCGCCGCCGGTGAGATGATCGGTGCCACTCTCGCCGGTCCGCAGGGTGTCGTTATCGGCCTCGCCAAGCAGCAGGTCATCGCCATCGCCGCCATCGAGGATGTCGTCGCCGGCTCCGCCAAGCAGGATGTCATCGCCGGCGCCGCCCTCGAGAAGATCCGCGCCGCTGCTACCGCCCAGACTGCGGCCGCCATTCCGGGACTGGTACTCGGTTTGGGGATCCGGCGAGACATGTTGATAGGGGCTGATTTCAGACAGTTCCGGGGGATCCGAGGGCGTTTCGATACTCCCGACGTCCAGCAATTCTTCGTATTTTTCCTGCAGATCCACCACCGGGAGGAGCTCGTTATTGCTGTCGAAGACGTGAAGCTCCTCGACCCGATAGCCCTCAATTCCCTGATTGGCGATCTGGAGGCTTTCGCTCTCGGAAGGCCCGAATGTAATGATCAGGTCTCTTGAATCACTCGAAAGGCTGTAGGAAACATGGGTTTCGACATCGTCGAAATGGCCACCGTAGAGGATGATATCCTGGCCGCCCTTGTTTTCCTCATCGACAAATAGATAGAGGTCGGTCTCGGGTGCATAGACATAGGTGTCATTCTCCGCGCCGCCATAGAGCCGGTCCACACCCCAATAACCGACAAGAACATCATTTCCGTCAAAGCCATAAAGGGAGTTGTTGCCGCCATCTCCGACAATCCTGTCATTGCGCACCGAGCCGAAATGCTCTGTCTTGACGGATTCTCTCAGAAAATCGCTTTCAGATACGGACAGGGAAATGACGGAAAGGATGTTGTCGTTTGCCCGGCTCGGATGGTCGAGCGGAAGTGTTCCGTTATAAACGAGTTCGAAGGAGAGAACGGCAACCGATGCGGCGTCCACATCCCTGGAGATGTCCCAATAGCTATTGGCGGATTCGCCGGTGTCGAGCCCCTGAATTTCGTAGTCGAAATCGTCGGGAAGCCCGGAAAATCCGTCTGTTGAGCCGCCGAGCCAGCCTACCCAGCCTGTGCTGTCGTCCAGGGCGTTGACAGACCAGCCTTCAGTCGAATTTTCGGCCGAGAAACGAATAGAGAAATCGCCGGAATAGTCCGCCAACCCGTCGTCGAGCGCAGAATTTATAATTTCCAACTGAAGCGTATTTGACTGCTCGCCTCCGGTGAGGTCGAATATGAGGTCGCCGGAGCCATCGAGGTCGATATCCAGGCCACCCTTTGCACCGATGAAGAAGGCGCTATATGCGTCCGCTTCAACGGGGATTGCGTCATCCGTCGATGTCAGTGCCCTGACAAGTTCCGACCCGGTGCCTTCGATTTGTGCCAGAATGTCAGCCCGGATGTCCGTGGTGATTTCATATGCCATGAAGCCGGCGCTGACCGAATTTCTCTGTGCATGGAGATAATTCTCAAGCGCGCTATCGATAATCCCGTGGTCGACCTCTCCTTTCCAAAGAGCCATGCTCCGGTTTGCAAGCGAAAATGCGGCGGGGTCCGACGCCTTGAACTCGAAATCGGTATAGCTTCCGGGTGAAGGGGAGGCCTCGCTCAGCGTGCGCCGCAAGGAATGGACCGACACGAGGTCGAGATCGGGCGATGCCGAATCGAAGGACGCCGTGATGGATGGGTCCGGAGAGCCTTCATCCTGCGCGAGAAGGACGAGCCCGACCCCGGGGGTGCTGGCGTCGGCAGCGACGCTTCCGTTCAACCAGACGCTTGCCCATCCTTGCTGACCTTCGGCGGTCAGGCCGAGATAATCGTACATGTCGATCATCACCGCGCCGCCGGCGACCGTGCTGAAATTGGCGTAGAAATACAGCTTCTGATTGCCGGCCCAGGCCTCCTGCAGGTAATCCTCGATGATCTGCTGCGCGGATGGGTTGCCCATGAGCGACATCGCGCTCTCCAGCATCCTATAGATGAAAAGTTGACCGTCGCTGAAGGTTTCGACGTCGAGGCTGAGAAGCGCGCTGGTCTGTGTCGTCATCGTTGCGGGACGTGAGTGGGTTCTAGCGCAAACATGGAGTGCTTGGCTGTCCAAAAGGGCAGGTTTGGCCGCAGAATGTCAATGCGGTGCGTTGCCCTCGGCGGAGGCGTCGACCAAGGCCGCGCATCGCGGACCGAAACACGTCGATCCGAGGTGGTTCCGCCGCGCGACGGTCCTGCAAGATTCGGCAGGCATCAGCTCGAGAACCGGAAGGGTTCCGCAGGTCTTCGGTCCCCGAGGCAGGGGAGCTCCGTCGATGTCTGCCTGCACATGTTGGCGGCCCGATCCCGTCTCCGGCGCGCCAGGAATCGTCCGGCAACCTTGTCGGATCAGGAGATGGTCCGAAGCAGATTATCGCAGAAAGGCCTGGAAATGTTGCGGTCCGGGGTCAGCCAGCAGGTGTCGAGATAATCTCTAACCCCTTGAGAAGAATGGTGCCGGTGATAGGACTCGAACCTACGACCCCATCATTACGAATGACGTGCTCTACCAGCTGAGCTACACCGGCATCCTTCTCAGTTTCGGGCTTGCGAAAGCCCTACGCTGTGCAACGAGCCGCTTCTAGCAGACTGAACGACGGGGTCAATCGCGGATAGCCACGTGTATTTGAATGTCCGTCGCCGCAATCCGGGCACCGAACTCTGCTCGCTGCCCGGATGCGTTCTCTGCCGTTTGCGCTGGCGCGGGGCAGGCCGGGCGCGGGCAGGTCGACGCGCTGGCGGCGCCACCGCCTGGAACCTCCCGGATCAGTTGCCGGCGCTTGCCGATATCGCCTGTTCTTCGTCGGTCATCTCTTCCGCGATTCCGTCGAAGAGCGGCGTCGACAGATAGCGCTCGCCGGTATCGGGCAGCATGCACAGGATCACCGATCCCGGTTCCGCGGCCTCAGCCTGCCGAATTGCAGCTGCAAAGGTGGCGCCGGCGGAGATGCCGCAGAAGATACCCTCCTGGTTCGCCAGCTTCCGGGCCCAGTCGATGCCTTCAGCGCCGGAGATCGGCTCGAGCACATCGAAGAAACCCTGCTCTATGGCCTCCTGAAGCACATAGGGGATGAAATCCGGGGTCCAGCCCTGGATCGGGTGAGCTTCGAATGCGGGGTGTTTATGGGCCGGGGCGCCGTCCTCCTTGCGGCCCTGGCTGTCGCCACTGCCGAGCAGCTGCGCATTGGACGGCTCGGCAAGGACGATCTTCGTCTCCGGGCGTTCCTTGCGAAGGACACGGGCGACGCCGGTCACGGTGCCGCCGGTCCCATAGCCGGTGACAAGGCAGTCAAGCCGCTCGCCCTCGAAATCCGCAAGGATCTCGCGCGCAGTGGTGGTCTCATGGATATCCGCATTGGCGGCGGTCTCGAATTGATGGGCGAGAAACCAGCCATTGGCTTCGGCCAGCGCGTCCGCCTTGCGCATCATGCCGACCGCGCCTTCCGCCTTCGGGGTCAGCACCACTTTCGCACCGAGCATCCGCATCAGCCGGCGCCGCTCGACCGAGAAACCGTCATGCATGGTGATGACAAGGGGGTAGCCCTTCTGGGCGCAGACCATGGCCAGCCCGATCCCGGTATTGCCGCTGGTGCCCTCGACAACGGTCATGCCTGGCGTGAGCGTGCCGGCGCGCTCGGCGGCTTCGATGATGTTCACCGCCAGCCGGTCCTTGACGGAGCCGCCCGGATTGAACGCCTCGGCCTTGACGTAGAGCGTTACATGATCCGGGGCGAGCCGGTTGATGCGGATGACCGGCGTGTCGCCGATCGTCTCCAGGATATTGTCGAATTTGCGGCCACGGCCGTTGGTCTGCCGGATTCCGGTCTCTGGCATCTTCCTCTCCTGCGCGCTGTCATTTCCACAGCCTGCATACCATTGGTGCGCGGCGGCCACGAGAGGGAAGCTTTCGGAGAGGCGCACAGAGACCCCGCACGAAAAAGGCGCCCCGGAGGGCGCCTTTTCCTGTTCGTTTCAATTGGCCGGAAGTGCTTACGCTTCCTTCGCGGCCTTCTTGACCGGCTTCCAGAGCCGCTTGTTGGTCGCGTAGAGCAGCACCGACAGCATGGTCAGGAAAATCACCGCGACGAGGCCCGTCTTCTTGCGGTCCATCATCTTCGGCTCCGCGGCCCACATCAGGAAGGCAGAGACGTCCTCGGCCTCGTGGTGCAGGTTGTTGGAGTGACCGTCGGCAAACTCCACATCCTCGCCATAGAGCGGCGGCGCCATCGCGATCCAGCCGCCCGGGAAGGCGGTGTTCTCGTAGAAGATGGTGCCGGCCTCTTCCTTCTCCTCGCCAGTGTAACCGGTGAGGATCGAGACGATGTATTCGGGACCACCCATGCCGTTGAAGAGCTGGGAGAGACCCGTGCCATACGGACCGTGGAAGCCCGCGCGGGCCTTGGCCATCAGGCTGAGGTCCGGCGCGTTGGGATCACCGCTTTCAGGGAAGTGATCCACCGGTTTGCGCGGCCGGTCGTCGTCCAGTTCGGGATCGAAGATATCCATCTGGGCGGCGTAGGCGCGGACCTGGTCCTCGGGCAGCTGCGGGCCGCCGTCATCGCCAAGCGTCCGGATCGGCACGTAGCGCAGGCCGTGGCATGCGGAGCAGATCTCGGTGTAGACCTGCAGGCCGCGTTGCAGCTGCATCTGGTCGAACTTGCCGAACGGACCCTCGAAGGAGAAGTCCACGTCGTGGATATGGCCACCGTCGCCGGCTGCCATCGCGGCGCCCCCGGTAAGGGTCAGGGCGGCTACCGCGGAGAGTGCGAGTTGCTTGATCATGTCAGAACGATCCTTCCTGTCACTCGGCCGGGGTGGCCGCGGCGTCGCCAGAGGCTTCACCGGACTTGCCGTAGTGGGCGTTGAAATCGGCCTCGATGGTCTCGGGCAGTTCTTCCGGCTTCTCGAGCACGCCGAGCAGCGGCAGGATCACCAGGAAATAGCCGAACCAGTAGGCCGCGCCAGCCAGCGAGATGTAGGGATAGATCCCTTCCGCCGGCATCGCGCCAACCCAGGTGAGCACCACGAAATTGACCGCGAAGATGGCGAACCACCAGCGGAACATCGGCCGGAAACGACCCGAGCGAACCCGCGAGGTGTCGAGCCAGGGCACCAGCGCCATGACGATGATGGCGCCGAACATGGCGATCACACCGAAGAACTTCGCGTCCACGAGACCGAAGGTGACCCAGTCGACCAGCATCACCAGCCAGACATCGGCGGTGAAGGCACGCAGGATCGCGTAGAAGGGCAGGAAGTACCATTCGGGCACGATATGCGCCGGGGTCACCAGCGGGTTGGCTTCGATATAGTTGTCCGGGTGGCCGAGATAGTTCGGCATCCAGGCGGTCACCGCGAAGAAGACGACGAGGATCACGGCCAGCGCCAGGAAGTCCTTGATCACGAAGTAGGGCCAGAAGGGAAGGGTGTCCTTCTTGGCTTCTTCCTTGGAGCCGCGACGGACCTCGACGCCCGTCGGGTTGCCATTGCCGGTAGTGTGGAAGGCCCAGATATGGACGATCACGAGACCGGCGATGACGAAGGGCAGCAGGTAGTGCAGCGAGAAGAAGCGGTTCAGCGTCGCATTGTCCACCGCCGGTCCGCCCAGAAGCCAGGTCTGGATCGGCTCGCCGATGAAGGGGATGGCGCCGAACAGGCCGGTGATCACGGTCGCGCCCCAGAAGGACATCTGACCCCAAGGAAGCACGTAGCCCATGAAGGCGGTGCCCATCATCAGCAGGTAGATCAGCATGCCGACAATCCAGGTGATCTCGCGCGGCGCCTTGTAGGAGCCGTAATAGAGGCCACGGAAGATGTGCAGGTAGACCGCGAAGAAGAAGAGCGAGGCGCCGTTCATGTGCAGGTAGCGCAGGAAGTGGCCGCCATTGACGTTGCGCATGATGTGCTCGATCGAGGCGAAGGCCAGGTCGACATGCGGGGTGTAATGCATCACCAGGATGATGCCGGTAACAATCTGAAGACCCAGGCAAAACGCCAGGATGATGCCCCAGATCCACATCCAGTTCAGGTTCTTGGGCGTGGGGATCATCAGGGTGTCGTAGACGAGGCCAATAATGCCGAGGCGGCTATTGACCCATTTCTCGGCACCGGTCTTCGGCTCGTAATGGTCGTGGGGAATTCCAGCCATTGGTGTCTCCCTTAGCCGAGCTGAATGGTTGTGTCGTCGAAGAACGCGGCGGTCGGGACCGGCAGGTTCTCGGGCGCGGGACCTTTGCGGATCCGGCCGGACGTATCGTAATGCGAGCCGTGGCAGGGGCAGAACCAGCCGCCAACGCCGGTCGGGCCGACATAGTCACCCGCGTCGTTGAGCGGCACGCAACCCAGATGGGTGCAAACCCCCATCATCACCAGCCACTCGCCGTTCTCGTCGAGGGAACGGTTCTCGTCGGCGGCGTCGGTGCCTTCCTTGTTGGTGTTGCGAGACTCCTTGTCCGGCAGATCGCCCAGATCGACGCCGCGGGCATCCGCGATCTCGTCTTCGGAGCGGCGGCGGACAAAGACCGGCTTGCCGCGCCACTTGACGGTGATCTGCGACCCCGTCTCGATCGACGAGATATCGACAAGGATGGAGCTGAGTGCCTGGACATCCGCCGACGGGTTCATCTGATTGATCAGAGGCCAGACGGCGGCACCAGTGGCTACGGCACCGGCTCCCGCGGTGGCGTAGTAGAGGAAGTCGCGACGGGTGCCGTCGTGGTCTTCTGCTTGGGACACGAGGAATCTCCCTTTTCCTGGCTATACGGGTACCGTGCGGCGCCCGAGGACGCAGCAGGTCTGCAAAGCTAATTAGAGCGCTGGTTTTGACCCGTCTACCCGTCATTGTTGTGCAACTGCGGCGGAGCGTCGCAATCTTCTTGAAATATGTGCGATTTTGCATGTGTCGCGCCGTCGCGGCAACACTTCGCCGGAACACCGTTCGGGAATCGCCCAAGGGTGGGTCTGCGCGCGAATCCCGCGATCCGATGCCCCGGATTTCAAAGGGTCAGGAACAGGTGCCGCACCTGCGCTGCGGTGCTGTCCGGCGGCAGACCCGCCCATCTGGCGGCCGGAAATCGGCTCACGCCGGAGCGCCCCGGCCGGCCTGCGTCGGGTCCTCCCACCGGCCGCCGGGGGTCCGGGGCGTGCAACTTTTTTTGCAGGTGCAGAAAACGGCGCCCTGTCGGAAAACCGCAGGACCACCCGTTTCCGGGCAAATCTCAGTGAGGCGCCGTCGCTTGAAGGGAATCGCGCTCCGCGAATCGTTTCTCCCAATCCGCGAGAGCTTCCCGCCCCCGGCGCCAGTCCCGGTCGCCATGGCGGAAGTCGAGATAACCGAGCGCGCAGCCGCAGGCGATCTGGCCCATGTCGAGCGGGCCGGCAAGATGGCTCATCCACCGCCCTTCCAGCGTATCCAGGGCGCGGCCGATCTTGGCCCATTGGCCCTCGACCCAGAAATCATGAACCTTCTCTTCTGGCCGGCAGCGCGATTCGTAGACCATGAGCACCGCTGCCTCCATGATCCCGTCCGCCAGGGCTTCGAGGGTCAGCACCTCCCAGAGCCGCTTTTCCGGATAGAGGTCGCCGCCGGCGCGGTGATCCAGATAGCGACAGATCACACGGCTGTCGAACAGCGCCGGCCCGGAGGCGCGCACAAGGGTCGGGATCTTTCCGAGCGGGTTCTCGGAAACGGGCATTTGCGAGGAATCGACGGGCGTGCCGGTGGCGGAGACGATCTCCACATCGGACAGCTGGCCCGTTTCGTGCAACAGCACCATGACCTTTCGGACGAAGGGCGAGGCGGGGGCGTGATAGAGCTGCATGACGGTTCTGCCTGATTGGATTCGGGACAGGTCGAGTATCGCCGATGCTGGCCAAAGGGGAAGCCATGAGTGCGATTGGGCCGGTGGTCGGACGGGACCGGACCTCAGGCCGTGAGCTGTTCGTCCGCGTAGCCGCGAATTTCGGCTTCGACGATCTGCCCCTCAGGCTGGTCCGACAGGAAGCGGACTTCCGTGAACTGCTCGGTGCGCCCCATGCGCGGGTTTTCGAGCAGGATCCGATGCCGCTGTCCGACCTGCTGCGCGAGGTGGCGCGCAACCTGTGCCTGGCCACGTGCCCGCAAGCGCGCGGCCCGGTCCCGGATCGTGCCGCCATGGAGTTGCGGCATGCGCGCGGCCGGCGTTCCCTTGCGCGGCGAGAAGGGGAAGACATGCAGCCATGTCAGGTCGCATTCCTCCACCAGCGCCAGCGAGTTTGCGAACATCTCTTCGGTCTCGGTCGGGAAACCGACGATGATATCGGCGCCGAAAGTCATATCGGGCCGCAGCCGCCGCGCCTCCTCGCAGAAGCGAATCGCGTCCTCGCGGCTGTGGCGCCGCTTCATCCGCTTGAGGATCATGTTGTCGCCGGCCTGCAGCGACAGGTGCAGATGCGGCATGAGCCGGGGCTCGGTGGCGATGGCCTGCATCAGCATCTCGTCGGCCTCGATGGAATCGATCGAGGAGATCCGAAGCCGCGGCAGCTCCGGCACCATTTTCAGGATCCGCATGACCATGTCGCCGAGGCGCGGCGCACCGGGCAGGTCCGCGCCCCAGGAGGTCAGGTCCACGCCGGTCAGCACGACCTCGTTGAAGCCGCGCTCCACGAGCCGCTTGATCTGGTCCACCACGATCCCGGCCGGGACGGAACGGGAGTTGCCGCGTCCGAACGGGATGATGCAGAAGGTGCAACGGTGATCGCAGCCATTCTGGATCTGGACATAGGCGCGGCTGCGGGTTCCGAATCCGTCGATCAGGTGCCCCGCCGTCTCGGTGACAGACATGATGTCGTCGACCTGGACCTTCTCCGTCTCGCCGATGAAATCGGGGCCCGCCATGTCGGCCCAGACCTCCGGCCGCATCTTTTCGGAATTGCCGATGACACGGTCGACCTCCTCCATGGCGGCGAAGGTCTCGGGCTCGGTCTGGGCTGCGCAGCCGGTGACGATCAGCGTGGCGTCGGGATTGTCGCGCCGCAAACGCCGGATCTCCTGCCGCGCCTTGCGCACGGCTTCCGCAGTGACGGCGCAGGTATTGACCACGACAGCATTGTCGATCCCGGCCTGCGCCGAGAGCTTCTTCATGGCCTCGGTCTCATAGGCGTTGAGACGGCAGCCAAGCGTGGAGAAGACAGGGGGCTTCACGTCAGAGACTTTCCAGGAATTCTGCGGACAGCTCGCCGTCGAAGACATGCGCTGTCGGGCCGGTCATCTGGACGCCATCCTCGCGCCAGTCGATATGGATCGTTCCGCCGTCGAGCTCGATCGTGACGCTGCGCCCGGTCAGCACGCGCCGCGCCGCCGCCACGGCCGTGGCGCAGGAAGAGGAGCCGGAGGCGAGGGTTATCCCGGTTCCGCGTTCCCAGACCCGCATGCGCAGGTGATCCGGGCCGATGACATGCGCGACCTGGACGTTGGTGCGCTCCGGAAAGAGCGGATGATGTTCATGCGCCGGGCCGAAATCGGACAGGTCGACCGCCTCGGCATCCTCGACGAAGAAGGTGCAATGCGGATTTCCCATCCCGGTCGCGGTCGGGCCGCCATCGATCGGCAGCGTGAGCGTGTCCATCTCGCGGGCCAGCGGCACCCCGGCCCAGTCAAGGATCGGCTGGCCCATATTCACCCGCGTCAGCCCGTTGCCGGCATCGGCGCAGTCCAGCAAGCCCCGTTCGGTTCTCAGCCGGATTCTGTCCCTGTCCTGTTCGTGCATGAGGAAGCGGGCGACACATCGGGTCGCGTTCCCGCAGGTCGCAGAGAGCGATCCATCCGCATTGTAGAACACAAGCCGGGCATCTGCCTCCGGGTCCGGCGCGATCACGGCCAGCTGGTCGAAGCCGACGCCGCGGTGCCTGTCCCCGAGTGCGCGGGCAACCCCGGCAAGCCCGTCCGCGTTTCCGCGTCGGGCATCGACCACAACGAAGTCGTTTCCAAGGCCGTGCATCTTCATGAAACGCAGCGGTAGGGTGGGGTCTGAATCGCGCATGATGCGAGCGATATACGCGCTCATCGAGGCGTTTTGAAGGGAGTGTGAAATTTCTTCTTGACCCTGCCCGGTCGGTCACCTAATCAGCGGTCCTCGGATGGGCCGTTAGCTCAGTTGGTAGAGCAACTGACTTTTAATCAGTGGGTCACAGGTTCGAATCCTGTACGGCTCACCATTCGAATCAAGGGCTTAGGCGGAAACGCCTGAGCCCTTTGGTTTTCTGGCTACCACATGGCTACCACCGTGCATGGTTTTGCGGGCTTTCGGCTGGGCGGCGCTGGGCTGAAAGACCCCATTTGTTCCATCCCGGAGGATCTGATCGATGATCGCAACGAACGGGTCGAGCTTCGGACGAACCGGCGTGCGCTCCCGCCGATATCCCGGCGGCACCGAATGCATCAGGATCTTCGACACGGTCTTGCGGTCGATCCCGAAATGACGGGCCGCGCCGCGCTCACTCATTCCATCGACATGGCACGCACGCCGCACCCGGCTGTATAACTCCACAGAATACATCTCCCCGCCCTCAGCTCGTTCGCCTCGGGCGTCAGAATGGCGGAGTTTTGCTCCGCGACGGTCAGATCAGCCGACCGATTCAGTGGTCCAGTTTGTCTCCGGGATTCACATCCATTGCCGGCAGCGAGAATTCGGCGGCGTCCAGCCGTCCGGCCTGCAGCTCGGCGAGAATGTCGCCGGGTGCAAGCTGCTGTGTCTCCACGCCGAAGCGCTGGATGACCTGCGCCCCGAGCCCGAAAAACCGCATCCGCAATCCGCGCAGGTCCTCGATCTCCGTTATTTCCTTCGAGAACCAGCCGGATGCTTCGGGCGGAAACATGCCGCAGGGAGTGTTGTAGACGTTGTACTCCGCAAACATCTCCCGTGCCATCTCCAGCCCGCCGCCGTGATACATCCAGGCAAGGTACTCGCCGATGTCGGGGCCGAACGGAACGCTCGAGAACATGTTGAAGGCACTGTCATGCCTGGCGAACCAGCCGGCGCCCGCCCAGGCGCCGCTCACCCGGCCATCGGACACCGCGTTGACCGTTTCGGGCGCCGGGACAAGCGTGTTTGGCTCGAATGGCACCAGCAGCAGCCTGCCGGCAGACATCAGTTCGATCTTTTGCGACAGCTTGAGCGAGGCGCTCCCGAGGATGGGCATTGCGGTCGGGAAGGTCGAGGCGACCTGGATCTCGATGGCGGGCTCGTGGTTGGCCAGGGCCGCCTGGAAGAACAGCCCGCCGGCGCAGCAAGCCACCAGCCAGCCCAGAAACAACCTGCGAGGGGATGCGCGGACGATCATCGGCGAAGCTCCGTATCTGGTCGAAGAAACCTGTTCGGGTTTCTGTTCGGACGAAGGCCAATCCGAATGTCGTTAAGATTTTGCGCTTCCGCAGGCGGAATCCCGGCGCCGGGCCCTCGATTCCGGATTTGTGGTAAACCGGCGGGCGACGCGGGCCTGGCCGTCCCGGACGGACAGGTCAGCCCAGGCGGAAGGCCAGAAAGTCCGGCAGGTATTGCAGGCCGCGAATCGCCCAGGAAAACGGCGCCGGAAAATCCGTTCGAAAGCGCCGGGAGCGCATCGCCCGGGCGACATGGCCCGCGGCCTGGTCCGGAGACATCAGCATCGGCATCCGGAAGCTGTTCTTCTCTGTCAGCCGCGTGCGGATGAAGCCGGGATTGACCAGCCGAACCGTGACCCCGCTGCCCTTGAGATCGTAGCGCATGGTTTCCGCGAGGCTGACAAGGGCGGCCTTGCTGGCGCCATAGCCCACCGCCGCGGGCAGGCCGCGATAGCCGGCGAGCGAGCCGACAAGCGTGATGTCGCCCGCCTTGCCTTCGAGAAACCCGGGCATGACCTCGCCGAGAACCCGCAGCGCGCCGACATAATTCACCTCGCACATGGCAATGGCGGTCTCGCTGTCCCAATCGGTGGCCCGCATCGGCTCATAGGCGCCGGCATTGTAGATCACCCCGTCAACGGCGCCGACAGCGCGGGCCGCCTCCTTCACCGAGTGCGGGTCGGTCACATCCACCGTCACCGCGCGCGCGCCCGGAAGCTCCGCGGCGAGCTGGCCAATCCGATCGGCCGAGCGGGCCGACACAACCAGGCTTGCCCCCTCGGAGGCCAGGCGGGTCGCAAGGGCGCGTCCCAGCCCCTCGCTGGCGCCGATCAGCCAGTAGGTCTTGCCATCAGGCTTCATTGTCCTGCCTCCGGGCTGTCCGGCCCGCCGGAGACCAGCGTCGCCGGCGGCGGCTGCCGCTTCAGGAACGGCGCGCGCTTGAAATAAAGGCGCAGCGCCTGCCAGTGGATCAGCGCCAGCACGCGGGCGGCGCCAAACGGTCGGGCGAGCGCAGCCCGCGCCAGCGACGCGCTCGTGGCTGGTTGCCGGGGGCCGCTCAGCGTTGCGATCACGCCTTCCTGGCCGTGCTCATAAGTGATCCGGATGTCCACCGCCTCTTCCGTCAGGCCGAAATTGAACCCGTAGCTCCCCGCGACCGTCTGGAAGGGGGACACATGCATCCGCTTCTGCGCCGTCAGCCGATCCGTTGGCTGGATCGGGCGGAAATCGTCATGGGCGCAGAAATAGCAATGCCGCTGTCCGAAGGTGCTGTTCACCTCGGCGACAAAGGCGCAGGGGGCGCCATCGCGCAACGCGATCCAGAAACTCACCGGGTTGAACTCGAACCACAGGAAGCTCGGTTGCGTCAGCAGCATGAGCCGCGCGCCGTCTAGCGCGAAGCCGCGGGCAATGAGCAGCTCCCGGAACCAGGCCACGCCGCGCCCGTCCCCGCGCGCCCCGCCATGATGACGATCGGACAGGCGCCACAGGTTGAAGCGATTGGCCGACAGCAGCCGGGGCGGATCCTCAAGCGGAAGATCCGCAAGCACGAAATCCACGCCGTGGCGAAACGCGTGGTCCAATTGCCCCCGTCGGGCGTGAAAGGTCTGGCCGGCAATATGATCGATCATGCTCTGTCTACGTCCGAACCCGCTTTCCGGATCTGTCTTCTCGCCTAAGGCCGTAAATTCCCTCGCCGATGAAAGGGTGCCTTTAGGTCAATTCCCGCTCAGCGTTTTTTTCTGATCCGACCCCGGCAACAGGTCGTAACCTTTTCAGATCAACAGCCGAGGATCCCATGTTCGACGACCAACCAACATTTCGCAAGAAGATCGCCGTTGTCGGTGCCGGTATCTCGGGCCTTTCGGCGGCCCACGCTCTTGCGCCGACCCATGACGTTACGGTTTTCGAAGCGGGGGACAGGCTCGGTGGCCATGCCCGCACGGTGATGGCGGGGCTGCGCGGCGACCAGCCGGTCGATACGGGCTTCATCGTCTTCAACTACGCGACCTATCCCAACCTGACCCGCCTGTTCGCCGATCTCGACGTGCCGGTGACCCGGAGCGACATGAGCTTCGGCGCCAGTATCGATGACGGTCGGATCGAGTACGGTCTTGGCAGCCTCAGCGGGTTGCTGGCCCAGCGGCGCAACCTGCTGCGGCCGCAATTCCACGGCATGGTCGCCGACATCCTGCGCTTTGGCAAAAAGGCCGAGGCGGCGGCGCAATGCGACAGCAAGTCGATCGGCGAGCTGGTCGAGGAACTCAAGCTCGGGCGCTGGTTCCGGGACTATTACCTGATGCCGATGTGCGGCGCGATCTGGTCGACCCCGGTCGGTGAAGTGGACAGCTTCCCCGCGCGCTCGCTGGTGCGCTTCTTCCGCAACCACGCGCTGCTGGCCGGCTCGGGCAAACACCAGTGGTGGACCGTGAAAGGCGGCAGCATCGAATATGTCCGCCGCCTGCAGGGCTCCCTGCTGGCGCGCGGCGTCAAGATCCGCCTCAACGCCCCGGCAAAGACCCTCCGGCGCGACGCGTCCGGCGTCAATCTCGGGATTGCCGGGGCCCCGGAAGAGCGTTTCGACGAGGTGATCCTGGCCTGTCACTCCAACCAGGCGCTTGCGATCCTCGGCGCCGAGGCGACAGCGGCCGAGCGCAGCCATCTCGGCGCAATCCGCTACCAGACCAACAGCGCCGTGCTGCATCGCGACCCCGGCCAGATGCCCAGGCGCAAGGCCTGCTGGTCGAGCTGGGCCTACCGGTCGCAGGACGGCGCCATCGGCGTGACCTACTGGATGAACCGGCTCCAGAACATCCCCGAGAGCGACCCGCTCTTCGTGACCCTGAACCCGACCTCGGAGATCCGGGATGACCTGATCTATGATCGCAAGGATTTCGCCCACCCGGTCTTCGACGGCCCGGCGTTGCGGGCGCAACGCGGGATTCAGGCGATCCAGGGCGAAAACCACACCTGGTTTGCCGGCGCCTATAACCGCCACGGCTTCCACGAAGACGGCATTGCCAGCGCCCTGCGCGTCACGCGCCGGCTTGCCCCGACACAGATGGAGAACACGCGCCATGCCCCTGCATACGAAAACGCTGAAGAAAGACTTCCTGTCGAGCTGTGAGCGCCTGCGCGAGGGACAGCTGACCCTGCGCACGCCCGATGGCGAGACCCATCGCTTCGGCGACCGCGGCCCGGAGGCCGAAATGGTCATCCGCGACTGGTCGGCCGTGACCGCCTTTGCCGCGCATGGCCAGGTCGGGCTCGGCGAGGCCTATGTGCAAGGGCTGTGGGACAGCCCGTCCGTCGAAGAGCTGGTGAAGATGGCCATGCTCAACCGCGACGAGCTTGGGGACTATGACCGCTCCGGCGCCTTCAGCCGGTTCAAGTTCCGGCTGGTCGACACCGTGCTCCGCGCCAATTCCCGCCGCGGCGCGCGCCGCAACATCCGGGCGCATTACGACGTGGGCAACGAGTTCTACCAGCTCTGGCTCGACGAGGGCATGACCTATTCCTCGGCGCTGTTCGACACCGGCTCCAGCAGCCTCGCTGACGGCCAGCTGCGCAAGAACGAACGCGCGCTCTCGCGGCTTTCCGAAGGCGAACAGGTGCTGGAGATCGGCTGCGGCTGGGGCGGTTTTGCCGAGCAGGCGGCCGAGGCCGGACGCGATGTCTCCGCCGTCACCATCTCGCGCAATCAGCTCAGCTTCGCCGAAGCCCGTCTCGACGGCCGCGCCGATATCCGGCTCTGCGACTACCGGGACATCACCGGGCGATATGACAACATCGTCTCCATCGAGATGATCGAGGCGGTGGGTGAACGCTACTGGCCGAGCTATTTCGGCACGATCCAGCGCAGCCTCGCCGAAGGCGGGCGGGCGCTTGTCCAGGCGATCACCGTGCCCGACAGCTTCTTCGAGACCTATCGCAACTCCTCCGACTTCATCCGGCAATATGTCTTCCCCGGCGGCATGCTGCTCTCGGACCGGATCATCGACGAACAGGCCCGCAGCGCGGGTCTTTCGGTCCGCAACAGCTTCGCCTTCGGGCAGGACTATGCCCGGACCTGCCGGATCTGGGCCGAAAGGCTGGTGCATCAGAAGCGCCGGATCGATGCGCTTGGTCATGGCGAGGCCTTCTTCCGCAACTGGCAGTATTATCTCGAGATCTGTGCGGCCTCCTTCGCGGTCGGACATACCAACGTGGTCCAGGTCGAGCTCAGCCATGCACATGCATAGGCTCCTGCTCCCGCTCGTCCTGCTGGCCGCCTCCGTGCTTGCGCAACCCTCCCCGGCGCAGGCCGCCTTTCCCGGCGCGAGCGAGCGCGGCACGGCCGTCTATCGCCATCTCGGACTGCCGATCTACAGCGCCCGCCTCCTCACCAAGGGCGGCGCCGCGCTGAACTGGGAGGAGGATTTCGCGCTCGAACTGCGTTACCTGCGCAACTTCACCCAATATGACCTCGTCGAGAGCACGCTGCGCGAGATCGATCGCACCGGCGGCGTGCGTCCCGGGCGCGAACAGCTGAATTCCTGCTTCAAGGACGTGCAGAAGGGAGACCGTTTCCTCGCCGTCACCGAAGGGGCGAACCGGATCACATTCCGCCTCAATGGCAGCCAGACCTGCACCCTCTCGCAGCCGGGGATCTCCCGGAGCTTCATGGCGATCTTCCTCGGCGAGAACAGCCGCTCCGCCCGCTTCACGAGAAAGCTGCGCGGGCAATGACACAGGTGACCCAGGCAGAGCCGGCGCGCGCCCCGCGCCTCTATCCGGGGGTGAGCCTCTACGCGCTCATGCTCGCGGCTGCCGGGATTCCGCTCTATATCCACCTGCCGCGCTTCGCCTCGGTGCATCTCGATATCGGGCTGGCCACGATCGGCACATTGCTGCTGGTGATCCGCCTGGTCGACCTCGTGCAGGATCCGGCGATCGGCTGGGCCATCGACCGCTGGCCGGCCGCGCAGCCGCTCTTCGCGATGCTGGCCGCCGCCGGGCTGGCGCTGGGCTTCCCGCTGCTGTTCGGCCTCGACGCCGGCGACGCGGTGCTCTGGCGGTTGCTGCTGGTGCTCGTGCTGCTCTTTTCCGCCTACAGCCTCGGCATGATCCTGCTCTACGGACGCAGCGCCACGCTGGCCGGCAGCCGCGCGCCGCAGGCGCTGCTGACGCTGGCCGCCTGGCGCGAGGCGGGCTTGCTGGCCGGGGTGGTGCTGGCCGCGATGGCGCCTGCGCTGCTCGCCGGCGGCAGTGGTGACGGTGACGGCTACCGCGCCTTCGGGCTGCTGCTGGGCGGGCTGGCCTGCCTTGCCGGCGCCCTGACGCTGCCGATCTGGCGGCGCCCGGTGCTGCCCGGCCAGAGACTCACGCTTGACGGGCTCCGGCAGGCCGGCGCCCTGCGGCTGCTGGTGCTGGCGCTGGTCAACAGCCTTCCGGTGGCCATCACCTCGACGCTCTTCCTGTTCTTCGTCGAGGACAAGCTGCAACTGGCCGGCAAGGCGGGGCCCTTGCTGATCCTGTTCTTCCTCTGCGCCGGCCTCAGCGTCCCCGGCTGGGCGATGCTCTCCAACCGGATCGGCCCGCGCGCGGTGTTGCTGATCGCCATGCCGCTGGCCATCCTCGGCTTCGTCGGCGCCGGCTTCCTCGACACCGGCCAGGGCACGGCCTTCGCGCTGATCTGCATCGTCTCCGGCGCGGCGCTCGGCGCCGACATGGTGGTCCTGCCGGCAATGTTCTCCATCGCGCTGACCCGCGCCGGGCTCAATGCCTCCGCCGCCTTCGGCATCTGGTCCTTTGCCGGCAAGCTCGGCCTCGCGCTGGCCGCCTTCCTCGTCCTTCCGGCGCTCCAGGCCAGCGGCTTCGTCCCCGGAGCGGTCAACGCGCCCGCGGCCCTGGCGGCCCTCACCATCGCCTATGCCGTCCTTCCCTGCTTCCTGAAACTGCTCGCCATGGCCTTCGTCCTGGCGCTGCCAACCGAGGGGTCCCCCCAATGAAGATGACAGCCCTGCTGGTTCTTCTGCTGCTCGCGCTGACCGTTGTCTCCGTGCGCTCGCTGCTGCTGAGCTTCCGGGCCCAGCGTCCGGCGGATTACGCCGCCACCTCGCCGGAATTCGACCTGCGGGCGGTGCTGAACGGCCCCATCGCCTCCGAAGGGCTGATCTATGGACCCAATGGCCGGATGACCAACAGCTTCGTCGCCCGGATGCAGGGCGACTGGGAGGGCGAGACCGGCACCCTGACCGAGGATTTCACCTATTCCAACGGCAGCCGGATGCAGCGGAAATGGTATCTCACGCTCGGACCGGACAATACCTTCACCGCCACCGCGGACGATCTTGTCGGCGAGGGGCATGGCGTGGTCTCCGGCTCCACGGTGCGGATGCGCTACAAGATCCGCCTGCCCGAGGCGGCTGGCGGCCATGTGCTGAACGTGACCGACTGGCTCTACCTGATGCAGGACGGCTCGATCATGAACCGCTCCGAAATGCGCAAGTTCGGCATCAAGGTGGCCGAACTGGTCGCCACCATGCGCCCGGCCCCCGCCGAGGCGCAGCACTCCATCGCCGCAGAATAGGGCCCCGCCATGAAACGCGCGCTCATCGGCCTCGTTCTCGCCGGTCTCCTGCTCCTCGGCCTCTCGGCCTGCTCCGGCCGCCCCGGTCCGGACGACCCCATCCTCTCCGACCGCAAGCTCAACCTCGATGAGTTTTTCGCCGGGCGTACCCTCGCCCATGGCCAGTTTCAGGACCGGTTCGGCACCGTGCAGCGGCGCTTTACCGTCGAGATCGACGGCCGCTGGGACGGCAAGACCCTTCGGCTCGTCGAGGATTTCACCTATGATGACGGCGAGACCGAGCAGCGCATCTGGACCCTGTCCAAGACCGGCCCGGACAGCTGGACCGGCACCGCGCCGGGCGTGCTCGGACAGGCCACCGGCATCGAGCGCGGCGACAGCTTCAACTGGGTCTACCGGATCGACCTGCCGGTGCGGAAAGGCACGATGCGGGTCGATTTCGACGACTGGATGTGGCTGATGGCCGATGGCCGTGTTCTCAACCGCGCCTATGTCTCCCGCTTCGGGGTCGCCCTCGGCGAGGCCATCATCACCTTCGAAAAACCGCACTGAAATCCGGATGCGGCCCGCAGGCCGCGTCCGCCCCGCGCCCATCGCCGCCCTCGCATCGTCAGGGCGCAGCGCTCGGCGCAGTTGCTCTCCCACCCCAAGGTCACCCCGTGAATATCGGTAAAAATGTGGAAACTGAGCGAGATTTACGCTAACAAATGTTTACAAATGACGGGCAACTTTGCTCAAGGGAGGAAAACGTGAGGAATAGCAACTGGATCGTCATGGGCGCCTGCGTCGCATCCGTGATCGGGACACAGGCAATGGCCAATGCAGCCTGTGATGCCAATGAGAGCCTGACCATCATCTCCGCGACCGATGACGGGCTCTACGAGGAGACCCACGGTCCCGAAAACGCCATTGATGGCAATTTCGACCCGGATTCGCGCTGGTCGAACCAGGGGCTGGGAACGCCGAAGACCCTGCTGCTGGATCTCGGCGCCGAGCAGACGCTGAAATCCCTCTCCATCGCCTGGTACAAGGGCGACAGCCGCAAATCCGAATTCTCCGTCGAGACCTCAAGGGATGGCACCGAGTTCGCGGAGCTGGTCGCCTCGCGCCAATCCGGGGGCACCTCGTTGGAGCTGGAACCCTACGAGGTCGCGGCCACGCAGGCGCAGTTCATCCGCATCAATGCCAATGGCAATGAAAGCAATGACTGGAACAGCATCGTCGAGGTTGCGGCCTCCGGCTGCGGCGTGCCCGTCGAGAAGCCGGACCAGCCGGTCCTGACCGAGCGCAAGGGCGCGGGCCTGTTCGGCCTCGACCCCGAAAGGACGCCGGGCGAGAATTTCGACCTGCTGGGCTGGTACATCACCACCCCCGCCGATGACGATGGCGACGGCAAGTCCGACAGTGTCTACGAGAACGAGCTGGCCGCCGGCTGGACCGATCCGCGTTTCTTCTACACCGACCCCGCCACCGGCGGCATGGTGTTCCGCGTGACCCCGGCAGGCGCCAAGACCTCGGCCAACACCAGCTACACCCGCACCGAGCTGCGCGGCATGCTGCGCCGGGGCGATTACGGGATCGAGACCCGCGTCGAGGGCGGCTACCCGAACAAGAACAACTGGGTCTTCTCCTCCGCCCCGGCCTCCGCACAGGCCGCCTCGGCCGGTGTCGACGGCAAGATGACGGCGACGCTCTCGGTCAACCAGGTCACGCGCCAGGGCAAGGCCTACCAGGTCGGCCGCGTCGTGATCGGCCAGATCCACGCCAAGAATGACGAACCGATCCGGCTCTATTACCGCAAGCTGCCGCAGAACAAGTTCGGCTCGCTCTATTTCGCGCATGACCCCGAGATCGGCAAGGAAGTCTGGGTCGACGTGATCGGCAGCCGCGGCGACCGGATCGACAACCCCGATGACGGCATCGCGCTGGACGAGATCTTCTCCTACGAGATCGAGGTCAAGGGCGAGAAAGAGGGCGACCAGATCATCCCGATGCTGCATCTCAAGATCATCCGCGATGATGGCTCCGAAACCGTGGCCGAGCCCTTCGACATGCGCGAGAGCGGCTTCTCCGTCGAGGACGAGTTCATGTTCTTCAAGGCGGGCGCCTACTCGGGCAACAATACCAGCCCCGAGCCGGAAACGGATTTCGACCGCGTGATCTTCTACAAGCTCGACGCCACGCATGACCCGGCCCCGACCGACGGCCCGGCAATGGAGATGAAGGCCAAAGCCGCGCCGGTCGAGATCGCCCCCGCCGTACCGGGCGTGATCTTCGAGGATGATTTCGCCGATGGCAGCCGCGATGCCGGCGGCGAGACGGATTCCAACTGGTGGACCACAAGCTCCAGCAGCGCCATCGAGATTGCCCCGGGCGCGCTCGGGCTGGTCTCCGGCGGCTCCGGGCGCGGCATCCGCACGACCTTCGCCCCGCAGGCCCTCGCCGATGGCCAGACCCTGCAGGCCAGCTTCGAGTTCACCACGCCGGAGAGCATCGGCACGGATCGCGATTCCGCCTTCCGCATCGGGTTCTATGACAAGCAGGGCCGCGCCGAACTGGAAGGCGACCTCTCGGCCTCCTCCAAGTCGCCCAACCCGCTCTATGACGGGCTTCCGGGCTACATGATCGATTTCGACATCGGCCTGGCCAACCCGGACGCGGCGAATATCGACATCCGCAAGCACAAGGACGACACCCATGGCCGCCTGCTCGGCACGACCAAGGGCTATGAGCGTCTGGGCTCCGGCGGCGCGCCGTACGCATTCGAACCCGGCACGACCTATACCGGCGTGATGTCGGTGAAGAAGCTGGCCAATGGCATCGAGATCTCCGGCTCCCTGAGCACGGGCGGCGAGGTCCTCACCGAGTTCAGCCAGTTCGACGAGGGCAGCGATGTCAACAATTTCGGCATGTTGGCCTTCCATGTGAACAGCAAGACCTTCGGCACGTCGAAGAAGGCGGACACGCCGGACAATGGCCTGGATTTCAGCAATGTCCGGCTCGAAGTCCTTCCCTGATCGGCTGAACCAGCGGCGCGTCGCGCCCTGAGAAAGACCCTGTCCGGGGCCGGAAGGCCCGGCCCCGGACCGCCCGCCGCCAACAGGTGGCAGCAGCACCGCACCCTCCCTGTTCCCCGCGTATCAAAAACCCGCAAACCCCGCCGTTCAGGGCAGGGGCAGGAATCCGCGCCGCCGGGACATGTCGAGGATCGGGGCCCAGATTTCCGGCAGCGGCCGCAGCCCGGGCTCGCCGGGCAATCCCGGCCCGATAAAGGCCGCGCGCTCCGCCAGCTCCGCCGCCCCCGCCGCATCGGAATGGGCAAGATAGAGATGCCCGCCGATCCGGGCGCAACCAATCCCCTGCGCCCGATGGCCGAATTGCGGATAGGGCGCGATCAGCAGCGTGCCCGGGCGCGCCTGGGACAGGATCCGATCCTCCAGCGAGGCCAGCCTGCCGGGATGCCGCAAGGGCCGGAAAAGATATATCACGTCATAGGATTTATACGCGTCGAAACCGGTCGCGTCGGTTTCGAGAAGCGTGACATTGCCGTAACGGGACCGCTGCAGGAGCGCGCGCCCGGCCCGCGCATGGCCCGGATCGAGCTCCAGCCCGTCCGATTGCTCGAACAGCGGCGCCGCCGAAAGCAGCTTGATCCCGGCCCCGCACCCAACATCCAGGAATCGCCTGTGCGCGTGCCGCCCCTGCGCGTGCAGGACCCGAATAGCGGCCTGCAGGTTCGCCATGAACAGCCACTGGCTGAAGGATATATCGCTGAAACTGCCGGCTTCCTGCATCGCCGGGTCCTGCTCCGCCGGGCTCAGGACCTGGTGCAACACCCCGCAGATCTCGTCGACCATCCAGGCCCGGCTGGCGAGCGCGCCGGACGGATCCTGCGGTTCTTCGAAGAGCGGTCGGGCCCGCGGCGGGATCTGCGCGGACAGCAGCCTCTCGACCCGCGGCCAGCTCTCGGCCCAGCTGCGCAGATCGCGCCGCTGCGCGTCCGTCGCGTCCGCAATCGCGCCGCCCCGCAAGCCCCTGACCGCCTGGACAAGCCCCTGCTGCGCCCGTTCGGCCGGGGCCGCCCCCTGGCGCGGCGGCAGGTTCAAGGCCTCAGCCACATGGGCAACCGCTTGACATAGCGTCTCTTCTGCCCGAGTCGCAGCCGTGTTCCCGTCATCTGGCAGCATTCTGGCGCCCTCTCGTGGCCGTGGTCGCCTCGATCCTACGCCACCACCATCCCGGGACCTAATCCTGAAACCTGCAGCGGCCGGATCAGCTCTGGACCCGCCCCCCGGCATTGATCCAGGCCGACAGACCGCCAAGATTGTAGACCTCGTCATGCCCGAGCTTGCGGAACATCTTTCCCGCCATGCCGGACCGCGAGCCCGAGGCGCAATAGAGAATGACCGGCTTGCCCGCCTTCAGGTCCGGCAGGCATCCCGCCGTCGCCGGATTGGCCCGCTGCGCAATCTGCCCCATGGGAAGATTGACCGCGCCGCTGGCATGGCCGCCGGCAAACTCGTTCGCCTCCCGGACATCGACCAGCACTGCCTGGCCCTTCTTGATCATCGTCACGGCCTTCACCGGGTCGATGGTTTCGCCCCCGGCGCCGAAGGGGTTGAGCATGGTCAGGAGCATCTGTTCCGCCCTTTTGAATTCGAGTTATTGAATATATTGATCCCTTGAGGCCGCGAATTCAATAGGCTCATTGGAAAAGCGCCTCCCCGGAGGCGACCCCGGAAGCGGATATGCCCCCGCAGATCACAGATTAAAAGCTGCATTCTGTAAACATAGGTTTACTTCGTTCGACCCGGATGAACGTGAAGCCTTGAGCAAGTGGATTCTGTCGCGCGCAGAAGCGCTCTCACAGCACCCGCCCCGCGCCATCCTGGACGCAATGAGGCCCTGCCGCGCAAAATCGGCCTGACCGCGCCCCGCTTCCCCTCCGGAACGGTCCGGACCCTGCCGGAAGCGCTACAGATCAGGTCGATCTCCCGGCCCGGCGAAGAGATGCCCCAAGAGGACATAAGCCGGATCGTCGCCTTCCTCCGCGCATCGACCGGCCAGATGTCGCAGCTCACGCCCGTCTTGCCCTCCGCGTCCGGCACATCTCCCCGGCGCGGTGCTTTTTCTATTCAGGCGCGGGCAGTTGCGCTATGCTGACCGCAACCATGAGGGAGGACAGCATGCTCGACATCTTCGGTATCATCGCCGCCAATATTCTCAGCCTGCCGGGCGTACTCGGCCTCGGCCTTGGCATGACGACCCGGAGGCCCATCCTCGGAATCCTCCTCGGCGCGCTTGTCGGACTGGCCGAGACGATGCTCTTCGCCCGCTTCGACTTCGCAGCCGTGGAGCCGACAGAGCTTGGCGTCGCGCTGGTCGTCGGAGCCGTGGCCGGCGGGATGGGCACCCTGATCCGCCGCTACGGCGCGACGGTCTGAAGCCGAACCGACCCCGAAACGCCACCGCCAACACAGGCAAACCCGGTCCCTGCGAGGCGCGACCGGGCCCGATGCCCGTCCGGCCTTGGTCCTGTCAGCCTTGGCTGCTGCAACAGCTGTCGCCCTGCTGAATGGGCGGACAGGGAACCGTCCCATAGGAGCAATATACGCAGCAATCGCCCGGCAATGGCTTCAAGACCGCGCCACAGGACCTGCATTCGTAGAACCACTGACACGCGTCGGTCGGCATGGTCTCGGTCTCCGAATGCCCGCATTTCGGACAGGTGATGGTGCTGGCCAGGTCGACTGTTCCGGCCGATTCTTCGGTGTTCGACATCATGCCAGCGACCATACATGCTGAAGAGACAACAGGCTCAAGGAAAAATCCCTCACCTGCACGCGATTGGCGAGTCCTCCCGACTGAGCGGCGTGACCGTCGAGACGATCCGCCATTGCGAGCGGGACGGCGTCATCGGACAGGCCGCGAGAACCGCCTCCGGGCGACGGGTCTACACGGAGGCCGCGGTTGCCGAACTCCGGTTCATCCGCCGATGCCGCGACCAGGGTTTCCACTTCCGGTCGCCCGGAAACTCCATTCGCTGTCCGGCAACGAGGCCGCCGACTGCGCCGAGGACACGACCAGCTTCGAACGTGATAACAGTTTGCCGACCCCGCCCTCCGAAACACCCCGTCGGATGATCGCAAGCCCGGCCTTGCAGGTCGCCGACGTCAAATTCTCCCGCGATGCCGGAACAATCCCCCCCGCCAAAAAAGAGAGGCCGCACTCCTTGAAGCGCGGCCTCTGCCTCGGTGGCCGGGCCTCCCCTCCCGACCAACCGGATCTCAGCTGAGCCAGCGCTTGCGCCGCCGATAGGAGCGCACATCGCGGAAGGACTTGCGTCCGTCATCGCCCATGCCGAGATAGAACTCCTTCACATCCGGATTCTCGCGCAGCTCGGCGGCGGGGCCGTCCATGACAACGCGCCCGCTCTCCAGGATGTAACCGTAATGGGCAAAGCGCAGCGCCACGTTGGTGTTCTGCTCGGCAAGCAGGAAGCTCACCCCTTCGCCCTCATTGACCGCCTTCACGATCTCGAAGATCTGCTCCACCAGCTGCGGCGCCAGCCCCATCGACGGCTCGTCCAGAAGGATCGTCTCCGGCCGGGACATCAATGCCCGCCCGATCGCCGTCATCTGCTGCTCGCCGCCCGACGTATAGCCCGCCTGGCTGCGCCGCCGCTCCTTCAGGCGTGGAAAATAGGCATAGACCATCTCCAGGTCCGCCTCGACCGCCCCCTTGCCATCCGTCCGGGTATACGCGCCCGTGAGCAGGTTCTCCTCGACGGTCAGGTGCTCGAAACAGTGGCGCCCCTCCATCACCTGGATGACGCCCTTCTTGACCAGCTTGGCCGGATCGAGATCCTGCACCACCTCGCCCTTGTACTTCACCGACCCCTTGGTGACCTCGCCGCGCTCGGAATGCAGCAGGTTGGAGATTGCCTTCAGCGTCGTCGTCTTGCCGGCGCCATTGCCGCCCAGCAAAGCTGTAATCCCGCCCTTCGGCACCGAAAGCGACACGCCTTTCAGCACGAGGATCACGTGATTGTAGATCACCTCGATATTGTTGATCTCGAGCAGCGTCTCGGGCGTCTCGGGCATCACGTCAGGGGCAGCGTCCAGCATCCGGCGTCCTCTTTCCGAAAATATCCAGATCCCGCCGGCAGCCAGAAAGCCGCCGGCGGTCCGTGAGTGGTGGCCTATTCACAGGCCTCATTCATCGGCCAGGGAGCATTCGCCTCGGCATATTCGGCCGATTTGGCTTCCTCCAGCGGCGCGATGAATTCCGCATCCGGCATCAGCAGGTCCGATGCCTTGACGAATTTCTCGCCATCCCATTCCAGCATCCAGGCGCCCGAATGGCCGGTGTGGTTGGAACACGAGGTCGAGAAGGGCGGGACCATGCCGGTCATGCCCAGCTCGGCGAGCCGTTCGTCGGTGATGTTCAGGTTCTCCAGCCCCCAGCGAAGCTGCTCGGCATTGATCTCGGCCACGCCAAACTCTCCCTGCGCGGCGGCGATCGCCTCGGCAAGGAACATCGACATGACCAGCCCGCGCTGGTAGAAAACCGCGTTCGGGTCTTCCGTCGAAGACAGGCCCTTGTCGAGCACATGGGTCTTGAGATCGGCCATCATCGGCGCATCCGCCATCGGGAAGGACCAGCTGATCGACTTGTAGCCTTTGCCGGCCTCGCCGACCTGCTTGAGATCCGCGTCATGCCCGGCCCACCAGACGCCGACGAAATTCTCCATCGGGAACTTGGTCTTCACGGCCTCGGCAATGGCGGAAGCGTTCATCGCGCCCCAGCCCCACATCACGACATTGTCGGGACGCATGCGACGGATCTGCAACCACTGCGCGGACTGGTTCTGCATCTCCTTGAGGCCGACCGGGACCAGCTCCAGCGTGAAGCCATACGCCTCGGCCATCGCCTCCAGCACCGGGATCGGCTCCTTGCCGAACGGGTGGTCGAGATGCAGCAGCGCGATCGTCTTGCCCTTGAGCGAAGACATGTCGCCGCCGCCGATATATTGCATGATCATCGACGCGCCGTCCCAATAGGAGACCGGCGGGTTGAAGGCCCATTTGAACACCTTGCCATTGGCCATCGGCGAGAAGCCATAGCCCGGCGCGAGGATCGGGATCATGTCGGTATTGGTCTTGGGCAGGACCTGCAGCGTGATGCCCGTCGACCAGGGCTGGGTCACGATGGCATCGGCCTTGGTGCGTTCATAGCATTCCACGCCCTTCTCGGTGGAATAGCCGGTCTCGCATTCCTCGAAATCGACAAGCACCCCGCCCACGCCGCCATCGCGCTCGTTGAGCATGGTCATGTAGTCCTTCTGACCGTCCATCAGCGGGATGCCGGTGGAGGCGAAGGGACCGGTGCGGTAGGTCAGGTTCGGGGCGAAAAGCCCCTCGGCCATTGCGGATGCGCCGACGAGGCTCACCGCGGCGGCAAGCGCCAGCTTGTTGAAAGTCTTCATGTTTATCCTCCCTGATGGAACATGTTCGACGGTTGCAGTTGGTGGGGTTTTCCCCGGTTTGTTATTCGGTTCGGCAAGATTTCCGGGCGGGCCCTCACCACGCGTCCCGCCCGGGCGACCAGCCCGGGCACGCCCGACCTCCCCCCAGGGAGGGCGTATTGCGACGTTGCGAGAAGAACAGACGTCACAGTGGGCCGCAGCATAAATCGCTCCTCACCACCGTCCCGACGCCCTCCCCAGGTCGGTCGTGCCCGGTCTGGACGCCCCCTCGCCCCTATGTCAGCCCAGACAGCCATCAATGCGGGAAGGGCCAGATGATCAGCTTCTCCCGGATCAGCCGCCAGAGCTGGTTCAGCCCGTGCGGCTCGATGATCAGGAAGAAGATGATGAGCGAACCCACGATCATGATGTTGAGATGCTCCAGCAGCGCCGATTCCACGTGGAAGCCGAGCGCCGAGGGCACGGTGTTCAACACCACCGGCAACCCGACAATCAGGATCGCGCCGAGATAATTGCCCATGATCGAGCCCAGCCCGCCAATGATGGCAATGAAAAGCACCCGGAAACTCAAGGGAATGTCGAACAGGTTCGGCTCCGCCGCCCCGCGCCACATGAAGACGAACAGCGCCCCCGACACGCCGACAATATAGGAGCTGACCGCAAAGGCGGTGAGCTTCGATTTCATCAGGTTGATGCCGATCAGCTCGGCGGCAATATCCATGTCCCGCGTCGCCTTCCAGGTCCGGCCGAGATTGCCGCGGGTGAGGTTGATGCAGAGATAGGTCAGCAGGCTGACGATGAAGAGCACGAGGTAATACTGCGTCATGGACGAGGCCTGCGGACCGGACACATAGATCCCGAACATGTCGAGATTGGGCACCTGGATCGCGCCGGAGGCGTTGTAATTGTAAAGCCAGGCCCATTTCTCGAACAGCCAGACGAGGAAGAACTGCGCCGCCAGCGTCGCAATCGCGAGATAGAACCCCTTGATGCGCAAGCTGGGGATGCCGAACATCACACCAACGAAAGCCGAGAACACGCCCGACAGCAGGATCGCGATGACCGGGTTCATCCACGGCATCAGCGTTATCATCTTGTAGCAGGCATAAGCGCCCACACCCATGAAGGCGCCCGTCCCCAAAGATAGCTGGCCGGCAAACCCGGTCAGGATGTTCAGCCCCAAGGCGGCGAGCGAATAGATCAGGATCGGGGTCAGGATGGTCTGGAAGGTGAACTCGCTGGCTGTCAGCGGAAACACCACCCAGGCGCAGATCAGGATGATCCCGAGCAGGAACGCGTCCTGCTTGATCGGGAAAAGCGCCTGGTCGGCCCGGTAGGAGGTCTTGAACTGGCCGGCGGTGCGATACAGCATCAGGCGTCTTCCTTGTCGTCATAAGGCTCGGGATTGCGGTGCTGTTCGGGCACGGCGCGGCGCGGCGGCTTGGCATAGCCGGTCGCCTCGGTGTGGCGGACCAGCCAGAGATAGGCCCAGATCCCCGCGCCGGCGCCAAGCACGGCAAGCAGGATCGCGGTCATCAGCTGCCCGGTGGTGTCCCTGTCCGCCGTCAGCGCGAGATAGCCGAAGGCCCAGAACCCGGACCAGGCCACCACGTTCAGGATCGCAATCAGTTTCGCCAATTCCCTGTCCTCCCCATCTCCCGCCGGGCCGGTTCGCGCGCCGCCCCGGCGGGATCAAAACTCATGAAACCAATCGTTCCTTCGTTCCTATCTTCAGGCACGCCCATCTCCACAACCTGCTCCGGGCGACCAGCCCGGAGCGCGCCCGACCTCCCCGAGGGGAGGGCGCATTGCTGCGTCTCAAACAGAACGACCGTTTCAGTGGGTTGCAGCATAAACCGCCGGTCTCCGATGTTTCGAAGCGCCCTCCCGAGGTCGGGAGCGCTCCTGAACGCTTTGTCCCAAAGCCGCATCCTCATACCCGCTCGATGATCTTCTCGCCGAACAGCCCCTGCGGGCGGAACAGCAGCACCACCAGCGCCAGCACATAGGCAAACCAGCTCTCGGTATTGCCGCCCAGCAGCGGCGCGCCCCAGTAGATCTCGAACATCTTCTCCAGCATCCCGATCATCAGCCCACCAATGATCGCCCCGGTGATCGATTCCAGCCCGCCCAGCATCAGCACCGGCAGCGCCTTGTAGGCGATCACCTCCAGCGCGAAGGACACGCCCGCGCGGCTGCCCCAGGCAATCCCGGTCACCAGCGCGATAATCCCGGCGATGAACCACACGAGCACCCAGATCGTCTGCAGCGAGATCCCGACCGACAGCGCCGCCTGGTGATCGTCGCCAAGCGCCCGGATCGCCCGCCCCATCCGCGTCTTGTTGAGAAAGAGCAGCAGCGAGACGACCAGCGCGGCGGCCACCAGAACCGCCGTGATATCGATATGCTGCAGGATCAGCAGCCCGCCAAACGGCTCCAGCACGAAATCGCCCGTCGGAATCCCAAGCTCCGAGGTGATCATCTGCTTGTTCTCGCCGCCGAAGATGATCTCCCCGAAGCCGATCAGGAACAGCGTGATCCCGATCGTCGCCATGAAGAGAATGATATCCGGCTGCCCCACCAGCGGCCGCAGCACGATCCGCTCGATCGAAACCGCCAGCCCGAACATCACCGCCAGCGTCAGCGCGACCGAGATCCAGGCCGGAACCCCCATCTCGTGCAGCCCGACCAGCGTCAGCGCCGCGAAGACGACCATGATCCCCTGCGCGAAGTTGAAGATCCGGCTGGAGCGGAAGATCAGCACGAAGCCGAGTGCGATCAACGAATAGAGCACGCCCGAAACCAGCCCCTCCCAGAGCACCTGCATCAGGAAATCGGGGGCGGCGACCATGTCGACGAAAGGCGCGATGAAGATCTTGTTCAGCAGTTCCATCTTGTCCCTCAGATCCGGTCGAAATTTCGGTCGAAAGTGGTGGTCGAAACGACCGAAAATCCAGTCAAAACGTCCCCAAACACCGCGTTGGAGGGCTTCAAACCCCGCCGCGCGCTACCCGAGGTAGCGTTTCGGTCGCATTTTCGGTCAAACCTGACCGCGCTTTTGTGCAAGACGACCGAAACCTCACGCATGCGGCACCCCCAGGTAAGCGTCGATCACGTCCTGGTTGCCCCGCACCTCGTCCGGTGTGCCGTCGCCGATCTTCTTGCCGTAATCCATCACGACCACCCGGTCGGACAGATCCATCACCACGCCCATATCGTGCTCGATCAGCGCGATGGTGGTGCCGAATTCATCATTCACATCAAGGATGAAGCGGGACATGTCCTCTTTCTCCTCGACATTCATCCCCGCCATAGGCTCGTCCAGCAGCAGGAGCGACGGCTCGGCGGCCAGCGCCCGCGCCAGCTCGACCCGCTTCTTCAACCCATAGGGCAAACGCCCGACCGGCGTTTTGCGGATCGCCTGGATTTCGAGGAAATCTATAATCTTTTCAACCTGTTCTCGGTTATGGACTTCTTCCCGCTCAGCCTTGCCCCACCAGATCGCCTGCTCCCAGAGCGACGCCTTCATATGAGTCAGCCGCCCGGTCATCACGTTGTCGAGCACGGACATGCCTTCGAACAGCGCGATATTCTGGAACGTCCGGCCGACGCCCTGCCGCGCCACCTCGTAAGGTTTCATCATTGGCCGGACGCTGCCCTTGTACCAGACCTCGCCTTCGGACGGCGTGTAGAACCCACTGATAACATTGAGCATTGACGACTTGCCGGCACCGTTCGGCCCGATGATCGCCCGGATCTCGCCCTCGCGAATGTCGAAGGAAATATCCTTGATCGCCACCACCCCGCCGAATTTCAGCGTGATGTTCTTCATCTCCATCAGGCAGCCGCCAATCGTGCGACCGTCATCGGTGACATAAGGTTCGTACAGGTCCTTCATTCGGCGGCAACCTTGTGGTGGCGGGGTGTCACGGTGGCGGCATCGACAAGCTGCAAGGTCGCGGAAATGCTGCCTTTTCTGCCATCCTCATAGGTGACTTCGGTCTCGGTATACACGCTCTCGGAGCCGTCATAGAGACCGGCGATCAGGTCGTGGAACTTCTCTTCGATCTTCGCACGGCGCACCTTCCGTGTCCGGGTCATCTCGCCGTCATCGGCGTCCAACTCCTTGTGAAGAACAAGAAATCTGTGGATCTGGCAGGCCGAGAGCATGTCATCCTGCGCAACCGAGCGGTTGACCTCTTCGACATGCGACCGGATCGTCTCCAATACCTGCGGATGCCCCGCCAGTTCCTGGTAGGAGGCATAGGCGATATTGTTGCGCTCGGCCCAGTTCCCGACCGCCGTCAGGTCGATATTGATGAAGGCCGTACACATCTCCCGGCCATTGCCGAAGACCACGGCCTCCAGCACGTCGGGATAGAATTTCAGTTTGTTTTCAACATATTTGGGCGCGAACATATGGCCATCCGCCATCTTGCCCACATCCTTGGCGCGGTCGATGATCCGAAGATGCCCGGTCTCTTCCTCGAAGAACCCGGCATCCCCGGTGGCCACCCAGCCCTCGGGGTCCTTGGTCGAGGCGGTGCTCTCGGGGTTGTTGTAATACTCGACGAAGGTGCCGGGGGAGCGATAGAAGATCTCGCCATTCTCCGCTATGCGGATCTCCACGCCGGGCGAGGTCACGCCCACCGTATCGGCGCGCACTTCGTGATCGGGCTGTTGTGCAATGAAAACAGAAGCTTCCGTCTGCCCGTAGAGCTGCTTCAGGTTGATCCCGAGCGAGCGGTAGAAATCGAAAATCTCCGGCCCGATGGCCTCGCCGGCGGTGTAGCCCACGCGCACGCGGCTGAAGCCGAGCGTGTTCTTGAGCGGCCCATAGATGGCAAACTCGCCCATGGCGTACCGCAGCCGGTCGACCAGCCCCACGGGCTTGCCATCAAGGATTTGCGGTCCGACCTTCCGGGCCAGCGCCATGTAGTGCCGGAACAGCCGCTTCTTGAGCGGGCTGGCATCCTCCATGCGGATCATCACGCTGGTCAGCTGCGTTTCGAAGACCCGTGGCGGGGCGAAGTAATAGGTCGGCGCGATCTCCTTGAGATCGGTCATCATCGTCTCCGCGCTCTCCGGGCAGTTGACGCAGAACCCGTTCCAGAGCGCCTGTCCCATCGAGAAGATGAAATCGCCGACCCAGGCCATTGGCAGATAGGCGAGGATCTCGTCATCGGCACGCAGATGGTCGAATTCCGAGGAGTTCTTGGAGGTCTCGATGATATTCCGGTTCGACAGCACCACGCCCTTGGGCTTGCCGGTGGTGCCGGAGGTGTAGAGCATCACGCAGGTCGAGTCGTAGGTGAGTTCCGCTTCGCGTTTCGCCAGCTCATGCTCGTGACGGAAATGCGCGGCCTTGCCCTCGTCGCGGATGTCATGCAGCCAGTTCAGGTGCTCATGGTCATATTTCCGCATGCCCCGCTTGTCGTGATAGAGAACATGGTCGATCTGGTGCAGCTCGTCCTGGATGTCGATGACCTTGTCGACCTGCTCCTGGTCGCCGCAGACCACGAAGCGTGCCCCGCAATGCCCTAGAACATAAGCCATTTCTTCGGCCACTGCGTCCGCGTAGAGCGGAACGGGCACCGCGCCGCACATCTGCGCGGCAACCATCGCCCAGTAATGATCCGGCCGGTTGCGCCCGATCACGGCGACATGGTCGCCCCGCTCCATGCCAAGGGCCAGAAAGCCGAGCGCCAGCCACTCGATTTCCTGGGCGGCCTCCGCCCAAGTCCAGCTCTGCCAGATCCCGTATTCCTTCTCCCGATACGCCGGGCGCCCTGCGAACTCGCGCGCATTGCGGCGCAGGAGTGCGGGCATGGAACACAGATCGCCCGTAGGCGTCGCATTCGCGGTCAATAGATATCCTCCCCTCGGTGCCTTTGACGGCACCTCAGCCTTTCCGGCTTGGGAGATACTATAGGACGGGCCTGCGGCGACTCGTCAAACAATTTCTGAACGGATGTTCAAATAAAATACGCTGCATTGCAGCGCATTAGATGTGGCAGTTGCAGCGAAACCGCTGTCAGCTCGCGGGCCGGTGGGTGGTCACTTTGGTGCCGATGGCGACGCGGCCATAGAGGTCCACGATGGCCTCGTTGGTCAGCCGGATGCAGCCCGAGGAGACGCCCCGGCCGATGGTCCAGGGCTGTGGCGTGCCGTGGATGCGGTAACGGGTGTCCCGCCCGCCGCGGTAGAGATAGAGCGCGCGGGCGCCAAGCGGGTTGTCCGGCCCGCCGGGGAGGCCGCCGGCCCATTTGGCATAAACTTCCGGCTCGCGGCGAATCATGTTGGCCGTGGGGGTCCAGCTCGGCCATTCCTCCTTGCGGCCCACCGTGGCGCTGCCGGAGAGGTTGCGCCCCTCCTCGCCGAGCGCCACGCCGTAGCGGATCGCCTTCTCCGGCTCGAGAATGTAATACAGGAAGAAGTAGCGCATCTCGATATGGATCGAGCCCGGGGCGAATTGCCGGTGAACCTTGACGATCTTGGGGCGGTAGATCTTCTCGAGCTTGAACTTTTTCTCTCCCGCCGCCAGCGCAGGCGCCGCGAGTCCGGCCGCTCCGGTTCCAAGAAACACTCTGCGTGTGATCCGCGACATCGCTCTCCCCCCGGGCTGATCTATGCTGTGAGCCTGACACGGGAGCGAGGCGGGAGACAACCTTGACGAGTAGCCCCGGGCGATTTTTTACGGCCAGTGAACGGAAATTGCTGCGAAAATCGGCAAGTTGCGCAATCGGGCTGGTCCTGCGTGGCGAGAGAGGACAGGGTGGGGCACGCGTTCCAGAACCTCCGGAGGTCACAGCATGCCGCTCCCGCAGCTCCAGGATATCGTCCTTGCAGGCGGTGGGCATGCACATGCGCTGGTCCTGCTGGACTGGGCAAAGGCACCGCTGGACGGGGTGCGGCTGACGCTGGTCAATCCGGGGCCGGTTGCCGCCTATTCCGGAATGCTGCCCGGCCATGTCGCCGGGCATTACCCGCGCGAGGCCATCGAGATCGACCTGCCGCGCCTCGCCGCGCAGGCCGGCGCCCGGTTCGTCGATGGCAGGGTGACCGCGTTCGACCGGAATTCTGTTCGTCTCGCCGACGGGCAGGAAATCCGCCATGACCGCCTGTCGCTCGATATCGGCATCCATACCGGCCTGCCGGAGCTGCCGGGCTTTGCCGAGCACGGCGTGCCGGCCAAGCCGCTCGGCGCGTTCGCCGCCGCTTGGGAATCCTGGCTGGCGCGGCTTGCAGCCGACGAAGTTGCGCCCCGCATCGCGGTGATCGGCGCGGGGATCGCCGGGGTCGAGCTGGCCTTGGCGATGTCGCACAGGACAGAGCGGATGGGGTATCCGGCGGCGGTAACGCTCCTGGAGGCCGGGCGGGCGCTGGCCACCAGCCCGCCCGCGGCCCGCAGGAAACTCCTGGCGCGCCTCGAACGGGCGGGGATCGACCTGCGCGAGCAGAGCCCGCCGACCCATCTTGCCGCCGATGCTGTGCACTTGGCCGGCGGTGGCCATGTGCCCGCCTCCCTCATCATCTGTGTCGCGGGAGCCCGGCCGCATGGCTGGATCGGGCAGGCGGGACCGGAGACCCATGACGGCTTCCTGACCGTCGATCCCTATCTGCGCAGCCTCTCCGAAGAGAATGTCTTCGCGGTCGGGGATTGCGCGCATCTCGGTTTCGCGCCGCGTCCCAAGGCCGGGGTCTACGCGGTGCGCGCCGCGCCGATCCTGTTCCACAATCTGCGCGCCAGCCTGACCGGGGCGCCCCTGCGCCGCTTCCGTCCGCAGGCCGATTACCTCAAGCTTGTCTCGCTGGGCGGGCGTGAGGCGCTGTTCGAGCGGAACGGGTTTGTGCTCTCGGGGCGCTGGGTCTGGCGCTGGAAAGACCGGATCGACCGGCGTTTCATGGCCGGGTTGAAAGCCTAACCGCGCAGGCGCCGGACCGCATCCAGCACACCATCGGCGGCCCGCTCCAGCCCGTCGCTGTCGAGCGTGATCTCCATCCGCTCGGCCGGCTCGCCGGCACTGGAGCGCGATTTCGCGTAGCGGCTGTCATAATGCAGCGTGATCAACTCGAGCGCGAGCGTCTCGAAATCCCGCGCATCCACCAGCCGCTTCCAGCCATCGACCCGCTCGTATCCCTGCAGCCGCACCAGCAGCGACAGGATCCGCTTCAGCTCCTCCGGGTCGGCGCAGATATCGGCATAGGCGCGGGCGAGATAGCGGGCGCGATCCGCCACGCTTGCCTGCATCCGGACCCGCGGGGCGGCCCGCATCAGGGCCCAGATCGCCGGCGGCACCAGCAGGTCGCCGACTTTGGAGCTTTCCGCTTCCACCAGAACCGGCCGTGCCGGGTCCAGTTCGGCCAGCGCCGCCACGAGCCGGCTCTCCAGCATCTTCTGGCTCGGCTGCCCGCCCGGGCGCGGCCCGAGCACCGAGCCGCGATGGTTGGCCAGCCCTTCGAGGTCCAGCACCTGCCCGCCGCGCGCGGCGACAAGATGCAGGATCTCGGTCTTTGCTGTTCCTGTATTGCCGTCGATCAGCACGAAGCGGAACGGCAGTTCGTTCTCGTAGAGCTGTGCGACCACGGCGCGACGATAGCCCTGGTAGCCGCCCGCGAGCACATCCGCCCGCCAGCCGACCTGTTTCAGGATCGTCGTGAAGGCGCCCGAGCGCTGTCCGCCGCGCCAGCAATAGACCAGCGGCTTCCAGGCCCCGTCCTTCTCGGCCAGCGGCCCCTGCAGATGCCGCGCCGCGTTCAGCGACAGCAGCGCCGCCCCGACCTTGCGCGCCTTGAAGGGGCTTTCCTGCTTGTAGATCGTGCCGACCTCGGCCCGCTCCTCATTGTCCAGAACCGGAAGCGAGATCGCGCCGGGGACGTGGTCCTCGGCAAACTCGTCGGGAGAGCGGACATCGATGATGCTGTCGAAAGGCAGCGCCAGCGGGCGGGAGAGGTCAGGCAGCTGATAGGACATGGTCGGCTCATATCGCAGGCCCGCGCCGAGGGGAAGCGCTGCCGAAACCGCCGTGGGCAGCTGTGAAAACCGACAAGTTGCGGCAGATAGGCGCTTGATAAAACTCGCGCAAAAGTGGAGCGTCAGGGTATTGAAAGCGGGGAGGAAACATGATCCCGAAGCTCGACTGGCGCCGCTATGGCGAAGCGATGGACAGAAATGGGTTCGTGGAGGAGCTGGGTGCAGCTTTGCGCGGGCCCGGTATTCTGCGGCTTTCGAACTACGGGATCTCACCGGACCTGACCGCGGATGTCTTCCGCCATGCGGTCGCATTTTTCGACCTGACAGAGGCCGAAAAGCGCACGCTTGCCATGCGGCCCGGGCAGCATAATCGTGGCTGGACCCGCCTCGGTGCGGAACAGCTCGCCGACGGCTCCTCCGTGCTGGAGCGACGTGAAGGGTTCAATATCGGGCTGGAACTGCCGAGAGACGATCCCCGCGCCGCAACGTTCCAGCCCTTTCGGACGGCAACGCCCTGGCCGATGCTCCGAGGGTTTCGCGAGGCGACGTTGGCCTATTACGATGCGATGCTCGCGCTCGGCATTGGGCTGCAGGAGGCGATCGCCCTCGATCTCGGCTTGCCCGCACAGCGTTTCGCGCCGTTTTTCGTCGACCCGCTGGCAACGCTCCGGCTCGTCACCTATCCCCCGGGCACGGGGGCGGCGGACGAGATCGGGGCCGGGGCGCATACGGATTACGGTTCGATCTCGTTGCTCACCATCGACCCCGAACCCGGGCTGCAGGCGCGGCTGGGCGGCAGCGATTGGGTCGATGTGAACCAGGAGCCGGGCAGCCTTGTCCTGCTTGTCGGCGACTGCCTCGAGCGCTGGAGCAACGGGCGCTATCGCGCCACGCCGCACCGGGTCCAGACGCCGCGGAATCGGCGCTACGCGATCAATTTCTACCTTGACCCGTCGCCTGATGTCCCGGTTGCCCCGCTGCCGGAACTGACGGGCACCGGCGCGTCGGAGCAGCGGCCCAAGACCTATGCCGCCTATCTGACCGAGCGCCTCGCGGCATCGCATATGTCGCCACGGCGCTGAGCGGCGCTATTCCCGGGCGCGGAGGACCTGTGCCGGACGCGCCGCCAGCGGTCGCCAGGCGAAGCCCAGCCCGGCCAGAAGCGTCGCCAGCACGCCGCCGAGAACGATGGCCAGCGCGGATACCGGCTCGAATGCGAAATCCGTCTCCATAACAAACTTCGTGACCGCCCAGCCCGCCAACCCGCCGCAGAGAATCGCCACCATTCCGGCCGCCGCGCCTAGCAGGGCCGAGCGGATGGCGAAATAGGCGAGGATCTGGCCACGCGCGGCCCCCACCGTCTTCAACACGGCCGCCTCGTAGATACGGACCTGTTCGCCGGCCGCCGCCGCGCCGATCAGCACCACGAGCCCGGTCAGGAGCGTGGCGGCGGCCCCGTAGGTGATCGCCGCCGCGATCCCGGCCAGCACTTCGCTGACCCGGTCGATGGCGTCGCGCACGCGGATGGCGGTGATGTTCGGATAGGCTTTCGCCAGGTCGCGCAGGATCGCCGCTTCCGCCTCCGGCGCGGCATAGATCGTGGCGATGTGGCTATGCGGCGCGCCGGCCAGCGCGGAGGGGTTCAGCGACAGGATGAAACCGATCCCGGCGGTGGAGAAGTCCACTTCCCGGAAGGAGGTGATCTCGGCCTCGATATCGCGGCCCAGAATGTTGATCGTGAGCATGTCGCCAAGCTCCAGCCCCATCTCCTCGGCCTCTTCAGCGGCGAAACTGACCTGCGGCGGGCCGGAATACGCCTCGGGCCACCAACTGCCGGCGGTCACGGTCGTGCGTTCGTCCGGTTGTGCGGCATAGGTCACGCCGCGGTCGCCGGAGAGCACCCAATGCTCGCCCACGGCCTCACGGGCGGGGGTTCCGTTGATCCGGGTGATGATCCCGCGCAGCATCGGGGCGCTGTCGACCCGGCTCACGGCGGGGTCGCCCGCGACCCGGTCCAGAAATCCTTCAAGCTGGTCGGGCTGGATATCGACAACGAAATAGGAGGGCGCGACATCCGGCAGGTCCCGGGCGATGGCGCTGCGCAGGTTGGAATCGATCTGCCCCACGGAGGCCAGCACCGTCAGCCCGAGCCCGAGCGAAAGAACCACCGAGGTGGCCTCGCCTCCTGGCCCGCCAACCGCGCCGAGCGCGAGCCGCAACGGTGTCCTGCCGCGCACATGCCGGGACCGCGCGAGGCGGCGCGACAGCCTCCGGACGGCGAAGGCCGCGAGGACCAGCAGCAGGAGCGATCCGGCAATGCCGCCGGCGGCATAGAGGCTCAGGCGCGGCACGCCGGAGAACCAGGCCGAGAAGCCCACCAGCGCGATCAGCAACATGGCCGTGATGACGAGGTAGAACGGCCTCGGCAGGCGGAAGCGGCTGGAGACGAGGTCCCGGAAGAGCGTGGCGGCGCGGATTTCCTCGGTGCGGGCCAGTGGCCAGAGGGTGAAGAGCAGGGCCGTGAGCGCTCCATAGAGCGCCGCTTCCGCCAGCGGCGCGACGTAGAGCGTGAACTCGGCCGGAACGGGCAAGCGGGCCTCGATCACCGGCGCGAAGGCAAGCGGCAGCAGCCCGCCAAGCGCCAGCCCGAGCGCGATGCCGAGCGCTGCCAGAACGCCGATCTGCATCAGGTAGGCGGCGAAGATGGTCCGGCTCTCGGCGCCAAGTGTCTTCAGGATCGCGATGATCTCGCGCTTGCTGTCGAGATAGGCCCGCACGGCGGCCGAGACGCCAACGCCACCGACGGCCAGCCCGGCCAGCCCGACCAGCACCAGGAAGGCGCCCAGCCGCTCGACAAAGCGCGAAACGCCCGGCGCCCCGTTGCGCGCGTCCCGCCAGCGCATCCCCTGGTCTCGGAACAGCGCCTGAGCCTCCGCCTTGGTCGCGTCGATCCCGGCGGTTTGAGGAAGCTTCAGCCGGTAGCGGGTTTCGAACAGCGTGCCCGGCGCCAGCAGGGAGGAACCTTCCAGCGCCTCGGTCCGGACCAGTGTGCGCGGGCCGAGGCCGAACCCGTCGCCGGCCCCGTCCGGCTCGCGGGCGAGAAGCGCCGAGAGGGTGAAATCCTGTGTCCCGAGCCGGAAACTGTCGCCCGGCGCAAGGCCCAGCCGGTCCGCCAAAACCCGTTCCATCACCGCGCCATGCCCGGACAGCGCCGTTTCGAGCGGCATCTCCGGCTCCAGGACAATATCGCCATAGATCGGATAGATCGCGTCGACCCCCTTGATCTGCGTGAGGCCCCGTTCCTCGCCGACCACGGCCATGGACCGGAAATCGACCACTTCGGAGATTGTCTCGGCGGCCTCCTCCATCCAGGCGAGCTCGTCCTCGCTCGCGAAGCGATAGGTGAAAGTCAACTCCGCATCGCCGCCCAGCAACACCGCGCCTTCGCGGGCGAGCCCGGCCTCGATCCCGGCCCGCACCGTGCCAACGGCGGCGATCGCGGCCACGCCAAGGGCCAGGCAGGCAAGGAAGACCCAGAACCGGCCCAGCCCGCCGCGCAGTTCCCGCCGCGCGATCCGCGCGGCAACGCCGAGGCTCATGCCGCTGCCCCCGAACTGGTCGTGTCGAGCTGCCCGTCCACGAGCCGCAAGATCCGGTCGCAGCGCTCGGCGAGGTCCGGTGCGTGGGTGACAAGCACAAGCGTCGCCCCGTGCCGGTCCCGCAGCCCGAAGAGCAGCTCCATGATCGCCTGTCCCGTCGTCCCGTCGAGATTGCCCGTCGGCTCGTCTGCCAGCAGGATGCGGGGGCGCGGCGCGGCGGCGCGGGCCAGCGCGACACGCTGTTGCTCGCCGCCGGAAAGCTGTGCCGGGTAATGGTCCATCCGTTCCCCCAGCCCGACCGCGTCGAGCTCCTCGGCGGCGCGCTTGAACGCATCCGCCCGGCCGGCAAGCTCCAGCGGGGTTGCGACGTTTTCGAGCGCTGTCATCGTCGGAATGAGGTGGAAGCTCTGGAAGACGACGCCCATAGTGTCGCGGCGAAACCGGGCCAGCGAATCCTCTCCCATCGCAGACAGGTCGTGCCCTGCCGCCGCGACGGAGCCGGAACTCGCGCGTTCCAGGCCGCCCATGACCATCAGGAGGGATGACTTGCCCGAGCCGCTCGGACCCACAAGCCCCAGGGTTTCCCCCGCCGTCACGTCGAGCGAGATCCCGTGCAGGATCTCCACGCGCCCCGCGTTGCCGCTCAGCGACAGGGTGACGTCCCGCAGGGACAGGATCGGTTCGGCCATGGGTCGTGCCTCCAGCAGCATCTCACGATTTGCATATGGCGCGTCGCAGGCCCTGCGCAAGGCGGCACTGGCAAGCGTGTTTGTCCTGCCGCTGCCTGCCGTGGCGGAACCGCTGACGATTGCCGCGCTCGGCGACAGCCTGACCCAGGGCTACGGCCTGCCGCAGGAGCAGGGGTTCGTGCCGCGTCTGGAGGCGTGGCTGACCGCGCGAGGCCATGAGGTCGTGCTGGTCAATGCCGGCGTCTCTGGCGACACGACCGCAGGCGGGCTGGCCCGCGTGGCCTGGACGCTGACGCCGGAGGTGGACGCCATGATCGTCGCCCTTGGCGGCAATGACATGCTGCGCGGCATCGACCCGGCCCATTCCCGCGCCAACCTGCGCGGCATTCTCCAGGCGGCGCAGGAGGCCGGTGTCGAGGTGCTCCTGGTTGGCCTGCAGGCGCCCGGCAATTACGGGCCGGATTACAAGGAAGCCTTTGACACGATGTATCCCGACCTGGCCGGGGAATTCGGCGCGCTGCATGCGCAGAGCTTCTTCGCCGGGCTGGCGGTCGAAGGCGATCCCGCGGCCGCCGCGCGGCATATGCAGCCGGACGGGATTCACCCCAATGCCGAGGGCGTTGCCCTCATCATCGAAGCGCTTGGCCCGCAGGTCGAGGCGCTTCTGGATCAAATCGAGTGAGTGGAAGAATGGAACTGTTGGATGAACTTGGCCGGATCGTCGGCGCGGCCCATGTCCTGACCGGAGGGGAGACGGAGCGCTACGCCTCCGACTGGACCAAGGTCTTTCGCGGTGTGCCGCTGGCCGTGGTCCGTCCGGCCACGACGGAAGAGGTCTCCGGTGTCGTCAAGGCGGCCGCACAGGCGGGCGTTGCCATCGTCCCGGTCGGTGGCAATACCGGCCTCTGCGGCGGCACCTATGGCGAAGGCGCGCTGATGGTCTCGCTGGAGCGGATGAACGCGATCCGCGCGATCCGTCCGGATGCGCGGGTGGTCACGGTCGAGGCCGGCGTGGTGCTCGACAGCCTGCATGCCGCTGTCGATGCGCACGGGCTGATCTTCCCGCTCATTTTCGGCGCGCGCGGCTCGGCGATGCTTGGCGGCTGTCTCTCGACCAATGCCGGCGGCTCCAACGTCCTGCGCTACGGATCGACCCGCGCGCTCTGTCTCGGGCTGGAGATCGTGCTGCCGTCGGGCGAGGTGCTCGACCTGATGACCGCTCTGCACAAGGACAATTCCGGCTACGCGCTGAAGGACCTGTTCATCGGCGCCGAAGGCACGCTCGGCATCATCACCGCGGCCAATCTGAAGCTCTTCCCGAAGCCGGCCGCCTATGCCACGGCCATGGTCGCCGTGCCGTCTCTCGGGGATGCGCTGACGCTGCTCAACCGGGTCCAGATGGCCACGGGCGGCGCGGTCGAGGCCTTCGAATACATGCCAGGGCCGACCATCAAGGCGATTGTCGACCATTTCGACGGAATGCGCTCGCCCTTCGAGGACACTTATGACGTGAACGTTCTCATCGAGGTTGGCGCCACGGCCCCGCGCGACGCAATGCCGGGAGAGGACGGGACGATCCCGGTCGTCAGCTATCTCGAGGACGTGCTGGGCGAAATGCTGGAGGAGGAAGCCGTGCTCGACGCGGTCGTCGCCCAGAACGAGGCGCAGCGGGCCGCGATGTGGGCCATCCGCGAGGGCAATGCCGAGGTGGCGCTTGAAAATCCGCCTTTCGTCAACACCGACGTCTGCGTGCCGCTCGACCATGTGGAGGCCTGGCTCGACGAGATCGGTCCGCGCCTGAAAGCGCTGGACGAGGGGATGGCCTGCATGGTCGTCTGCCATTTCGGCGACGGCAATATCCACTACACCGCACAGCCGAGCCGCGATGACCCCGAGCTGCTCGACCAGATCCTCGAACTGGTCGAAGAGCTGGCGATTGCCCATGGCGGTTCCTTCTCTGCGGAACACGGGATCGGCAAGTCCAAGATCGCCTCTATGCGCCGGCGCAAGAACCCGGTCGCGCTGGATGTGATGCGTCAGATCAAGGCGGCGCTGGATCCGGCAGGGCGAATGAACCCGGGCAAGGTCCTGCCCTGACAAGTGGCAATCGCCCCAGGTTTGTCCGCAGACGGAATATGAAGTTTGCGGACGGAGCGGACCTTTGCGGCGGATGCAACGCAAGCCGTGCCAGCGCCTGCCCGTCGGATGGCGCTGCAATGTCCGGAGTCTGCGCTTTATCTCGGCCAAACTCGAAGAAGGTCTAGCCGTTGCGTGCGGGTGACAAAGCGCCAGCCCGCCGGAACGGGCAGGCGCTGGCACGGCGGCTTCGCCTTGTTTCCGTGCCAATCGCGTTCAACTCCAACGTCCGCTACCGGCTCACTCCGACGGCATCGCTATAACGCATACCCGCCAGATCACCCGCGGAAATCGAAGAACCCCGGTCCGGCCTCTTTCAGCAATTTCCCTGCCATCTCGCGACCAAGCGCGGCGCCGTCTTCGATCGGCGCGCGCGCGTCATCGACAAGGCATTCAGACCCATCAGGGCGCAGGATCTCGCCGCGAAGCCAGAGCGTTCCGTCTTCCAGCGTGGCAAGCCCGGCAATCGGTGTCTCGCAGGAGCCGTCCAGCGCGGCAAGGAACGCGCGCTCCGCCGCAAGCCGCTGTCCGGTCGGCCCGTCATGGATGGCTTCCAGCATGGCAGCGGCGCGAACGTCATCCGCCCGGCGTTCGATCCCGATGGCGCCCTGCGCGACGGCCGGCAGCATCTCTTCCGGCGCAATCGGCACACGCGCGATTTCCAGCCCGAGACGGTTGAGCCCCGCACAGGCAAGGAACGTCGCCTCGGCCACGCCATCGCCCAGCTTGCGCATCCGCGTTTGAACGTTGCCGCGAAACTCCACGACCCTGAGATCCGGGCGCCGGTAAAGAAGCTGCGCTCGCCGACGCAGCGACGAGGTGCCGACAACCGCACCTTCATGCAATCCCTCGAACGACGTTCCCTCCAGGGTGACAAAGGCGTCGCGGACATCCTCGCGCGGCAAGTAGCAGTCGAGCACAAGCCCCTCGGGCTGCTCGACCGGCATGTCCTTCATCGAATGCACGGCGATGTCGATCCCGCCCTCCAGCAGCGCGTCCTCGATCTCGCGCGTGAACAGCCCCTTGTTGCCGATCTCCTTGAGCGGCCGGTCGGCATCGATCAGCGTGCGGTCATCGCCCGTGGTCTTGATCACCACGATCTCGAAGGCCTCCGGCGGCAACGTGAAGGCGGCGCCGAGGCGGGCGCGAGTCTCATGGGCCTGCGCCAGCGCAAGCGGCGAGCCACGGGTTCCGATCCGGAAGGGCGAGGCGGGCGAGGGAAGCGGTTCTGTCATGGTCTCGTGCTTAAATGCCGGCCCGCGCGCTGACAACACCCGCCGGCTTGACTTCCGCGCGCCAAGACCGCACCCAACAGGGCAAGCCGAGGGGAGAGACCGAAGATGACCAAGAAGCTGCTGCGGGCGCTGGCCGGAGAGACGCAACCCGTGCCGCCGATCTGGATGATGCGCCAGGCCGGCCGTTACCTGCCGGAATATCGCGCAACCCGTGCCCAGGCCGGTGATTTCCTCTCGCTCTGCTACAACCCCGAGCTTGCCGCCGAGGTCACGCTGCAGCCGATCCGCCGCTATGGATTCGATGCCGCGATCCTCTTTGCCGATATCCTGCTGATCCCGGATGCGCTCGGCGCGGACCTGTGGTTCGTCACCGGCGAAGGGCCGCGCCTTTCGACGATCACCGAACAGGCCGATTTCGACAAGCTCAAGGGCAAGGACGATATCCACGATCACCTCGCGCCGGTCTATGAGACGGTTCGCATCCTTTCGCGCGAACTGCCCTCGGACACAGCGCTGATCGGCTTTGCCGGCGCCCCCTGGACGGTCGCGACCTACATGATCGCCGGTCGCGGCACACCGGACCAGGGCCCGGCCCACGCGCTGAAGGATGGCAACCGGCCGCTCTTCGAGGCGCTGTTGGAGCGGCTGACCGAAGCGACGATCGAGTATCTTTCGGCCCAGGTCGAGGCCGGCGCCGAAACGGTTAAGCTCTTTGACAGCTGGGCCGGTTCGCTCAAGGGCGCGGATTTCGAGAAATACGCGCTGGAGCCGACCAAACGGATCATCTCCGAGCTGAAGGCGCGGCATCCGGACCTGCCGATCATCGCCTTCCCGCGCGAGGCCGGCGAGAAATATGTCGGCTTCGCCAGGGCGACCGGCGCCGATTGCGTGGCGCTGGACAATTCGGTGTCGCCGCAATGGGCGGCGGAGCATGTGCAGGTCGATGGCTGCGTGCAGGGCAATCTCGCCTCGTCGCACATGGTCACCGGCGGCGCGGCGTTGGTCGAGGAGACCCGCGCCATCGTCAAGGCCTTCTCCAAGGGCCCGCATATCTTCAATCTCGGTCATGGAATCACCCCGGATGCCGACCCGGAAAACGTCCGCCTGATGATAGAAACAGTGCGAAACGGCTGAAACTGACGCGAAATCGATCATTTTCGGGGTTCTCCCGAAAAAACCGCCTCCGTGAGTAAACCTTTCATTAAGCCTGCGGGCGCAGGCTGGGTTCCAATGAATGCGGGAGTATTCGTCGGGGAGAGATGAAATCATGGACAGGAGCGTTTTATTCGGCACGACACAGGAGCGGTATTCGATTGAGAGGCCGCTTGGACAAACGGGGCTGCACAGCGCGGCGTCGGCGCGACGCCGGTCGCAGGATCCGGTTCCGCTCAAGACTATGGGCGAGGTCGCGCAGGCCGGACCGGCCCATCGCAAGACCGCACAAGACCGGCTGGAGACCCGCGCGCGCCTGGCGCGGAAATACGACATCCGGGCCATCACGCCCCGGGAAATCGACGCACTTGCCGCCGGGCTCTCGACCGAGGGCACGGACGCCAAGATGCGTCGGAGCCTGCAGAGCTACGGCGCCGAATTCCGTCGGAACCTTGCAAATGTCGCGTGGCAGGCCGGGCTGACCGCACGGCCCGATGACGCGCTCGAGGCACATCTCGACACGGCGCTGGATCTGATCGAAGCGATCGAGGACGCCGCGCGGCACCCGATCTTTCCGGACCAGCCGATCAAGGCTACTCGGGATTTCGCGTCCTGGCTGCATGGTTTCGCCGCCCTGCGCAGGGCGCAGCTCACGGCGTCAGCCCGCCCCTGAGAGTGTTGGGCGGGGCAAGGCTGTGTGCTTGTCTCTGCGCCCGCATGGCCTGAAGTTCCGACTCCAATGTCGCGTTGGTGCCATGGCCGGTCCAGGTCCGGTGAATCGGACCTGTTACTCGTCACGCTAGGACGAAAACCTTCAGGTCGCCTTGGCTTTCTGCGGCCTCAGATCCATTTCGCCAGCGGCGGCAGGGACATGAGGACCGCTTCCGGGTCGTGGCCCGTGGCCAGGCCGAACTTCGTGCCGCGGTCATAGACGAGGTTGTATTCGGCATAGAGGCCGCGATGGACGAGCTGTGCGTCCTTGTCGGCCTCGTTCCAGGTGGTGTCGCGCCGTGCCTCGGTCACCGGAACGAAGGCCGGAAGGAAGGCTTCGCCGATGGCTCTGGTGAAGGCGAAATCCGCTTCCCAGTCGCCGGTGTTCAGGTCGTCATAGAAGATCCCGCCGACGCCGCGCGCCCGGTTCCGATGCGGGATGAAGAAATACTCGTCCGCCCAGGCCTTGAAACGTTCGTAATAGGCGGGGTCATGCGCGTCGCAGGCGGCCCTGAGGGCTGCGTGGAAGGCGGCCGTGTCGGCGTCATTTTCCAGGCAGGGGTTTAGATCGGCGCCGCCGCCGAACCACCAGGCGCCGGGCGTCCAGAACATCCGCGTGTTCATGTGGACGGCGGGCGTATGTGGATTTTGCATATGGGCGACTAGGCTGATGCCGGAGGCCCAAAAACGCGGGTCTGCCTCTATCCCGGGTACGCCGCGCGCCGCCATCGCCTTTTGCGCCGCCTCGCCCAGCGTGCCATGCACGGTGGAGACATTGACCCCGACCTTCTCGAAGACCCGTCCGCCGCGCATCACGCTCATCAGTCCGCCGCCGGCATCCCCGCCATCGGGTGCTGCCCGCTTGGTCTCGCGAAGCTCGAACCGGCCGGCAGGCATCTGTGCGAACGGACCCGTCTGCTGGCTGTCTTCCAGTGCCTCGAAAGCGGCGACGATCCGGTCGCGCAGCTCCCGGAACCATTGCGAAGCGCGGGTCTTCTGCTGTTGCATGGGCTGGGTCATTTCTTCCTCTCCCCCCTGTCGAGCCACAAGCGCTAGCAGTTTTGCCGCGCCCGGGCCAGTCCCGGAAAATGGCGGCGCGATTGCCTTGGCGGACAGACAGGGTAGGGTGTTGATATGAAACGGATGATTCTCCTGATTCTGCTTCCGGCCCTGGCCGGTTGTGCCACGCCACGCGAGACCTGCATCAAATCCGCCGCGCGGGACCTCTCCGTCGTCAACGGCCTCATCGTGCAGACGGAAGCCAATCTCGAACGCGGCTATGGTGTCCGCCGCGAGGCTTATACCTCGTCTCGAGTCGATTTGTGCCTCGGCAGCCGCGGCTACCGTAGCTCTCGCGTCGGCTATGGCTGGAATTACTGCACGGTGCCGGAGACGCGGTATCGCAACGTTCCGGTCACGATCGACATGGATGTGGAGCGGCGCAAGCTGGCCGAGCTGAAACGGACCCGGGAAAGACTGGCGCGCGAAGCAAAGCCAAAAATCGAGTATTGCGACGCGAAGTACCCGTTGAACTGACGATGCCCCCTGCGCTGAGAAGCTAGTGGGCCGGCGCTGTCACCGGATCAAGCAGGGTGCGCCCGCCATCGACGGTGATGATCTGCCCGGTCATGAAGGCGGCGGCATCCGAGGCGAGGAACTGTGCCGCCTCGGCGACTTCGCTCGGCTTGGCGATGCGGTTCATCGGCGTGTGCTCGCGGATATCGGCGCGGTAATCGGCATTCTGTTTCAGCGCGTCCATCAGGCTCGAGGACAACACCGATCCGAAGGACACCCCGTTGACCCGGATCCGGTAGGGCGCAAGCGCCACAGCGAGCGAGCGGGTCATCTGGTCGAGCGCCGCGGTGGAGACTGAATAGCCGAGCAGTTCCGGGTGGGTTCGCCGGGCCGCAATGGAGGACAGGTTGATGATCGAGCCGATGGCGTGCACCTCGTCCGGCTCCGCGTCTTCGGCCTGCTTGATCATCCGCTTGGCAACGGTCTGGCTCAGGCGCAGCGCGGTCATGAGGTTCTGCTCGAGCAATATGCCGACCGCGTCGCTATCGGGGTCCAGCGGATCCGAGGCGACCATCTGGCGGCAGGCATTGACGAGGATATCGACCCGCTCGAAGCTGTCCAGCGTTGCCGAGAGCAGGTTTGCGATGGTCAGCCGTTCGCGCAGGTCGCCGGCGAAGGCGCGGGCATTGCCCTTGCTGTCATCGCCCTTCCTGGCGCCGAGCTCGTCGCAGAGGCGCTGCTCATCCATATCGGCGAACATGACGTTCGCGCCCTGATCCAGGAAATGACGGGCGATGGCCAGCCCGACCCCATGGGCGGCGCCGGTGACGATGGCTGTCTTGCCTCGGATGGAGAATGTCATGATTGGATCCTGTCGATGTGACGTGACGGGGATGTTAGCTCAGACTCGGCGCTGCCGGCGCGCGGCGGATTGCCCCCGCGGCTTTCGGGCGGCGAGGATCTTGAAGCCGGGCGGGCTGGCGAGCTCTCGGATCTCGAGGAAGGCCGCAGCCAGCGGTGCTTCGTAGGGGAGATGTCTGTTCGCCACCATCCAGAGCGTGCCATGCGGCGCGAGATTCCGCGCCGCGGCCGCGATGAAGGCGGCCCCGAGCGCGGGGTCGGCGGCACGGGTGGTGTGGAAGGGCGGGTTCATGACGATATGGTCGAACGGGTCCGGCGCGTTCCAGGCCGTCGCGTCCTCCCAGAGAAAACGCGCCCGTCCGCCATGCAGGTTCTGCCGCGCGGCTTCCAGCGCGGCATGTTCGGCCTCGACCAGGACGCATTCGGTCACGCCCTTGCGCTCCAGAGCGTGAAACGCAAGGTAGCCCCAGCCGGCGCCGAGATCGGCCACGCGGCCGGGCATCTTTGCCGGAAGCGCCTTTGCCAGCGCAATGGAGGCCGGGTCCGGTCCGTCGGCCGAGAACATGCCCGGCGCCGTGATCCAGCCGCTTTCAAGTCGCGTCACCGGTGGCAACGCCCAGTCTCCGAAACAGCCGGGACTGGCCTGGAACTGGAATATCTTGCCATGTGCCTTGGCGACGGGGGCCGAGGTCTCGGCACGCTTGCGAATCTCGCGCAGGATCGAATCGATCCCGTCGGTTTTCTGTCCGTCGACGATGACGCTGCCACCATTGGCGCAGGCGGTGGCGATCAGCGCTTTCGCTTCGGCCTTGGCGCGCGGCAGCAGGACAAGGGCGGTCGCGAAATCCTCGGGCGCCGCGACATCGGTGCGATAGCCCTGCCGCGCCCAGGCGTCGTGATCTGCGCGGTTGCCTTGCACAATCTCGACCCGCTCGCGCGGCAAAGCCGAAAGATCCGCTCCCGCGCGGGGACGGAAGACGGCGATCAGGCCGGTCTGCGGCAGGTGGAGGGCGCCGGATTTGAGCGCGAATGTCAGGCGGCTATCGGACATGGATTGGCCGTGTAGTCGCTTCGGGCGCCTGGGTCACGTGGAAAATGCCTCCGCACTGGCGAGGGCCAGCCCGTCGACCACGGCCGTGAAGGCGTCCGAGCGCCGGAGCGTCGCGCCGGGACAGATCGTGCGCGACTCCTCCGAGACGAGCCGCATCAGGCTGGACCCTCCGACAAGCACCAGGGAGCCGACCCGCTCCGGTGGGATCCCGGCCAGGAGAAATGTCTCGAAGATCGCGTTTCGAAGCTTTTCCCGAAAGCCGCTGAGGGCGGCATTGAGCGAGCCCGGCGTGATCCGGGCGGCGAGGGCAGGCTCGATGAAACCCAGATCGATCCGCGCCGGGCCGTCTTCTCCATTGGCCGCGATCTTGCCGCGCTCGACGGAAAACGCCATCTCGTGGCCGAGATGCTCCGTGATCACCGCCTGCAACCGGCCGATTTTCTCCGGCTCGACCGCGTGGCGCAGCAGGTCCTCGACCGCACGTTCGGTCTCGCGGGAATAGAGGAAAGGGATGCCGGCCCAGTTCGACAACTCGCGATAGATCGCATTGGGCACCGGCAGCAACCCCTCGCCAAAGCTGCGGCGGAGTTGTCCGCCGTGGCCAAGCAGGGGCATGGCGTGGTCCATCGATATCTCCTGGTCGAAATCGGTGCCGCCGAGGCGAATGCCATGGCTCGCAAGGATCTCGGTGCGCGTGCCGTTGCGCTGAAAGAGCGAGAAGTCTGATGTGCCGCCGCCGATGTCGAGGATCAGTCCGAGCGCCCCCCTGTTCTCCTCCGGTGCGGCCGCATGGGCGGCGGCTTCGGGCTCGAAGAGGAAGCGGACCTCCTCGAAACCCGCGGCTTCATAGCAGCCGCGCAGGTCGGCTTCCGCACGGGCGTCGCGCTCGGTGTCGGAAGAGTGGAAATGAACCGGGCGGCCGGAGAGGACCTGCCGGAAGACCTGCCCCGTCTCCGCCTCGGCACGTTGCTTCACGACGGTCAGAAAGGCCGTGACGATCTCGGCCAGCGAGCGGCGCTTGCCCTCGATCCAGCGGGTTTCGTGGAACAGCGTGGTTCCGAGGATGGATTTCAGCGCGCGCATATAGCGCCCTTCCTCGCCGGCGATCAGCGCCTGTCCAGCCTCCGAGCCGATGCGCATGGCGCCGGTTCCCGCCGGGAAGAAGACCGCCGTGGGCAAGGTCTCTGCCCCGGTCTCGATGGGGATTCGGCGTGCGGCGCCGGCTTCGAGCATGGCGGCAGCGGAGTTCGACGTACCGAAATCGATGGCGAGCACGGAGGCGCACATGGGATAACCCTCGATGGTGGAAGAGCCGGCGTCTCTATTCGGCTCGGATCGCTGGGGCAAGCGGAAAGCGGCCTTGGTCTGAGGTGGCCGGGGTGTCGGGTTCGTGCGGGAAACCGTCGCCGATCCGGATCAGCGCCCGGTCAGGCCATATACGAACAGTCCCACGAATTCCTTGGCGGCCAGGTTGAGAGAGCTGAGGTTGTCCACGAGGTTCCATGCAATATTCTCGCGCCAGCTCCAGCCGACAAAATCATTCGACAGCCCGTTGAAATCCACCGGCCAGGCCGTGAGGCCTTCCCATCCGGCGCGTTCGAAGGAACGCATGGCGCGTGGCATGTGCATGGCGGAGGTGACGAGGACCCAATGTTCGTCCGCTCCGGGGGCGACATGTTTGAGGCTGAACGCCGCGTTTTCAGCGGTATTCCGGGATGCCGGCTCGAGCAGGAGGCGTTCCGGCGCCAGTCCCTGACCCAGAAAGAAAAGCTCGGCGGAATAGGCCGAGTGGCCGGGAACAGCTCCCAAGTCCTTGAGCGAGCCGCTGCCACCGGAGAACAGGACCTTTGCGCCGGGAAAGCGGTTTGCCAGGACCATGGCTTCGGTAAATCGTTCTGCACCGCCGTTGAGTTGGGGTTGCCCGTGGATCTGGATCAGTTCCGCGCCGCCGAGAACGATAATGCCGTCGACCTGTTCCAGGGGAGGATTCGGTGCATGGCGTATTTCAAGGCGAGACAAGAGCCAGGAGCCGATCGGAAGGGTCCCGATTGCGAGAATGAACACGAGAAGCGCCAGCGTGAGGCGAAAGGCGGCCGTGACCGCGCCGCGTCTGATCATGAAGGCAATGGCAATCAGGCAGATCGGCAGCCAGGTCTCAGGCCTGAGCAGGGCCCAGACAAGCTTGGAAAGGATGAAGAACAGGCTCTCCATGATACCTCCGATGGGCGCGGCGGCACGAAGGCCGGGTTGAGATCGAGTCGTCACAGAACTAGCGACAGGATCTCCGTTTCGGAACCCGAGCTCGATCTGGCCAAGGTGAAATGTGACCGTGGCGGAAACGGAATGCGGCTTGCATCTTGAATTCCGCCTTCGCGCCGAGTATGTGCCGCCTTCAGAACACGGCAAGCGAAACACGCGGGAATTCCAATGGCCAACCCACTTCAGTTCATGCAGCAGGTGCGCACCGAGGTCGGCAAGGTCGTGTGGCCGTCGCGCCGCGAGGTCCTGCTGACCACGGTCATGGTGCTGGCAATGGCCACGCTGACTGCGATTTTCTTTTTCCTCGTCGATCTGCTGATCCGGCAGGGATTGCAGTTTGTCCTGGGCCTGTTCGGCTGAAACGGGGCTGCCATTGTGCCGGGTCTGCCGGTACGCGGTGCATAGCTCTTGAATCTGCAGGTTCGGAGCGCTAAAGCAGCCAAACCTTCCCAAGCAGGCGTGCACCGATTCGAGTCGCACGCCGCTTTTTCGTTTCGGGAAGGCCGGGCGTCACGCCCGGAGATGTGGAACTTCCGACCCGATGGGTCGACTGGAACAAGGCAAGGCGGGGCATATGGCGAAGCGTTGGTATTCGGTTAGCGTTCTCTCGAACTTCGAGAAGAAGATTGCCGAACAGATCCGGCACGACGTCGTGCAGGCCGGTCTTGAGGACGAGATCGACGAGGTGCTTGTCCCGACCGAGGAGGTGATCGAGGTTCGCCGTGGCAAGAAGGTTACCGCCGAGCGTCGCTTCATGCCGGGATATGTTCTCGTGCATATGGAGATGTCCGACCAGGGCTACCACCTGATCAACTCGATCAACCGTGTCACCGGATTCCTTGGTCCGCAGGGAAAGCCGATGCCGATGCGCGATGCAGAGGTGAACCAGATCCTCAACCGCGTAGAGGAAGGCGTCGAGGCACCGCGGTCGCTGATCAGCTACGAGGTTGGCGAAACGGTGAACGTCACGGACGGGCCGTTCGAGGGCTTCTCGGGCATGGTCGAGGATGTGGATGAAGATGCCAACCGCCTCAAGGTGACTGTCTCGATCTTCGGACGGGCAACCCCCGTTGAGCTCGAGTTCACCCAGGTGACCAAAGAAACCTGATCGCTGTCAGGTGAAGGGGCCCGAGGGCCGCCAGTTGCACAGGTGGCCCGTCGTCCCGATCGCCGGCTTGTGCTGGAACGAGATCAGAAATCCGTCCAGCCATCGTCCTGCGCTGTTGCGGCAGAGGCCGTAGCCAAGCCGCAAGCGGTCTTTCGAAGTCCTTCCTTTTTCGTTGTTCTGATCGGCGCCGCTTCGTTCTTCGGAGAAGGCGTGGTGCCGGGTGTAGTGCTTTGTGAAGCAGGTTTCGTCAGCTGGAAACTTGATCCGTTATGTTCCAGGATTTCTGCCTGGGCTTGCAGGGATGTCACGGCGGCGGTGGTCTCTTCAAACATGGCCGCATTCTGCTGCGTTACCTGATCGAGCCGGTTTATCGCCGTGGTGACCTCTGCCAGGCCGCTCGATTGCTGCCCGGACGTTTCCGCTATGGCCGTGACCAGAGCGCTCAGGGAGCTGACGAGCGACTCGATTTCCTCCAGTGCAACTCCGGACTCGTTGACCAGCGAAACGCCGGCTTCGACATCGCTGCTGGAAGTCTCGATCAACTCGGAAATCTCCCGGGCGGAGTCCGACGACCTTTGGGCCAGCGCCCGGACCTCTGACGCGACGACCGAGAAACCCCGTCCGGCTTCGCCGGCACGGGCCGCTTCCACGCCGGCATTCAGGGCAAGGAGGTTGGTCTGGAACGCGATATCCTCGATGACACTGGTGATGCGGGAGATGTTGTCCGAGCTCGCGGCTATGTCGTTGATCGCCGCGATTGTTCTTTGCACAACGGTGCGCCCGGCGGTGGAGCGGTCGAGGGTGCGGGTGACGGTTCTCGCCGCATCTCGCGCACCCGCGGCCGAGTTCTCGACCGATGTCGCGATCTCGGTGATGGCGGCCGCGGTTTCTTCGAGCGAGGCGGCCTGGGATTCGGTGCGACGGCTGAGTTCGATGGCGGCGGAATTTAGCGTGTCGCTTTCGCCGCGAATCGTTCGCGCCCCGCCAACAATCGATCCAACAAGGTCGGCAATCCGCGTGAGTGCATTGTTGAAATCGTTGCGGAGCGCCTCGTATTCCTCAGGAAAGGCGGTGTCGATCCGGGCGCTGAGATCGCCGCTCGACATCGAATTCAGGGATCTGGACAGCGTGGAAACAACCTCTGCCTGCTCCTTTCGGCTCCGCTCTCGGTCGGCTTCAATGATCGCGTGTTCCCTTTCGCGTTCGTCGCGTTGCCGGTCCTCCTCAGCGTGGCGCGCCTCGATCTCTCTCGCGTGCTCTTCCTCCATCGCCAGTTTCTGTTGCAGCGCCTCTTCACGCTGCCGAGCCATTTCCTTTTCTTGCTCCGCCTGTTCTGCCTGAATCCGCTCTGCCGCGATCGCGTTGTCGCGGAAGACAAGCAGCGCGCGGGCCATCTCGCCAAGGGCATGGCGCTCCTCGGTGCCCTGAATATCGACCGAGAGGTCGTTCTCGGACAGTCGCCGCATGACGCCGGCGAAATTATGGATGGACCGGGTGATCGAGCGTTGTGTCAGCAAGGCGAGCAGGCTGCCTGCCAGCAAGGCCGCTACAGCAAAGGACGCCATCAGTTTCCGGGTCATGCCGGCGGTTTCCGAACCCTCCGCGCCCAACTGTGTCTCGCGGGCGACGATTCGATCCACAAGCTCGGTCATGCTGGCCTTGAGGTCCTGCGCGATCATGTCGAGACGTTCGGTGCGAAGCAGGGATTGCGCTTCGATGACATCCTTGAGTTCGGTGAAGGTCGCCCGCAAGGTGTCGAGCCCGTCGATGAACTCCTCGCGGCGCGGGGAGAGTTTTTCATCGAACATCATGTTCATCGAGCCGTTGATGTTTCCCTCCGCGAAATCGAGGTGAACAAGGGCCAGGCGCGAGAATTCCGGGTCGCCGGTCAGCAGGAACTGCTCGGCCTTGGAGCGGCTCAGCAGGAAATCCTGAAGCGCCATCGCGGCATAGAAAGTCGAGGAATTGTCGTTGCTGGAGAAGGCCAGGTCCATCAGGCTGGTGACGACCTTGCGCGTGGCTTCTGCCTGGGTGGTGAAATCCTCGAAGAGTTGATCGTGGCGCGCCTGCAGCTCGACGGATTCGCGGAACCCGGCGAGGAATTTCTCTGCTAGGGGCACCATCTCTTGCAACAACGCCTGTGCCTGGGGATCGCCTGCAAAGGACCGGGCGTTCTCGTGGGCATTGGCGACAATGCGATCGGCGGCGGCCAGGGTCTGCTCCGCGATTTCCGGGCTGCCGGAATAGCGGAAATTGGCGGCGAGGATCTGGGCCTGTGACAGGTGCGCAGACATCTTGTTCAACGAAATCGCGGTTTCGGCGCTCTCCTGGTAGTCTTCGAATATGGCCGAGACCCGGCTGGTCGAGATGTTCCCGAAGGTCGCTATCCCGCCCAGGATGCAGAGCAGGATCGCGAAGCCGAGGAAGATCCGAAGGCCGACACTGGCGGAGCCGAGCCGCTTTCGCCGGCGCGGAGTTGCGGTTTTGCCCTTTTCGGTTTCGCTGGGGGTTTCATCGGACGGCGGCGTCATCACATTGCTCCGGTTGCCTGACCTGCCGGACCCTAGCGCCCAACCCTTTCCATATGCTGAAAGCCCTGCTGAAAGCGTGACTCCCGCGTCAAGCGGGCTTGCATGTCTGGCGCGGAGGGGGTAGAGCAGCGGCTCCGCGGCGGAGTCCGTCAGCGGCGTGTGGCCCTGTGCCACGCGGCAACGTGGGAGGCAGTTCGGGCGCGCCCGGATCCTGACCACGGCAACACCGAAAAGGCCCCGGACGCGTCCGCGGGCCGTTGTAGAGAAGGAGAGGCCAGATGGCCAAGAAACTCGCCGGCACCATGAAGCTTCAGGTGCCCGCCGGACAGGCGAACCCGTCCCCCCCCGTTGGCCCCGCGCTCGGTCAGCGTGGCATCAACATCATGGAATTCTGCAAGGCGTTCAACGCCAAGACGCAGGATCTCGATCCCGGCGCGCCCTGCCCGACCGTGATCACCTATTACCAGGACAAGTCCTTCACGATGGACATCAAGACGCCGCCCGCGTCTTACTTCCTGCGCAAGGCCGCCAAGCTCAAGTCGGGCGCCAACAACCCGGGCAAGGAAATCGTCGGTTCCGTGACGGTTGCCCAGGTGAAGGAAATCGCCGAGGCCAAGATGAAGGACCTCAACGCGAACGATATCGAAGCCGCGATGCAGGTCATCCTCGGCTCCGCGCGTTCCATGGGTATCGAGGTGAAGGGGTAAATCATGGCCAAGCTTGGAAAACGTACCCGCGCCGCCCGTGAAGCCTTTGCCGGCAAGGAAGATCTCTCTGTCGAGGATGCCGTCTCCCTGGTCAAGGCCAACGCCACTGCCAAGTTCGACGAGACCGTCGAGATCGCGCTGAACCTTGGTGTCGACACCCGCCACGCCGACCAGATGGTCCGTGGCACTGTCGTGCTGCCGAACGGCACCGGCAAGACCGTCCGCGTGGCTGTCTTCGCTCGTGGCGACAAGGCTGACGAAGCGACCGCAGCCGGCGCCGATATCGTCGGCGCAGAGGACCTGATGCAGGCCATCCAGGGCGGCGAGATCAACTTCGACCGTTGCATCGCGACCCCGGACATGATGCCGATCGTCGGCCGTCTTGGTAAGATCCTGGGCCCGCGCAACCTGATGCCGAACCCGAAGGTCGGCACCGTGACCCCCGACGTCAAGGCCGCCATCGACGCTGCCAAGGGCGGTGAGGTCCAGTTCAAGGCCGAAAAGGGCGGTGTCGTCCATGCCGGCGTTGGCAAGGCCTCCTTCGACGAAGCCAAGCTGATCGAGAACGTCAAGGCGTTCTGCGACGCGGTCGCCAAGGCGAAGCCCTCGGGCGCCAAGGGCACCTACATGGAGAAGATCTCGCTGAGCTCTTCCATGGGCCCGGGCGTCACCATCGACGTGGCTGCCGCGACCGAGCAGTCGTAACCGATCAGGTTCGAGAATTCGGAAAGGGCGCTCTTCGGGGCGCCCTTTTTCGTTGGAAGACTTGTCCTGGGGCCTGCGTCCGGCAGGGCCGCGCTGCGATTGAGCTACTGCGGCGGCGCCCTCAGCGCACCATCAGATAAGCGCCGGCCAGCAGAAGCACCACGGCCAGGATTCGCTGCAGATCCACGGTCCGGACCGCCACATCGAAGAGGCCGAACTGGTCGATGATCATGCCACCGATCAATTGGCCGACCACGACGAGGGTGATTGCGGAGGCTGCGCCCAGTCTCGGAACGGTCTGGCTCAACGTCAGGATCAGGACCAGCCCGAACACACCGCTGCACAGCATGTACCAGGGCAGGCTCCGCCATTGATGGATGTTCTCTCCGCCCCGCGCGATCAACAGCGCAAGCGAGGCGATCGTCCCGCTGAGGTGGAGAATGAAGCTGCCGGCGGCGCCTCCGATACGGTTCCCCATCGAGCCCGCCATGGGAGATTGAAAGCCGACCGCCAACCCGCCGCAAAGGCCGAGCGCGACGACTAGAACGAATTCGAACATGACCGCTCCAGATGTTGTTTGCGCCCAAGCGGTAGGATGTTTGGAGCTGCAGGAGAAGCGCCATTTCGCGCGAGGTGAGAATGACGCAGGCTGCGGCAACGGCACATGTTTTGTGGCGCCGGCACGCCTGGTTTCCTGCGAACCTCCGGGGATGGGGGTGGTTCAACGCCCCCTTGCCACCCTGTCTCTTGAAGGCTCCGAAACGCGTGCCGGATCGCGCATCGCGTCCTCACCCATTCCCGGCGCGGTTTTCCGCTCGACGGCTCAGCCAAGCTAGGCGCGGCGGCGGGAAGGCTGTAAGCTCTGCTCGAGCAGTTTACAAACTAAGGGCATTGCCATGGAAATTTCCCGGCGAACAGTTTTTCTCGGTCTGACGGCGGCGCTTGTCTCGGGCTGTGCGGGCGGCGGTGGCAGCAATGTGTCCCGGTCGAGCGCGGCGAGCGTGCGCGCGGTTCCGAACCCGGCTTTCGACGCATGGGTGGCGTCGTTCAAGGGACGCGCGGCGGCGCAGGGAGTCTCGCAAGGCGTGATCGAGCGCGCCTTCCGCGATGTCGGCTACCTGCCGGACGTGATCAAGAAGGACCGCAACCAGACCGAGTTCAAGCGCACATTGGAGGATTATATCGCGATTGCCGCCTCCGATGAGCGGATCCGGATGGGCAAGACGGCGCTGAGCCGACATGGGTCCACCCTTTCGGCCGTCGAAAGCCGCTATGGCGTCGAGGCCGAGGTCGTCACGGCGATCTGGGGGCTTGAGAGCAAATACGGCACGCGGCGGGGCGATATCCCGGTGATCTCTTCGCTCTCGACGCTGGCCTTCGATGGGCGGCGCGGGGCCTTCATGGAGAAACAGCTGATCGCGGCTCTGAAGATCCTGCAGCGCGGCGACACGACGCCGGAAAAGATGGTCGGAAGCTGGGCCGGCGCGATGGGGCACACGCAATTCATCCCGACCTCCTATCAGGCTTTTGCGGTCGATTTCACCGGCGACGGGCGGCGCGATATCTGGTCGGACGACCCCTCCGACTCGCTGGCGTCGACCGCGGCCTATCTGCAGCGCAATGGCTGGCGACGCGGCCAGCCCTGGGGTGTCGAGGTGCAGTTGCCCGCCGGTTTCTCCGGCCCGACCGGGCGCGGCTCGAAGCGCAGCCCGGATGCCTGGGCGGCCTCCGGTGTGCGGGACATGAACGGCCGCCAGGTGCCCAATCACGGATCGGCAGCGATCCTCGCCCCGGATGGCCTGAGCGGCCCGGCCTTCATGGTGTTCAACAATTTCAACGTGATCCTGCGTTACAACAATGCCGAGAGCTACGGCATCGGGGTTGGGCACCTGTCGGATCGGCTGGTTGGCAAGCCACCGATAAAGGGCAATTTCGCGCCGGATCGCTACGGGATGTCGATCGACGACCGCAAGGAAATGCAGCGGCGCCTGAATGCCAAGGGCTATGACGTGGGCACGCCGGACGGGGTGATCGGCTCGAAGACCGAAGCTGCGATCTCGGATTTCCAGCGTGCCAACGGCCTTGACGTCACCGGGCAACCCTCCAAGGCGCTTCTGCAGCAGCTTCGATAACAGATCGGGCGGGGCGCCTTGCCTCTGGCACCTGTCCACGCCCCGAAGGGGCGCCACCGCCCAATGGTCGGAGACGCCTTGGCGTCGAGGATCGAGGGCAGGCGCGCCGGGGCGGTCCTGGCGCTTCGGGTTGCGCGGGCGCATCGCCGCCGTCACAGTTGCGCGACATCATATGGATGAGGGAGTTTGGGAGTGGCACGGATCTTTGGTCTCAGCGGCAGCTTGCGCCGCGCTTCTTTCAATGCCGCGCTGCTCCGGGCGGCTGCAGATGTGATGCCGGATGGTGCGGCGCTGCGGATTGGCTCGATCGCCGATGTGCCGCTTTATAATGGCGACTTGGAAGCGGAGGGGACGCCGGAGCCCGTGCTGCAGCAGCGCGAACAGATCGCGGCAGCGGACGGGCTGCTGCTGGTGACCCCGGAATATAACAACGGCATTCCCGGCGTGTTCAAGAATGCGCTGGACTGGATCGGCAGCGGACCGGGCGCGGCCGTGTTCCGAGGCAAGCCGGTGGCGGTGATTGGCGCCTCGCCGGGTGGATTTGGCACGATCATGGCCCAGACCCAATGGTTGCAGGTGCTGCGCGCCCTGCAGGCACGGCAATATCACGAGGGACGCCTGCTGGTTTCCGGGGTCGGAAAGCTCGTCGATGACAGAGGCGATCTTACGGATGCCGCCACGCGGGAGCGTCTGGCGGGTTTCCTCGCCGGTTTCGTGACCTGGGTCCAGCGGTCAGTTCCGGCCGTCAAGGAGCCTTGACTAGGCCTCACGGGCCATAGGCTTGGCGTTGGTCTCGATATTCTCGCCATGGGAGAGGACGATCCTGTCGAAATCCCAGTCGAGGATGCGCAAGAGCGAGGCGCGCGCGGCCCGCTTGTCCTTCCAGCCCATCTGGTATTCCGGCGCCGGGCGGGCCCGGTTCCACATGCGAAAGACGATCTTCCAGAAGAATTTCAGCTTCCAGTCAGTGTCGGGCGTGGCATCGCCGATATTCTCGATCAGGTCGACGAGCAGCAATGTGCGGCTCGGGCCGTGAAAGAAGGCCACCTCCCACATGAGGCGGTTGCCGCGTATGAGGCACAGTTCGATCTCTCCGTTCCAGTCCGCCGGCGCGGTGTCGGACAGGAAGCCGTCAAACCGGATCTCCGGGCGCTTGATCTCGATCCCTGGGCAGATCAGCGTTACACAGTCGGGAAAGGTTTCCTGGGCGGCGGCAACGTGGAGGTGGTGATACGAGCCCGGCGCAACGATATAAGCGGGCCTTCCCAGAGAGAGGATGTCATCGCGCAACCGGGCGTCGATCGGGCCGGGCGAGTGCAGGATCAACCGGCCATCGGCAAGGCGGATCACACTCATGCGCGCCGAAAGGTCCATGCTGGAGAAGCGCACGGGGTAGTTCGAGATCCAGATCGATCCGGGGACAAATTCTTCCAAACCGGCCATGTTGCCGACTCCTGAATTGTCGTGATGCGCGCGCGTATTTCCCCTGTCTTCGATCTATCAGCCTGTGATTGCCCCTTGGCAAGCGCCCCGTTTGCACTTAATTAGGCTTCTCGTAGATCAGCGTGCGATTCGTCGTGCGCTGATTTGCGTTTCGTCCAAGACGGTGGGTGAGCGCGGAGTGCGCAGAGGTCGAAAGGCCGAGGCAAGCTTCCACGCTCATAATTCCTGCCTGAGACGGGATACGACAAGATTGGCCGAGGGCGACCTCGGGCGGATTGGCGCAGCCCCGTATATCGGACCTGAACGCCGGCTCACGCCGGCAAACATGAGCCGGGGGGTGCAAGCCTCCCATACTTGGAGTGAAACTGTGGATAGAGCCCAGAAAGAGAAATTGGTCGAGGAACTCGGCCAGATCTTTGAAAGCTCTGGCGTCGTTGTGGTTGCCCACTACGAAGGTCTCACGGTTGCCGAGATGCAGGATCTTCGTGCTCGCGCCCGCGGCGCCGAAGCATCCGTGCGTGTTGCCAAGAACAGGCTCGCCAAGATCGCCCTTGAGGACAAGCCCTGCGCAAGCATCGGCGAGTTTCTGACGGGCATGACCGTTCTCACCTTCTCGGAAGATCCCGTGGCTGCGGCCAAGGTTGCCGAGGACTTCGCCAAGGAAAACTCGAAATTCGAGATCCTCGGCGGTGCCATGGGAGAGAACGCCCTGGACCGTGCTGGTGTCACGGCCGTGTCGAAAATGCCGTCGCGCGAGGAGCTCATTGCTTCCATCGTCGGCTGCATCGGCGCGCCTGCATCCAACATTGCCGGGGCCATTGGCGCACCTGCTTCGAACATCGCGAGCATTCTCAGCACCATCGAGGAGCGCGGCGAGGCCGCGTGATCGGGAGACCTTCGTGGAGACAAGAACTTCGCGTTGGAACACAAATAGAGATACGGAAACAGTACAATGGCTGATCTGAAGAAACTTGCTGAAGAGATCGTGGGTCTGACCCTTCTCGAAGCCCAGGAACTGAAAACCATCCTCAAGGACGAGTACGGCATCGAGCCCGCCGCTGGCGGCGCTGTCATGATGGCTGGCCCGGCCGAAGGCGCTGGTGAGGCTGCCGAAGAGCAGACCGAATTTGACGTGATCCTCAAAGCCGCTGGCGACAAGAAGATCAACGTCATCAAGGAAGTCCGCGCCATCACCGGCCTCGGGCTGAAAGAAGCCAAGGAGCTCGTCGAAGCTGGTGGCAAGGCCGTCAAGGAGCAGTGCTCCAAGGACGAAGCCGAAGAAATCAAGGGCAAGCTGGAAGCAGCTGGCGCCGAAGTCGAGCTCAAGTAATCCGAGCTTCGATCTGATTTGTGAGGCAGGAGCCGGTGAAAACCGGCTCCTGCCGAACCTGTCTTGGAAAGGGCCGATCTGCCCGACCCTTTCCAAGGCGCGGTTCAAATGGTTCGGGAGTTGCCGGTGGGACGGCGACGGGAATAGAACCTGATCCCCCTTCATTCGTGAGCGGCGCACAGCCGGGGCCCGACGGCATGTGCAACGCGACAGACGAAAGGTGACTTACCACATGGCGCAGACCTTCCTTGGCCAGAAGCGACTCCGCAAGTATTTCGGCAAGATCCGGGAAGTCCTGGAAATGCCGAACCTCATCGAGGTTCAGAAATCTTCTTACGATCTCTTTTTGAAATCCGGCGATTCAACAGAACCCAAAGACGGCGAAGGCATCATGGGTGTCTTCCAGTCGGTTTTTCCGATCAAGGATTTCAACGAGACCGCTGTTCTTGAATTCGTCCGCTACGAGCTTGAAAAGCCGAAGTATGATGTCGAGGAGTGCATGCAGCGCGACATGACCTACAGCGCCCCGCTGAAGGTCACGCTGCGGCTCATCGTCTTTGATGTCGACGAAGATACCGGTGCGAAATCCGTCAAGGACATCAAGGAGCAGGATGTCTTCATGGGCGACATGCCCCTGATGACGCCCAACGGCACCTTCATCGTCAACGGCACCGAGCGGGTGATCGTTTCCCAGATGCACCGCTCCCCGGGCGTGTTCTTCGACCATGACAAGGGCAAGACGCACAGCTCCGGCAAGCTGCTCTTTGCCTGCCGCATCATCCCGTATCGTGGCTCCTGGCTGGACTTCGAGTTCGACGCCAAGGATATCGTCTACGCCCGTATCGACCGTCGCCGCAAGCTGCCGGTCACGACCCTTCTCTATGCGCTCGGTCTCGACCAGGAAGGCATATGTGATGCCTATTACGACACGGTCGACTTCAAGCTCGAGAAGAACAAGGGCTGGGTTACCAAGTTCTTCCCCGAGCGGGCGCGTGGCACGCGTCCGACCTATGATCTGGTCGATGCCGCCACTGGCGAGGTCATCTGCGAGGCTGGCAAGAAGGTCACGCCGCGCGCTGTGAAGAAGATCCTCGAAGAGGGCGCCATCACCGAGCTGCTCGTGCCCTTCGATCATATCGTCGGCCGCTATGTCGCCAAGGATATCATCAACGAGGATACCGGCGCGATCTATGCCGAGGCCGGCGACGAGCTGACCTGGGAGATCGACAAGGACGGCGAGGTGACCGGCGGCACGCTCAAGGAGCTGATGGACGCCGGTTTCACCGAGGTCCCGGTGCTGGATATCGACAATATCAATGTCGGTCCCTACATGCGCAACACCATGGCGATGGACAAGAACATGGGCCGCGACACCGCGCTCATGGACATCTATCGCGTCATGCGCCCGGGCGAGCCGCCCACCGTCGAGGCCGCGTCCACGCTCTTCGACAGCCTGTTCTTCGACAGCGAGCGCTATGATCTCTCCGCCGTTGGCCGGGTGAAGATGAACATGCGCCTGGCGCTGGACGCCGAAGACACGCAGCGCACCCTGCGCAAGGCTGACATCATCGCCTGTATCAAGGCGTTGGTGGAACTGCGTGACGGCAAGGGCGACATCGACGATATCGACCACCTCGGCAACCGTCGTGTCCGTTCCGTCGGCGAGCTGATGGAGAACCAGTACCGCGTCGGCCTGCTCCGCATGGAGCGCGCGATCAAGGAGCGCATGTCCTCCGTCGAGATCGACACGGTCATGCCGCAGGACCTGATCAACGCCAAGCCCGCCGCAGCCGCCGTGCGCGAGTTCTTCGGCTCCTCGCAGCTCTCGCAGTTCATGGACCAGACCAACCCGCTCTCCGAGGTCACGCACAAGCGTCGTCTCTCGGCGCTTGGCCCGGGCGGTCTGACCCGCGAACGTGCCGGCTTCGAGGTTCGCGACGTGCACCCGACCCACTACGGCCGGATGTGCCCGATCGAGACGCCGGAAGGCCCGAATATCGGTCTGATCAACTCGCTGGCCACCTTTGCCCGCGTGAACAAGTATGGCTTCATCGAGACCCCCTACCGGGTCGTGAAGGACGGCAAGGTGACCGATGAGGTCCACTACATGTCCGCCACCGAAGAGATGCGTCACACGGTCGCCCAGGCCAACGCGCATCTGGACGAGGAAGGCCGTTTCGAGAACGACTTGGTGAACACCCGTCAGTCGGGCGAATACACCATGGCGCCGCGCGACATGGTCGACCTGATCGACGTTTCGCCCAAGCAGCTGGTCTCGGTCGCTGCCTCGCTGATCCCGTTCCTCGAGAATGACGACGCCAACCGCGCCCTGATGGGCTCGAACATGCAACGTCAGGCGGTGCCGCTCCTGCGCGCCGAGGCGCCGCTGGTCGGTACCGGAATCGAGGGCAAGGTCGCCATCGACTCGGGTGCTGCAATCCAGGCCAAACGTGCCGGCGTGATCGACCAGGTGGACGCACAGCGGATCGTTATCCGCGCCACGGAAGACCTCGAAGTGGGTGATCCGGGCGTCGATATCTACCGCCTGCGCAAGTTCCAGCGGTCCAACCAGAACACCTGCATCAACCAGCGGCCGCTGGTGAAGGTGGGCGACCTGGTGACCAAGGGCGAGGTTGTTGCCGACGGTCCGTCCACCGATATCGGTGAGCTGGCGCTCGGCAAGAACGTGATCGTCGCCTTCATGCCCTGGAACGGCTACAACTACGAGGACTCGATCCTCATCTCCGAGCGCATCGCCAAGGATGACGTCTTCACCTCGGTCCATATCGAGGAATTCGAAGTCGCCGCCCGTGACACCAAGCTCGGCCCGGAAGAGATCACCCGCGACATTCCGAATGTCGGCGAGGAAGCCCTGCGCAACCTCGACGAAGCCGGGATTGTCTATATCGGCGCCGAAGTCGGCCCGGCAGACATCCTCGTGGGCAAGATCACCCCGAAGGGTGAAAGCCCGATGACGCCGGAGGAGAAACTCCTGCGCGCAATCTTCGGTGAGAAGGCATCCGATGTCCGTGACACCTCCCTGCGCCTGCCGCCGGGGGATTTCGGAACGGTCGTGGAAGTCCGCGTCTTCAACCGCCATGGCGTGGAGAAAGACGAGCGGGCTCTGCAGATCGAGCGCGAAGAAGTCGAGCGCCTGGCCCGTGACCGGGACGATGAGCTCGTCATCCTCGAACGCAACATCTATGCGCGTCTGAAGTCCATGATCCTCGGCAAGACCGCGGTGAAGGGTCCGAGGGGCGTGCCCGCAAATGCGGAGATCACCGAGGATCTTCTGGGCACTCTGTCCAAGGGGCAGTGGTGGCAGCTGGCGCTGGCCGAAGAGGCCGACGCACAGGTGGTCGAGGCCCTGAACGAGCAGTTCGACGTGCAGAAGCGCGCGCTCGATGCCCGTTTCGAGGACAAGGTCGAGAAGGTCCGTCGCGGCGACGACCTGCCGCCGGGCGTGATGAAGATGGTCAAGGTCTTCATCGCGGTGAAGCGCAAGCTTCAGCCGGGCGACAAGATGGCTGGCCGTCACGGCAACAAGGGTGTCATCTCCAAGGTTGTCCCGATGGAAGACATGCCCTTCCTCGCCGATGGTACCCCGGTCGATTTCGTGCTGAACCCGCTCGGCGTGCCGTCGCGGATGAATGTCGGCCAGATCCTCGAGACCCATATGGGCTGGGCCGCGCGCGGCCTCGGCATCAAGGTCGACGAGGCGCTGGACGAGTATCGCCGCTCCGGCGACCTGACGCCGGTCCGCGACGCGATGAAGCTGGTCTATGGCGAAGATGTCTACGAAGAGGGCATTGTCGACATGGACGAGGATCACCTGGTGGAGAGCGCTTCGCTCGTCACCCGCGGTGTTCCGATCGCCACGCCGGTCTTTGACGGGGCGCGCGAAGAGGGCGTCAATGACGCGCTCAAGCGTGCGGGCTTCGATCTCTCGGGCCAGTCGGACCTGTTTGACGGCCGTACCGGCGAGCAGTTCAGCCGCAAGGTCACGGTGGGTGTCAAATACCTGCTCAAGCTGCACCACCTTGTCGATGACAAGATCCACGCCCGTTCAACGGGCCCGTACTCGCTCGTCACCCAGCAGCCGCTTGGTGGTAAGGCGCAGTTCGGCGGTCAGCGTTTCGGGGAGATGGAGGTCTGGGCTCTGGAAGCTTACGGCGCCGCCTACACCCTGCAGGAGATGCTGACGGTGAAGTCGGACGACGTGGCGGGCCGGACCAAGGTCTACGAGAGCATCGTCAAGGGCGAAGACAATTTCGAAGCCGGCGTGCCGGAATCGTTCAACGTTCTCGTCAAGGAAGTGCGTGGCCTCGGCCTCAACATGGAACTCCTGGATGCGGAGGGCGAGGAATAAGGCCCCGGCCTGAAACGGGCGGCGCAAGCGTCGCCCGGCTCCTCCCCTCCCGCACCATTTCAAGGATTTGAACATGAACCAGGAACTGACCAACAACCCGTTCAACCCGCTCACGCCGCCGAAGGTCTTTGACGAGATCAAGGTGAGCCTCGCGAGCCCGGAACGGATCCTCTCGTGGTCCTATGGCGAGATCAAGAAGCCCGAGACCATCAACTACCGGACCTTCAAACCGGAGCGTGACGGCCTCTTCTGCGCCCGGATCTTTGGCCCGATCAAGGATTACGAGTGCCTTTGCGGCAAATATAAGCGCATGAAATATCGCGGCGTTGTCTGCGAGAAATGCGGCGTGGAAGTCACGTTGCAGAAGGTGCGCCGCGAACGCATGGGCCATATCGAACTGGCCGCCCCCGTTGCGCATATCTGGTTCCTGAAGTCGCTCCCGTCCCGCATCGGCCTGATGCTGGACATGACGCTTCGGGATCTCGAACGCATTCTCTACTTCGAGAACTATGTCGTCATCGAGCCGGGTCTGACCGATCTCTCCTACGGGCAGCTGATGTCCGAAGAGGAGTTCATGGACGCCCAGGACACCTTCGGCATGGACGCTTTCACCGCCAATATCGGCGCCGAAGCGATCCGCGAGATGCTCTCCCAGATCGACCTCGAGTCGACCGCCGAGCAGCTGCGCGATGAGCTGAAGGAAGCCACCGGCGAGCTGAAGCCCAAGAAGATCATCAAGCGCCTGAAGATCGTCGAGCATTTCCTGGAATCGGGCAACCGTCCGGAATGGATGATTCTCACGGTCGTGCCGGTCATTCCGCCGGAACTGCGCCCGCTCGTCCCGCTGGACGGTGGCCGTTTCGCGACCTCGGACCTGAACGATCTCTATCGCCGCGTCATCAACCGGAACAACCGCCTCAAGCGGCTCATCGAGCTGCGGGCGCCGGACATCATCATCCGCAACGAAAAGCGGATGCTGCAGGAATCGGTCGATGCGCTGTTTGACAACGGCCGTCGCGGCCGGGTCATCACCGGTGCCAACAAGCGTCCGCTGAAGTCGCTCTCCGACATGCTCAAGGGCAAGCAGGGTCGCTTCCGCCAGAACCTTCTCGGCAAGCGGGTCGACTTCTCCGGCCGTTCGGTGATCGTGACCGGCCCGGAGCTGAAGCTGCATCAATGCGGCCTGCCCAAGAAGATGGCGCTCGAGCTCTTCAAGCCCTTCATCTATTCGCGTCTGGAGGCCAAGGGCCTCAGCAGCACCGTGAAACAGGCGAAGAAGCTGGTGGAGAAGGAACGTCCCGAGGTCTGGGACATCCTTGACGAGGTGATCCGCGAGCACCCGGTTCTGCTGAACCGCGCGCCCACGCTGCACCGCCTCGGCATCCAGGCCTTCGAGCCCATTCTGATCGAAGGCAAGGCAATCCAGCTGCACCCGCTCGTCTGCTCGGCCTTCAACGCCGACTTCGACGGTGACCAGATGGCTGTCCACGTGCCGCTCTCGCTGGAAGCCCAGCTGGAAGCGCGCGTGCTGATGATGTCGACCAACAACGTGCTGTCGCCCGCCAACGGCGCGCCGATCATCGTGCCGTCGCAGGACATGATCCTCGGCCTCTACTACGTGTCGATGATGCGCGAAGGCATGAAGGGCGAAGGCATGATCTTCTCCGGTATCGAGGAAGTGCAACACGCGCTCGATTCCGGCGAAGTGCATATGCACGCCAAGATCCAGTGTCGTGTGGCGCAGATCGACGATCATGGCCAGGAAGTGATGATCCGCTACGAGACGACGCCCGGCCGGGTTCGTCTCGGTGCGCTGCTGCCCAAGAACGCGAAGGCGCCGTTCGAGCTGGTCAACCGCTTGCTCAAGAAGGGTGACGTCCAGAAGGTCATCGACACCGTCTACCGCTATTGCGGCCAGAAGGAATCGGTCATCTTCTGCGATCAGATCATGACGATGGGCTTCCGCGAGGCCTTCAAGGGCGGCATCTCGTTTGGCAAGGACGACATGGTCATCCCTGACAACAAGTGGGAGATCGTCGACTCGGTCCGCGACCAGGTCAAGGATTTCGAACAGCAATACATGGACGGCCTGATCACCCAGGGTGAGAAGTACAACAAGGTCGTCGATGCCTGGTCGAAATGTAACGACCGCGTCACCGACGCCATGATGAACACCATCTCCTCCAAGAAGCTGGACGAGAACGGTGCCGAGATGGAGCCGAACTCGGTCTACATGATGGCCGACTCGAAAGCGCGTGGCTCTGTTACGCAGATGAAGCAGCTGGGCGCCATGCGCGGCCTGATGGCCAAGCCGTCCGGCGAGATCATCGAAACGCCGATCATCTCGAACTTCAAGGAAGGCCTGACCGTGCTGGAGTACTTCAACTCCACCCACGGTGCGCGGAAAGGTCTGTCGGACACCGCTCTGAAGACGGCGAACTCGGGCTACCTGACCCGCCGTCTGGTGGACGTGGCGCAGGATTGCATCATCCGTGAGCATGATTGTGGCACCGATATCGCGATCACCGCAGAGCCGGCGATCAAGGATGGCGAGGTCGTGGCGACGCTCGGCGAGCGTGTGTTGGGCCGTGTTGCGGCCGAGGACATCCTGCGTCCGGGCACCGACGAGGTCATCGTTGCGCGCAACGAGCTGATCGACGAGCGCAAGGCCGACGAGATCGAGAAATCCGGTCTTGTCTCCATCCGCATGCGCTCGCCGCTGACCTGTGAGTCGGAAGAGGGCGTCTGCGCCATGTGCTATGGGCGTGACCTCGCGCGCGGCACGACGGTGAACCAGGGCGAAGCCGTGGGCATCATCGCGGCGCAGTCGATCGGCGAGCCGGGCACGCAGCTGACGATGCGGACCTTCCACATCGGCGGTGTTGCCCAGGGTGGCCAGCAATCCTTCCAGGAGGCCAATTTCGACGGCAAGATCGAATTCCGCAACACCAACCTGCTGGAAAACGCCCATGGCGAGCATGTGGTCATGGGCCGGAACATGCAGATCGCCATCATGGACGAGCATGGCGTGGAGCGCGGCAACTTCAAGCTCAGCTACGGCACGAAGATCTTCGTCAAGGACGGTCAGCAGATCGAACGACGCGCGAAGCTCTACGAATGGGACCCCTATACCCAGCCGATCATCGCCGAGAAGGCCGGTACGGCCAAGTTCGTCGACCTGATCTCGGGCATCTCGGTGCGCGAAGACACAGACGATGCGACCGGCATGACCCAGAAGATCGTGTCCGACTGGCGTTCCGCGCCCAAGGGCAACGAGCTCAAGCCTGAAGTTCTGATCCTTGATCCTGCAACGGGCGAGGCGGTTCGCAACGATGCCGGCAACCCGGTGACCTACCAGATGTCGGTGGATGCGGTCCTCTCGATCGAGGAAGGGTCCGAGGTCAAAGCCGGTGACGTGGTCGCGCGTATCCCGCGGGAAGGCGCGAAGACGAAGGACATCACCGGTGGTCTGCCGCGTGTGGCCGAACTCTTCGAGGCGCGTCGTCCCAAGGACCACGCGATCATCGCCGAGGCCGATGGCTATGTGAAATTCGGACGCGACTACAAGAACAAGCGTCGGATTGCGGTCGTTCCCGCCGAGGAAGGGCTGGAGCCGGTCGAGTACATGGTGCCGAAGGGCAAGCACATCCCGGTGCAGGAAGGCGACTTCGTGCAGAAGGGCGATTACATCATGGACGGCAACCCGGCGCCGCATGACATCCTGTCGATCATGGGTGTCGAAGCGCTGGCCGATTACATGATCAACGAGGTGCAGGAGGTCTATCGTCTGCAAGGCGTGAAGATCAACGACAAGCATATCGAGGTGATCGTTCGCCAGATGCTGCAGAAGTGGGAGATCCAGGATTCCGGGGAAACCACGCTGCTCAAGGGCGAGAATGTGGACAAGGCCGAGTTCGACGAGGCCAATGCCAAGGCGCTCAAGGACGGCCGTCGCCCGGCTCAGGGCGAACCGATCCTGCTCGGCATCACCAAGGCGTCGCTGCAGACCCGGTCCTTCATCTCGGCGGCCTCTTTCCAGGAGACCACCCGTGTGCTCACCGAGGCCTCGGTCCAGGGCAAGCGCGACAAGCTGGTTGGTCTCAAGGAGAACGTCATCGTTGGCCGCCTGATCCCTGCGGGCACCGGTGGCGCGACCCAGCGGGTCCGCAAGATCGCCACGGATCGCGACCAGAAGGTGATCGACGAGCGTCAGGCAGAGGCGGAAGCCGCGGCGGCGCTGGCCGCACCGGTCGAGGATGTCGTTGGCAGCAGCGCCGATGATATCTTCATCGTCGATACGCCGGAGAGCCGCGACCTCTGATCCCGCTCAGGGTTTTGACACCGAGACGCCCCGCCAGACTGGTGGGGCGTCTTGCATTTTGGCACCCGCGCGCCGCTGCGCTGCATTGCGGTCTCCCCCGGCGTGGCTACGATGGGGCAGGGGCGGCCGGACCCGCCCCGCTGCGAAATCGGACGGGTCGATGCTGAAGGATCTCAATTTCAACGGGTTGCGCCATTTCGAGGCTGTCGTCCGGCTCGGGCGCGTCTCCAAGGCTGCCGATGAACTCCGGGTGACCACCTCGGCCGTGAGCCAGCAGATCCGCCTGCTCGAACAGCAATTCGGTGTCCTCCTGTTCCGCCGTCACAACCGCCGCCTGATCCCGACGGAGGAAGGCGCCCGGCTCTACAGCGCGACCTCGCAGGCGTTCAAGCTGATGGCGGATGTGCATTCCGCCATCGTTCGCCAGCCGCATGGGCGGGAATTCGTGTTGCGGGTGAGCCCGTCCTTCGGGGTCCGCTGGCTGGGCCCTCGGATCAAGCCCTTTCTCGACCAGCATCCCGACTGGTCCGTCCGGGTCGACGCGACGCCGGAAGTGTCCGATTTCGGCACCGAGAAGGTGGATCTCGACCTGCGCTATGGCAGTGGGACGACAGCGGAGCTGCACGAAACCCAGGTGATGCAGGATTTCGTCTTGCCGATGTGTTCGCCCGACCTGCTGGAGAGACTGCGGGCGGTCAGCGACGACCCGCTGGAGCAGCTCCGCGAGGCCCAGCTGATCGATTCCGCCATGGCGCATTATCGCTGGGATCTCTGGCTGAACCGCTATGCCGGGCGGTCGATGTCGATCCCGTCCGTCTATTCGCTGCGTTTCGACCGTTCGTCGATGGCGATTCAGCTTGCGGCGGATGGCGCCGGGGTGACGCTGGAAAGCGCCGTCCTGGCCTGGCGCGAGCTGGAAGCCGGCCGGCTGGTGCCGCTCTCGCCTGAAATCGATGTCATTGCCTACCCGGCCTATCGCGTTGTCTGTCCGCCGCGCCACACCAACCGCCGGATCGTGCGGTTGTTCAGCGATTGGGTGGTGCAGGAAGGCGCGAAACACGAAGCCGAGCTGCGCGCCTTCCTGGAGGCAAAGGGCTGTCACGTGGTCCAGGAAGAGGGCCCGGCCCCGGGTGATGCGGGGGCCGAGCGCTCCTGACGGGCCATGCGCCTCAGTGGATCAGGGAGCCGCCATTCACGTCGACCTCTGTTCCGGTGCAATAGGCCGACAGGTCGGAGGCGAGGAACAGCGCGCAGCCCGCGACATCGCTCGCCTCGCCGGCGCGTCCCATCGGGATGCCGGCCAGCACCTGCGCCTTCATCTCCGGCGTCAGCTTTCCTTGCGTGATGTCGGTGGCGATGAAGCCCGGGCAGATGGCGTTGACGCGGACATTGTCCGGCGCAAGTTCCCGGGCGCTGGCCTTGGTCAGGCCGAGGATGCCCGCCTTGGCCGCCGAGTAATGCGGGCCGCCGAAGATGCCGCCGCCGCGCTGCGCGGAGACCGAGGAGAGGTTGATGATCGAGCCCGACTTGCGCGCGCGCATATGCGGCACCACCGCCTGGCTGCAATAGAGCGTGCCGCGCAGGCTGACATCGGTCACCGCCTCGTAATTCTCCGGTTCGATTTCGAGGAATTTCAGCGGTTGGGTGATGCCGGCATTGTTCACCAGAATGTCGATCTGACCCCATTTGGCGATCAGCGCGTCCATGACCTGCTGCACCTGCGCCTTGTTGGTCACGTTGCAGGCCATGCCGACATGATCCGCCCCGAGATCCGCCGCAGCGGCCTCGGATTGCGCGGCGTCGAGATCGAGAATCGCAACCGTCGCGCCATGTTCGACAAAGAGCTTTGCAGTGGCCTTGCCCAGCCCGCGCGGGGAGGCGGCGCCGGTGATGACGGCGAATTTGCCTTCAAGTAGTCCCATGTTTTTTCTCCGTTCCTGTTCTGTCGGCGGTCAGAGCCAGCCCTTGATCTGCTCCGCCACGGCGCGGCGGGAAATTCCGTACATGTCATGCAGCGTCGGCAGCGCGCCGGCTTCGAGGAAAGCGTCCGGCAGGCCGATCTGGCGGAAGACCGGGGTCACGCCCGCCGTCAGCAGTGTGGTGGCGACAGCCTCGCCCAGCCCGCCGAGCTTGGTGTGGTTCTCAGCCACGACCGTCAGCCGCCCCTTGCCCGCCTCGGCGAGGATGGTCTCGGTGTCGAGCGGCTTGATCGTCGGACAGTGCAGCACGGCAACATCGATCCCGTCGGCGGCGAGATCCTCGGCCGCGTCCAGCGCCCGCATGGTCATGATGCCGGCGGAAATCACCAGCACGTCCTTGCCCTCGCGGATCATCTGCGCACGGCCGAGCTTGAACTGGTAATCCGGCTTGTGCTTCTGAAGCACATTGGCGACCTGCCCGCGCAGCAGGCGGGCATAGGTCGGGCCGTTCCAAGCCACAAGTTCGGGCACCATCTGCGCCACGTCCGTCGCATCGCAGGGATCGACAATGGCAATGTCCGGCAGGCCGCGGAAGATGGCGATATCCTCTGTCGCCTGGTGGCTCGGCCCGTAGCCGGAGGTCAGCCCAGGCAAGGCGCAACAGATCTTCACCGGCAGCCCTTCCTCGGCGATGGCCTGGGAGACGAAATCATAGGCCCGGCGCGAGGCGAAAACGGCATAGGTCGTGGCAAAGGGGATGAACCCTTCATGCGCGAGCCCCGCCGCCGTGCCCATCAGCAGCTGTTCGGCCATGCCGACCTGGTAGAACCGGTCCGGATTGGCTTGCGCGAAGACATGCAGGTCGGTGTATTTCGACAGATCCGCCGAAAGCCCGACGATCCGTTCGTCCTGTGCCGCCAACGCGTTGAGCGCATGGCCGAAGGGCGCGCTGACCGTGTCATAGCCTTCCGCTTCCAGCGAGGCGATCATGGCGGAGGTGGCCTGCTTGCCTTCGGGCAGCTTGCGCGGCTCGTATTTGCGGGCGCGGGTTGCAGCACTCATTTCGGGGCCTCCTCGTCCAGCGCGTCCAGCGCCTTCTGCCACTCATCCGGCTCGACCCGGACGAAATGCGCCATCTCGCGCGTCTCAAGGAAAGGCACGCCCTTGCACATCTTGGTGTCGCAGATGATCACGCGCGGCTCCGGCCCGTCATGGGCGCGCGCAGCATCGAAGGCGGCGACCAGCGCGTCGATGTCGTTGCCGTCGATCCGCTGCACGAACCAGCCAAACGCGGCGAATTTCGCGTCCACAGGTTCTGCCGAGAGCATGCCGGTCGAGGCGCCGTCGGCCTGCTGGTTGTTGAAATCGACGAGGCAGATCAGGTTGTCGAGCCGGTGATGCGCCGCCCCCATCGCCGCTTCCCAGGTCGATCCCTCGCCCAGCTCGCCATCCGACATCAGGTTGAAAACCAGCGCGCCGCTTTTCTTGCGCTTCAGCCCAAGCGCGCGGCCAACAGCGACCGAGAGCCCGAGCCCGAGCGAGCCGCCGCTCATCTCCATGCCCGGCGTGTAGGAGGCCATGCCGGACATCGGCATCCGGGAATCGTCCATCCCATAGGTGCCAAGCTCCTCCTCGGGCAGGATGCCGGCCTCCATCAGCGCGGCATAGAAGGCGATGGCGTAATGCCCGATCGAGAGCAGGAACCGGTCGCGCCCTTCCCATTCCGGGTCTTCCGAGCGGTATTCCACTGCGTGGAAGAAGGAGACAGCGAGCAGGTCGGCAACGCCGAGCGCCTGGCCGACATAGCCCTGGCCCTGGACCTCGCCCATCTGGACCGCCTTGCGACGGATGTTACAGGCGCGCCGCGCCAAGGAGACATTCGACCGCCGGTCGGTCGAAGCTTGCCCGCTCATGGATCCTCCCTTCGGACGCGCTGGTTTGCGTCCCGTGGCCTTCAGAGTGAGCCAATCTCGGAGGGAGTTATACAAACAAGAATTACAAATTTGCGTAGGAGTGCTTAATATTACTGCGCCCCGCTTTGTGATGGGTAATATGGGAACCCGTCCGGTGGTCTGGACGGGCCCAGGCGGAAGTGGACGGCTCTGAACGCCGGAGGCAGCCTCCGCCTCGGGGCATTCTTGGAGGATCCGTTATGCGCCTTGGTCTTGGAAGCTACGCCTATCGCTGGAATATCGGGATCAAGGACCAGGTTCCGCCCAGCCCGATGACACCTTTCGACGTACTGGAAGCGGCAGAGCGGATGGGGCTCGACCTTGTCCAATATGCCGACAACATGCCGCTGGAGGCGCTTTCGGCCGAGGAACTGGAACGGCTTGCCGCACTTGCGCGCGCAAAGGGCATCACGCTCGAAGTCGGCACCCAGTGTTTCGACGCCAAGCAGGTCGCGGAGTATATCGGCATCTGCAAGGTGATCTCCTCGAAGATCCTGCGCGTCGCGCTGGATGCCGAGGATGCCCTCGTCCCTGTGCCCGAACTGGCCGAACAGTTGCGCCCGCTGGTCGAGGAGGCGAAGGTCGCCGGCATCCGGATCGCCATCGAGAACCATTTCAACTACCCGTCCCCGCGCATGGTCGAGCTGCTGGAAGCGGTGAATGATCCCGCGCTTGGTGTCTGCCTCGACGTGGCCAACTCGATCTGCGCCGGGGAGTGGCCGGAAGAGACGATCACCATGCTCGCGCCCTACACGATCAACCTGCACTTGAAGGATTACGAGATCACGCCGGACCCCTATGGCGTCGGCTTCCGTATCCATGGCGTGCCGCTTGGCGAGGGCCGGGCCAATATCCCCTGGATCCTCGACCAGCTTGCCCATTGCGATGCGGATATGAGCGTGATTGTCGAGCACTGGTTGCCGCTCGGCGCCTCGCTGGAAGAAGCGATGGCGCAGGAACAGCCCTGGCTCGACCGTACCGTCGCGGCCGGGCGCAAGTTCATCGAGGGGCGGTAGCGCCCGCCGGTCAGAGTGTTTCGGTCACTTTGAGCAGGTTGCGCGGGGCGTCGGGGTCGATGCCCCGGCTGCCGGCCAGCCGCTCGACCATCGAATAGAAGGATGCGATCAGGCAGAGCGCATCGGTCAGCGGGTGATCGGTGTCGACATGGGCGACCGAATGGGCCTTGCGGACCTTCGATGTGGTGGCGAAGACGCGTCCGCCCATCGCGGCGATCCGGTCCGCAACCTCGGCCAGCCCGGTCTCGGCGGCGTCTCCTGCGGCAAAGGCGAGAACGGGGAAGCCCTCCTGCACGACGGCAACCGGGCCATGCAGCACCTCGGCCGAGGAATAGCTCTCGGCATGCAGGAAGCAGGTTTCCTTGAATTTCAGCGCCGCTTCGTTGGAGATGGCGAAGCAATGGCCGCGTCCCAGCGTGAACATCGAGCGCGCATCCGAAACCCCTTCGCGGACCTCCGGCCAGTCGATTCCGACCGCTTGCTCCAGCGCCTTTGGCAACCCCTTCAACGCGGCCCGCAGGGCATCATCCTCGCGCAGCTCGGCCAACAGCATCAGACAGGCGACCAGCGAATTGGAGAAGGATTTGGTGGCGGCAACCGCCAGCTCCGGCCCGGCCCGCATGTCGAGCGGCAGGTCGGCGGCGGCGGCGAGTGGCGAGCCGGCGCTGTTGGTCAGCGACACGGTCAGCGCCCCGCCCGCGCGGGCGGCTTGCGTCATCTGCACGATGTCCGGGCTCTTGCCGGATTGGGAGATCGACAGGCTCGCGGTCCGATCGAGCCGCAACGGGGTGTGGTAGATCGAGGCAATCGAGGGGCCAAGCGAAGCAACCGGGAGCCCGAGATAGGTCTCCGCGGCGTATTTCAGGAAGGTGCAGGCGTGGTCCGAGGTGCCGCGCGCCACGGTCACGATCAGCGACGGATCATGGGACCGCAATTGTGCGGCTGCCCGTGCGACATCCGCCGCGCCTTCCGTCAGCAACCGCTCGGCGGCAACGGGGATTTCGTCGATCTCCAGACGCATCCGGGTCGTTCGGTCAGTCATTGGACAGCTCCCTCGGGGCCGGTCGTGAAGTGAATCGTCGCGTTACTCGGGCAAGGATAGCTCGTCGAGATTGACCCGCCGCTCAAGCGCGCTGCCATCGACGCGGAAGAGATGCGCCCGGTTGCCGTCGAAACCGATCTCGGTGCCGCGGCCAACGGCAATCGGCACCGCGCCGTCAACCTGGGCGCAGATGGACTGACTGCCATCGGTCGTGCCGTGAATCACGCTGTGATTGCCCAGCCGTTCGACAACTTCCGGCATCATTTCGAGCCGGGCCTCGCCGCCGCCGACGCACAGGTCGTCGGGCCGAATACCGAGTGTGAGCGATTCGCCCTCTTCGGCCGCGCCGTCGACCTGCACCGTCACTTCGGCGCCGTTCGAAAGCCGGATCCGCACGCCGTCCGGGCCGCTGCCCAGGCAGGTCGCGTCGAGGAAGTTCATGTTCGGATTGCCGATGAAGCCGGCGACGAAGCGGTTGACCGGCTTGTGGAAAAGCTCCAGCGGCGAGCCGACCTGCTCGATCTGTCCGTCCTGCAGCACCACGATCTTGGTCGCCATGGTCATGGCCTCGACCTGGTCGTGGGTGACATAGATCATCGTGTTGCCGAGCGAGTTGTGCAGCAGCGACAGCTCCACCCGCATCTCCGCGCGCAACGCCGCGTCGAGATTGGACAGCGGCTCGTCGAAGAGGAAGACAGAGGGCTCGCGGACGATGGCGCGGCCGATGGCAACGCGCTGGCGCTGGCCGCCAGACAATGCGCCCGGGCGATGGGTCAGCCGGTCCTCCAGCTTGAGGATCGCGGCGGCCTTGCCGACGCGTTCCTTGACCTCCGCTTCCGGCGCCTTGGAGACGCGCAGCGGGAAAGCGATATTCTCGAATACGCTCATATGCGGGTAGAGCGCGTAGGATTGGAACACCATGGCGATGCCGCGCTTGACGGGGGCGAGGTCGTTGACCACCTCGCCGTCGATCGAGATCGTACCGGCAGTGATTTCCTCAAGCCCGGCGATCATCCGCAGGATCGTCGACTTGCCGCACCCCGAAGGGCCGACAAAGACGATGAACTCGCCATCCTCGATGGTCAGATCTGTCGGTTTGATCACCTTGGCGGTGCCGAAATTCTTGGTAACGCCGGTGAGTGTGAGATGTCCCATATCCGCTCCTGAAAGGCGAAAGGGGACGGCGCGCGGATCGCGCCGCCCCGAAAGACGGAGGATTACTCCATCAGGTCTTCGAGTTCCTTGGCCACGTCTTCGGCGGCTTCCTCGGGCGAGATCTCGCCGAGAACGACACCCTGGATGGCTTCGTTCATGACGTCCTGCAGGGCGTTATAGTCGATGACCTGCGGCTCCGGCCCACCCGCGGAGATGGACTCGAGGAAGAACTTCCAGTTCGGATCCTTCTCGACCAGGGCGCGGCTGATGTCTGTGTCGCGCACCGGGGTCCAGCCGGCGATGTCGTCGAACTTCGCCTGGCGATCGGTCTCGTTGAGGAATTTGGCCAGCGACATCGCGGCTTCTTCGACGCCCGAGCCCTTGAAGACGGCGAGGCTGTCGGTGATCAGCAGTGTGGAGTGCTCGCCGGAGGGGCCGGCCGGGATCCAGGTGATGCCGTAATCGACATCGCCGGTGCGCGAGCGGTAGCCGAAGCTCTGCACCATCATCGCCACCTTGCCCTCGGAGAAGAGCGGCTCGACCTTGCCGCGGTCATAGGCGACCGGGCCTTCCTGCGAATAGGGAACCAGGTCCTTGTAGAACTGGAACACCTCGACGGTCTCGGGGCTGTTGAAGACAACCTCGCCGTCGCTGTTCACGACTTCGGCGCCGTTCGAGTAGATGAAGTTGAGGAAGGCGTGCATCGTGTTGTCGAAGGACGCGGCCGGCATGCCGAAGCCCTTGGCGTCCGTGTTTTCGGAGATCGCCTTGGAGGCTTCGACCATCTCGGCGAAGGTCTGCGGGCCGTTCGGCATGTCGAGCCCGGCCTCTTCGAAGAGCGCCTTGTTGTAGAAGATGCCCTTGGTCGAGAAGGCCCGCGGCAGGCCCCAGATGCCGCCGTTGAACTGCACGGTGGCGAGAACGGAGGGCTGGTAGCTCGCCTTCTCCTCATCGGTCATCTCGACGGGCACGATCAGGCCGGCATCGGCGAGTTGGGGCAGGGTACGGCTGCCGAGATAGGCGAGGCCCACCGGGTCACCGGCTGCGGCCAGCGTGATCGCCTTTTCCTGGCACTGGCCCCAGGGGATGTATTCCTGCATCACCTTGTAATCGGGGTTCTCTGCTTCCCAGGCGGCGACGTCGACGTTCTGCGCCTCGGGGACGACACCGTCGGTCGCGCCGCAGTTGATGAACTTGATTTCGGTCTGGGCGCTGGCCATCTGCGCTCCCAAAACGATTGCCGTACCGGCAAAGAGAAGTGACTTGAGTTTCATGGCTGAATACTCCCTGAGGTTGACCACTATTCCTTCACCGCCCCGGCGGTCAGCCCGGCGACGATGTATTTCTGGAGAAAGATGTAGACGAAGAGCACCGGCAGGATGCCGACCAGGCTCGCCGCCATCAGCTCGTTGTAAACGACACGCTCGCGACCGAAGAACTGGAACAGGCCCATAGGCAGCGGGTTGTAGTCGTCGATGGAGTTGAAGGTGAGCGCGAAGAGGAATTGCTGCGCATAGGCCGAGATGAAGACGGTGATCGAGACCACGATGATTCCCGGCAGCGCCACCGGCAGGATCACCCGCCAGAGCGTGTAGAGCCGCCCCGCGCCATCCACATAGGCCGCTTCCTCAAGCTCCTTGGGGATACGCAGGAAGTAGCTGCGCATGAGGAAGATGCCGGTCGGCACGGTGAAGGCAGCGCCTGGGACGATCATCGCCCAGTAGGTGTTCAACAGCCCGATGGTCAGCATCAGCTTGTAGAGCGGGATGATCAGGACGGCGGCGCCGACCATGTTGATCGCGAGAAAGCCCGTCAGGATGCCGTCCCGGAAGCGGTATTCGAAACGCGAAACCGAATAGGCGGCGGGGATGATGCAGGTCAGCGCGAGCAGCGTGACCGCGCAGGAGATGAAGAAAGAGTTGAAGATGTAGCGCGGCAGGTTCGGCACGCTCTCCCACATGGTGATGTAGGCGCGGAAGGACATGTCCTCGGTCAAGAAGCGGTGCGGCGCACGGAACACGGCGTCCAGCGGGCGCATCGAGACGAGGAAGGCTTCAAGGAACGGTGCGAGGACGAAGGTCAGGAAGACCAGCATTGCCGCATACATGCCAAGCTTTTCATACCATTTGTACTTGTAGAGCATCAGCGCGACTCCCCTTTGCGCGCCGTGCGCATCAGCAACATCATGTAGACCACCGAGAAGGCCGTCAGGCAGAGCAGGATCATCACCGCCCGCGCCGAGCCTTCGCCGAAGCGGAAACGGGAGATGGCGGTCTTGTAGGTGTCGATGATCATCGTGGTGGTCGCGCCGCGCGGCCCGCCTTCGGTCAGGATCCAGATGATGTCGAAGGAGTTGAAGGTCCAGATCGCGGACAGGAGCGCCATAGTAAAGATCGAGGGCGCGATCAACGGCAGGGTGATCCGGCGCAGGCGGTAGAAGCGCGAGGCGCCGTCGGTCCAGGCCGCCTCATGCAACTCCCTGGGGATCGATTGCATCGCCGCCAGCAGGTAGAGCGAGACCAGCGGCACCCCGACCCAGACATCGGTGACGATGGTGGAGAGGAAGGACGAGGTCTTGTAGGCGAGGAATTCGAAGGGGCCATCGATCAGCCCGATCCGCTGTGCGATGCCCGAGATCATCCCGAACTGTCCGTTATACATCCAGGACCACATGAAGACGCCAATGGCGATCGGCACGACCCAGGGCGGCATGACCAGCACCCGGAACAACCCGCGCCCCGGCAGGGCGGCACTCAGGAGCAGTGCGCCGATCGTGCCGAGCACGATCTTCAGAACCACTGAGATCGTCATCCAGAGGAAGGTCCGCAGGATGATCTCGTTGAAATCATCCTCGAAGATCTCGACATAGTTCTCGAAGCCGACATATTCCCAGGTCGGGCGCATCGAGGTGTTGGTGAAGGAGAGCCGGAAGGTCTCGATGAGAGGCCAGGCGACGATGGTAATCACCAGCAGCAGCGCCGGGACCAGCAGCAGATAGGGGAAGAGATCGACCTTCTTCTTCATTGCTTACCCTGCCGTCTTTCCGGCCAGGGCTGCGTCGAAACGCTCCCAGACCGGCGCGAGATCGACCACGCGGCGGTGCGCGCGCGCCTCGTCCATGGCCAGCGCCGTGACGCCGGCTTCCAGCGCATCCTTCACGCTCAGCGGCAGCCCGGCAAGCGCGCCCTTCACATAGGCCATCACGTCCCGGCACATGGCGATGTCGGAGCCGTAATGCCCCTTCTGGTCGCCGGTGCCGATGCTGTCGGTCTCATGGATCACCGTCTCGCTGTTGGAATCTGTCACCCGGAACGTGTTGCGGATGAAATCGCCCTCGGCCATGCCGTCGACGCCGATGACACAGAACCGGCGGAACTCGTCCGGCACGTTGAGATTGGTGTGAAACGCCATCGTGGCGCCGTTCTCGTATTCCACCAGCGCGGTCTGGTAGTCGATGATGTCGCCCTCGCCGGACCAGGGATCGTCGATCCCGCCCCAACGCGGCGCCATCTCTGCGAGATAGGCGGGCGGTGTCGCGGGCCGCTGGCTGGGAACGAATTTCTTGCGCCCGCCGAAGCTGGCCACCCGGGCCGGCCGCGCGCCCACGGTGCCCTGGTAGAGGTCGATATCGTGGCAGCACTTTTCCAGCATGAAAGAGCCGGCCTCGGCGCAGTTGCGGCGCCAGTCCCGCATGAAGAAGGAGCCGTGATAGGGCCCGATATGCTCGCTGGCCTCGATGGACATGACCTCGCCGATCTGCCCGTCCTCCTGCGCCTTGCGCAGCGCCCGGTAGAGCGGCGAATAGCGCAGGACAAGCCCGATCATCAGCCGCTTCATGCCGTCATGTTTGGCGATCAGGCGGCCCAGCTCGATCGTCTCCTCGACCGAGATCACCACAGGCTTCTCGGCAAAGATGAAGGGCGCGTCCGATTCCAGCGCCAGCCGAAGATGCTCCAGATGCATCGAGTTGACCGAGCCGATCATCAGCATGTCGTAGCTGTCGGCGGCCAGCATCTCGGCGGCGCTGTCATAGCGAACCGGGCTGTCGCCCAGGGCTTCCAGCGCCTCCATCCGCGTGTCCATTGGATCGGCCACGGCCGTGAAGCGGATCTCGGGCGCCGCCTCCTTGAAATCCGCCGCCAGCTTGGAAAGCCGCAGCCCAAGCCCGATTACGCCGATCTTCATGCCACTTCCTCGCTTGTTCGCATCGCTGCCCGCAGGGCGAGGATGCTGTCCTTGTCTGTTTGTCGGCACGGCGTGATGCCGATCCGTTCCGCCGGTTGCCGCAGCGGGGCAGGCGCCGAGCAGGACGCATGCAGCGCGTCTACCCCGGTTTCGAGCAGGGCCTGCGCGTTGCCCGCCTGCACGCCGCCGCCGGCCATGATCTCGATCCGACCCGCCGCGTGGCGCGCCAGGTCGCTCAGCAGGGCCAGCCCATCGGGGGCCGTCGGGGCCTGTCCGCTGGTCAGGATCCGGGCGATGCCGAGCCCAACCGCCTGTTCCAGCGCTTCGAACGGGTCGGGCGTCAGGTCGAACACCCGGTGCAGCGTCACCTGCATCGGGCCCGCGGCGGCGATCAGCTTTTCGAGTGCCGGCAGGTTCAGCTGGCCGTCGGCTCCCGCTGCGCCGATCACCACACCGGCCAGCCCGGCTGCGCGGATCGCCGCGATGTCGTCAAGGCAGGCGCGCAGGTCCGCGCCCTCGAACAGGAAATCGCCAGGCCGGGGGCGGATCATTGCGTGGCAGGGGACCTGCGCGGCCCTTGCCGCCGCGATCAGCCCCGGTCCCGGTGTCAGGCCGCCCAGCGGAAGCGCCGCGCAAAGCTCGACCCGGTCGGCCCCGGCAGATCCGGCAACAGCCAGCCCCTCGGCGCTATCCACGCAGATCTCCAGTGGCAATGACCGCGAGTGAACCATGCATCCTTCCTGCGCAAGAGGCCCGACGGGCTGGTTCAGGCAAACCAACCTATTTCCCTAATGGTCACCACGAATCGCGCAATCTGGCAAGAATTTTTTTGTTGAACACAAATTGGGCGGCCTATATTTTTGTTTGACAAAACATTCTGCGTTCCCGATGTTTGGTTCATGACGCAAATTCCCGATCAAGACCTGATGACGGTCATCCGCGCCACGCTGCCGGAGATGACGCCGAAAATGCGCGCGATCGGGGAGATGTGCCTTGCGAAAACAGAGCAATTCATCCGCAACACCAGTCGCGAGATCTGTGCCGAGCTGGGCACGTCCGAGCCGACGCTGATTCGCTTCTGCCGCCAGTTTGGCTATTCCGGCCTGTCGGATTTCCGCATCGACCTCGCGCTGTCGCTGGCGCATCAGCCGCGCGGGCGCGGCTTCGTCGAGCCGCTCGCGATGGATCGCCGCCGCGCCAATCTCGCCGCAAAGCGCCGCATCGCCGAACATGCGGTCACGCTCCTGGGCTCCGATGACACGCTGCTGATCGACAATGGCTCCACGGCCGAGTTCTTCGCCTCGGCGCTGCCCGAAACGCCGAAGCGCACGATCATGACCAACGGCCTCGTCGTTGCGCAGAACGCCCTGGCGCGCGGCGAACATGACGTGCTGCTGACCGGCGGGCGCATCCGCCCGCGCGCGCTCTCGCTGACCGGCCGGCAGGTGGAAAACACGCTCTCCGACATGCGCTTCGACACGTTCATCATGGGCGTGGGAACGGTCGAGCCGGAGCTTGGCTTTTCCACCTTCCGCGAGGACGAGGCCCACGGCACCCGCACGATGGTCGCCGCTGCCGCCCGGGTCATCGTGTTGGCAGACCACACGAAATTCCGCAAGTCGGCGCTGCACAGGATCTGCGGCCTGGAGGATATCGACATCCTCGTGACCGACCTGCCCCCCACGTCTACCATCTTGTCGGCCATTCGCGAACGCGGGGTCCAGGTAGAGACCGTTTCGCCGGAAATCCGGCCATCCGACCCGAGGTAAGCTCATGAACACCCTCCCTGACCCGCTCACCGATTGCGCAACCTGGTCGGAAATCCACTCCCAGCCCGGTATCTGGCGCGGCTGGGCCGGGCCGCTGGCCGAAGAGGCCCGCGAGATCCGCCAGTGGATCGCCGCCCGCGCGCCCTCCGAGATCTGGCTCTGCGGTGCGGGCACCTCGGCCTATATCGGCAATGTCCTGGCCGCCGGGGACGCCCGCCTGCGGCCGGTGCCGACGACCGATCTCGTTTCCGCCCCCCAGGACTGGCTCGGCCGGCCCGGCCACGGGCTCGTGGTGCAGTTCGGCCGTTCCGGCGACAGCTCCGAATCTGTCGCCGCCCTCGACCTGCTGGACAGGCACCGTCCCGACTGGGACCGCCTGCACATCACCTGCAACCCGGACGGCGCGCTGGCCACCCGCCCCGCGCCAGGTCCGGGCGAGGCCCGCGTCATCTCCCTGCCGGAAGCCACCCATGATACCGGCTTCGCGATGACGTCGAGCTTCTCGACGATGGTGCTCTCGGCGCTCGCCTGCCTCTCGCCCTTCGACGCCGCCACCGCCCTTCCGGCGCTTGCCGATGCCGCCGAGTCCTTGCTGGCGCAACCGGCGCTGGCACAGGTCGCCCGCCCCGAGCGGGCCGTTTTCCTTGGCTCCGGCGCCCTGACCGGGGCGGCGCGGGAGAGCGGGCTGAAGGTGCTCGAGCTGACCGCCGGGCGGACGATGACGCTCTGGGACAGCGCGCTCGGCTTCCGTCACGGACCGAAGGCGGCGGTCGACGAGAACACCCATGTCTTCGTCATGCTGAACCCGGACGCCCATACCGCACGCTATGACAGCGATATCGCCGCGGAGATCCGGGCACAGTTCCCGAAGACCGCCGTGACCACGATTGGCCCGGGCGGTGACATCCCGCTTGCGGCCACCGGCAATCCCCGCGCCGACGCCCCGCTCTACGTGATCCTCAGCCAGGTTCTCGGCGCGCGTTGGTCGGCCGAGCTTGGCCTGCATGTCGATGACCCGTTCCAGGGCCAGAACCTGAGCCGCGTCGTCTCCGGCGTGACATTCTACGACTACGAGGGCTGAGGCATGCTCTGCGGCGGGATCGACCTCGGCGGCACCAAGATCGAGGCGCGGCTCTTCGAGGGCGACGCGGTGCTGACGGTGGAAACCCGCCGCATCCCGACGCCGAAAAACAGCTTTGCCGACATGATGGCGGGGCTGGAGGAGCAGGTCCGCTGGCTGGAGGGCCACGCGCCGGGCCTGCCGGTCGGCGTCGCCATCCCCGGCATCATCGACCCGGTCACGCAGGAGAATTTCGCCTCCAACATCCCGGCCACCGGCCATTCCGTCGGGGTCACGCTGGCGCAGGACATGGGCCGCGCGATCCCGGTGGTCAATGACTGCATGGCCTTTGCCTTTTCCGAGGCGCATGGCGGCGCCGGGGCAGAGTTCCACTCGGTGATGGGATTGGTGCTCGGCACCGGCGTGGGTGGCGGTTTCTGCCTCGGCTCGCGGCTGGCCTATCGCCATGCGGGGCTCGCGGTGGAGGTCGGCCATGTCGGGATTTCCGCCCGCGCACTGGCACGTCACGGGCTGCCGCTCTGGAATTGCGGCTGCGGACGCGTGGCCTGCATGGAGAACTACATCTCCGGAACCGGGCTTGCCCGGCTGGCCGAGTGGAAGCTCGGCGAGAAACTCGCCGCGCGCGATCTCGAGACCCATCCGCGCGCCCAGGAGGTGCTGGCGATCTGGGCCGACCTCACCGCCGATTGCCTCGACACGATCCAGCTCCTGCTGGACCCCGACTGCATCGTGCTCGGCGGTGGCGTGTCGAACATGCCCGGCGCGGTGGAGCGGCTGCAGGCTGCCTTCGGCGGGCTCAGGCTTGGCTCTGTCCGCCTGCCCGCGCTGCGCACGGCCCTGCATGGCGACAGCTCCGGCGCCCGCGGCGCCGCGCTGGTCGCGAAGATGAAGACAGACAGCGCCAAGGGCGCATGACCCCAGTTCAGGCCCCGTTCACACAAGGTCAGACCGACATGAACCAACTTGACGCCATTATCGCCGCCAATCGCAGCGGCGGCCCCGCGCTCCCTTCCGTCTGTTCGGCACATGAGGATGTTCTGGAAGCCTCGCTGCGCCTCGCCGAGACGCTCGACCGGCCGCTTCTTGTTGAAGCCACGTCAAACCAGGTCAACCAGTTCGGCGGCTATACCGGCATGCAGGCGGCGGATTTCACCGCCTTCGTCCATGCCATTTGCGACCGCGCCGGGGTGTCCCGTGACCGCGTGCTCTTTGGCGGCGACCATCTCGGACCGCAGGCCTGGAAGGCGGAGCCCGCCGCGGACGCCATGGCGAAGGCGCGGGACATGATGCGCGCCTATGTCGAGGCGGGTTTCACCAAGATCCACCTTGATTGCTCGGAGGGCTGTGCGGGCGAGCCGGCGCAGCTTGGCGACGAGATCGTGGCCGCGCGGGCCGCCGAACTGGCCGAGATTTGCGAGCTGGCCGCGCCGGAGCCGGAAGCCCTGCGTTATATCATCGGCACGGAGGTGCCGCCCCCGGGCGGTGCGCGCTCCGACGAGCATGGCATCGTCTCGACCCCGCCGGCCCGCGCGCTTGCCACGCTGGAGACCCACCGCGCCGCCTTTGCCGAACGCGGGCTGGACGGTGCCTGGTCGCGCATCCGGGGCCTTGTCCTGCAGCCGGGGCTCGAATTCGCCCCCGCCCATATCGACCGTTTCGACACCGCGCGCCCGGATGACCTCTCGCCGGTTCTCGAGGGCCAGGGCCTGCTCTGCTTCGAGGCCCATTCGACCGATTACCAACGCGACGAGGTCTATCCCGATCTTGCCCGGCGGCATTTCGCGCTGCTGAAGGTCGGCCCGGCGCTGACCTTTGCCTGGCGCGAGGCGTTGTACGGGCTGTCGCATATCCATGGCTGGATGACCGGTGCTGCGCATATCAGCGAGGAAATGGAGCGGCTGATGCTGGCCGATCCCGGCTATTGGCAGGGCCACCTGCATGGTGACGCCGATCAGCAGCGCCGCCTGCGCCATTTCGGCTATTCCGACCGCATCCGCTATTACTGGCCGCAGGCGCAGGGCGCCGTGGCGGCGATGCTGGAGGCGCTTGAAGGGCTGGATCCGCCCGCGCCGCTGCTGGCGCAATACCTGCCACCCGATACCCGCGAGATTGCCGCGACCCTGCCGCTTCCCTGGCCGCGCGCGATGCTGCTCGCGAGCGTGCAGCTGATGCTGTTGCCCTATTTCGTTGCACCCGGAGAGTAAGCCATGCTCCTGCTGCCTGATCTGCTCTGGTCCGACGGAGCGCTCCACGCCGGCATGGCCGTCGAAACGGATGCCGGGACTGTCACCGCGCTGCGCCCGCGTGCCGCCTCCGACCAGGGGGCCGCTCCGCATCTTCTCATGCCCGGCTGCACCGATATCCAAGTCAATGGCGGCGGCGGCGCGATGACCAATTCCGACACCACGCCGGACGGGTTTCGCCGCATCGCCGAGGCCCATGCCGGGCTTGGCACGCGCTGGATCCTGCCGACGATCATCACCGACCACCCGGCGGTGACGGAGGCCGCGGCCGAGGCGGTCATGGCGCTCTGGCCGGATCCGAATATCCTCGGCCTGCATATCGAGGGACCGCATATCGCGGTCGCCCGCCGCGGCACCCATGACGCCGCCCGCATCCGCCCGCTGGACCGGATCACCGTGGATCTCATCGCCCGGCTTCGCGCCCGGGGCATTCCGGTCCTGCTGACGCTCGCCCCCGAGCTGGCCGATGCCGCTCTGATGGCCGAGCTGCGCGCGATGGGCTGCGTGCTCTCGGCCGGCCATACCGCCGCCAACACCGCCGAGATCAAGGCGGGGCTGGAAAACGGCATCAGCTGTTTCACCCATCTCTACAACGCGATGCCGCCGATGACCTCGCGCGATCCCGGTCCTGTCGGCGTCGCGATTTGCTCGGGCGCGCATGTCGGGCTGATCGCCGATGGCATCCATGTGAGCTGGGAAATGGCCCGTATCGCCTGTACGGCGCGCCCCGTGCCGCGTCGGACCTACCTCGTCTCCGACGCCATGGCGACGGTTGGCGGCCCGGATTTCTTCACCCTCTACGGCCAGACAATCCATGTGCAGGAGGGCGCGCTGGTCAATGCCGAAGGTTCGCTCGCCGGCGCCCATATCGACATGGTGACCTCGCTTGCCAATGCGCACCGCGCCATCGGGCTGCCGCTGGCCGAAGCCCTGGCAATGGCCACGGATGTGCCGCGCGACGTGCTTGGCCTGCCGCGCCAGCAGATCGTCACAGGCACCCCGCTCGCCGATCTGATCTGCCTCGATGAGACGCTTTCCCTCACGGAGATGCCCAATGTCTGAGTTCCGCCTTGAACAGAAATACCGGGCGGAAGCTGGCGCGCCCAATGGCGCTCTAGTCTTCCGCATCCATCACCTCTCGGGCGCGGCGCTGTCGCCGGCGCGGCTGTGCTATTCCTGCATGACCCGCCCGAGCCGCGACTATCGCGTCGAAGGCGGCACGCTGGTCCGGCATTTCGCCAACCATGTCGAGATCCTGCCACCCGAGGGGCTCACGCTCAGGCCGGGCGATGTCTGGCAGGTCGAGATCCACGGGCTGTCCCACAAGCCGGTCAACCGGACGCAAGGCGCCATGGCGGCCTGGTTCGAGACCGATGACGGGCCGTTGACCATCGCCACCGGCGACCTGCAGCCGCCCGAAGGGGAGGAGCGCGGCACGCCCAAGGTCTGGCCGGAGGGGAAGATCACCCTGCCGATCGGCCTGCTGCCCTGGCCGGCCTCGGTCGAGATCCCGTCCTACGGGTCCGCGCCGCAGCTCTACCCGGCCAGCGCCGGGCTGAAGCCGGAAATGGCACGGGTCGCCGCGCTGCATCGCCGGCTCTTCCCGGCCGCGCCCGGGCCGTTCAGCCTCGATGCCGACGTCTCGGGACGCGCGGTGGAGGCTGTCGCTGCGGAGCTGCCCGCAGGCGGCTTCCGAGTCGATTTTGGCGAGACGATCACGATTGAGCAAGGCGACGCGGACGGGCTGCGCCACGGCTTGATCGCGCTGGCCCAGATGGCCCATGCCGAGCGCACGGATCGTCGCTTCCGCTTCCCGCTGAATGGCACCATCGAGGACGCGCCGCGCCATGGCTGGCGCGGGCTGATGCTCGATGTCTCGCGCAATTTCATCGACCATAACGGTGTGCGGCGCGTCCTCGACACCATGGCCTGGCAGCGGATGAACCGCCTGCATTGGCACCTGTGCGACGACGAGGGCTGGCGCGTTCCGATCGCCGGCCTGTCACAGCTTACCAAGGCCTGGTCGACCCGCGCGCGTGGCCATGTGCTGCCGCCGCAATATGCCGATGGCCCGGACGGACAGGCCGGCGCTTACAGCATTGCCGAGATCCGCGCCCTTGTCGCCCACGCGAAGGCACTTGGGATCGAGATCATGCCGGAGGTCGATATGCCCGGGCATATGGCCGTGCTGCTGGCGGTCATGCCGGAGCTGGTCGATCCGGAGGAGACCCCGGACAGCTATCGTTCGGTTCAAGGCTATCCGAACAATGCGCTCAACCCGGGCGTCGAGGCGGTCTGGCCGGTGGTCGAGACGATCCTCGACGGGTTGGCCGATCTCTTCCCCTTCGATGTCGTGCATCTCGGCGGCGACGAGGTGGACGCGCTGAGCTGGTCGCAATCGCCCGCCGCGCAGGCGCTGGTGGAGCGCGAGGGGTTGGCGCCGGGCGCCGCGCCGCTGCAGAGCTACTTCCTGCGTCGCGTCCAGCAGATGCTGCGGGCGCGCGGCCGCCGCATGGCGGGCTGGGACGAATGCGCTGATGGCGGCGGCGTGGAGCCGGACGCGCTGCTCTTCGCCTGGCGCTCGCAGGAGCGGGTGGCGACGCTGATCGCCGATGGCTACGAGGTGGTCGGCACGCCCGGGCAGGCCTATTACCTCGACATGATCGAGACGGCTGGTTGGGACGCGCCAGGCACATTCTGGGCCGGGGTCTCGACGCCGGAGAACAGCTACGCCTACGAGGCGACGGACGGACTGCCCGAAGGGCCGGGCAAGCTGGCCGGGATTCAGGGCTGCATGTGGACCGAACAGATCGACAGCGTGGCCCGCTTCAACGACATCGCTTTCCCGCGCTGGTCCGTCGTGGCCGAGGCGGGGTGGAGCACGGAGGCGGCCAAGGACTGGCAGCGCTTCGCCGCGCTTTCGCGCCTGATGCCCCAGATGTAGGAGAACGCTCATGCGTATCGCCCTTGGCGGGCTTCACACCGAATGCTCGACCTACAACCCATTGTTGCAGGAACGGTCGGATTTCCGCCGGCTGGAGGGCGGCGACCTGCTTGCCAAGGCGAATTTCGATTTCGCGGCCGTGGGCGTCGATACCGTCCCTCTCTTCTACGAGTCCTCCGTTCCCGGCGGGCCCGTGCGGCGCGAGGTCTTCGAGGCCCAATGCGCCGAGCTGCTCCAGGGGTTGCGCGCCGCGATGCCGCTCGACGGGGTGCTGCTGCTGATGCATGGGGCGATGTTCGTGCCCGGCATCGACGATCCGGAGGGCGGCTTCATCGCCTCGGTGCGCGAGGTCGTGGGGCCGGACTGCCTGATTGCCGCCAGTTTCGACCTGCATGGCCAGATCACGGCGCAGATCGCGGAGACGCTGGACATCTTCGCCGCTTTCCGCACCGCGCCGCATGTCGATGTGCCCGAGACCCATGCCCGCGCCGCCGCGATGCTGGCCCGCGCGCTCAGGGGCGGCACGCGGCCCTGCGTGGTGCGCGTCCCGGTGCCTGTCCTGGTCTCCGGCGAGATGTCCTCGACATTTGTCGCGCCCTGCGACCGGCTCTATGCCGCCTTGCCGGGGCTGGATGCGCGGCCGGGGATCTGGGATGCGAACCTGATGATCGGTTATGTCTGGGCCGACAGCCCGCGGGCCACGGCCGCGGCCGTTGTCACATGCGAAGATGCGCAGGCCGGGCAGGCCGCGGCGTTGGAGATCGCGAAAAGCTATCTCGACGTCCGCGACGCGCTTGTCTTCGACATGGAGGCCTTGCCGCTGGACGAGGCTCTGGCCGCATTGGACGGCCCTGCGGTGCTTGCCGATAGCGGCGACAACCCCACCGGCGGCGGTGTTGGCGACCGGGCCGATGTGCTGGAAGCAGTGCTGGCGGAGGGTCGCCCGGCGCTGTTTGCCGGGATCGCCGCGCCGCGCGCCTATGAAGCGCTGGAAGGCGGTGCGCGGGAGATCGACCTCGGCGGAGAGCTCGGCGGCGGTGGGCCGCGCCTGTCGCTCGCGGTCGAGAGCTGCCGCTTTGCCGAGCGCTGTGCCATCATCACGTCCGGCCCGGTCACGATCGTCATCAGCCACCGTCGGCGGCCGTTCCACGGCTTCGCGGATTTCGAGGCGCTTGGACTCGTGTTGGACGAGCACCCGCTGCTGGTCGTCAAATCGGGCTATCTTTCGGCCGATATCCGGACCTTGCCGCGCCGCCAGGTCATGGCGCTGACCGATGGCGCTGTCTCGCAGGACCTCGCCCGGCTCGAAAACCTGCACCGCCCGCGCCCGAGCTTCCCGTTCCAGTCGATCTGACCGGACGGGCGCCGGGATACGGATGGCACGCCGTTGCTCAGCCGAGGCAATCGGCGAATTGCTCGCGCAGCACGTTCTTCTGGACCTTGCCCATCGTGTTGCGCGGCAGGCTGTCGACCAACAGCAGCCGGCGGGGCTGCTTGAAGCGCGCCAGCTGTGAGGCGAGGGCGGAAAGCAGCGCCTCCGCTTCCGGCGGCGTCTCGCCCTCGGCCACGACCAGCGCCACCACGGCCTCGCCGAGATCGGGATGCGGTACGCCGATGACGGCGCTTTCTCCGACCCCCTCCATCCCGTCGAGCAGGATCTCTATCTCCTTGGGATAGATGTTGTAGCCGCCAGCGATGATCAGGTCCTTCTGGCGCCCGACAATCTGCAGGTATCCGGCGTCATCGATCACGCCGAGATCGCCGGTGATGAAGAACCCGTCCGCGCGCAGCTCCTCCGCCGTCTTCTCCGGCATCTGCCAGTAGCCCTGGAAGACATTCGGGCCGCGCACTTCGATCATGCCCGTCTCGCCCCTGGCCAGCTCCTGGTCGCTGTTCGGATCGGTGATGCGGATCTCCACGCCCGGAAGCGGATTGCCGACCGTGCCGGCAATCCGGTCGCCGTCATAGGGATTCGAGGCGTTCATGTTGGTCTCGGTCATCCCGTAGCGTTCAAGGATGCGGTGGCCGGTGCGGGCTTCGAACGCCTCATGGGTGGCGGCCAGCAACGGCGCGCTGCCGGAGACGAAGAGGCGCATGGAGGCGACGAGTTCCCGGTCGAGGCGCGGGTCCTCCAGCAGCCGCGTGTAGAAGGTCGGCACCCCCATGAGCGTCGTGGAGTCGGGGATTGCGGCGATGATCTCGTCGATGTCGAATTTCGGGAAGAAGCGGACGGCGGCGCCGGAGAGCAGGCTGACATTGATCGCGACGAAGAGCCCGTGCGTGTGGAAGATCGGCAGCGCATGGACCAGCGTGTCGGCCTCGGTGAACTGCCACAGATCGGTCAGCGCGCTCGCGTTGGAGAGCAGGTTGTCATGGCTCAGCATCGCGCCCTTGGAGCGGCCGGTGGTGCCGGAGGTGTAGAGGATCGCGGCCAGATCGTCCGGGCCGCAGGTTTCGATGGCCGGATGCGGCGCGGCCGCCGCGACCTTGTCGCTGAAACTGCCATTGCCTTCGGAATCCAGTGTCAGCACGGCGGCGCCGGCCTTGCTGGCGATCGGTGCCAGCGCCGTCTCGGAGCGCGGATCGCAGATCAGCAGCTTCGGTTCCGCATCCTCGAGGAAATACGCAACCTCGGCCGGCGTATAGGCGGTGTTGAGCGGCAGCAGGACCGCCCCGATCCGGATGCAGGCTGCATAGACGGCCAGGGCCTCGGGGGTCTTGGCGGCCTGCAGGGCCACGCGGTCGCCCTTGCGCAGGCCGGCGGCGACAAGAACGGCGGCCTGCCGTGCCGCGAGCTGTGCAAAGCCCTCATGGGTCAGGGTCTCGCCATCGGGCAGGAGCAGGAAGGGGGACGGGCTGCCGCTGCGCGGTGCGAACATGGCGTCATGCAGGTGATTTGTCATTCTTGTTCCACTTGTCAAAGGCGTTCGGGGCCGCGCATCGCGACCGCCGTTTTCTGTTCTGTCGCGCTCACCGGAAGCCGACTGTCTGTCCCGAAAGACCCACCGTCAACGAGAAGCTGCCCTCGTTGACCAGCCAGCGCCTCATCTCGAAGCTGCGCGTTCCGCTCTTGTGCATCGGATCGGCTTCGGCCAGCGCCCGGGCTTCCTCGAGCGAGTCCGCGCGGTAGATGATCATGCCCTCGCCGAAGAGGTTCTCGCCGCTCTCGTCGGAGACCGGCCCGGCAAAGGCCAGCTTGCCGGCGGCTTCCAGATCCGCCTGGTAGGCAAGATGACTCGGCAGCATCTCCCGCAGCGCGTCCGGCGACTTCGCGGGCAGGGATCGCGCCACGTATAATTCCAGCGCCAGCGCCCCTCGGTCACGGGCTTCACGCTTGTACTCGCTCCATGCAGGCATGGTTTACTCCTTCATTTTATGCCCAAAGAATAAATTATCGATTTTATTTGACAACAGTAAATTTTATCGTCAGAAAAGGCGATGCCAGCAGGGAGAGGAGACATCATGCGATTCAGAGTCGGTAACAGCAGCGCCGGAAATGGCGTCCATCTCGTGGAGGGTGACGAGGCGATCAACCTATCGGCGCTGGATCCGGCCATCGGGTCCGACCTGATGGGGATCATCAGCGCCCAGGCTGATCCCGCCGCCCTGTCCGCGGCCGCCGCGGGGGCGCCGAGGGTGCCGCTGGCGGAAGTCACGCCGGCGCTTCCGGTCGCCAATCCCGGGAAGGTGGTCTGCCTCGGCTTGAACTATGTCGACCATATCAAGGAAGGCGGCTACGAGATCCCGGATTACCCGGCGCTCTTCATGCGCTGCCGCAACTCGATCATGGCCGCGGGCGAGCCGATGATCCGCCCCTCCTGCTCGGAACGGCTCGATTACGAGGTCGAGCTGATGGTTATAATCGGCAAGGGCGGCAAGCATATTTCCGAGGAAGACGCGCTCGACCATGTCTTCGGTTACACGCTCTTCAATGACGGCTCCGTGCGCGACTATCAGCGCAAGACCCACCAGTGGACGCCGGGCAAGAATTTCGACGCCACCGGTCCCATTGGCCCGGATGTCGTGACGCCGGACGAGCTGCCGGAAGGCGCGGTCGGGCTGAAGATCGAGAGCCGCGTTGGCGACGAGATCCTGCAGTCGGCGAACACGTCGGACATGCTCTGGTCGGTCGCCCGGACCATCGCCACCGTTTCGGAATATTCTACCCTGGAGCCCGGTGACATGATCGCGATGGGCACGCCTCCCGGCGTCGGCCATGCCAAGACGCCGCCGCGCTGGCTGCGCCCCGGCGAGACCGTGGATGTGGAGATCGAAGGCATCGGCATCTGTTCCAGCCCGATCGTTGCCGAAGAGGATCTCGCGAACACGGAGGCCGCGGAGTGATCGCGCTGACCGGAGAGGCGCTGGAGCAGGCACGTGCCGAGGCGCAGGAGGCGGTCCGCAAGGTCCGTTCTGCCTGCGAGCGGCTCGATGACCCGGCCATCGACCTTATCCTGCGGGACGCGCGGTCGCATTATGCCTGGCAGGACCGTCCTGTCCCGCGCGCGCTCTTGGAAGAGATCTACGAGATCACGGCCAATGGCCCGACCAGCATGAATTGCTGTCCCGCCCGCTTCATCTTCGTCGAGACCGCCGAGGCGAAGGCAAAGCTCGCCAAGTCGCTCAAGGCCAAGAATATCGACAAGATGATGTCGGCCCCGGTGACGGTCATCATCGCGCATGACCTGGATTTCTGGACCGAACTGCCCTTCCTCTTCCCGCATGAAGACCGGCGGCCGCATTTCCAGGGCAAGCCGGAGCATTCCGAGATCACCGCCTTCCGCAACGGGACGCTGCAGGCGGCCTATTTCATGATCGCGGCACGGGCTGTCGGCCTCGATACCGGCGCCATGTCGGGCTTCTCGAACGAGATCGTGGATGCGGAGTTCTTTGCCGGCTCCACATTGCGTTCAAATTTCCTGCTCAACCTTGGCTATGCCGACGAGAGCGCGTTGTTCCAGAAACTTCCGCGCTTCCCGTTCGACGCGGCCTGCAAATTCGTCTGAGGCGCCCATGCCCATCAAGCAGAAGACCGTGATCACAGTGAAGATGTCCGGGCATGGCAGCAGCCATTCGCTCGTGGATGTCTCCGTGCGCGACCTGAGCATGAAGATCGACGAGCCTGTCGAGCGCGGCGGGACCAATCTTGGTTTCTCGCCGACCGAGACCGCCTATGCCGCGCTGATCGGCTGCACCAACACGATCGGGAACAAATGCGCCGACAAGCTCGGCGTCGATATCGGGACCCTCGATTTCGAGATGGAGATCGATTTCGACCGACGTGGCGTTCTGTTGATCGAAGAGGTGGACGTGCCTTTCAAGGCCATCCGCCTGCGCGTAACGTCGAATGGCACGGCCAGCCCGGAGGAGCTGAACCGTGTTGCAGAAGAGACCGCGAAATATTGTGCGATCTCCAAACTCTACGAAGGAGCCGGGACGAACCTGGACATTACCTGGCGCAAGATCTGACGCCGACAATCTGTATCATCAAGGGAGGACACGATGATCGAGACTTGGACCCGCCGCATGGCAATCGGGCTGCTGGCCGCCACGGCCCTGACCGCACCCGCCTTTGCCGCCGAGAAGATCACGGCCGTCGTCATTGACGGCTATCCGGCCAAGGCGCTCTGGGTGAAGGAATTCTCCGAATTCTTCATCCCCGAGGTCGACAAGCGCCTCGCCGAGACCGGCAATTACGAAATGGACTGGCAGGAGAGCTATGGCGGCGCGATCGTCAAGCCCAAGGGCGTGCTCGAGGGTGTGAAGCTTGGCCTCGGCGATATCGGCATCGTCACCACGATCTTCCACAATTCCAAGCTGCCGAGCCAGGCGCTGTCGGCGGTGACGCCCTTCGTCTCCTCGGATTCGCAGGCGGTGGCCAAGGCGGTTGACGAGATCGCCAAGGAATTCCCGACCATGCAGAAGGAATTCGAAGCGCAGAACCAGGTTTACCTGGCCACAGGCGTGGTGCTCGACACCTACCAGCCCTTCTCCAGCAAGGAGATCACCGGGCTGAAGGATCTCGAAGGGATGAAGGTTGCCGGTGCCGGCATGAACCTGCGTTATCTTGAGGGCATCAAGGACGCGGCCGGCGTGCGCGGCGGCCTGACCGACTTCTACAACATGGTGCAGACCGGGCTGACCGATGCCGCCCTGCTCTGGCCGGAAGCGGCAAAGACCTTCAAGATCGCCGAAGTTGCCCCCTACATGCTCAAGGCCGATCTTGGCGCGGTGAATTCCAAGACCATCACCGTGAACAAGGATTACTGGGACGGCCTGCCCGACGAGGTGAAGTCGGTTCTGCAGGAGGTTGCGGTCGAATATCGTGACCACGTTGCGGGGATCGCCATGGATCGCGCCGGCGAGAGCCGCGACGCCTATGTCGCCTCCGGCGGCACGATCGTCGAGATGAGCGCGGAGGACCGCATGGCCTGGGCCGAAGCCATGCCCAACATCGCCGCCGAATGGGCCAAGGGCCTGGACGACGCGGGTGAGCCGGGCACCGAGATGCTCAATGCCTATATGGGCAAGCTCAAGGACGCAGGCTTCGAGCCGGTCCGCGATTGGGCCGCAGAACTGTCTAACTGACACAGGACAAGGTCGGAGCCACTCGCATGACAAACGGCACTCTCAAGACCGTTGCAACCGGCCTGTCGAAACTGGCCAGCGGCATCGCCATCTCGGCGAATGCCGCTGGCACACTCGTCGTCCTGTTGCTTGTCCTCGTCGTGAATTATGACGTTGTCGCACGGGGCATCTTCAACAAGCCCTTCCTCGGCGCGGTCGAGGTTGTGCAATTCTCGATGGTCCTCATCGTCTTCCTGCAGCTTCCGGACGTGGTGCGGGTCGGGCGTCTGACCCGCTCGGACGGTTTCCTGACCGTTCTCGAAGGGCGCCATCCGAAGGCGGGCAAGACGATCCGGCGGATCATCAACTTCATCTCCGGTATCTTCATGGCGCTGATTGCCATCGCCATCTGGCCGGAATTCACCGAGATGTTCGAAACCCGCGACTATTTCGGCATTCCCGGTGTGTTCACCGCGCCCTGGTGGCCGATCAAGCTGACGATCTTCCTCAGTGCCGGGCTCTGCACGCTGATCTTCCTGCTCAAGGTCCTGTTGCCGACCGAGCGCATCGTCACCGTCAAGGGTATCAAGACCACGGAGGAAGGCCAGTGAGCCCCATTGAAATCGGCCTCACATCTGTCGGGGCCATCGTCATCCTGGTCTATATCGGGGTCTATATTCCCATCGCGCTCGGGGTCGTCTCCTTCGTGTCGATCTGGCTGATGCGGGACAATTTCGACCTGTCGATGAACCTGCTGAAGATCGCCGTCGGCGACTCGGTGATGGAATACACCTTCGCCACCGTGCCGCTTTTCACCTTCATGGGGCTGATCGTCTCGAAGGCCGGGCTGGGCGCGGATATCTACGAGGTGATGAATTCCGGCTTCCGCAAGGTGAAGGGCGGGATCGGCATGGCCACCGTCGGCGCCAACGCTGTCTTCGCCGCCGTCACCGGCTCCTCCATCGCCTCGGCCTCGGTCTTCTCCAAGGTCTCGGTGCCGCAGATGCTCAACTACGACTACAATCCGCGCTTCGCCGTGGGCGTGGTCGCCGGCTCCTCGGTGCTGGGCATGATCATCCCGCCCTCGGCGATGCTCATCATCTATTCCTTCGTCGCCGAGCAATCGGTGGGCGAGATGTTCCAGGCAGGGATCGTGCCCGGGCTGATGCTGGCCGCGGCCTATGTCGGCTGGATCTGGATCATGGGGAAATTCGCTCCGGCCTATATCGGCGGCCGGTCCTTCGAGGACACCGAATGGATGACCTGGGGCGAGATCGCCGAGAAGACCCTTCCGATCACCACGCTGATCGTTGTGGTCCTCGGCGGCATCTATACCGGCTGGCTCACGCCCGTGGAGGCCGGCGCCACCGGTTCTCTACTCGGCCTCGTGATCGCCGTGGTCCGCCGCAAGATGGACCTCAAGGGGTTCTGGCAGGCGCTGCTGGAGACCGGCCATATCACCGCCGCGATCCTGTTCCTGATCACCGCCGCCTCGATCTACAGCCGCATGCTCGGCATGGCCGGGGTGCCCAATGCTCTGGGCGATTTCCTCGAGACCGCGCAGTTCAGCTTCTTCTGGATCATGTTCTTCTATGTCGTGCTGATGATCTTCCTCGGCACGCTGCTGGACACGGCCTCGATCATCCTGATCGTCGTGCCGCTCTTCCTGCCGCTGATCGAGCCGATGGGGCTCAGCCTCGTCTGGTTCGGCATCGTCACCGTCGTCGGCGCGGAGATCGGGCTGCTGACACCGCCGCTCGGGATCTCCTGCTTCGTCATCAAGGCGACGCTCAATGACCACCGGATCGCGCTGAAGGATGTCTTCATCGGCGCCTTCCCCTTCGCCGTCGTGATGCTGATCGTGCTCATCCTGCTGATCCGCTTCCCGTCGCTCAGCCTTGCCATTCTAAACTGAGGACCCACTCATGCGGACCGTCACCAAAGACAACATCACCGAGGTCTTCTCCGGCTATTTCAGCGAAGAGACCGACCCGCGCACCCGTGAAGTGCTGACCGCGCTGGCCCGTCATATCCACGACTTCGCCCGCGAGACGCAGCTCACCCATGACGAGTGGCGCAAGGGGCTGGAATTCCTCGAATGGGCCGGCAAGATCACCGATCCGGAACGCAACGAGTTCGTGCTGCTCTCCGACGTGCTCGGCCTCTCCTCCCTGGTCGACATGATGCATTCGACGCCGGAGGCAACCTCCTCCTCCGTGCTCGGCCCGTTCCACGTCTCCAACCCGCCGGCGCTGCCGATTGGCGGCGACATGAAGCGGGATTTCGAGGGCGAAGTGCTGCTGGTCGAAGGCACGGTGCGCGACACCGCCGGCAACCCGCTGCCCGGCGCCACGATCGATATCTGGCAGACCGCCCCCAACGGCATGTATTCCAGCCAGGACCCGGAGCAGCACATCCACTCCTTCCACGGGCTGATGACCTGCGACGAGAATGGCCGCTACGCCTTCACCACCGTTCGCCCGGTCAGCTACACCGTGCCCGATGACGGCCCGGTCGGAGAGATCCTGCGTGCCGCCGGCCGCCACCCCTGGCGTCCGTCGCACCTGCATTACATCGTTTCCGCCGAGGGGCACCGCCAGCTCGTCACCGAAGTCTTCCCCGATGACGACCCCTATCTCGACCAGGACACCGTCTTCGGCGTGCGCGACGATCTCGTCATGACCTATGTGCCGCAAGAGGCTGGCAGCTTCCCCGAGGGCTTCGCCCTGTCGGGCAAGGTCGAGGGCGCCTATAGCCGGGTCGATTTCGACCTGATCCTTGCGCCGGCCGGCTGATCCGGTCACGCTGCGTTGCAGCGAACAGGAAGTGGAGACGTGTCGTGATTGACAGGACGGTGGTATTGGGATGCGCGCTGAGCGGATTGCTTCTGGCGTCCTGCGCGGGCGCGGACGGGGATCACGCTCCGATCGGGGATGCGGTGGCCGAGCTGCCGATCTTCGACGCGCATATCCACTACAAGGAGCCGGCCTGGGACGCCTATCCGGTCGAGAGCATCATCGAGCTGATGGACCGCAACGGTGTTGCAATGGGGCTTGTCTCCTCGACCCCGGACGAGGGCACGATCATGCTCTGGAAGCATGCTCCGAACCGCATTGTCCCGGAGCTGCGTCCCTATCACGGCTCGGCGGGGTCCTCGAACTGGGCCAAGGTCGACGGCATGGAGGCCTATCTCGAGGACAGGCTGGAGCGCTACCCGCATGAAGGGATCGGCGAGTTCCACATCCACCGGCTTGACATCACCGATGTGAAGTTCTTCCGGACCGTGGTGGCAATGGCGCGCCAGCGCGACATCTACCTCCATGTCCATTCCGATGCCGAGCCGATCCGCTGGCTGAAATCGCTGGACGGGGAGGTGAAGATCATCTGGGCCCATGCCGGGCTGTCGACCCCGGCGCCGGAAGTCCATGCGCTGATGGCGGAATTCCCGGACCTGCTGGCCGATACCTCGCTGCGTGAGTGGGATATCGATGCCGATGACCGTGGGCTCGACCCGGCCTGGGAACGCATCATCTTCGATTTCCAGGACCGGCTGATGGTCGGCTCGGACACATGGGTCAACAGCCAGTGGGACAATTACGACGCGATCATCGCCTCCAACCGGACCTGGCTGTCGAAGCTGCCGCGCGATGTCGCCGAGAAGATCGCCTATCGCAATGCCGAACGGGTCTTCGGACGCCGGATCTCGATGGACCAGATCGGCACACGGTGAGTCGCTTGCGGCCGGCGGGAAGTCGGGCGGGGCGGTATCCTCCTCCCTCCCTCCCCGCCGACGGTCTTGCGCACGCTTGGTCCTGTGACCGGCCTGCCCCGAGCTGACCGGATCAGGGCATTGCGCATCGCCTGGATGAAGGCGACCTCAACCCTTTGCAAGAAAGCCGTTTTTCAATGCGCGATGGGCGCGTGAGACGGTCTGGAAATCCTTGCGTCCCGGTGACGCGCGGAAGGCTCTGAGCAGAGGGGCGCGATGCCGCGGCTGCGGCATCATGCCCACCAGATCTCTTGCAATCCTCAAATGGATAGTATACCATTGTATACAGCAAGCTTGTTCCGGATCGACAGAGATATCTGATACCGAGTTTTCAAGCTATATCTGATACCGAATCGAGGGGACTACCATGAGTTTGTACACCGACTATCTGGACGAGATCAGCACCCGGAAGGCGCAAGGCCTGAACCCCAAGCCGATCGACGAGGGCGCGCTTGTCGAGGAACTCATCGGGGAGATCATCGATGCGGACAGCGAGCACCGCGCGGATTGCCTGAAGTTCTTCATTTACAACACCTTGCCCGGGACCACCAGTGCTGCGGGTGTGAAGGCGAAGTTCCTCAAGAAGGTCATCACCGGCGAGGCGCTGGTCGCGGAGATCTCGCCCGAATTCGCCTTCGAGCTGCTGTCGCACATGAAGGGCGGCCCGTCGATCGAGGTCCTCCTGGACCTGGCCCTCGGCGATGATGCCTCGACCGCCCAACAGGCCGCTGACGTCCTGAAGACCCAGGTCTTCCTCTACGAGGCGGATACGGGCCGGCTTGAGGCGGCCTACAAGGCCGGCAGCAAGATCGCCCGGGAGATTCTGGAGAGCTATGCCGAGGCAGAGTTCTTCACCAAGCTTCCCGACGTGGATGACGAGGTCAAGGTCGTCACATATATCGCCGCCGAAGGCGATATCTCCACCGACCTGCTGTCGCCGGGCAACCAGGCGCATTCGCGTTCGGACCGTGAGCTGCACGGCAAGTGCCTGATCTCCGAGAAGGCGCAGCAGGAAATCGCGGCGCTGAAGCTGCAGCATCCCGACAAACGCGTGATGCTGATCGCCGAGAAAGGCACGATGGGCGTCGGCTCCTCCCGGATGTCGGGCGTCAACAACGTGGCGCTCTGGACCGGCAAGCAGGCCAGCCCCTACGTTCCCTTCGTGAACATCGCCCCGATCGTCGCCGGCACCAACGGCATTTCGCCGATCTTCCTGACCACGGTCGGTGTCACCGGCGGCATCGGTCTCGACCTCAAGAACTGGGTCAAGAAAGTGGACGCGGATGGCAAGCCGATCCTGAACAATGACGGAAACCCGGTGCTCGAGCAGAAATACTCCGTCGAGACCGGGACGGTCCTGACCATCGACACCAAGAACAAGACGCTCCGGACCGAAGATGGCGGCGAGGAGCTTGTCGACATCTCTTCGGCCTTCACGCCGCAGAAAGTGGAGTTCATGAAGGCCGGCGGCTCCTATGCGATCGTCTTCGGCAAGAAGCTGCAGAATTTCGCCGCCGAGACCCTTGGCGTCGAGCCGACCCCGGTCTTTGCGCCCAACAAGGAGATCTCCAAGGAAGGCCAGGGCCTCACGGCCGTGGAGAAGATCTTCAACAAGAACGCTGTCGGCGTGGCCGAGGGCAAGGTGCTGCATGCGGGCTCCGATGTCCGCGTGAAGGTGAATATCGTTGGTTCGCAGGACACGACCGGCCTGATGACCTCGCAGGAACTGGAGGCCATGGCCGCGACCGTGATCTCGCCGACCCTCGACGGCGCCTACCAGTCCGGCTGCCACACTGCCTCGGTCTGGGACAAGAAAGCCCAGGCGAACATCCCGAAGCTCATGAATTTCATGAACAATTTCGGACTTATCACGGCGCGGGACCCGAAGGGCAGCTACCATGCGATGACCGACGTCATCCACAAGGTGCTGAATGACATCACCGTGGACGACTGGGACATCACCATCGGCGGTGACAGCCATACCCGCATGTCCAAGGGAGTTGCCTTCGGCGCCGATTCCGGCACCGTTGCGCTTGCACTGGCCACGGGCGAGGCCACCATGCCGATCCCGGAATCGGTCAAGGTGACCTTCAAGGGCAGCATGAAGGACTACATGGACTTCCGCGACGTGGTCCACGCCACCCAGTCCCAGATGCTCAAGCAGTTCGGCGACAACGTCTTCCAGGGCCGCGTCATCGAGGTCCATATCGGCACGCTGCTCGCCGACCAGGCCTTCACCTTCACCGACTGGACCGCCGAGATGAAGGCGAAAGCCTCGATCTGTATCTCGGAAGACGAGACGCTGATCGGCTCGCTGGAACTGGCCAAGTCGCGCATCCAGGTGATGATCGACAAGGGCATGGACAACGCAGCCCAGACCCTTCAGGGCCTGATCGACAAGGCGGACAAGCGTATCGCCGAGATCCGTTCCGGCGAGAAGCCGGCGCTGACCCCGGACGAGACCGCGAAATACTTCGCCGAGGTCGTGGTGGATCTGGACGTGATCGACGAGCCGATGATCGCGGACCCGGATGTCAACAACGCCGATGTCTCCAAGCGCTACACCCACGACACAATCCGTCCCGTCTCTTTCTATGGCGGCGACAAGAAGGTGGATCTGGGCTTTGTCGGCTCCTGCATGGTGCACAAGGGCGACATGAAGATCGTGGCCCAGATGCTCAAGAACCTGGAGAAGGAGACGGGCAAGGTCGAGTTCAAGGCGCCGCTTGTCGTTGCCGCGCCGACCTACAACATCATCGACGAGCTCAAGGAAGAGGGCGACTGGGAGATCCTGCAGAAATATTCGGGCTTCGAGTTCGACGATTTCATGCCGAAGAGCACCGCGCGGACGGAATACGAGAATATCCTCTATCTCGAGCGCCCGGGCTGCAACCTCTGCATGGGCAACCAGGAAAAGGCCGCCAAGGGCGACACCGTCCTGGCCACGTCCACGCGCCTGTTCCAGGGGCGGGTCGTCGAGGACTCGACCGAGAAGAAGGGCGAGTCCCTGCTTGCCTCGACGCCGGTTGTCGTTCTCTCCGCGATCCTCGGTCGTACGCCCAACGTGGATGAGTACAAATCTGCCGTGAAAGGGATTGACCTGACGAAGTTCGCTCCCCCTCTCGCGATCCCGGCGGGAACAAAGTCCGCGCATTTCTGATCGGCCCTGACGGCCCCGGATCACATGGGGTGACGCCCATCCGACATTGCCTTCGGGTCCTGTCGGATGGACCACCGACACGGATGGCCTTCGGGCGATCCACGATGTTTCAGAAGCTATTGAACGCGCGCCCCAACCGGCGCGCGTTCTGCATTTGAGCCAATCGCATTGCGCCGGCGAGGAGATTGATCTCGTCGCGGCTCTGCGCTCGCGGCACGTATTGCGTTGCCGGGGCGTTCCGCTTCACTCTTTGCCCGGACCGGAATGGACCCCGAGATAGCGGGCGAGGGCTGCGGGAGGCGAGCGCAGGAGCTCCGCCGTCGGCTCGGGCGCGGCAACAGAGCCATCGGACACGACAGCGGATCGGGTGGCGATGCGCAAGGCGTCCTGCGGGTCGTGGCTGACCATGAGTACCTGCAGCCCGTCCTCGCCGGCCACTTCCGCCACCAGGTCCAGCATCTCGATCTTGAGCGCCGGGCCGAGCGCGGCGAAGGGCTCGTCGAGCAGTACCAGCGGGCGGGATTGCAGCAGCACCCGAGCCAGCGCAACCCGGCTTTGCTGGCCGCCCGACAGCTCGGCGGGCTTGCGCGCGCCAAGCCCCGGCAGGCCGACGCGTTCCAGCGCCGCCTCCATCCGTGCCCGTTCCGACGCGGTCGGGCGTTTCCGGGTCAGGGCCAGCGCGAGGTTTTCGGTCAGGGACAGGTGGGCAAAGAGGTTGTTGTCCTGAAACAGCATTGCAACCGGGCGCTGCGCCGGGGGACGGGTCGTGATCTCCGTGTCGTGCCAGAGAACACGCCCGCTCGCGGCCGGCACGAACCCGGCGATCACGTTCAGCAAGGTGGATTTTCCAGCGCCGGAGGGGCCGATCAACGCGGTGATGCCGGCCGGAATCGTGATATTGGCGGTCAGGTCGAAGCCGCCTTGCCGCACGAGCAGATCGTCAAATCGCAGCATTGGCGCGGCCTCCCCTGTCAAATCCCCAGAACAGCCCGAGGCTGAGCGCCAGCAGAAGCAGCGCCGCCGCGCGGGCCGCCTCCATCTGGTAACTGCCCATCAGGCGATAGACCTGTAGCGGAAGCGTCGCGGTGTCGCCATCGGCGAACAGCGTGATCACGCCGAGATCCCCCATCGACAGCGCCGCCGTCAGCCCGGCCGCGAAACCGAGTGGCCGGCGCAGGCGCGGCAGGTAGACGATCCGCCAGAGCCGCCAGCCGGTCAGCCCGAGTGCAGCGGCCAGGCGGCCGTAATCGGCGCGCGCGGCTTCCAGCCCGGGACGCAGGATGCGGATGACGAAGGGCAGCGCCATCAGCGCATTGACCAGCATCGTCACCGGCAGGGCCACCTCGGCGGGCCGGATGAGAGGTTGCAGCAGCAGGAAATAGCCGGTGCCGAGCACGAGGCCGCTGACCGAGATGCCCAGCAGCGCCGCGACCTCGCCCGGAGCCGAGAGCAGCGGCAGCGCCAGCGCGAGGGTCAGGGCGGTTGCGCCGAGCGCCAGGGCGAGCGAGCGGGCCGCCGCAGACCAGACCTCGGCGGGCAGCGCGGGCAGACCCGGCAGGCCGGAGAGGGCGACGGCGCCAAGCGGCGCGAGCAGGAACGCGGCTGCGAGCAGGATCCAGAGGGCATCGATCACGCGAGGCAGCCGCCCCCGCCCGTCCCAGCGATCGGTCAGCCTGTCGAGCCCGGTGCCGAAGCCCTCTCTCGGGGCAAGACGCAAAGCCAGGGCACCGGCGCCAAGACCGAGGCATAGTTGCAAGACGGCCAGGGTCGCGGCCTTTCCAAGGTCGAAATCGAAGCGGAAGGCCTGATAGATCGCCAGTTCCACCGTGGTTGCCCGCGGCCCGCCGCCGAGCGTGAGCGCCACCGCGAAGGAGCCCAGGCAGATCACGAAGATCACGCCAAACGCGCCGGGGCAGACCCGGCGCAACATTGGCCGTTCGAGCACGCGCCAGACCGGTGCGTCGAGCGACGCGGCCAGGCGGAAGCGTTCGGCCGGAATTGACAGCCAGCCTTGCAGGATCAGCCGGACGGCCAGCGGCAGGTTGAAGAAGACATGCGCCAGGATAACGCCGTGATAGCCGTAGATATCCAGCCGCGGCAGGCCGAGCGGCGCGCCGATCCGGTTGATCAGGCCATTGCCACCAAAGACCGCCAGCAGCCCGAGGATCGCGACGATGACCGGCAGGATGAAGGGCGCCCCCATCAGAGCGACAAGCCCCGAGCGGCCCGGAAAACGACGCCGGGAAAGGGCACGGGCCACGGGGATTGCGAGCGCTGTCGACAGCGCCGCCGAGAGCGCCGCCTGCCAGAGCGTGAAGCGCAGGGCGGCCCAGTCGGCCGGCCCGAGCGTGCCGGGCCCGCCGCCGCGCCAGAACACCGCGGTCACGGGGAGGATGACCATCCCCGCGACCAGCAGTGCTGCGCCTATTGGGAGAGCGCGCTGCGCCATGCCTCGATGGCCTCGTCCCGCAATGCCGCAGCTTCGTCCTCGTTATAGAACAGCACCGTTTCCGGCACCGGCAGCTCGCGAAACCCTTCGGGCCATTTCGCCTCGGAGAGCGCGGCGGGGAAGGACCAGTTCGAGGTCGGAATCATCGACTGGAATTCCTCGGTCAGGATGAAAGCCATGAACTGGTCCGCGAGATCGGCATTGTCGGTTCCGGCGAGCTTTGCCGCCAGTTCGACCATGAAGTAATGCCCTTCCTCGAAGATCGCGGCCGATTTGCTCGGGTCGTCTTCGGCGATGATGTGGTAGGCGGGCGACGTGGTGTAGCTCAGCACCATGTCGGCCTCGCCATCGGTGAACATGCCGTAGCTCTCCGACCAGCCCTTGGTGACGGTGACGATCTTCGGCGCCAGTTTCGCCCAGGCTTCAGCGGACTTGTCGCCATAGACGTGGTTCATCCAGAGCACCAGCGCGAGGCCGGAGATCGAGCTGCGCGGGTCCTGGATCACCAGCCGCAGGTCATCCGGCGCCTCCAGCAACGCGTCGAAACTGGACAGCGGTTCGGACAGTTTCGTGTTGTCATAGATGAAGGCCGTGTGGCTGTAGTTGAACGGCAGGAAGGTGTCGTCCGACCATTCGACCGGCAGGGTCAGCGCCGAGATGTCCAACCCATGCGGCGCGAAGAGCCCGCTTTCCCGCGCCTTTTTCGTGATGTCGGAATTGAAGCCGATGGCCACGTCGGCCTCGGTCCGCGCGCCTTCCAGCAACAGGCGCGGCAGGAGCTCGCCGGTCTTGTAGACCAGGTCACAGCCGCAGCGTGCTTCGAAGGCCGCTTCGATCCCGGGGCCCGGGCCCCATTCCGAAGCGAAGTAATCCGGGGCATAGACTGTCAATACCGGGGTTTCGACCGCAGCCGATGTGGCAATCAACAGGCCCGCAACAAGAGGAAACGCCTTCATGGCAAACTCCTTGGGTTGTGGGCGGAGTTCGGACGGCCTGGGAATGTCGACCTTTCCTCCGCCGGTTCTAACCGGTTCAGGTTCAACGGGTTCGCGATACGCATCTCAGCTCACAGAGCACCCCGAGGTGGGTCCGGATTAGTGCAACCACGTCCTTTCAACAAGGGCAAAAGCTGGATCTTGTCCGCCATGCCCGGAACCGGCGATGCGGTGTCCACAGATGTGACCTGCCGCGAAACAGCCGATACAGGCGACCCTCTTTCCGCCATCATCCCCCGCATCGATGCCCGGCCGAACCATCTTGCCGGCCGCATCGGGCCTGCCTCGCCAGACCCTGACTCCGCTTGTTCTCCGGAGCGCTGGCGAAAGGCGTCTCTTTGCGACCGCGTGTCGCGCAACAATTAGTTGAGTAAAACACTCGGGAGGCGTAGAGCCGGCCGTACCGCAGTTGCTCACGCCAGCCATGCCGAGCCAGGGTGGAGATGCGGTGAACCGCGATGCAGGGATCTGCACCGCTCCCGCTCCATGAGGACTCCATGACCAAATCCACTCGGACCGCGCTGATTCTTGGCGGATCACTCCTGTTTCTGGCCACCGCGGCCTCGGCCCATACGCCCCTTTGCGCCTGCTATGACAATGGCGACGGAACCGTCCTGTGCGAAGGCGGCTACTCGGACGGTTCCTCGGCCGCGAACGTGCCGATGATCGTACGCAACGAGGCTGGCGAAACGCTTCTGGAAGGCGCGGTCGATGCAAATGGCGAGTTCGAGTTCGAGCGGCCCGAAGGGTTCCACGACGTGCTGTTCGACGCTGGTGAAGGCCACCAGATCGTCGTGCCGCAAGACGAAATCTACTGACCAGAGCCGGACGACATAAACGTGATGAAAAAACTGCTTGCCGCAACCGCCCTGTCCGCCTTCGCCCTTGCCGCTCCGGCGATGGCGCATTTCCAGCTGGTCTATGGCCCCGACATGAATGTGCGAAAGCCGGTCCAGATGCCGTTGAAGCTGATCTTCTGGCACCCGTTCGAGAATGGCCACGCGATGGATATGGGCCAGCCGGAAGAGTTCTTCTACGTGCTCAAGGGCAAGAAGACCGATATCTCCGACAGCCTCAGGCCGATCACCTTCCAGGGCGCCAATAACGAGTCCGCCGCCTTCGAGGGCGTGCTGCCGGTGAAGCGCAATGGCGATTATATCGTCGGCCTTGTGCCCGCGCCCTATTACGAAGGCTCCGAAGACATCTACATCCAGCAGATCACCAAGACCTTCGTCAACAAGGGCGGGGCCCCGACAGGGTGGAACGAACCGGTCGGGATGAAGACCGAGTTCGTGCCGCTCAACAAGCCCTACAACGTGATCGCAGGCTCGACCTTCTCCGCCCGGCTGCTGTCGGGTGGCAAGCCGGTCGTCGGCGCCGAGGTCGAGGTCGAATATCTTGCCGCAGAGCCGGATATGGAGGCCAACGCCCCCAGTGAGGTCACCGCTAGGCCGATGCCTGGCGGCGCGCTGGTCGCGTGTACCGACGAGAACGGCGTCTTCACCTTCGGAATTCCCAAGGCCGGTTTCTGGGGCTTCGCCGCCCTGGGATCGGGTCCGGACACCGAGCATGCGGGCAAGGAACTGAGCCAGGACGCCGTGATCTGGATCAAGGCGTTCGACCTCGAATAGCAGTAGTTGAGCAAAATAGTAACCTATACATCGAACCCGCCTGGCATGCCGGGCGGGGACGGGATCCAAGAAGAGCAGTACGGATGATGAATCGCGCATTCTTCCAGGCGATGGGATTGGGACGGGGCCGTTGCCGTGGCGACGGGAAAGGTCGCCGCAAGGGCTATCGTTGCCACGAAGCCTGCTGCAAGGGGCGCGACGATACCAATCTCAACGACATCGCGCCGGGGGAAGCCTGTACGATCTGCCGCCTGCACGGGCGCGGTTCTGTCCGCCAGCGTCTGCTGGATCTCGGGTTCCAGCCGGGGCGCGAGGTGAAGATGGTGCGCAACGCGCCGCTCCACGATCCGATCGAGCTGCAACTGGGCGACAGTTTCATTGTCCTGCGCCGCCGCGAGGCCGCGCATATCGAGGTGACCCATGCCTGAGGGCGCCCCCTGGCTCGTTGCGCTGGCCGGACAGCAAAACGCCGGAAAATCGACCCTGTTCAACATGTTGACAGGGCTGCAGCAGCATATCGCGAATTACCCCGGCGTGACCGTGGACAAGAAATCCGGCAGTTACCCCGCCGACGGGCAGCGCTATGAGGTGGTCGACCTGCCCGGCTGCTATTCGCTCGCCGCCTTCTCGCTGGAAGAACGGGTTGCCCGCGCCTTCCTGCTCGAGGACAGGCCGGATGTCGTGGTCAATGTAATCGACGCGACCAACCTGCGCCGCTCCCTGCCGCTGACTTTCCAGCTGCTGGAAATGGGTTTCAAGGTGGTCATCGCGCTCAACATGATGGATGCCGCCGAGCGCCGCGGGCTGGAGATCGACATCGCCCATCTCGAGCGCCGGCTCTGCGTGCCGGTGATCCCCGTGGTGGGCCGCAAGGGCAAGGGCGAGGCCGAACTGCGCGCGGCGATTGCCAAGGCGGCGACGACGGATCACGTCACCCCCGCGACGCTGAATTACGGCGCGCTGGAAGAGGATGTTGCACGGTTCCAGGGGAAACTCGCGGCCGAACCTGCGCTGCAGGATGTCTCGGCGCGCTGGTTGTCGGTCAAGCTGCTGGAAAGCGACAGCGAGGCCGAAGCGCTTCTCGGAACGCGGCTCCCGAATCCGCATGGTATCCTCGACGAGGTCTATACGGCGCGGAAGACATTCGAAAAAAGACATGGGCTGAGTTCGGGCGACCATGTCAGCTATTGCCGGGACCGGCATGCCGCCGCCATCATCGAGGCGTCCATCACCGATACGAAAGCGGGCCAGGTGCCGGTTTCCGAGCGGATCGACCGGGTGCTGCTCAACCGGTTCGCCGCGCCGATCTTCCTGATGGCGACGGTCTGGGCGATCTACCAGCTCTCGATCGTGCAGGGCTACGAACTGACCAAGGTCACCTGGCCCTTTCTCGCCGGGTTTCGCAATTTCGCCGCCGGGATCCTGCCCGATGCGGGCTTCCTGACCGATCCGCAGATCCGTTCGCTGGGGCTCTGGATCGTCGACTCGATCAACACGCTGCTGAACTACGTGCCGATCTTCCTGATCCTCTTCGCGCTGATCGCGATCCTGGAGGATTCGGGCTACATGGCGCGGATCGCCTTCATCCTCGACCGCATCCTGCACCGTTTCGGCCTGCACGGGCAGTCGACCCTGCCCTTCATCCTTGCCGGGGTCTTTGCCGGCGGCTGCGCCGTTCCCGGCGTCATGGCGACCAAGGGCATTCCGGATGCCCGTGCCCGGCTGGCGACGATCCTGACCGTGCCCTTCATGAACTGCATGGCCAAGATCCCGCTCTACACGCTGCTCATCAACATCTATTTCCCCGAGACCAAGGGCCTGATGCTGTTCTACCTCTCCACGATCACGGTCGTGGTGGCGATGCTGGTGGCGAAACTGCTGACCAGTTCGGTGCTGCGGAACGAGGAGACCGCGCCCTTCGTGATGGAGCTGCCCTCCTACCATCTGCCGACGATTCCGGGCGTGTTGCGCCGCAGCTTCGACCGCACCTGGCTCTATATCAAGAAGGTGGGCACCGTGGTCGTGGCCATCGCCGTGGTGATCTATGTGCTGTTGCAGTTTCCCGGTGTGCCGGCCGCCCGGCAGGTTGCCTACCATGCCGAGGCCGAGGCAGCGATCGCGCAGTTCTACGAGGCGCTGGAGGGCAATCCCCATCGCCTCGCCGTCGAAGACCCGGCCCGCCTGATCGACCTGATCAATGTGCAGAGCGCCTACAGGGCCGCGCGGCTCAATGCCGGTGGCAAGGAGGCGGTGCAGGCGATGGATGCGGACTTGGCCGAGGCCCACCCGGATTTCGTCCCCTTCGTGCTGCGCGGCCGGGACGCGGACGCGAAAGCCGCCAACCAGGCGCTGCGCACGCTCACCAACCAGCGGACGACCCTGCGACGGGAGATGCGATCCGACCGGATCGAGGCCAGCTTCCTGGGGCATATCGGCCGCGGGCTGGAGCCGGTGACGCAATTCGCCGATTTCGACTGGAAGATAAACATCGCGCTGCTGGCCTCTTTCGCGGCCCGCGAAAGCGCGGTGTCCACGCTCGGGGTACTGTTCGATCAGGATGACGGCGAGAACCGCTCGCTCGAAGACCGGATGGGCGCGCAGCAATCGAGCGAAGGGCGCACGGCCGTCTCCGCGGTGGCGCTCATGCTCTTCTTCGCGCTCTACCCGCCCTGCCTGGCCACCGTCATCATGGTGCGTGTCCAGACCGCCTCGACCGGGTGGATGATGTTCTCCATCATCTTCCCGACCCTGCTCGGGCTGACCGTCGCCTCCGCTGTCTATTCCGGCGCCACCGCGCTCGGGCTGACGGGACTGCAGACAATGTCGACGGTCTGGTTTGCAGCGCTCGGGCTGCTGCTGGTCGTGGCCCTGCCGAAGCCCTGGTTGCCGGACCTGCTTGCCGGCCGATCGCGGGAGCCGGCCCAATGACCGACACGACCCAACCGATGATCGATATCGGCGCCGAGGCCGCGACCGCGCCGCTGGAACTGGCCGTCCTCGCCGTGATCGCCGGGCTGGCCCTGGCCTATCTGCTGCGCGGTTTCCTGCGCCGGCGGGCCAAGGCAACCTCCGGCGAGGGCTGCGGCGGCTGTGCAGGCTGTTCCACGACCGGGAGCTGTCCGAGCGTTACCACCTTTTCCTTCGATCCCGAGAAGGAGAAGGCTTCGAAATAACCCCGCCGGGCGCCGTCCGAAGCGAGCCGCCCGGCGCCAGGACGGCAATCCGTCAAGGAGACCAGCATGATCCGCAAGATCATCCCCCAGATCCTCATGGCAGGCGTCCTGGCTGGCAGTGCCGGCACCGCCCTTGCCCATACCCCGCTCTGTGCCTGTTATGACAATGGCGACGGCACCGTCCTGTGCGAGGGCGGCTTTTTCGACGGCTCCTCGGCGGCGGGCGTCCGAATCCATGTCAACGACACGGACGGCAATATCGTCATCGACGCGCAGATGGACGAGAACAGCGAATTCACCTTTGAAATGCCGGACGGCAAGTACAGCGTGATGCTCGATGCCGGCGAAGGCCACCGGGTCGAGATCACCGCCGACGACATCTACTGACCCCGCTGCAATCGAGGGCATCCATGACTTTGCAACCTGCCATCGAGGTGGACGGGCTGGTGCACCATTATGGCGCGCACAGGATCCATGACGGGCTGAGCTTCTCCGTCGCGCCCGGGCGAATCCTTGGCCTGCTGGGCAAGAACGGGGTGGGAAAGACGACTCTGATCAAGATCCTGATGGGGTTCCTGACGCCGGATGCGGGACGCTGCCGGGTGCTGGGTGCGCCGTCCCATGCGCTCCCGGCAGAGACCAAACGCCAGATCGGGCTCGTCTTCGAAGGCCATCTTGCCTATGATTTCATGTCGATCGAAGAGATCGAACGCTTCACGGCGCAATGGTATCCGAAATGGCGCCGAGACGTGTTCTATGACCTCGTCGACCGGCTGCAACTGCCGGGCACCCACCGGATCCGCAACATGTCCGAAGGCCAGCGCAGCCAGGTCGTGCTCGGCCTCGTCATGGCGCAGGATCCCGACCTTCTGATCCTCGACGATTACACGATGGGGCTGGATGCCGGGTATCGGCGGCTGTTTCTCGACTATCTCGTCCAATGTGCGCGGGAGGGGAACAAGACGGTCTTCGTCACCTCCCACGTGGTGCAGGACATGGAGCGGCTGGTCGACGACGTGATCCTGATCCGCCGCGGCGCGCGGGTGTTGCAAAGCTCGCTGCCCGGCTTCCTGTCCAGTTTCCGCCGTTACGAGCTGCCGCCCGGTGCGGCCCGGGGCGCGCTTCCGCCGCCCGATGGCGCGCTGCACCGGGTCGAGATGGAGGCCGATGGCCGGCTGGAGGTCTTTGCCTTCAAGGATCAGCCCGAGGTCGAGGCGGCGTTGCGGGAGGCCGGGATCGACCCCACGGGCATCACCCCGCAACAGATGTCGCTCGAAGACGCTTTCGTCGGTTACACGGGGAAATACTGATGCGTGCGATCGCCTTCAAGGAATGGCTCAAGCTGCGCTCCTGGCTGGGATTCATGCTCGCCGCGCACCTGGTCTTCGCCGCCTGGCTCTACCTCTCGATCCGGCACCAGTTCCGCTTCGAACATGCCGAGATGATCTACTACCAGGCCAACCATATCGGACGGATCTTCTACGATGACCTGCGCTACATCCCGCTGCTGACCGGCGCGCTGATCGGCGCGGCGCAGTTCCTGCCCGAGCTGCTGCGCGGCCGGCTGCGCCTGTCGCTGCACCTGCCGATGGGGCTCGCGCCGCTGGTCCTCGCCCATCTCGGCATCGGGCTGGAAGCGCTCCTGGTCTTTCTTGCGCTCGATCTCGCGGCGCTGGCGATCACCATCGGCAGCTTCTTCCCCGCCGCCTTCATCGGCTCGGCCCTGCTGACCGCCGCGCCGTGGATCCTGGCCGGGATCGCCGCCTATTTCGGCGTGGCGCTGACATTGCTGGAACCCCGCCGCCGCTACCAGGCGGCCAATCTCGCGCTCTCGGCGGGCGTCGTCTGGCTGTGCCATCGCTCCGGCCAATACCAGGCCTATGATCTCGTCCTCGGCGGGGTGGCCGGGTTGGTCCTGCTGTTGGCGCCGGCAAGCCTGCAAGCCGCGCATCGCTTTCGAAACGGAGAGCCTTGATGACCTCCCGCCTCCTCTCCTGGCTCTGTCTGGCCTTTCTGACGGTGGTGCTGGCCGCCATCCTGCTGCCGGCGATCTATGCGATGGCGTTTGCCCCGCGGGTGGCGCCAACGCATCTGTTCTACTCCGCGGTGAAACAGGATTTTGTCTATCGCGAGCATCGCGGGAACCATGATTTCACCTATGCCACGGCCTCCGGCGAACATTTCGACCGCAAGGCTTTCGAGATGTCCCTGCCTTTCATCTACTACAAGAACATGGAGCTCTGGGGCCTGCTGCCGATCGAGATCGACGGGCAGAGCTTCGACATGCAGGCGATCCGGGATGCCCGGCAGGTCTTCGAGCTGAAAGCGCGGGAAGTGGCGGACAGGCACCCGTCCGTGCCCGTCCATGCGTTGCTCGATTCCGATCCTGGCAAGGCGGGGCTGAGCTTCCCGGAAGACGTCTTCCGGATGAAGCCCGACCGGATGGAGTTTCTCGACGTGGATGAGAACCGGGTCGATCCGGCGCTGACCGACCGCTTCACCGAGGCGCTCGCGGCCGAGCGCTTCGCCTTCCCGGCTCGGCTCGTCGCGGGCAAGCAGACCATCCTGAAGCCCTTTGACGAGGGGGTGTTCCTTGTCGATGCGGAGGGGGCGGTGTTCCACGTCAAGCGCGTGGGCGACGACCCGGTTATTGTCCGGACGCCGATCCCGACAGATCTCGGCATCCGGTCGATCAAGGTGCAGGAGAACAGGCAGCGGATCTATCTCGGCCTCGTTCTGACCGTGGACAACCGGCTCTTCCTGCTGCAATCCGACGGCTACGGGCTCGTGGAACTGCCTTCGAGCGGCTATGATGCTGACCGGATGGATTACAAGCTGCTGCTGAACCCGGTCCATCCGACCGCCGTCTTCGGCGATGGCGGGACGGTAACCGCTGTCGCGTTGAACGAAGACCTTCTTCCCATCGCCGCCTATAGCCGCGCCGTTCCCGGCACGACGGGGATGATCCACGCGCGGATCTCGAAGCTGCTCTTTCCCGTCACCCTGTCGCTTGGGACCGGGAACAGCGGGTATCTCGGCTGGACCGTTTCCGGGCCGGCGCCGTTGGCGTTCCTGGGCAACCTGCTTGCCGTCGGCGTGGTACTGCTGTTCGGACGCCGGCGCCGGATCGCGCCGCAGCAGATGATCCCGCAACTGGCGCTCGCCGCCATCGCCGGGCTCTACGGTGTGCTGGCCATTGCCCTGCTGCCCGGACCCGGCCCGGCCACCGGCGCGACGGGCGGCTAGGCAACCCGGACAAGGTGATTGTCCCAGGCCCAGTCACCGGCGACCGGGATCGTCTCCTCCCGTCCGTCCCGGCGCAGGGCGAGACCGCCGGCGACGGTGATGAGCAGCCCGCCCTCGGCCTTCGCCACCCCGCTGGCGACGGAAAGCTGGCTGGCGGGGCGGGGAGATCCGTCCGCGCCGAGGAAGAGGACATGGTTGCCCTTCGGTCCGGTCACGGCGATCTCCGAACCGTCGCCGGAGATCGCGATCGACCCGGCATAATGCTTGAGGCGCGCGGTTTCGGGATGGTCCAGCAAGACCGGGGCCGCGCCCGGGGCGAACCGGGCCACGAGCGGCACGGTCCGGGTTGGCGCGCCTTGCCATTGCAGCGCAGCAAGGACATTGCCCGCCGCATCGCGATCGATATGGCGGATCGAGTTCTGCCGCATCTCGCCGGAGAAGGGCTGGGTCTCGCGCAGGCTGCCCGTCTCCGAGAGAAAGGAGAGGTTGGTCTGCATGGTCGGGATGTTCAGCTTCGCGCGCTGGAAATCGGGATGGGTCTGGATGCCGCCATTGGCAACGGCGAAACCGCCATCGCCCATCGCCAGGATCTCATGCGGCCCGATCCCGCCCGAGGGGACATCGCCGACCCGCCGGTAGCCGTGTTCGGCGTCCCAGATCCCGATCCGCCCATCGGGCAGGTCAAAGGCGTTTTCCGTCGTCAGCAGGTAGCGACCATCCGCCGTGAAGGCGCCATGGCCGTAGAAATGCAACCCTGCGGGCGTGGTCAGCCGGGCCACCTCCCGACCGTTGCCGCACTCCAGAACCAGCGCGAAATTGCCCGGCCGGCGGGCAAAGGCGACGGCCTCGGCGCGTTCCGGATGGCTGGCGGCCGCGTGGCCCCGGCTCGGCAGGGCAAGCGCGAAGCACTGGGCACCGCGCCCGGTCAGGCCGACCAGCCAGGTGGAATTGTCGCGCCGGTTTCCCGCGCTCAGGTAGAGATCGCGACCGATATCGGACCAGGCGACGCTTGCACTTGCCAAGCCCGCCCCGGCGCCCAGGAGAAAATGGCGTCTGCGCATGGGTCAGTCTCCATCCGCGGCGGAGAAACCGGTCTCGACACCAAGCTCCGGCCCGACATCCTGCGCGAATTGCAGTTGCAGATGGCGGACCTTGGTCTGGAGCGCCTCCGCCCGCACGCGGGTTGCCGGCTCGGACACGGCAACGTCCAGCGGCAGCCCCATCCTGTCGACCCGTTCGCGCGTATCTTCGATCACCCCGCGCACCCAGGATTTGTTCGGGCTGAACAGGTGGTTGCCGAAACCTTCGTTGAGCAGCAGGTCGATCCCGGCCAGTTGCGCGTCGATGATGTCGAGGCTCAGCCCCGAGCGCCAGGCCTCGGCCTGCCGGGGGCGGGGCTTGTCGAAACTGCCGAGAGGGCGACCAAGCCGTGTTTCCGAGATCCGCGTCAGCTCGAAATCGATCGCCGTGTAGAGGATCTTGGTGAACTCCGCGTCGGACAGGAAAACCGGATTCTCCGGTCCGGCACTGCGCACAAGATCGCTATAGCCGCCGGGCAGGAACCAGGCGTCATGGAGGCTGTTGGCGGTCCGCTCGAGATGCGCGGAGATGCCGATCACCGCCGGGCAGGTTTCGAGATCCGAGAGGAGCAGGCGCTCGATTGCGGGAAGTCCCTGGACGGCGGCGGAATGCTCGGCGATTGCCGCCGCATCGCGCAGGGTCTCGGGAGGTTGCTGGAGCAGCAGCTTGAGGCCGCGGCCGACAAAGTCCTTCTTGTCGGGCCAGAACGCGACCGTGAGTGCTGCGCCTTGCTGTTCGATGGGCCCGAACTGGTAGGCGTCGAGCGGCGCCCAGGCCAGCCAGGTCCGGCGGAAGCTCTCCAGGTAGGCATCCTGCGCGAGACCATCGTCGCAATAGGCCTGCGAGGCCGCTGCGAGCTCCGATGCTGCCACGCGGAACGCGTCGAACTGGCTTTCGAGAACGACGAGGGAATCCTCGCGCAGCGCGGCGTGGTCGGGCGCGACAAGCTTCTGGGCAGAGGCAGGCAGGGCGAGAAGGAGGCCGGCAATCAATGGCGCGGCAAGTCTGGGGAACATGTTCTAAAGAGACTCCAGGAAGGTAATCAGGGCGTCGCGGTCCGGTTTGCCCATCGTGCGGAAGGCTTCGCGGGCCACCTCCGCTTCACCCCCGTGCCACAGGATGGCCTCGGTGAGCGAACGGGCGCGGCCGTCATGCAGGAAGACCGTATGGCCCGAAACGGCTTCGGTGCGTCCGATCGCCCAGAGCGGTGGCGTGCGCCATTCGCGCCCGTTGGCGGCGAATTCGGGGCGGTTGTCGGCGAGCCCCTCGCCCATGTCATGGAGCAGCAGGTCGCTATAGGGCCAGATGAGCTGGAAGCTCTGTTCGGGCTGTGCGTCGAGCCGGTGGGTGACGAATTTCGGTTGGTGACAGCCAGCGCAGCCAGCGGCGTGGAACAGCGCCTTTCCGGCAAGAACCTCCGGCCTGTCGACGGCCTGCCGGGCCGGAACGGCGAGGTTTCGGGCATAGAAGGTGACAAGATCCATGCCGACTGAGGGGATCTCCAGCTGCTCGGCCGTGCCGCTCTCGCCATGCGGGGCGCGCCGGCAAGCGGTTTGCGCCGCTGTGCAATTGCCCCAGGGATCGGGATGGATCGGGGTGGAGATGCCGATATCGTTGAGAAACGCGTCGGAGCTTTGCTGCGAGAGTGTCGGCTGGCCGGCCTTCCAGCCGAACCGGCCCAGCATCCATTGGTCATGTTCCTGCGACCAGACCCGGTTCGGGCGGCCCGAGATCCCGTCGCCATCGCGATCTTCCGGGTCGGCCAGGGCGAGGATGTCTGCCTCGGGGATCGCCTCCAGCAGGCCGAGCCCGATCATCGGTGGCGCGATGCGCGGGCTGAATTCGACCGCCTCGTGCAGCGGGCCGTAGCCGGTGCGAGCCACGGAATAGGCAGGCTGGCGCAGCGTGATCTCCGTGCCATCGGCAAAGGCAACGGTCGCCGGGTCATAGTCGATCCGCAGGCGCCCCTCGGCGGCCAGACCGGCGGCGGACTTGTCCTGAAGCTGGGTGCCGTAGACCGGCTCGGGCGCATTGGCGAGATATTGCAGCGTCTCGGCGGGAAGGTCGGAGGCGTGGTCCGGCACCGAGAGACGCAGCACCATCGAGATGCCGAAATCCTCCGTGCTCTCCGGCGGGTGGCCGCGCCCGTCGCGGATATGGCAGGATTTGCAGCCGCGCCCGTTGAAGAGCGGCCCCAGCCCGTCGCTTGCGGTGGTGGCTGTCGGCGCTTCGACCCAGAATTTCTCGAAAAAGGCGTTGCCCAGGCGGAAATCCATCTCCCGTTCCGGCGCCATGTTGGCCGATGGCAGCGAGAAGGGTGTGCCTGTCCTGTGGTCGACATGTGTCGCGGCTCCGGCCGGGCGCGCCTCGAAAGGCTCGGGGGTGGTGAAGTCCTGCGGTGGCGCCGTCACGGCCGCGACGCGCGCGGCCTCCTGTGCGCTGCGCGGCAGGACCGTCAAATGTGGTTCGCCCCAGCCTTTGGCCGGGGCGTTCGGGGCAGCCAGTGTCGTGGAGGCTGCCAGGGTCGCGGCAAAGGTCGCCGCGGCTCGGCATGTCATGTTACTCGGCTTCATCCATCGTCGATGCGTTGAGGAGCGCATAGCGCTCGGCGCCGATCCTGTCATGCAGGTCGAGCTGGGTTTCGAGAAAGTCGATATGGCCTTCTTCATCGCCAAGCAGCTTCTGGAAAAGCTCCATCGAGATGTAGTCGCCCGCCTTCTGGCAATACTCGCGGGCCTCCTTGTAGAGCGCGCGCGCCTCTTCTTCCGCGGCAAGGTCGGCTTCAAGCGTTTCCTTCGGGTTTTCGCCGATGCGCAGGCTGTCGAGCTTCTGCAGGTTCGGGTGGCCGCCGAGCAGCAGGATCCGGCCGATCAGCTCATCCGCGTGGTTCATCTCCTCGATGCTCTCCTCGCGGGATTTCGCGGCCATCTTGCCCAGTCCCCAGTCCTCCTGGAGCTTGTAATGCAGCCAGTACTGGCTGATCGCGGTCAGCTCGCTGCGCAGGGCCTTGTTCAGATATTCAATGACCGTTTCGTCGCCCTTCATGTCAGGCTTCCTTTCTTGCTGTGCCGCGCAGGTTGCGCAGCGTGGCGGGTACTTCAAGACTAGGGTTGGCGCGCATCGTGGACAAGAAGAGCGCCATGCATCCGCCGCAATCCGCTCGCTTTCCAAGAGCGCGATAGACCTTGCCCGGGGTGATGATCGTGGCGGCATCGGCGGAGCGCATCCAGTCGATGGCGGCGTTGATGTCGCGGTCGGAGATGTTCTGGCAGGAGCAAACGATCATCGGGACAGTCCGGAATGCGAGGGAACGGGCAGCCCGGAGGCTACCCTGTGAACATGACGCTCATTCGAAGACGGCGTTGGGGCTGTCGAGACTGTCGGAGCCTTCGACTTCCACGCCTTCGAGCCCGACCGCGGCCACGGCGCGCTCGATATTGCGGGTCTGGGCGACCAGCGCGTCGATGGCGGCCTGGACGATCGCGTTGCCCTCGGAATTGCCCGCTCCGATGAGCTGGTCATAGGCGGTGCCGGCTTCGGCCTGGCTGACGATCTCGCCGAGCTTGTCCATCGTGTCCGCGATATCGGCTTTCAGCGCATCGGCGAGGGCCTGGTCCCGGGCGGCGACCACGTCATAGAGCGACGGGCCTTCGACCTTGCTGCCGTCGATGCGCGTGTAGCTGCCGAGATAGACATTCTGGATGCCCAGGCCGTCATGGAAATGGCTGGCATGGGTGTTGTCGGAGAAACAGTCATGCTCTTCCTCGGGATCGTGCAGCAGCAGCCCGAGCTTCATGCGTTCACCGGCCTGTTCGCCATAGGAGAGCGAGCCCATGCCGGTGAAGGCCATCACGAGGCCCTGCATGTCGTCGGCGGTGATCTCGACGCGCCCCTTGCCGCCCTCGGACCAGAGCGCCACGGCATCCTCGAGATCGGAGATCAGCAGGTCGGCGGCGGCCAGCAGGTACTCGGCGCGGCGCTCGCAATTGCCGCCGATGCAATTGGCGACGTCAAAATCGGTGACAGGGCGGGCGCCCGCGCCGGGCCCGGTGCCGTTCAGGTCCTGGCCCCAGAGCAGGAATTCGATGGCGTGATAGCCGGTGGTCACATTGGCTTCGATGCCGTCGATCTCGTGCATTTCCTGCAACAGATCGGGCGTGATCGCGGTTGCGTCGAGCGTCGTGCCGGAGATTTCCAGCATCGGGTTGGCGATGAGATTGGCGCCGGAGAAGGGGTTCTCCTCGTTGAGCCCGGCATCGCCCGCGACATAGTCGATCAGCCCTTCGTCCAGCGGCCAGGCGTTGACCTTGCCCTCCCAGTCATCGACGACCGGGTTGCCAAAACGGAAGGCTTCGGTCTGCTGATAGGGCACGCGGGCGGCGATCCAGGCCGTTTTCGCGGCTTCCAGATTGGCATCGGTCGGCGCGGCAATCAGCGTCTCCAGCGCGGATTTCAGCGCTGTGGCGGTCTCCAGGCTGTCCTCGTAGCCAGCCAGAGCGATATCGGCATAGGTGGTGAGGACGTCGGCCGGGGCCGCGGCATTGGCCATGGCCGCCGTGCCGCAGAGCAGTGTCGCAAGGGCAGAAATGCGAAGGTTCATGATGTGTCCCTGTTCGTGCTGTTTTGTCACTCACTATATCAGACTAATTTTGTAAGAAACCCTTTTCTGATAAAATTTATCTGATATTGCATCGCCCCAGTTCAATTCGCTTCCGGCCCCTCCTAGAAGGTCCCGGAGACCATCGCGCGTTCAGACCCGGAGAGATCCAGATGCTTTCAGGCAAACTCAACCTGTCCAGCCCGCTCACGGCCCCTGCGCGTGCCGTTGTGCCGCTGCTCCTGCTCGCCGGGGGCGTCACTGCCGAGCCGCTCTACCCGACGCCGGAAGCGCTGGGCGAAGCGCTCTTCTTCGACACCGGGCTGTCGGCAAACCGCACCCAGGCCTGCGCGACCTGCCACGACCCCTCGGCGGGGTTTGTCGATCACCGTGGCGAGGGCGTCGCGGCGGCGGTCTCGCTGGGCGATGACGGCGTCTCGCTCGGAGACCGGAACGCGCCGACGGCAGCCTATGCGATGTTTTCCCCGCCTTTCGGTTTCGTGGAAAAGACCAACCGCTGGACCGGCGGTCAGTTCCATGACGGCCGCGAAACCGACCTCGCGGGGCAGGCGGGCGGACCGCCGCTCAACCCGATCGAGATGGGGATGCCGGACAAGGCCAGCGTGGTGGCGCGGCTGCAGGAGGACGAGGATTACGTTGTCTCGATGCAGGCGCTGTTCGGCGCGGGGCTTTTTGAGGATACCGAGGCGGCCTATGGCGCGATGGCCGAGAGCATCGCCGCATACGAGCGGACGGAAGGCTTCGCGCCTTTCGATTCCAGATATGACCGTTTCCTGCGCGGCGAGGAGACGTTGACGGACGAGGAGGAGCTTGGCCGGGTTCTGTTCTTCTCCGAGCAGTTCACCAATTGCGCGCTCTGCCACCAGCTGCGCCGCAGCGCCATTGATCCGCGCGAGACATTCTCCAATTACGAATATCACAATATCGGCGTGCCGGAGAACACGGCGCTGCGCGAGATAAACGGTGTGGCCGCGGGTTTCGTCGATACCGGGCTGCTGATGAACCCGGCTGTCGAGGATCCTGCCGCGGCGGGCCTGTTCAAGGTGCCGACGCTGCGCAACGTGGCCGTGACCGGACCCTACATGCACAATGGCGTGTTCGCGGATCTGCGCACGGTTGTGCTCTTCTACGACACGTTCAATTCTCGGTCCGAGGCCCGGCAGGTCAACCCCGAGACCGGCCAGCCCTGGCGCACGCCCGAGGTCGAGGGCACGCTCTCGATGAACGAGCTGGAACATGGGCCGGCATTGGAGGATGTGCGCATCGACGCGCTGGTCGCCTTTCTAGAAACGCTGACCGACGCCCGATACGAGCACCTGCTGGACGCGAAATAGCCGGCGCGGCCGCGCGCGCCGGGGTCAGTGCAGCATCGCCAGCCAGAACCAGCTCGTGATCAGCGAGACCGCGGTTCCGATGAGGACGGATGAGGCCACGACCCGTTTGGCGACACCGTAGATATTGGCGAAGATATAGGCGTTCACCCCGGGCGCCATCGCCGCCATGACCATGGAGGAGCGGAACCCGTCCACCGGCAAGGCCAGCGAAGAGCCGATCAGCCAGGTCACCGAGGGGTGCAGGAGCAGGGAGCCGGACACGATCCAGGCGATGGTGCGGAAATCGCCCTCGGGGCGGTAATTGCACAGCACGCCGCCGAGGCCGAACAGCGCGGCCGGCAGCGCGGCACGGGACATCAGGTCCAGAGCGTCGGTGAGGAACTCGGGCAGCGGCAGGCCGGTGACATTGACGGCGAGGCCAAGCAGGATGCCGATGATGAGATTGTTGGAGAACATCCCCTTCAGCACCTTGCCGGGCAGTTCGGCGAGACTGGCGCCGGTCTTGTGGGCGCGGGTGACCTCCATCAGCGTGATGCCGATCCCGTAGCAATAGATCGAGTTGACCGAGATGATCGCGAAATTCGTGATCGTGGCTTCCTGGCCGAAAGCCTGCTGGGTCACGGGAACCCCGAGCAGGAGGCCATTGGCGAAGAGCGCGCAGAAGCCGATGGCGATCGTGTCCTCCCAGGGGCGGCGGAAGAATAGCCTCGCTCCGGCCATGATCACGAGGAACGCGACCGTCGCGCCGCCGTAATAGCTCAGGAAAAGGTCGATGGTCAGGGTCGAGAGGTCCAGCGTCGACATGGCCCGGAAGAGCAGGGCGGGCAGGGCGAACCCTTGCGCGAAGAGCATGACCCCGTCGACACCACTGCTCGGGAAGAGCTTCTGCTGTACTGCCACATAGCCGAAACCAACCACGAGGAAGACGGGGAGGATGACGGCAAGGAGGTTCAGCATCGCATCAGACCCGGTAGCTGATGGTCATCCCGTCATAGGCGGGGGTGACGTGGTCGGGGGTGGCGGCGGCGACCTCTTCGTAATCCATGTCGATATGGAGATTGGTCACCACGGCACGGCGGGGCGCAGCGCGGGCGATCCAGTCCAGCGAGAGGTCGAGATGGGCGTGGCTCGGATGCGGGGTGTAGCGCAGGGCGTCGAGGATCCAGCAATCGACCCCTTCGAGCTTCGGCCAGACGGATTCGGGGATCTCGTTGACATCGGGCATGTAGACGAGATCCGCAATGCGAAAGCCGAGCGCGCGGATATTGCCGTGCTGGACCTCCAGCGGGTCAAGCGTGATGTCGCCGGCGGCACCGGAGATGGTGACCGGGCCGTCAATCGTGTGCAGGTCGAGGATCGGCGGATAATCCGAGCCCTCGGGCTGCACGAAGGCATAGCCGAAGCGGCCGATCAGCCCCTTTTGGGTCGAGGGATTGGCCCAGACGGGCAGGCGTGCGCGGCGGACGAAGACGATCATCCGCAGGTCGTCGATGCCATGGGTGTGGTCCGCGTGGTCATGGGTATAGACGACCGCGTCCACTTCGCCGACGCCGGCGGTGAGCATCTGGTTGCGCAGGTCGGGGGAGGTGTCGATGAGGACACGGGTCGCCTTGTCGCCATCGAGCTTCTCGATCAGCAGCGAGCAGCGCTGGCGGGAATTCTTCGGGTTCTCCGGATCGCAGGCGCCCCAGAGCCCGCCGACACGCGGCACCCCGCCAGACGAGCCGCAGCCGAGGATCGTGAAGCGCATCTCGGCCATCAGGCGGCCAGTTCCCAGGCGGCGGCCTTGGCGAAGAGGCGGTCGAAATTGGCGGAGGTCGCGGCGGCGAAATCTTCGTAAGGCAGGCCGAACACCTCGGCGCCCTTGCGGGCGGTGTGGGCGGTATAGGCCGGCTCGTTGCGCTTGCCGCGATGGGGCGGCGGCGCGAGATAGGGCGAGTCGGTTTCGACGAGGATCCGGTCCAGCGGCGCGGCGGCGAAGATGTCGCGGAGTTCCTGGCTGCGGGGGAAGGCGGCAATGCCGGACATCGAGAGGTAGAAGCCGAGGCCGAGCGCCGCTTCGGCCAGCGCGGCGGTCGAACTGAAGCAATGCATGACGCAGGAATAGGCGCCGGCGGCGTGCTCCTCGGAGAGGATGCGGGCCATGTCGTCATCGGCATCGCGGGCATGGATGATCAGCGGCAGCCCGGTCTGGCGCGCGGCCTCGATATGGATGCGCAGGCTCTCCTGCTGCACCTGCTTGCTCTCGGCGGTGTAGTGATAATCGAGCCCGGTTTCGCCGATTCCAACGAATTTCGGGTGTTTTGCCAGTGCGACAAGCTCTTCCACCGTCGCCAGCGGCTCTTCGGCGGCGCTCATCGGATGGGTTCCGGCGGCGTAGAAGACCGGTGCGTAGGTCTCGGCAAGCGCGCGGACCTGCGGCTCGAGGCGCAGCCTCGTGCAGATCGTGACCATGCGGGTCACGCCGGCCTCGGCGGCGCGGGCGACAATTTCGGCGTGCTGGCCATCGAAATCCGAGAAATCCAGGTGACAATGGCTGTCGACGATCTGCGGTTGGGACATTTGCTGCTCGGCTCAGGCTGGCGCGGGCAGAACCTCTCCGGCGCCCGCATTGATCTTGAGCACGGTATCAAGCAGCAACGCGGCGGGGTCAAGGTTGACCGCCAGCCCGTGGCGGGCGCGTTCGCCAATCGCCTGTTGAAGCGTCGCCCAATGGCGCGCCGCGGCGACGTCCGGGCAGAGCCGGGACAGCAGCGCAGCTTCGCCGGCGGCGGCCTGCGGCTCGGGCGGGCCAAGCGCGCCGGTGCGTGCGAGCCGTGTCAGGAACAGGTCGAGCATTTCCAGCGCCTGGTCGGCTGTGGCGTCGCCAGAGCGGCTGCCGGCCATCTCGGCGAAACCGAGGGCCAACTCGCGGTCGATATTGGGCGCGCCCTCGAACAGGCGGATCAACGCAGTGTAGAATCGCAGCCCCGAGCCGCTCAAGAGCGTGAAAGCGGCGCCGACCGAGCCATCGGCCAGCGCTGTCAGCGCATCCGCCTGCTCGGGCAACTCCGCCCCGGCGGCTTCGAGCGCACGTGTCATCTCTTCGGGTGAGAGCGGATGGCAGCGCAGGGTCCGGCAGCGGGAGCGGATCGTCGGCAGCAGGCGCGAGGGCTGGTGGCTGATGAGAAAGAGCGTCGTGCGGGCAGGGGGCTCTTCGAGCAGTTTCAGCACGGCATTGGCAGCAGAGGGGTTCATCTCGTCCGCGGAATCGACGATCACGGCGCGATGCCCGCCATCGGTGGCCGACATGGCGAAGAAACCCTTGAGTTTGCGCGCCTCGTCTACCGTGATCTCCCGCTTCAGCCGCTTTGCCTTCTCGTCCCAGGGGCGACGAAGCAGGAATAGGCCGGGCTCAGAGAGCGCACGCATGCGGCGGGCCACCGGGTGTTCGGGGTCGATATCGAGCGTCTCCGGCGGCGGTGGGGCGCCGAAGAGCCCGTCATCGCTGGCCGGCGGCGTTGCCAACAGGAAGCGGGCCAGGCGCCAGGCCAGGGTCGCCTTGCCAACGCCGCGCGGTCCGGTGATCAGCCAGGCATGGTGCAGACGATCCGAGGTATATGCGTCGAGGAAGGCCTTTTCCGCTGCCGCCTGCCCGATCAGCGCGATTGCGTCGCGGGGATGCGAGGCGCCTTCTAGCCGGTCGGCCTGGGGAATGTCGTCGGGATCGGTCATCCGGCCTCGGCGGAGCTCTCCGCCGGTTCTGGCAGGCGGTCCAGCGCGGCGGCCAGCACATCGGCCGCAACCACGTCCATCGGCCGTGCGCCGTCGATCACGATGAACCGCTCCGTCTGCGCGGCGGCCAGCTCAAGGAAGCCGTCGCGCATCTGCCGCTGCAGCCCCTCGCCGAAATCTTCGAACCGTTCTTCCGTGCCCTGCCGTCCCTTGGCGCGCGCCAGCCCGGTGCCCGGGTCCATGTCGATCAGGAAGGTCACGTCCGGCTCGGTGCCGATCATCATCGCGTGCAAGCCGTCGACCTGTGCTTTCCGGTTGCCGCGGCTCAGGCCCTGGTACATCCGGGTACTGTCCGCGAAGCGATCCGAAATCACGATCTGCCCGGCTTCGAGCGCGGGCCAGATGCGCTTTTCGAGATGGTCGCGGCGCGCGGCGGTGAAGAGAAGGATCTCTGTTTCGGGCGACCAGCGCTCCGGGTCCCCTTCCAGCACCAGCGCCCGGATCTGTTCGGCGCCTTCCGAGCCGCCGGGCTCGCGCGTGAGAACGACCGCGTGACCCGCATCGCGCAGCGCCTCGGCCAGCCGCCGGGCCTGGGTCGACTTGCCGGAGCCGTCGATTCCTTCGAATGTGATGAAGATCCCGCGATTGCTGGACATCAGAGCCCTTCGGCCGAGCCGGTCAACCGCTCGAACAGGACGAAGGCAGCGGTCCGCATGCGCGGCAGGAAACCTCCCTTGGCGACGGCGATTTCGGCGGTCAGCGGCAGTTCCTGGCTTTCGAGATCGGGCAGGTCCACGATCAACGTGCCAATCTGCTGGCCTTCGGCGATGGGCGCGCGCAGCGGCGTTTCATAGGTGATTTCCGCCTCGATTTCGCCACGCACCACAGCGGGCACCAGCAGCTCCAGATCTTCCGGCAAGATCATCCCGACCTGCCGCTCCGAGCCCATCCAGACCGGTACAGAGGCGAGCCGTGTGCCCTTTTCGGCGACGGTCTTCTGCACGAACTGGCGGAAGGCCCAGTTGACGACTCGCTCGGCCTCCTCGGCGCGGGCAATCTCGCTGTCGAGCCCGCTGATGACGAAGACGATGCGACGATCGCCCTGCACGGCGGAACCGACGAGGCCGTAGCCGGCCTCGGATGTGTGACCGGTCTTCAGCCCGTCCGCGCCGATGCCGAGATTGAGCAGCGGGTTGCGGTTGCGGTGGTTCGAGGGGACGCGCCCGTCGAACTCGAAGCTCGGCATGGCGAAATAGCCGTAATACTCTGGGAATTCCGAAATCATCCGGCTTGCCAGCAGGCCGAGATCCTCCATCGACATGCGATGGTTCGGATGAGGCCAGCCCGAGGCATTGGCGAAGGTCGAGTTGCGCAGCCCGATGGCGCGGCCGCGTTCGTTCATCAGCCGGGCGAAGCCTTCCTCCGTTCCGGCCAGTCCCTCGGCGACCACGACGCAGGCATCATTGCCCGACTGCACGATGATCCCCTTGATGAGATCCTCCACCGTGGGGCGATCCTTGGGCGTCAGGAACATGGACGAGCCGCCCATGCTCGAGGCCTTGTCGGAGACCGAGAATTTCGTTTCGAGCGACACGCGCCCATCGCGCAGCGCCTCGAAAAGCATGTTCAGCGTCATCAGCTTGGACATGGAGGCCGGTGGCAGCGGTTTCTGCGCGTCTTTCGACAGCAGAACGGTGCCAGTCGTCTGGTCCAGGATCCAGGCAGCGGTGGCGCGTGTTTCGAAGGCGGCCTGCGCCGTGGAGGCGACAAAGCAGGCGGCCAGAATCAGCAGGGCGGAAATCTTTCGCATCATGGCCGCATCTCTAGAGCGTTTCGGTCAGGCGTTGAAGTGTCATGTGCCGAGCGCAGCGGTTCGTGGGGCGCGCGGGCGCGCAACTCGGCACAATCCTGCGTAGGGCGACGGTCAGCCGCCTACCGGGTAGGCATCCTCGAAGCCCATCCCTTTCACCTTCTTGACCAGCGCCGCGCGGTCCACCTTGGTGTTCACGGGGCCGGCGACAACCCGCCAGAAGGTCTTGCCGGAGCTTTCCTGCTCGTAGACCTGCGGAACGACACCGTTCTGGCGCAGAGAGGTGGCCGTGTTGTTGGCGTTGTCCTCGACGGAGAAGATGCCGATCTGCACATAGGGCTTGTCGAGCCGGGAGACGGTCTGGCGCGCTTCGGGCGCCGCGGCCGGTTCATCGGCAATGACGCGTGGCGCGGGGGCAAGCGACTGCGCGGTGATCGCGCCCGCGGCAAGCGCGGCGGTGTCGGCCGTGGCGGTCGCCGAAGCCGGTGTCACAACCTCCCGGCCCTTGCGCTTGAACGGGTTCCAGCCCCGTTTCTTCTTGGGTTCCGGCTCGACGACAAGAACGTCGGACGCGGCAGAGGCGACCTCTTCGGCCACAGCGGTTGCCGCCGCTTCGCCTGCGGCGCTCGTGGCTGCCGTCGCTTCTGCAATCTCGGCCACGGCGTCCGTGTCTGCCGGTGCTTTGCGTTTGAACGGGTTCCACCCGCGCTTGGGCGCTTCGGTGGCAATTGCCTCTCCGGTCGCGTCTGTTGCGGCCTCGGCAATGGCATCCGCGGTGTCACCGGTCTCTGCCCGATCGATGGCGGCAGCGGCGCTGGCAATCGTTGCATCTTCGGCGACTTCGGTCCCGTCGGTTTCGGAAACGGCTTCGGCTGGCGCCTCGGTCGCCGGCGCCGGCTCTTCCCGGCGCAGGGCCGTGACATTGAGCGAGGTCGGCGCGCCGGCGAGCATACCGAGTGCGGCTGCTGCGTCCGAGGACACCTGGATCTTCGGTCCGGGATGTTCCCGTTCCCGCTTGAACAACGCGCCGATGACGAATTTCCCGTTATCAACGTTGCGGATGATCACGCGTTCCGGATCGGTCACCTCGGAATAGGCCACCCAGACGCCGCCCAGCGACGGGCGCCCGTCCCAGAGCCCCTTGTCATTGGTCTGGAACACCTCCGGCGCCTCGACGTCGCGCTCGACCAGCCGGCTGGCTGCCGGTCGTTCGGAAAAGGCCGTCGCATCGCCGGCCGCATCGCCCGCGCCGTCGGATCCTTCCATGCATCCGGAGAGAGAAAGCGTCAGCACTGACGCGCTGGTAAAGAGAATCTGCCTGTAGCCGCCCATTTTCGCCCCTTGATCCGCGTGTTTTTTCACGCTTTGACGGCCGCTCGACTGCCCGTATCCGGCCGCTTTGCTCTAGTTATACATACTAGGCGGGCTTGGGAAAAGTCCTGAGCGAATCATTGGCAACATTCGGCCTTCCTAGCGTGTCGAATGGGTTCCAGAATCAGAATGAAGGGGCTATGGCATCTTCTCCGGACGGAGGTGTGGCAGAGTGGTCGAATGCACCGGTCTTGAAAACCGGCGTGCGTGAAAGCGTACCGTGGGTTCGAATCCCACCGCCTCCGCCAGTTTAATGAAGAATTATAAATTAAATCATAGTATTAATGGGTGTTGTTTGGTTTCCGTCCCCCATTAAGGCCGCCATTTTGTATTGGAATGACCCGGAAACTGGCTCTAATTTGTCGTAGTTTGAACTGCCGAGACGTGCGGGCTGGCTCAACCTTCAATCGTAGAGCGAATGGACTCCCACTCTTCCTCGATTGTACCCGGATGACGTGATTTGCCCGCTCTCTGATACCAATAGTCGGCATTCCAATCATCGCCTTCTATCCTGTGAACAAGAGCGTGGACCCAATCGAACAAGGATTGGCCTTCGTACGATTGGCAAATTTCGTGTGCTGCCTCCATCTGGCTACCAGCCAAAAAGTTGCCAACTTTCAGGAGTTCGAGGGCCTTCAGTGCCTGTGCATGGGACATAAGAACCTCCGTTCTTGCTACGGGAATGGTCGCGGTGCCGGCCCCTTGAGGCGAGCTTGCCTTGATTGAGCATCTACGGGCACCAAGGGCGGGGCAATCGTGGACACGATGTCCGACCACAGACAAACCGTGCCGCCAAACCTTCGGCAATCAATGTCTTCCCGACGTCCGTTCCATCAATCCGAAGATAGGCACAGGCGCGGCCAAAGTTACAGTTCTTCGTTCCTTGAGTTCCTAGCTTGCAAGCACAGGGAACAAACTCAACCTCCGCAGTATCCGCCGTTCGAACAAGCTGTGAAAGACGGGCCGTTGCCTGTTTCCCCAACGCCTCGCCTCGTGCGCACCTTGGCTTCCAAGTTTCAGGTGTGTTGAAACTGACCTGCCCCCCGGAAAGTCCCTCACCGTGATGTAGAGTCTGCCCAACCTTTGCAGGAGCAGACGCATGCGAAAGA